>NZ_JACCCC010000001.1:5428016-6056033 GCF_013408795.1 Spinactinospora alkalitolerans
GGCTTTTCTCGACAGCATGGGATCACTCACTTCGGCTCAACGCCTCGACATCACGCCTCACCCACAACGGAGCACGGATTTGCCTGCACTCCGGGCTACACGCTTATCCCGGGACAACCACCGCCCGGTAGAGCTACCCTCCTGCGTCACCCCATCACTTACCTACTACCCCCTCAGGCCCCACGCCTCCACCGCCAGAAGCCCGAAGGCCACCAGCAGCTTCGGTGGTGGTTAGTCTCAGAGGCCCCGGTACGGGCGCACGTGAACGGGTACGGGAATATCAACCCGTTATCCATCGACTACGCCTGTCGGCCTCGCCTTAGGCCCCGACTCACCCTGGGCGGATTAACCTGCCCCAGGAACCCTTAGTCAATCGGCGCCGGCGTTTCCCACGCCGGTCTCGCTACTCATGCCTGCATTCTCACTCGCACACAATCCACCACACGGTCACCCCGCGGCTTCACCTCATGCACGACGCTCCCCTACCACACACACCCAACGGTGTGCATCCACAGCTTCGGCGGTGCACTTCAGCCCCGCTACATTATCGGCGCAGAACCACTTGACCAGTGAGCTATTACGCACTCTTTAAAGGATGGCTGCTTCTAAGCCAACCTCCTGGTTGTCTCAGCAACTCCACAACCTTTCCCACTTAGCACACGCTTAGGGGCCTTAGCTGATGATCTGGGCTGTTTCCCTCTCGACTACGAAGCTTATCCCCCGCAGTCTCACTGCCGCGCTAACTTCACCGGCATTCGGAGTTTAGCTGACCTCAGTAACCTTGTCGGGCCCATCAGCCAACCAGTCGCTCTACCTCCGGCAAGCAACACACGACGCTGCACCTAAATGCATTTCGGGGAGAACCAGCTATCACGGAGTTTGATTGGCCTTTCACCCCTACCCACACCTCATCCCCCAGGTTTTCAACCCTGGTGGGTTCGGGCCTCCACGAAGTCTTACCTCCGCTTCACCCTGGACATGGGTAGATCACCCCGCTTCGGGTCCACAGCATGCGACTCACACGCCCTCTTCAGACTCGCTTTCGCTACGGCTACCCCACCCGGGTTAACCTCGCCACACACCACGACTCGCAGGCTCATTCTTCAAAAGGCACGCCATCACCCCGAAAGGCTCTGACGGCTTGACAGCACACGGTTTCAGGTACTATTTCACAACCCCTCACCGGGGCACTTTTCACCTTTCCCTCACGGTACTCGTGCACTATCGGTCACCAGGACGTATTCAGGCTTGACAGGTGGTCCTGCCAGATTCACACGGAATTCCTCGAGCTCCGCGCTACTCGGGACCACACCAACGGCTAGACCGGGCCTTCACCTACGGGACTCTCACCCACTCCGGCGTCGCTTCCCAACGACTTCAGCTAACCCGACCATCACCGCGCCCAGCCGGCAGACTAGGCCAGATGCATCCCACAACCCCGCACACGCAACCCCTGCCGGGTCTCACACGCGCACGGTTTAGCCACCATCCCCTTTCGCTCACCACTACTCAGGGAATCACTATTGTCTTCTCTTCCTACGGGTACTGAGATGTTTCACTTCCCCGCGTCACCACCAACCACCCTATACATTCAGGCAGCGGCAACCTGCTATGAAACAGGCTAGGTTACCCCATTCGGAAACCCACGGATCAACGCCCGGTTGACAACTCCCCGTGGACTATCGCGGCCTCCCACGTCCTTCATCGGCGCCTGGTGCCAAGGCATCCACCGTATGCCACACTAACTTGGCCACCACAGATACAAGATGCTCGCGCACACTATCCACAAATCAAAACACACACCACACACCCGGCTAAAACAACCGGCAAACCCGAAACAACCCGGGACAACCAGCGTCTTCGCATGGGATGGCACCCGCGGAAAACAACCAGCGGTTGCTTCCTCAGACACCCAACAGCGCGCCCCCGGCCCTTCCAGACGACCAGGGGACTGCTCGTTCTCCTTCACGCCACCCCGACGACCTCCAGCAGAAACGCCAGAACATCGGGTCCACTCTCGAGTCCGTCAACCACGTCGGAAAAACGGCTGACTCTCACAGACTCCTTAGAAAGGAGGTGATCCAGCCGCACCTTCCGGTACGGCTACCTTGTTACGACTTCGTCCCAATCGCCAGCCCCACCTTCACGCACTCCCTCCCGCAAGGGGTTGGGCCACACGTTTCGGGTGTTGCCGACTTTCGTGACGTGACGGGCGGTGTGTACAAGGCCCGGGAACGTATTCACCGCGGCGTTGCTGATCCGCGATTACTAGCGACTCCACCTTCATGGGGTCGAGTTGCAGACCCCAATCCGAACTGAGACCGGCTTTAAGAGATTCGCTCCACCTCACGGCATCGCACGCCCTCTGTACCGGCCATTGTAGCATGTTTGCAGCCCAAGACATAAGGGGCATGATGACTTGACGTCATCCCCACCTTCCTCCGAGTTGACCCCGGCAGTCTCCCATGAGTCCCCACCACCACGTGCTGGCAACATGGAACAAGGGTTGCGCTCGTTGCGGGACTTAACCCAACATCTCACGACACGAGCTGACGACAGCCATGCACCACCTGTCACCCACCAACCAAATGACCCCGCATCTCTACGGGTACGTGGGCGATGTCAAACCTTGGTAAGGTTCTTCGCGTTGCGTCGAATTAAGCAACATGCTCCGCCGCTTGTGCGGGCCCCCGTCAATTCCTTTGAGTTTTAGCCTTGCGGCCGTACTCCCCAGGCGGGGCGCTTAATGCGTTAGCTACGGCACGGAGACCGTGGAAAGTCCCCACACCTAGCGCCCAACGTTTACGGCGTGGACTACCAGGGTATCTAATCCTGTTCGCTCCCCACGCTTTCGCTCCTCAGCGTCAGGTAAGGCCCAGAGACCCGCCTTCGCCACCGGTGTTCCTCCTGATATCTGCGCATTTCACCGCTACACCAGGAATTCCAGTCTCCCCTACCTACCTCAAGCCGGCCCGTATCCACTGCCCACCCGAAGTTAAGCCCCGGGCTTTCACAGCAGACGCGACCAGCCGCCTACGAGCTCTTTACGCCCAATAATTCCGGACAACGCTCGGACCCTACGTATTACCGCGGCTGCTGGCACGTAGTTAGCCGGTCCTTATTCCCCACCTACCGTCAACACCCGGAAAACCGGATGCCTGCGTGAGTGGTAAAAGAGGTTTACAACCCGAAGGCCGTCATCCCCCACGCGGCGTCGCTGCGTCAGGCTTCCGCCCATTGCGCAAGATTCCCCACTGCTGCCTCCCGCAGGAGTCTGGGCCGTGTCTCAGTCCCAGTGTGGCCGGTCGCCCTCTCAGGCCGGCTACCCGTCACCGCCTTGGTAGGCCATCACCCCACCAACAAGCTGATAGGCCGCGAGCCCATCCCCAACCGAAACAACTTTCCACACCGAGCCCATGCAGGCCGGCGTCGTATCCGGTATTAGACCCGGTTTCCCGGGCTTATCCCGAAGTCAGGGGCAGGTTACTCACGTGTTACTCACCCGTTCGCCGCTCGTGTACCCCGAAGGGCCTTACCGCTCGACTTGCATGTGTTAAGCACGCCGCCAGCGTTCGTCCTGAGCCAGGATCAAACTCTCCATCAAAGGCCAAACACCCCCCACCCCGACCAGGGCAGGAGGAAAACCTCGAAGAGAACAACCCCGACCAACCAACCCATCCACGGGTCGGCCAATCAAAGGAACCCCACACCATCCAACGGACGATGCACGGGGCCAAAACAAACATGGCTATAAAGAAAAACAAACATCGCGCTGTTGAGTTCTCAAAAAACAACCGCCCACCACACACAAGCCGACCAAACCAGTCGCTCTTCAGCAGCAGCGGCGCTTCCGCTTAAGTTTTCGGGGTTTTCCCTCCGGGAGCCTACCAGAGGCTCTCCGTTTGGGCCAACCCTTCAATCTTACTCCGGATTCCGTCCGAGTCAAGACCCGAGGCGTTTTCTGGAGTGGTTCCACTCTACCTTGCGGCCGAGAGTGCTCGGACCGGCTCGTCAGAGTGGGGGTGGCCGACTCGCCCGCGGTGATCCCCGCGTTCGTTTCGCTCGGCCTCACCAGAGTACCCGCTCTCCGCAGTGCTTCGTGCGGTTTCTCCGGAAGCCGCCGCCGTAGCGTCCGACCTGGCCTGTTGGCCGGTGGTCCGCGCTTTCGGCGACGTCGAAGACTCTAGCGGAGGTCCGGGCCCTTGACGAACCGGACGGGAACACCGGTCGGGCCCGGAGCCCGCACGCTCGGGCCCCTTCACCGCATCTGGCCGTGTCCACGCAGGTCAAACCGCGTGTGCTCACCGACCGGCGAACTCGTCACAGCCTCTCGATCGGCGCGAACTTCACCAGGAAGTCCTTCTCGCCGATGTCGGCACCGAAGTCGATCCGCGCCTTCGTCCTGTCCCCAACGCCGTCGACCAGCAGCACTGTTCCCATGCCGAACGAGTCGTGGGTCACCTTGTCGCCGGGGCTCAGCGTCGGGGCGTCGCGCGCCGGTTTGCGCGGCGGACCGCCCATGGCGCCCATCCTCGGCCGCGCCGGCGCGCTCGCGATGCCGGACTCCGACCGGCGCCAGTCGACGAGCTCCTTCGGCACCTCGTCGAGGAAGCGCGACGGCGGGTTGTACGAAGGCGTACCCCAGGCGCTGCGCACGGCCGAGCGGCTCAGGTACAGCCTCTCCCGCGCGCGCGTGATGCCCACGTAGGCGAGCCTGCGCTCCTCCTCCAGCGCCACCCGGTCCCCGAGCGTGCGCATGTGCGGGAACACCCCGTCCTCCATGCCGGTCAGGAACACGACGGGGAACTCCAGCCCCTTGGCCGCGTGCAGCGTCATCAGGGTGACGACGCCGCCCTGCTCGTCGGCGTCGGGAATCTGGTCGGCGTCGGCCACCAGGGAGACCTGCTCCAGGAAGTCCACCAGCGTGGGCTCCCCCGGTTCGGCGTCGGCCCCGCCGGACTCCCCGGACTCCCCCGGCGCCTCGCCGTCCTCGTCGTCGTCCTCCCACAGCGGCCCGGTGAACCCGTTCTCGAACTCGCGCGCGACCTCCACGAACTCCTCCAGGTTCTCCACCCGGCTCTCGTCCTGCAGGTCCTTGGAGTTGGCGAGCTCGGAGAGGTAACCGGTGCGCTGCAACACCGCTTCGACGATCTCGGCCGGGCTGCTGTCGGGAACGAGCTCCTCCAGCTCCTCCAGCAGCGCGGTGAACTCCTTGACGGCCTTGAGCGACCGGGTGGCGATCCCCGGGGCCTCGTCGGCGCGGCGCAGCGCCCGGGAGAAGGAGATCCGCTCCCGCGCGGCGAACAGCTCGATCGTGGCCTCCGCGCGGTCGCCGATCCCGCGCTTGGGGACGTTGATGATGCGCCGCAGGCTGACGGTGTCCTCGGGGTTGGCCAGCACCCGCAGGTAGGCGAGGACGTCGCGGATCTCCTTGCGCTCGTAGAAGCGCACGCCGCCCACGATCTTGTACGGCAGGCCGGTCCGGATGAACACGTCCTCGAACACCCGGGACTGGGCGTTGGTCCGGTAGAACACCGCGACCTGGCCGGGCGCGCACGCGCCGTCGTCGGTGAGCTTGTCGATCTCGCCGACGACGAACGCCGCCTCGTCGTGCTCGTTGTCGGCGACGTAGCCGACGATCGACGTGCCGTCGCCCTGCTCCGACCACAGGTTCTTCGGCCGGCGGTCGGCGTTGCGCTCGATCACCGCGTTGGCCGCCGTGAGGATGTTCTGGGTGGAGCGGTAGTTCTGCTCCAGCAGGACCGTGCGGGCCTGCGGGTAGTCGCGCTCGAACTCCATGATGTTGCGGATCGTCGCACCGCGGAAGGCGTAGATGGACTGGTCGGCGTCGCCCACGACGCACAGCTCGGCCGAGGGCACCGCCGCCTCGGGCCCGTCCGTTCCGACGAGTTCGCGCACCAGCTCGTACTGGGCGTGGTTGGTGTCCTGGTACTCGTCGACGAGGATGTGGCGGAACCTGCGCCGGTAGTGCTCGGCGACATCGGGGAACATCTGCAGCAGGTTGACCGTGACCATGATCAGGTCGTCGAAGTCCATGGCGCCGGCCTGGTGCAGCCGCTGCTGGTAGAGCGTGTAGGCCTCGGCGAGCTTCTTCTCCTGCTCGGTCTGGACCCGGCCGGCGAAGGTGTCGTAGTCGACGAGCTCGTTCTTGAGGTTGGAGATCTGCGCGGAGAAGGACTTGGGCGGGAAGCGCTTGGGGTCGAGGTCCAGCTCCCGGCAGACCAGCTGCATCAGCCGCTGGGAGTCGGCGGAGTCGTAGATGGTGAAGCTGCTCGGGTAGCCCAGCCGGCTCGCCTCGCGGCGCAGGATGCGCACGCAGGCGGAGTGGAAGGTCATCACCCACATGCTGTTGGCGACGCGCGCGCCGAGGAGGCTCTCGATGCGCTCCTTCATCTCGGCCGCGGCCTTGTTGGTGAAGGTGATCGCGAGCACCTCGCCGGGCCGCACGCCGCCCTCGGCCAGCAGGTAGGCGATCCGGTGGGTCAGCACCCGGGTCTTCCCCGAACCGGCACCGGCGACGATCAGCAGCGGAGAGCCGGAGTGCGTCACGGCGGTGCGCTGGGGGACGTTCAGACCTTCGAGGAGCAGCTCTTGGGAGAACACCCCACCAGACTACGGGGAACGCGGAGGTGCCCGCGGGCGGTGGACGAGAGCGCAGGTCCTAGGCTGGGAACGTTCACACGAAACAGGCATATGGGGGAAACGTGCGGGTCTTCGTTGACTGCGATCCGGGGATCGACGACGCGCTGGCGCTGGCCTACCTGGTGGCGCAGCCCGACGTCGAGCTCGTCGGCGTGGGCACGGTGTACGGGAACAACTCCGTCGACGTCACCACGGACAACGCGCTGCGGCTGCTGGAGCTGTACGGCGAGCCCGGTGTCCCGGTGGCCGGCGGCGCGAACCGGCCGCTGGTGCAGCCCCCGCACCTGGCGGAGGGCGTGCACGGCCGCAACGGGCTGGGCGACGTCAAGACGCCGGAGCCGGGGGGCGCCGCCGTGGAGGAGTCGGCGGCCGAGCTGCTGGTCCGGCTGGCCCGCTCGGCGCCCGGCGAGATCGACGTGCTGGCCGTCGGCCCGCTGACCAATCTGGCGCTGGCGCTGGGCCTGGAGCCGGAGTTGCCGAAGCTGGTGCGCAGGGTCGTGGTCATGGGCGGCGCGGTCCAGGTGGCGGGCAACGTGACCCCGTGGGCCGAGGCCAACGTCAACAACGACCCCGAGGCCGCGGAAGTGGTGCTGGCCGCCGGGTTCGACCTGACGCTCGTGGCGCTGGACGTCACGATGCGGACGCTGGCGCGGGGCCCGTGGCTGGACGAGCTGGCGGCGGTGGAGAGCGACCGCGCGCGTTCGTCGTCGAGGTTCCTGGACTTCTACGTCGGCTGGTACACCGACGTGTTCGGCGAGCGCGCGTGCGCGATGCACGACCCGCTGGCCGCGGCGATCCTCACCGACCCTGCGCTGGTCACCGAGTCGGTCGAGGTCCCGGTCCGGGTGGAGCTGAAGGGCGAGCACACCCGCGGCCTCACGGTCGCCGACCTGCGTCCCAACCCCGACCTGAGCGACGACCGCCCCAAGGCCGCGCTGGTGACGCAGGTGAACTCCGAGGAGTTCCTCAAGCGCATGCTCAACGCGCTGCGTTAAGGCGCTGATCAGAGGGTTTCGAAGCCTCTCGGTGGTTGGGAGACCGCGCCCGCTCCCCTCAACCACCGGGGGTCTTGAATCTCAGCCATAAGGGCTCGCGGAGAACGGGCGGCCCGCCGTGTGGCCGAAGGCCCGTGTCCCCGGGGCGCCCGGCTCCGCGCGAAACACATCGGACGTCCTGCACTCCAGGCCGAAACCCCGGTGTCGGCCCGCACCCAAGGCAACAGCTCCGCTTCGCGCACGGGTGCGGCGTTCGCCTCAACGGGCCTGCGGCCGCACGAGAGAACCGCACCCGCACGAACCCCCTCCAGGGCGGGCCTTCAAAACCCCCTCGGGCGAGTGTCGTGCTCTACTACACCAGCTTGCGCGCCGTCGCCCAGCGGCTCAGTTCGTGGCGGTTGGAGAGCTGGAGCTTGCGCAGCACCGACGAGACGTGGGTCTCCACCGTCTTCACCGAGATGAAGAGCTCCTTGGCCACTTCCTTGTAGGCGTAGCCGCGGGCGATCAGGCGCAGGACCTCGCGTTCGCGCTGGGTGAGGCGGTCGAGCTCGGGATCCATCGGCGGGGCGTCGGTGGCGGCGAACGCGTCCAGGACGAATCCGGCCAGGCGCGGGGAGAACACGGCGTCGCCGTCGGCGACCCGGACGATGGCGTCGGCGAGCTCCTTGCCCGAGATGGTCTTGGTGACGTAGCCGCGCGCACCGCCGCGGACCACGCCGATCACGTCCTCTGCGGCGTCGGACACCGACAGCGCGAGGAACCGGATCTCCGAGTGCCTGGCGAGCACCCGCCGCAGCACCTCGACGCCGCCGCCACCGGGCAGGTGGACGTCGAGCAGGACGAGGTCGGGCTGCTGCTCGCCGATCACGTGCACCGCGCTGTCGACGTCACCGGCCTCGCCGACGACCTCGACCGCGTCGCCGAGTTCGCCGCGCACGCCGCTGCGGAACAGCCGGTGGTCGTCCACGATCACGACGCGGGGCACGCCGCCGTCGCCGAACCCGACCGCGGCGCCGCCTTCGCGCACGTTCACAGCGTCACTGTCAGATGTACTGTCGTCTGCCACGCCTTGGACCTTACCCACGGAGCGGCGGACTGTGGTGCGGCTGCCCGACCCCGGCCACATTTCACACCGCCGTGCTGCGGGGCATGCGCAACTGCACCTCGGTTCCTTCTCCCGGCGCGGTGCGGATGCGGGCGCCGCCGCCGTGGCGCTGCATCCGGCCGATGATGGAGCCGCGCACGCCCATGCGGTCGGCCGGCACCGAATCGAGGTCGAAGCCCGCGCCCCGGTCGCGGATGAAGACGAGCACCTCCTCCGGCTCGACCTCGCCGAACACCGAGACGCTGTCCACGTCCGCGTACTTGGAGGCGTTGACCATGGCCTCGCGGGCGGCCTGGAGCGCGGCGCGGATCCCGTCGTCGATCGGGCAGTCGCCGACGCACACGACCTCGATCGGCACGCCATGGGCCTCCTCGACCTCCGCCGCGACCCGCTCCAGCGCCGGGGTCACGGTGGTCTCGGCGTCGGCGGGCCGCTTGTAGAGCCAACTGCGCAGCGCCCGTTCCTGCACGCGGGCGAGCCGCTGCACCTCGCGCGAGTCCTCGGCGCGCCGCTGGATCAGGGTGAGGGTGTGCAGCACGGAGTCGTGGATGTGCGCGGCGAGTTCGGCGCGCTCCTGGTTGCGGATGCGCTCCCTGCGTTCCCGGTCGCGCTCGCGGACCAGGCCGATGATCCACGGTGCGGCGATCAGCGCGATGCCCGCGAGCATCGTCAGGGCGAAGGTGAGGCCGGCGCGGGCCTCGTGCATCTGCTGCTGGAACGCGAGGAAGCCCAGGACGCCGGTGACGACGAGCAGCACGCCCGCACCCGTGCGGACCCAGCTCTTGCGGCTGCGGAAGGCGGTGCTGCTCACCCACTGGTCGCGCTGGGCGGGGTTGGCCTGCTGCCACAGGATGGCCGCGCCGAGCGTGCCGAAGACGAGGAACCACAGCAGCGGGTCGAAGACGCCGCCGAAGAGCAGGAACAGCACGCCCAGGCCGGCGGCGAGCGCCAGGTAGGCGAGCAGTTGGCTGATGTCGCGGCCCTTCCTGCGCGCGTCGCCGCCGTCGCCGACACCGTCGTCCTCGGTCTCGGGACGGACCGGGACGAAGAAGGCCAGCACCAGGTAGACGGCGATGCCGATGCCGCCGATGGCCAGGGCGAGCAGCGCCAGGCGGGTGACCACCGGGTCGATGCCCAGGTGCCGCGCCAGGCCGGAGCCGACCCCGGCGAGCAGCCTGTCGCCGCGCCCGCGGTACAGCCGCGGCGCCTCAGTCGCCGTCTCCGCCACGAAAACGCCCTCGCCTTCCTCCGCTCACACATCCAGCATGCCGCGCTCGCGCGCGCCGCCGCATCAGGGGGCGTCCCCGTCTTCCCCGAAAACGGGGTCAGGGTGTGCTCAGGGTGCTCCCGGATGGGAAACGGCACGCGCGAGGAGCGACGATGGACGGTGTGAGCACGAAGGGAAGTCGCGGTGAGCGGCCATGAGCGAGGAGCGCGAACCGGTTCACGGTGATCCGGAGCGGGGGGAGCCCGCGCCTGAGCCGTCCTCGGCGTCCCCGCCCGCGGGCGCCGCCGAGGAGCATGAGGAACGGGAAGAGCGGGAGCTGCGCAAGAACGACGCGGCCGGCGTGGTCACGGGGGTGTGCGCCGGTCTCGGCGACCACACGCGCATCGACCCGGTCGTGTGGCGCGCGACGTTCGCGATGACCGCGCTCGCCGGCGGCACCGGGCTCTGGCTCTACATCGCCGCGTGGATGATGATGCGCGACTCCCGGGGCGGCCCGGCGATGATCGAGCAGTTGCTGAACCGCCGGCTGGCGGCCAGGGCCGTGCTGACGCTGCTGGCCGTGGGGCTGGCCGCGGCGACCGCGCTGAGCCTGGTCGGCGGGTTCAGTTGGGGGACGCTGGTGCTGGCGACCCCGCTGATCCTCGGCGCGCTCACCGCCCACAACCGCGGGGTGGACCTGCAGCAGACGGCGCGCGACCTCCCCGGTTGGCTGAAGTCCAAGGAGCCCGCGCCGACGGCGCCGGCCCCCGAACCGGCCCCGGCGTACTACAACCCGGCGCAGCCATGGGCCGCCGCGCCGAGCGGGCCGATCGACCTCGCCGTGGTCGCGGGGCGGGCGCGGGGTCGGGCCGGAGGCGAGGACGGCGACGACGGGAACGGGGACGGGGGCGACGGGGAGCCGACCGCGCGCGGCGCCGTGGATCTCTCGCGCGCGGCCGGGCCGGAGACGCCGAAGTCCAGCGGGCCGTGCCGCAGGAGGCACGGCCGACTGCTGATCGTCCACGTGTTCTGGATGCTTCTCGCCGCCACCGGCATCGCCTTCGGCCTCACCGGCGGCTTTTCGCTGTCGACCCTGGTGGGACCGGAGATCGGCCCCGTCTACCTGGGGAGCGTCGTCGTGATCATCGGACTGGCCCTGGTCGCGGGCGCGTGGATCGGCGACCCGCGCGGGCTGATCGCCGTCGGCACACTCGCGACGCTGCTGCTGGTGGCCGCCGCCACCGTCGACCTGACGGCCCTGCGCTTCGGTGACACGACGTGGCGCCCGGCCACCGTCGTCGAGGCCGAGCAGCGCTACGAGCTCACCGGCGGCGCGGCCGCACTCGACCTCACCCGGCTGCCGCTGGAGCCGGGGCAGCGGGTCAACGTCAACGCCGACGTGCGTTTCGGTTGGACCGAGGTGCTGGTGCCCGACACGGCGCGGGTCGTCTTCCACGGGACGGCGGCGTTCGGTGAGATCCGGGTGGCCGACACAGCACGGGCCGGCACGCGGCTGGACGTGCGGGAGACGCTGGAGCCGGTCGGGTCCGACGCCGGCGCGGAAAGGGAACCCGCTGGGGAAAAGAGTGAATTGTCCGAGAATCCGCCCACTCTTATCGTCAGTTTGGCGTCCTACGGCGGCGATATGGAGGTGCGGCGTGTCTCGTCGTAAAACCGACTGGGGCTCCCTGATCGCGGGACTGCTCTTCGTGCTCCTCGGTGTCGTGTTCGTGGTCAGCGGCACGGGCGATTGGGGATTCGACGCCGTGTGGATCCTGCCGGTGCTCGCCATCGGCCTGGGGATCGCGGGCGTGGCCCGCGCGCTCGCCCGGTCCGGGGACCGGCAGCCGTAGGGCCTTCGCGCGCGGTGGCGCGCGGGCGGGAGGGCGCCCCGCCCGCGCGCCTTCGCGCGCGCAATGGCGGCACAAAAAGTTCCCCAGCTCCGGATGAAAACAATTTTCGTTTAAAGCAGACCTGGTTATCCGGCAGGTCGATCATTTACGTTGGCCGTACCTCTGCGGAAGTTCTGAGGCCACTGCTTCGGGAGGTCATGGCCCTATGCCACATATCCGCGTGACCGTCGACGGCGTGCGCTACGACGACCAGGTCGAAGCCCGCCAACTACTCACCCACTACCTGCGCGAACGGCTGGGCAAGGTCGGCACCCCCATCGGGTGCGACACGTCCAACTGCGGCGCGTGCACCGTCCTGATGGACGGGCTGTCCGCGAAGAGCTGCTCGGTCCTGGCCGCCCAGGCCGACGGGCACGACGTCACCACGGTCGAGGGGCTCGCCTCCGACGGCGAGTGGCACCCCGTCCAGCGCTCCTTCCACGAGAACCACGCCCTGCAATGCGGCTACTGCACGCCCGGGATGATCATTGCGACGATCGACCTGCTCCGGGAGAACCCCGACCCCTCCGACGAGGAGATCAGGGAGGGACTCGAAGGCAACCTGTGCCGGTGCACCGGCTACGCCAACATCGTCCGCGCCGTGCGCGACGCCGCGGCGCAGATGCGGGCCAGCGGCACCGCACCGCGTTTCGTGTCCGAGCCGGGGACCGGGGTGCCGCGGCAGGCGGCCGGCGAGGGCGAACCGCTGCGGCCCGCCGCGCGAGGAGGTGCGGCATGACGATGACACCCGACGCCCCGCAGTTGGGGCAGGCGCGGCTCCGCAAGGAGGACGCCCGGCTGATCACCGGCCAGACCACCTGGACCGACAACATCCAGCAGGTCGGAACGCTGCACGTGGCGTTCCTGCGCAGCCCGTTCGCGCACGCCCGGATCACGAACGTCGACGTCTCCGCCGCACGCGAGCAGCCCGGCGTGGTCGCAGCCTTCACCGGGGCCGACTTCGCCGGCGAGCAGGGCAGCCTGCCGTGCGCGTGGCCGGTCACCGACGACATCGTGGTCCCCGACCACCCGCCCATGGCGGTGGAGGAGGTCCGCTACGTCGGCGAGGCCGTGGCCTGCGTGGTGGCGCGCGACGCCTACGCCGCGGCCGACGCCCTGGAGGCGATCGAGGTCGACTTCGACCCGATGCCCGTGGTGCTGGACATGGAGGAGGCCGTCGCCGAGGGCGCCGACCTGGTGCACGCCTCCGCGGGCACGAACAAGTCGTTCACCTGGCCGTTCTCGGCGGGCGACGTCGAGGGGGCGTTCTCCGGCGCCGACGTCGTGGTGACCCGCCGCTACCGGCAGCAGCGGCTGATCCCCGCCGCGATGGAGCCGCGCGCGGTGGTGTGCCGCCCCGACGGCGACGCGTTCACCCTGTGGTCGGCCACCCAGATCCCGCACGTGCTGCGGGTGATGCTGGCGATGACGACCGGCATCCCCGAGCACAAGCTACGGGTCATCGCCCCCGACGTCGGCGGCGGGTTCGGGTCGAAGCTGCAGGTGACGGCCGAGGAGGTCCTCGCGCTGCTGCTCGCCAAGCGGCTGGGCAAGCCGGTGAAGTGGACGGAGTCGCGCTCCGAGGGATTCCAGACCACGCACCACGGCCGCGACCAGATCCAGGACGTCTCGATCGCCGCCGACTCCGACGGCCGGATCCGGGGCCTGAAGGTCGACCTGCTGGCCGACATGGGCGCCTACCTGATGCTGGTGACCCCGGGCGTGCCGATCCTGGGCGCGTTCATGTTCCCGGCGATCTACAAGATGGACGCCTACTCCTTCAGCTGCACCGGGGTCTTCACGACCAAGACGCCGACGGACGCCTACCGGGGCGCCGGCCGCCCCGAGGCCACCTACGCGATCGAGCGGATCATGACCGAGCTCGCCCACGAGCTGAACATGGATCCGATGGAGCTGCGGCGGCGCAACTGGATCGCCCGTGAGGAGTTCCCCTACACCACCATCGCCGGGCTCACCTACGACTCCGGCGACTACGAGGCGGCCACCGACCGCGCCATGGAGCTGTTCGGCTACGACGGCCTGCGCGCCGAGCAGCGGGCCCGCCGCGACCGCGGCGACACCGTCCAGTTGGGCATCGGCATCTCCACGTTCACGGAGATGTGCGGGCTGGCACCGTCGCGGGTGCTGGGCTCGCTGTCCTACGGCGCCGGGGGGTGGGAGCACGCCTCGGTGCGGATGCTGCCCACCGGCAAGGTCGAGGTGGTCACCGGCTCGACCCCGCACGGGCAGGGCCACGAGACCGCGTGGAGCCAGATCGTCGCCGACCGGCTGGGCGTGCCGTTCGAGGACGTCCAGGTCCTGCACGGCGACACCCAGGTCGCGCCCAAGGGCATGGACACCTACGGCTCGCGCTCGCTCGTGGTGGGCGGCACCGCGGTGGTGGAGGCGTGCGACAGGGTGGTCGACAAGGCCCGCCGGATCGCCGCGCACATGCTGGAGGCGGCAGAGGGCGACATGGAGTTCTCCGGGGGCGCGTTCACCGTGCGCGGCACCTCGCAGCCCGCCGCGACGATCCAGGAGGTCGCGCTGGCGGCGTTCGCGGCGCACTCGCTGCCCGACGGCGTGGAGCCGTCGCTGGACGCCGACTCCACGTTCGACCCGGAGAACTTCTCCTACCCGCACGGCACCCACCTGTGCGCGGTCGAGGTCGACACCGCCACCGGCGCCGTGCGGATCAGGTCCTACGTGGCCGTCGACGACGTCGGCGCGGTGGTCAACCCGCTGATCGTGGAGGGCCAGGTGCACGGGGGGCTGGCGCAGGGGATCGCCCAGGCGCTGTACGAGGAGGCCGTCCACGACGCCGACGGCAACCTGGTCACCTCCACGATGGCCGACTACCTGCTGCCGTCGGCGGCGGACCTGCCCGACTTCACGACCGACCGGACCGAGACGCCGGCGACCACGAACCCGCTGGGTGTCAAGGGCGTGGGCGAGGCCGGCACGATCGCGTCCACGCCGGCCGTGGTCAACGCGGTCGTCGACGCGCTGCGGCCGTTCGGCGTGCACGACGTGCGGATGCCGTGCACGCCGGAGCGGGTGTGGCGGGCCCTGTCCGAGGCCGGCTCCGGCGGCGGCGCGGTCGCCGGGTCGCCGACCAGCCTGCCCGCGGATTCGCGGGCGAGCGCGCCGCCCGGGGCTTCGGCCTACGACGAGGACGAGGGAGGTGCGCAGTGATTCCTCCGCGCTTCGAGTACGTGAAGCCGGGCGACGTCACCGAGGCGGTCCGGGTGCTGGGCGAGAGCGAAGAGGCCAAGGTGCTGGCCGGCGGGCAGAGCCTGATGCCGCTGCTGCGCTTCCGGCTGGCCTATCCCGACGTCGTGGTGGACCTGGGCGGCCTGGACGAGCTGCGCGGCATCCGCGACGAGGGCCCGTCCCTGTGGATCGGGGCGATGACGACCCACTACGAGGTGGTGCGCGACCCGCTGGTCGAGGCGCACTGCGCGCTCCTGGCGCAGGCCACGGGCACGGTGGCCGACCCGGCGGTGCGGCACCGCGGCACGCTCGGCGGGTCCCTGTCGCACGCCGACCCGGCCGGCGACCTGCCGGCGGTCGCGCTCACCCTGGACGCCGAGTTCCTGGTGACCGGGCCCGGCGGGCAGCGCTCGATCCCGGCCGCCGAGTTCTTCGTGGACTACCTGACCACCGCGCTGGAGCCCGACGACGTGCTCACGGCGGTGCGGATTCCGAAGTGGGACGGCTGGTCGTTCCACTACGAGAAGTTCACCCGCACCGCTCAGTCGTGGGCCATCGTGGGCGTCGCGGCGGCGGTCCGGCGCGGTGACGGCGAGATCGCCGAGGCGCGGGTGGGGCTGACCAACATGGGCAGCACGCCCGTGCGGGCCCACGGCGTGGAGTCGGCGATGGCGGGCGTACCGGCGCAGGCCGAAGCGCTGCACGACGCTTCGGCCGGGGCCGACGCCGAGACCGAGCCGCCCAGCGACGTCAACGGGCAGGCCGACTACCGCCGCCACCTGGCCCGGGTGCTGACTGGGCGGGCCCTGGCCAAGGCCGCGGGGGTCTGATCCGCATCGGTGCACGTGGGCGTCCCGGAAACGGGGCGCCCACGATTTTCCTGTTGGCGCCGGGTCGGCCCGGGCAGGTTCGGACGAGACCGGACGAGACCGGACGAGACCGGACGAGACCGGACGAGAGAGGTGACGCAAGCGATGAGCACGCGACTGAACAACGAGTTCACGGTTCCCGTCCCGGTGGAGCGGGCGTGGGCGGTGCTACTGGACGTCGAGCGGATCGCCCCGTGCATGCCGGGCGCGACGCTGGACTCGGTGGAGGGGGACACGTTCACCGGCCGGGTCAAGGTCAAGGTCGGCCCGATCACCGTGACCTACCGCGGTGAGGCCCGCTTCACCGGCAAGGACGAGGCGGCCCGCGTCGTCGGCATCACGGCGAACGGCAAGGAGGCGCGCGGGACCGGCACCGCGTCGGCCGACGTCACGGCCACCCTGCGGGAGGAGGGCTCGGCCACCCGGGTGACGGTGCAGACCGACCTCAACGTCACGGGGCGCGTGGCGCAGTTCGGGCGCGGCGTGATGGCCGACGTCAGCGCGAAGCTGGTCGACAAATTCGCCGCGAACCTCGCCGCCGAACTGGAGCGCGACACCGCCGAAGGCGGCGCGGGAGCCGCGGAGAGCGGCGAGGAGGCCGCGAAGGGCGGCGAGGGGAGTGAGGCCGGAGCCGTGGAGGCGGCCGAGGCCGTGCCCGTCGCGCAGGACGCGCAGGCCCCCGGCCCGGTTCCCACTCCTCGCCCCGCGCCCGGCCCCCCGCCCGTGGCGCCGCGGTCCCCCGCGGCCGGCCACCGCGAGGACGGCGAATCCCTCGATCTCCTCGACATCGCCGGCGGCCCCGCCCTCAAGCGCGCCCTCCCGGCGATCGCCTTCGCCGCGGCCCTCCTGCTCCTGCTCAGGCAGATCCTGAAGCACCGAAGGAAGGGGCGGAGGGGCTGACAGCGGAAGTAGAGCGCTCAGATCATCATCGACCAGGCGGCGCGGGCGCGTGCGTGGCGGTCAAGGCCGTCCGTCGGCGGTACGCCGCCGGCCTACTCCCACTCGATGGTGCCCGGGGGCTTGCTGGTGACGTCCAGGGTGACCCGGTTGATCTCGCGGACCTCGTTGGTGATGCGGTTGGAGATCGTGGCGAGCACGTCGTAGGGCACGCGCGACCAGTCGGCGGTCATCGCGTCCTCGCTGCTGACCGGGCGCAGCACGACCGGGTGGCCGTAGGTGCGGCCGTCGCCCTGCACGCCCACGGACCGGACGTCGGCGAGCAGCACCACCGGGCACTGCCAGATGTCGCGGTCCAGCCCGGCGCGCGACAGCTCCTCGCGGGCGATCGCGTCGGCCTCGCGCAGCACGTCCAGGCGCTCGCGGGTCACCTCGCCGATGATGCGGATCCCCAGGCCGGGGCCTGGGAACGGCTGGCGCCACACCATCTCGGCCGGCAGCCCGAGCTCCTCGCCGACCCGGCGCACCTCGTCCTTGAACAGCTCGCGCAGCGGTTCGACCAGCGTGAACTGGAGGTCCTCGGGGAGCCCTCCGACGTTGTGGTGGGACTTGATGTTGGCGGTGCCGGTGCCGCCGCCGGACTCGACGACGTCGGGGTAGAGCGTGCCCTGGACCAGGAACTCCACCTCTTCGCCGGTGGCCCCGCCCTCCTCGACGACCTCGCGGGCGGCCCGCTCGAAGACCCGGATGAACTCCCGGCCGATGATCTTGCGCTTCTCCTCGGGGTCGGAGACCCCGGCCAGCGCCGCCAGGAAGCGGTCCTGGGCGTCGACGACCTTCAGCGCCGCGCCCGTGGCGGCCACGAAATCCTTCTCGACCTGCTCGGCCTCGCCCTTGCGCAGCAGCCCGTGATCGACGAAGACGCAGGTGAGCTGGTCGCCGATGGCGCGCTGGACCAGGGCCCCGGCCACGGCGGAGTCGACGCCGCCGCTCAGGCCGCAGACGGCCCGCTTGGCGCCGACCTCGGCGCGGATCCGCTCGACCTGCTCGTCGACGATGTTGACCATCGTCCAGGTGGGACGGCACCCGGCGCCCTCGTAGAGGAAGTGCCGCAGGACGGCCTGGCCGTGCTCGCTGTGCAGCACCTCGGGGTGGAACTGCACGCCGAACAGCCCGCGCTCGGGGTCCTCGACGGCGGCGACGGGGGTGCCGTCGGTGCTGCCGACGACCCGGAAGCCCGCGGGGGCCTCCGACACCGAGTCGCCGTGCGACATCCACACCGCCTGGGCGGTCGGCAGCCCCTTGAACAGGACGGCGTCGTCGGCGACGTCGATCCGGGTGCGGCCGAACTCCGACAGGCCGGTCTTGGCGACGGTGCCGCCGAGGTTCTGCACCATGGCCTGGAAGCCGTAGCAGATGCCGAACGTGGGCACGCCGGTCTCGAACAGGCCGGTCGGGGCCTGCGGAGCGCCGTCGGCGTAGACCGAGGAGGGGCCGCCGGACAGGATGATGGCCTTGGGGTTCTTGGCGAGCATCTCCTCGACCGGCATGGTCGAGGGCACGATCTCACTGTAGACGTGGCACTCGCGCACCCGCCGCGCGATCAGCTGCGCGTACTGCGCACCGAAGTCGACGACGAGGACGGTGTCGAACGTGCTGTCGGCAGCACCGGCAACGGACACGTAACGGCCTTCCAGCAGGTGGGTACGGGTTGGCCTCCAGTCTAGAACCTCCGGGTCGACGGCCTCGCACGTCCGGTCGGCGACCCGCTCACAGCCGACCCGGCGCGCCGATGCCCCGGAGCGCGCGGGCGCGGGGGGCGCGGGGGCGCCTCCCGCTCCTCGCCGGATGCGGGAGGGGGCGGAGAGCCCCGGTCAGCGGATGCGGAACCGCTTCATCAGCCTGGCTCCGAGCGTCATGGTCCTGGCGAGGGTCTCGCCGTCCATACCGGGCGGGCCGCCCAGGCCGACGTAGTGCTGGCTGGCGACGGTCTGGGCCTCGGTGTAGCGCAGCAGCCCCTCGGCGCCGTGCCGACGGCCCAGCCCGGAGCGCTTCATGCCGCCCATGGGGGCGCCGTAGCTGGCCCACGCCGCGCCGTAGCCCTCGTTGATGTTGACCGTTCCGGCCCGGACCCGCTCGGCGAGCCGCCGCCCGCGGTTGACGTCGCGGGTCCAGATGCTGGCGTTGAGCCCGTAGTCGGTGGCGTTGGCGCGCTCGACGGCCTCGTTCTCGTCGCTGAAGCGGTAGAGCGAGACGACCGGGCCGAACGTCTCGTCGGCGCACGCCCGCATCGTGGGCTCGACGTCGGCCAGCACGGTCGGCTCGTAGAACAGCGGACCGATCTCGGGGCGGGGGCGGCCGCCGGCCACGACGGTGGCGCCCTTCTGCCGCGCGTCGTCGACGTGCGCGCTCACCCGGTCGAGCTGGCGCTGGTAGGTGAGCGAGCCCATGTCCGCGCTGAAGTCGAGGGCGGAGTTGAGCTCCATGTCGCGCACCGCGGCGGCGAACTTCTCGGTGAACGCGTCGTACACCGCATCGTGCACGTACACCCGCTCCATGGAGATGCACAGCTGCCCTGCGTTGCTGAAGCAGGCGCGCACCGCGCCCTCGACGGTGCGGTCGAGGTCGGCGTCCTCGCAGACGATCATCGGGTTCTTGCCGCCGAGTTCGGCGGAGCAGCCGATCAGCCGCCCGGCCGCCCGCTGCGCGATCTTCGCGCCGACGGCCGAGGAGCCGGTGAACGCGACATAGTCGGCGCCGTCGATGAGCGGATCGCCGATCTCCGCGGGTTCGCCGAGCACCGGCAGCCACAGCCCTTCGGGAAGCCCGGCCTCCACGGCCACGTCGATGGCCCACAGCGCGCTCAGCGCGGTCTGGGTGTCGGGCTTGGCGACGACGGCGTTGCCCGCGAGCAGCGCGGGGACCGCGTCGCCGACCGGCAGTGCGATCGGGTAGTTCCACGGGGTGATGACGGTGACGGCGCCCTTGGGCTGGTGGTGGGCGTAGGTGCGGGTGGCGCCGGGCACCGCGCCGATGCTGCGCCTGCGCCGGAGCAGCCGGGGGGCCTGGCGGGCGTAGTAGAGCGTGCCGGCCGCGGCGTCGTAGACCTCTTCGAAGGCGTGCCGGCGGGCCTTGCCGGTCTCCCACTGGATGATGTCGAGGATCTCGCTCTGCCGGTCGAGGACGATGTCGTGGAAGCGCAGGAACGGCGCGACGCGGTCGCGCGGGGACATCGCGGCCCACGAGCGCTGCGCCTCGCGTGCGCGCTCGAACGCCTCGGCGACGTCGGAGGCCGAGCTGACGGGGAGTTCCGCGAGTGGCTTGCCGGTGAACGGCGCCGTCGTCGTGGTGGTGTCCCCCGACGCGCTCACGACGTGCCGGGTCAGCCGGCTGACCAGCGTGGGGGCGAGCGTCTTGGTTTCGGCGTGGCTACTCGTGGCGTTACCCATGCGGGCAGCTTAGAGTGACGCACCCCACTTTGGCTACCCACGAGTAACCGCATTTCCCTCGAAGGTCCGGCCGCCCCACCCCTTCGGCGGATCCGTCCCCACCTGGCCCTGCGTGCGGACTGTGACGTATCAGACACCGCTGCGGCCGGCCGGTTCACACCATTCCCTGGACACGGGGGCGGGCACGAGGTTGTATTTCATTAGATGATGAATTAGTCGCCGCAGCCACAGGAGAATCGCAATGACGCGAACCGAGACCACCACCTGTGCCATCTCCGGCGGCGGGCCCGCCGGGATCATGCTCGGCCTGCTGCTCGCCCGGGCCGGGGTCGAGGTCGTCGTGCTGGAGAAGCACGGCGACTTCCTGCGCGACTTCCGCGGCGACACCGTCCACCCCTCGACACTGCAGATCCTCGACGAACTGGGCCTGATCGACGAGCTGGAGCGCATCCCGCACCGCAACATCGACCGGCTCGCCATCGGCGCCGGCGAGCAGGCCATCGTCAACGCCGACCTGGCCCACCTGCCGGGCCGGTACCGGCACATCGCGATGATCCCGCAGTGGGACTTCCTGACCCTGCTCACCGACCACGCCGACCACTACCCCAACTTCACGCTGCGCATGAACGCCGAGGCCCTCGGCCCGATCGAGCAGGACGGCGCCGTCCGCGGGATCCGCTACCGCGACGCCGACGGCGAGCACGAACTGCGCGCCGTGCTGACCGTCGCGGCCGACGGGCGGCACTCGACGCTGCGCGAGGCCGCCGGGATGGTCCCCGCCGACCTGGGCGCGCCCATGGACGCGCTGTGGCTGCGGGTCTCCCGCGCGGACGAGGACCCCGAAGGGCTCAACGGCCGGATCGGAACGGGCGCGATGGCCGCGGCCATCGACCGCGGCTCCTACTGGCAGATCGCCTACCTCATCCCCAAGGGCGGCATCGACGAGGTCCGCGCCGCCGGGCTGGAGCGGTTCCGGCAGAACCTGCGCGACGTGCTCCCCTTCCTGGGCGAACGGGTGAGCGAGGTCGACGACTGGGAGAAGGTGGCGTTCCTCAAGATCGGGCTGAACCGGCTGACCAGTTGGCACCGGCCGGGCCTGCTCGCCATCGGCGACGCCGCGCACACGATGACGCCCGTCGGCGGCGTCGGCATCAACCTCGCGGTGCAGGACGCGGTGGCGACGGCCAACCTGCTGGCCGACCCGCTGTACCGGGCCCAGGCCGACCCCGGGCGGTTCACCAAGACCCTGAACCCCCGCCTGCCCGCCCGCGTGCAGCGGCGGCGCTGGATCCCGACCGTGGGCACCCAGGCGGTGCAGCGGATCGTGCAGAAGCAGGTCATCAGCCGCGCCCTGGGATCGGATCCGTCGCTGCCGCCGCTGATCTCCATGGTGGCCGGGACTCCGGCGTGGTCGCACGTGATCGCCCGGATCATGATGCACGGCATCCTTCCCGAGCACGTGCGCACCCCGGAACGCCCGGCGAGGTCGGCCGAGCCGACAGCGCCGGTCGGCTAGAGGGGGCCGAGGTCACAGAGGCGGCCGACACGCGGAATCCGCGTCCCGGCCGCCCCGCCCCAGGACCCGGGTTCCGCTAACCGGCGAAACCGCGGGGGTTGGCCGACTGCCAGCGCCAGGCGTCGGCGCAGGCGTCCCACACGGTCCTGGCGGCCTTCCAGCCCAGGTCGCGCCGGGCCGCAGAAGGGTCGGCGTAGCAGATGGCGATGTCGCCGGGGCGGCGGGCCACCACCTCGTGGGGGATCTCGCGCCCGGAGGCCCGCTCGAACGCGGCGATCGCCTCCAGGACCGAGGTCCCCGCGCCGCTGCCCAGGTTGTAGGCGCGGGCGCCCGGCGCGTCGCCGAGGTGCTCGATCGCCGCCACGTGTCCCAGCGCGAGGTCGGTGACGTGCAGGTAGTCGCGCACTCCCGTGCCGTCGGGGGTGTCGTAGTCGTCGCCGTAGACCAGCACCTTCTCGCGCCGGCCCGCCGCGACCTGCGCGATGTAGGGGAACAGGTTGTTGGGGACGCCGCCGGGGTCCTCCCCGATCAGGCCGCTGACGTGCGCGCCGACCGGGTTGAAGTAGCGCAGCGAGATGACGTGCCACTCGGGCGAGGCCGCGGCCAGGTCGGTGAGGATCTGCTCGGCGAAGAGCTTGGTCGCGCCGTAGGGGTTGACCGCGCGCAGCGGCATGTCCTCGGTGATGGGCACCCGATCGGGATCGCCGTAGACGGTCGCCGAGGAGCTGAACACCATCCGGTGCACCCCGGCGACCTGCATCACCTCGCACAGCGTCAGCAGCGCGTCGATGTTGTTGCGGTAGTAGCGCAGCGGCTGCTCGGTCGACTCGCCCACCGCCTTCAGCCCCGCGCAGTGCACCACCGCGTCGATCCGGTGCTCGGCGAAGACCTTCGCCACGAAGGCGGGGTCGGCGCAGTCGCCCACGTGGAAGGCGACGTCACGGCCGGTGATGCGCTCGACCCTGCGGACGGCCTCCGCGTGGCTGTTGTGCAGGGCGTCGAGCAGGACCACGTCGTGGCCGGCCTCGATGAGCGCGACGGCGGTGTGCGTGCCGATGTAGCCGGCACCGCCGGTGAGCAGTACGTTCATGGATCACGCCTGAAGTCCGGGAGGACCGCGCGGACTGCGCGGGTCGGCACCAGGATAGGCGCGCCCCGGCTCCCTGCCGCGCGGCGGCCCGCGGACGCGGGAGCGCGGCGCGCGGGTATGGCCCGCACCACCGGTAACAGGGGAGCCAGGGCCAGTGAGTGCGGCGGGCCGCGTCCCTAGATTCGTCATGCCGGGAATCGGTGCGGGCGAAAGGGACGGGAACGGACGATGGCGGCACTTGACGAGATCCACCGCGACTGGACGGCGCTGGGCGACAGCGACCCGCTGTGGGCGGTGCTCACCGACCGGGGCAAGCGCAACGGCGGCTGGGACGAGGCCGAGTTCCTCGCGACCGGTGCCGCCGAGATCGACGGCACGGCGGCCTGGCTGGCAGAACTGGGCGTCACGGTGCAGCGGGGCCGCGCGCTGGACTTCGGCTGCGGCGCCGGACGGCTCAGCACCGCGCTGACCGCGCACTTCGACGAGGTCGTCGGCGTCGACATCTCCGAGCCGATGCTGGCGGCGGCCCGGAGGCTGGACCGCACCGGCCGGGTGCGCTACGTCCACAACACGGCGGCGGACCTGACCTGCCTGGAGGAGGGCTCCTTCGACCTCGTCTACACCAACCTGGTCCTGCAGCACATGCCCCCGGCGCCGACCCGGAACTACCTGCGGGAGCTGGTCCGGGTCGCGCGACCGGGCGGGGCGCTGGTGATCGGGATCCCCGACCGCACGCTGCCCACGGCCGTCGGCGTGCTGTCCCGGATCGTGCCGCACGCGGTGATCCGGTTCGTCCAGCGCACGCTGCTCGGCTTCCCCGCGGCGATGCGCATGCACACGATGCCCGGTGCGGAGGCGCGCTCCCTGGCGCGCGCCTGCGGCGCCCGGCTGGTCGCCTCCGAGGTCTACGAGGACAACCCGCACTGGCGGCACATGCGCCACGTCATCGTGAAGGAGCCCGAGGCGGAGGCCGAGGCGGAGGCCGCCTGAGCAGGGCGTCCCCGGCACGGTGGCGGCACCGGCCTGATCCGGCGGGGCGGGCCCGGGACGGCTCAGGTGTGCTTCGGCACCCCGGGGTGGACCGGGAAGTCCGCGGTCTCCAGCTCGGCGCCGAACGGCTCGGGGATGGCGATGGGCTTGCCGAACGGCACGCGTTGCGCGCCGTCGTAGTCGCCGTTGCGCGGCTCGGAGAACAGCGTGACCGTGGGACCGGACCGGTCCCAGGCATCGATCAGCAGGTACAGCGGGACCTCGCCCTTGGCGTAGGCCATGCGCTTGTCGCCCCGGTCGTCCTCGGCGTCGCCCCTGGAGGTGATCTCCACGACGAGGAGGAGATTGGCCGATGCCAGACCCGGCTGGTCAAGGGAGACGTCCGACTCCGCGATGAACACGAGATCCGGAATGTAGAGCTTGCTCAGCGCCGGAATCCGCACCCCGACGTTCTGGATCGCCTCCACTCCCTCGGGCGCGATCTTCTTGAGCGTCCAGTGCACCTTGGACGCGACCAGACCATGCGCATTCGACGGCGGCGGGACCACGACGATGTCCTCTCCACGGATCTCCGCCCGCCAGCCTCCGGGGATGTCGAGCTCCTGCCAAGCGCGCAGCAGCAGCTCCCAGGAAACCTCGGCCGTCACCTCGGGCTCCACGGCCCGCTCGGCGATCGCAATGCCCATGCCACGCTACCTCCTGGAAGGAGAAACCGCAGAGGGTGAACACCCGCTGTCCGGCGTTTCCCACATTAGTGTCGCGAGCCGCCGATCCGGCGAATCCCGCCCCAGGACGTAATGGCGCGCGGGTGGCCCAGTCACCGCGGAGCTTGCACCCTGCGACCGGGGTCACAGCCGGGGGTCGACCGGTTCGGATTCCAGGGCGAGCACGCCGAAGACCGCCTGGTGTACCCGCCACAGGGACTCGCCGTCGGCGTGGCGGGCCAGCGACTCCAGGCCGAGCCGGTGTTCGCGCAGGGCCAGGCCGTTCTTGCGGCCCAACCGGCGCTCGCGCAGCGCCTCGATGCGTCCGGGCTCCAGGTAGTCGGGGCCGTAGATGATGCGCA
Source organism: Spinactinospora alkalitolerans (assembly GCF_013408795.1). NCBI lineage: Bacteria > Bacillati > Actinomycetota > Actinomycetes > Streptosporangiales > Nocardiopsidaceae > Spinactinospora > Spinactinospora alkalitolerans. The sequence continues at coordinate 5,452,969 of NZ_JACCCC010000001.1, forward strand.
GGTACTCCGGGCCGCGCACCTTCAGCCCCGGCTGGGCCAGGCCCCTGCGGGCCCTGGCCCGCGCGCCGGACAGCGGCTTGACGACCATGCCCTCGCCGCCGGCCGCCACCAGCTGCCCCCACCAGGCCGCCGCGGACTCCGTCGCGGCCGGGTCGGTGACGTCGACGGCGAGGTAGCGCGTCGTGAGCACGATGCCGGCGTGCTCGGCGAGCCGCTCGGCGACGCCCATGTGCCACAGGTGGTCGCGGCCGGTGAACTCCGCGCCCTCCCCGGCCAGCACCGCGAACGGCGCGAACCGCAGTCCGGCCGGGCCGTCGGTGGGCCAGGTGTAGCGGCGGTAGACCGCGCTGAACGCCTCGACGCCGTCGGCGCGCCGGGCCGTGCGCTCCGCCAGATCCGCGACGTCGAGCCCGCGCCCGGCGGCCGCGGCCAGGGCCTCGCCCGCGGCGGGCAGCGCCGCCCGCCCGGCCGCGCCGACGGAGGCGTACTGGTCGCGGATCAGCCCTTCGGCCTTGGCCGACCACGGCAGCATCTCGCCGTCCAGCGCCAGCCAGTCGGTGCCGAGCTCCTCCCACAGCCCGGCCGCCCCGATCCCGGCGCGCAGCTCGGCCAGAACCGCGGACTCCACGTCCGGGTCGGCGAAGAACGGGCGCCCGGTGCGGGTGTGGACGGCGCCGAGGATCCCGGGCACGAACCGCCGCTCGGCCGCCGCGGCGTCGCGGCAGACCACGGCGACGGCGCGCGACCCCATGTGCTTCTCCTGGCAGACGACCCGGCCGATCCCGGCGTCGCGGTAGTGGGCGAACGCCTCGGCCGGGCGCTCCAGCAGCGCGGGGTCGGCCGAGGTCGGGGTCGGCGCCATCGTGGGCGGCAGGTACAGCAGCCACCGGGGGTCGACGGCGAAGCGGCTCATCACCTCCAGCGCCGCCAGCGCGTTCTCCTGCCGGATCCGCACCGGGCCGTTCGCGGTCTCGATCGCGCCGCCGCCGGGGTCGTCCGCGCCGACGAGCACGTCGCCGATGTCGGGCACGCCGGACTCGGGCGCGAACCCGGCCGACGGCCCGGCCGCGGCGCCGGGGAACGGCCGGGTCGGTTCGTACCAGACCTGCCGCGCCGGCACGTCGGCGATCAGCCGTTCGGGATAGCGCAGCGCGGTGAGCCGGCCGCCGAACACGCACCCGGTGTCCAGGCAGATCGTGTTGTTGAGCCATTCGGCCTTGGGCGTGGGGGTGTGCCCGTAGACGACCGCGGCGCGGCCCCGGTAGTCCTGCGCCCACGGGTAGCGCACCGGCAGGCCGTACTCGTCGGTCTCGCCGGTGGTCTCGCCGTAGAGCGCGAAGGAGCGCACCCGTCCCGAGGCCCGTCCGTGGTAGGCCTCCTTCAGGCCGGCGTGCGCGACGACCAGCTTGCCGCCGTCGAGCACGTAGTGGCTGATCAGGCCGTCGCAGAACCGCAGCACCGCCTGCCGGAACTCCTCGGTCTCGGCGCCGAGCTGTTCCAGGGACTCGGCCAGGCCGTGCCCCACGCGCACGTTGCGCCCCTTGAGCGCCCGCACCAGCTTGTTCTCGTGGTTGCCGGACACGCACAACGCGTCGCCGTCGGCGACCATGCCCATGACCAGCCGCAGCACGCCGGGGGTGTCGGGGCCGCGGTCCACCAGGTCGCCGACGAACACGGCGGTGCGGTCGGGGTGGCGGGCGCCGACGGCCCGGCCGAGGCCGTCGCGTTCGATCGCGTAGCCGAGGTCGGTGAGCAGCTCCTCCAGTTCGACGCGGCAGCCGTGCACGTCGCCGATGACGTCGAACGGGCCGGTGAGCTCGCGCCTGTCGTTCCACGACCTCTCCAGCTCGACGGCCGCGGCGTCGATCTCGTCCTCGCCGCGCAGCACGTGCACCCGGCGGAAGCCCTCCTTGCCGAGGTTGCGCAGGTCGCGCCGGAGGTCCCGGCGCTGGCGCGGGACCACGTGGGCGGGCAGGTCGCGGTCGGTCCTGGCGCGGTTGCGCTCCTGGGCCAGGCGTTCGGGCACGTCGAGCACGATCGCGGTGCTCAGCACGTCGTGCTCCTTGGCGATGCGCAGGAGCTGCCCGCGCACGGCGCGCTGCACGTTGGTGGCGTCGACGACGGCCAGCAGGCCGCGCCGCAGCCGCGTGGCCACGATGTGGTGCAGGAGGGCGAAGGCGTCGGCGGAGGCGCCCTGGTCGTCGGTGTCGTCGCTGACCACGCCCCGGCAGAAGTCGGAGCTGATCACCTGGGTGGGGCGGAAGTGCCGGGCGGCGAACGTCGACTTGCCCGAGCCCGACACGCCGACGAGCACCACCAGACCCGTCTCCGGCACGGTGAGCACGCGCTTCTCGGTCATCGGGTGAACACTCCCATCTGCGTGGACGGCCCCAGGCCGGGGTCGTCGTGGCCCACGGGCAGGTACCGCACCCGGTAGCCGTACTCCTCGGCGACGCCGTCGGCCCAGGCCCGGAACCGCGCCCTGGTCCACTCGAACCGGTGGTCGGCGTGCCGGAGGCGGCCCTCCTCCAGGCCGTCGTAGCGCGCGTTGTACTCGACGTTGGGGGTCGTGACGACGACGGTGCGCGGCGCGGCGTGGCCGAACACGACCCGCTCCAAGGCGGGCAGCCGCGACGGGTCGACGTGCTCGACGACCTCCATCAGCACGGCCGCGTCGTGCCCGGAGAACCGGGCGTCGCGGTAGACGAGGGAGCCGACGAACAGCTCCAGCCGTCGCCGCTGCCGTTCGGGCATGCGCTCGGTGCGCAGCCGCCGGTGCGCCCACTCGACCGCGTTCGCCGCCACGTCGACGCCGGTGACGCGTTCGAACACCGGGTCGTCGAGCAGCCGACCGAGAAGTCGGCCCGAGCCGCACCCCAGGTCGACGACCCTGCGGGCGCCCTCGGCCTTGAGGACCGCCAGCACCGCCCCGGCCCGCTGATCCGCCAGCGAGGGCCCGCGCTCGTCGGTTTCGGCGGGAGGGGCGGGGTCGGCAGGCTCAACCGATCCGGCGGAGCCGCTGGTCCCGGCCCATCCGGCCGCCTCCTCGCTGACCGGGTCGGCGGCCTGCGCCGTGTCCCCTTCCTCCGCCGCCTCCTCCGCGACGTCCTCGACCTCGGCCAACCGCTCGATGGCGGTGCGGACCAGCCGCCCGCGCCGCGCGAGGTAGCGCCGGGTGATGAAGTCGCGTTCCGGATGGTCCTTGAGCCAGCCCGCCCGTCGCCCACCACCGCCCTCAATCGAGGCGCTCCGCGCCGCGGTTTCTCCTGCCGCTCGCAGCAGCTTGTCGACCTCCTCGCCGCTGACCCAGTAGTGCTTGGCGCCGTCGAGGACGGGCAGCAGCACGTACAGGTGGCTGAGCGCGTCGGCCAGCCGCTGCTCACCGGTGAGGGTGAGGGCGACGTAGCGGGAGTCGCCCCAGTCGGGCAGGCCCGGGTCGAGCGGCACGGGTTCGGCCTCGACCTCCCAGCCCAGCGGCTCGAACATCCGCCGCGCCCGTTCGGCTCCGCCCCGGCACGGCACTGCGGGCAGCTTCAGGACCAGCGGCAGGGCCGTCCCCGGCAGCTCGGGCCGCGCCGCGCACCTGCCCTTGAGCGCGGAGCGGAACACGTCGCCCAGCGCGACGGCGAACAGCGATGACGCGGCGAACGGGCGGTCGTTGACGTACTGGGCGAGCGCGAAGTCGGGGCTGTTCGCCCCGCGCCGCGCCCGCAGCAGCGCCTGCGGGTCGACCTCCAGCAGCAGCGCGGCGGTGCACGCGTCCGGCCCCGCCTCGGGGTAGAACACGTGCGCGGTCCCGTAGGACTGCTCGAACCGCTGCACCCGGTCGGGATGCTTGTGCAGCAGGAACCCGAGGTCCGTCGCCGGCCGGTGCGTGGTGGAGATCGTCAGTAGCACGGCTCAAGTCTGACGAACCGGAGACCGGTTATCGACCGATTTTCCCGCCCTGTGGACGACCGCGCCCAATCGCCCGCGCCCGCACAGAAGAGCGGTGCCTTACGAAGGCGACGAGCTTCGTCCGCGAACCGAACGGCGCCTGAGCTGGAGAGGTGGTCCAGGACCCGGTCGATGGTCACGGCTCGCTGTCGACGCCTTCTCCTCCGGGGGCAGGCATGCCGTGGATGCCTGCCTCAACGGCATCGGCCGTCATCTCGTCTAGCCGCGTCCTGCGCTTGTGGCTGCGGCGCCGCTTGTACGCCACGACCTCGTGCAGCGGTATCCGCCGACTCGAACCGGGGCGGGAGGAGCCGATCTCCCCGTCGTCCAGCAGCTTGATCAGCGCCGACCGGGACACACCGAGCAGTCCAGCGGCTTCGCGGGTGGTCAGCTCCTGGTCGACCGGAACGACGGCAACGCGCAGAAGACAGGGCACCGCATTCTCACTTTCATGCACGCTGCATTCTTGCTTTCATGCCGGGACGATCGGATCCACCCCCGTTACTTGCCGGAGGGCGGACCCGATGGTGCGTGGCCGCTATCCGACGACGCCCGGGAGCCGGGCGAGGAGGGCGATGCCGGAGACGACGGCGGCGTAGGGATCGTGGTTGACCGCTCCGTAGTCGGAGCCTCCTCCGGGGGAGGATGAGCAGCTCCCGGAGGGGTAGTAGGAGGCGTAGTAGTACGGGGAGTAGTTGTACCTTCCGTTGCCGGCGCGCATCTCGGCGAGGTTTCTGCCCTGGCGGGTCCACATCGCCTCTTGTTTGATCTGGGTGATGTCGTTGACCCCGCGCGGCGGGTCGGGCTTTTTGGTGTAGCCGCCCGGCAGCAGCAGGCCCGAGGGGTCGCTCCAGGTCGCCGGGTTGCCGTTGGCGTAGCCGTGCATCTGCTGCGGATCGTCCAGGTTCATCACCGGGTCAACCGAGACGAACCGGCCGATCGTCGTGTCGTAGGCGCGGGCGCCCAGCCGGGTCAGGCCGGTCGAGCCGTCGACCGTGCCGCCGACGTAGCCCTTGTCACTGGGCCACTCTCCCGTGGACCCCCGATCGGCGCCGAACACCGTGAAGCGGCGCCGCACCGTCTCGCCGGTGTGGGCGTCGACGGCCATCTGGCCGGTGCCGCCGCCCTCTTCGGCCTCGCCGCCGGCGTCCTGGGTCATCGTCACGCCCTCGGTCCCCAGCGCCAGCTCCAGCTCGGCCAGATCAGGATTCTGCGCGGCCTCGGGCGTATGCACCACCAGCACCTGGGCGAAGCCGTCGACTCCGGCGGTGAGCACCAGGTCCACGTCGGAACGCGGATAAAGGCAGCGGAGAACACACAGCGGCGATAGTGGCACAGATCACTTTGGAAACGTGAGCGGAAACCGAAAGGTTTCCTTCATGTGGTCTCACTTGGGAACATGAGAACTTCCTGAAAGTTCCATATCAGGTGGAAAACGACTTTTGGCCGACTGTGGGCCGTTCTCTCCTTTATCGGTGGTCGCGGTGCGCTGACCAGCGTGCATCGTGACGTAAAGTCACCCTCGACCGTTGGAACGCCACGGAGGGGCGGCGTGCGGGCACGAGTGGTCGGTGCCGACGCGCGCCCGCGAAAGGTGAGGGTTCGATGCGGGTTGACGTCAGTCGTGTCGTCGCCGGGGACGTACTGGAGCTGGAGTTGCTCGACCCGTCTGACGGGGACGCCCGGGTGGTCCTGCTCCCGACCGGTAAGAACAAGGACGCCTGCGAACCGGTGTCGCTGCCGGTCAGCGTGGCGGGGACACGGGCGCGGGCCGAGCTCGGCCCGGTCGGCGTCGCCGCGGGGACGTGGGCGGTGCGCTGGGTCGGCGCCGACGGCGCGCAGCGGCCGGTCCTGACCGCCGACCCCTGCTACGACGCCGCCGAGCGGCGCGCGCAGGCCGCTCGCCCGGCCGAGCGGGAGTTCCTGGCCGTGCGGACGGCGACGGGCCGACTGCGGATCCGCGTGCGCTCCGTGAAGCCCTACGCCCAGGTCGACCGGGTCGACACCGCATCGGAGCAGGTGACGCTGTCGGGTCGCCTCGCCCGCACGGCGGCACCGGACGGGGCGGGCGGCGCGGAGCTGGTGGCCCGGCAGCGCGACCTGGACGGCGAACTCGTCGTTCCGGTGACGTTGAGCGACGGCGAGTTCCTGTGCACGATCCCGCTGGCCCCGCTGTCACGGGCCCACGACCACGGGCGCCACCACAACGAGTGGGACCTGTGGCTGCGGCTGCCCGGGCAGGACCGCGAACTGCGGCTGGGCTCCCACAGCGACGACATCGTCGGCAAGAAGGGCCGGATCGGCTACCCCGGGGTGCTGGTGCAGACCCCGGACGCACCCCTGCGCTTCCGGCCCTACTACACCGACAAGGACAACCTCACCGTCCTCGCCGTCCGCGAATCCGACGGGACGACCGACGACGGTGCCGACCAGGCCGACGAGTCGGACTTCGAGGTGGCCTGACCCGTGAAGATCACCTTCCTCATCGGCAACGTCTACGGCATGGGCGGCACGATCCGCACCACCACGAATCTGGCCAATAATCTGGTCAAACGGCACGACGTCGAGATCGTCAGCATGGCGCAGAACGCCCATGAGCCCTTCTTCCAGATCAGCCCCGAGGTCCGGCTGCGCTCCCTGGCCCACAACCGGAGCTGGGCCGACCGCCCCGACCCCGGCCCCCGAGCCCGCGAGCTCGAACTCCAGCCGTCCGGCAACGTCCCGGCCAGCGAGAACAACCTGCACTCGTTCTTCAACGCCCACAGCGACGCCGTTCTCCGCGATTACCTCTCCAAGCTCGACAGCGACGTCGTCATCGCCACGCGGCCCGGGCTGAACTCCCTGCTCGCCCAGTGGGGGCCGAAGAAGGCCGTATGCATCGGCCAGGAGCACCTCAACCTCGGCCAGCAGCCCGACGACGTCAAGGAGCACATCCGCGCCCACCACACCCGGCTCGACGGCCTCACCGTGCTGACCGACTCCGACCGGCGGGACTACACCGACTTCCTGGGCAAGGACGGCGGCTGGGTCACCACCATGCCCAACCCGCTGCCCGACGGCTTCCACGCCCGATCCCGGCTGACCAACCCGATCATCGCCACGGCCGGGCGGCTGATCTGGGTCAAGCAGTACCCCAAGCTGGTCGAGGCGTTCGCCTCCGTGGCCGACAAGCACCCGGAATGGCAGTTGCGCATCTACGGGCGCGGCATCGAGCGCGCCGGCATCCGCGCGGCCGTCGACCGCCTTGGCCTGAACAACAACGTCGTCCTCATGGGGCGCAACCCCGACATCACCTCGGAGTTCGCCAAGGCGTCCGTCGTCGCGGTGAGTTCGCGGCAGGAGGGCTTCGGGATGACCATCCTGGAGTCCTTCGCCGCCAGCGTCCCGGTCGTCAGCTTCGACTGCCCCTACGGCCCCCGAGAACTCATCACGCACGGGCACGACGGGCTGCTGGTGGCCGACCAGGACGTCGACGCCCTCGCCGCCGGGCTGCTGCGCCTGGTCGAGGACGCCGACGAGCGGCGCCGTCTGGGCGGCAACGCCCGGGACAAGGCCGCCGCGTTCCACATCGACTCCGTCACCGAACGCTGGGAGGCCTACCTCTCCCGGCTGGTGGCCGAGAAGCGCAGGGCAGGCGGTCTGCGCCGGTTCCTGCCCTGGTCCTGACCTCGCCGATCTTGATCTTGGGTTTCAACCTCGGCCCCGGGATGAAGTAGGCGCGCGGGTGGGTCCCCTCCACCTCGACCCCAGGGGACCGTGAAGGTCGGCCCCAGGAGTGAGGGCGCGCGGGTGGGCGATTCTCTCGCGTGGCCGAAGGCCCCATAGACGGAAAATCGCCCTCCCACGCGCGAAGCGCACGCCGACACCCTGGGCACAGACCGACACCCCGGTTTCGGCCCGGCGCCCAAGCAGGCGGCGTGGGCTGCGCGGCGCCGGGGCGATCCCTGTAGGGGGCCTACGGCCACACGAGAGGATCGCCCGGTCACCGCGGATCCCTCCTGTGGTTGAGGCTTCAAAACCCCCAGTGGTCGAGGTTGAAACTCACGGTCAAGATCGGCGCCGGTCAGCTCACCCTCATGCTGCGGGTCTCGGGGACGATGTCGGGGGCGCCGTGCTGGACGGCGTCGGCCTCGTGGTCGCTGTCCTGCTCCTGGGCGGCGCGCTCGGCCTCGATGCGTTTGCGGTAGTACTCGGCCTCGCGCTTGACCTGCTCGTCGTCCCAGCCCAGGGGCCCGGCCATCAGCCGGGCGGCCTCCTCGGCCACCGCGAGGCCGCGGTCCCAGGTCTCGATCGAGACGTGCGTGCGGCGCGACAGCACGTCGTCGAGGTGGCGCGCGCCCTCGTGGAGGACCGCGTAGACGACATCGGCGCGCAGGTAGTCGTCGGCGCCGGTCAGCGGCTCCTTCAGGTCGGGGCGCTCGGCGATGAGCGCGAGGACCTCGTGGACCATCGACCCGTAGCGGCGCAGCAGGTGCTGGACCCGTGACACGTGCACGCCGGACTCGCGGGCGAGCTTCCTGCGCTGGTTCCACAGCGCCGCGAAGCCGTCGGCCCCGGCCAGCGGCACCCTGTCGGTGACCGACTCCGGAACGCCGCCGCCGAGCCCGTGCGCGACCGCGTCGACGGCGTCCTTGGCCATGACCCGGTAGGTGGTGTACTTGCCGCCGGCGATCAGCACCAGGCCCGGAACGGGGTGGGCGACGGTGTGCTCCCGCGACAGCTTGGAGGTCTCGTCGGACTCCCCCGACAGCAGCGGGCGCAGCCCCGCGTACACGCCCTCAACGTCGTCCCTGGTCAACGGCACCCGCAGCACCTGGTTGACGTGGTCGAGGACGTAGTCGATGTCGGTGCGGCTGGCCGCGGGGTGCGCCTTGTCCAGGTCCCAGGAGGTGTCGGTGGTGCCGATGATCCAGTGCCGCCCCCACGGGATGACGAACAGCACGCTCTTCTCGGTGCGCAGGATCAGACCCGACGACGCCTGGACCCGGTCGCGCGGCACGACGAGATGGATCCCCTTGGACGCGCTGACGTGGATCTGGCCGCGCCCGCCGACCATCTCCTGGATGTCGTCGGTCCACACGCCGGCGGCGTTGACCACCTGCTTGGCCCGGATCTCGAACTCCTCGCCGGACTCCAGGTCCTGCGCCTTCGCCCCGGTGACGTGCTCGCCCTCGCGCAGGAACCCGACCGCCTGCACGCGCGAGGCGATGCGCGCCCCGAAGGAGGCGGCCGTGCGCAGCAGGGTCACGACGTAGCGGGCGTCGTCGACCTGGGCGTCCCAGTACTGCACCGCCCCGACGAACGCGTCGCGGCGCAGCGCCGGGAAGATCCGCATGGCTCCCCCGCGCGTGAGGTGCCGGTGGTGCGGCAGGCCGCGGGAGGTACCCATGGTCATGGACAGCGTGTCGTAGAGCGCGACCCCGGCGCCGATGTAGGGGCGCTCCCAGTGCTTGGTGAACGGGAACAGGAACGGAACCGGCCGCACCAGGTGCGGGGCCAGGCGCTGCAGCAGCAGCCCGCGCTCCGTCAGCGCCTCGCGGACCAGCTCGAAGTCCAACTGCTCCAGGTAGCGCAGGCCGCCGTGGATCAGCTTGCTGGACCTGCTGGAGGTGCCCGCGGCGAAGTCGCGGGCCTCGATCAGCCCCACGGACAGCCCGCGCGACACGGCGTCCAGCGCAACGCCGGCGCCGACGACGCCGCCGCCCACCACCAGGACGTCGAGCTCGTTCTCCGCCATGTGCGCGAGCGCGCCGGCGCGCTCTTCGGGCCCCATACGCGCTGCCGTCATCTCATGCCCTTCCGAGACGGGTACCTACCCAGCCGATTACCCAATTTCGTGCGGATCCATCAGGGTATATCGCGGAGTGACGAGTACCTCACGCATCGGCGGCGCGTCGGGGAGACCGTCCGGTGCCGCGGCGGTCGGCGCTGGGTCAGCCCGCCTCGTAGGCGTAGTCCTTGGCGATGCCCAGGACCTCCTCGGCGTAGTCCTCGGACTCGTTGTAGGACAGGATCGCCGACCACCAGCCGTCGGAGGTGGTGAGGTCGCGCCCCTCGGCGCACAGGTAGCGGGCCGCGCTCAGCGAGGCGTCGTCGATGTTGTGCGGGTCGGCCGTGCCGTCCCCGTTGGCGTCGGCCGCCCAGATGTCCCAGGTCGTCGGGATGAACTGCATCGGGCCGACCGCCCTGTCCCACTCGGTGTCGCCGTCGAGCTCGCCGCCGTCGGTGTCGCGGATGGCGACGGTGTTGTTGGAGCCGTCGAGGGGGATGCCGATGACCTCGACGCTGGTGCGCCCGTCGGAGCCGAGCTCGCCGCCGGCGTAGGTGCCGTGGTGCGACTCCACCGAACCGACCGCGGCCAGCGTGGGCCAGGAGATCCGGCAGTCCGGCTGCTCGGCCATCAGGTGCAGTTGCGCTTCGGCGTAGCCCTGGAGCCCGCGGCGCGGGATCCCGGTCGCCGCCGAGACCCGGTCCAGCCACTCCGGGTCGGGCTCGGTGAGGTAGGCGGTCCCGTCCGGTGACGGGCGGGTGTCGCCCCGGCCGCCGGCCCGGTCCCCTGCCGCCTCGGAGGCTTCCTCCGTGGAGCCGGGCACCGTGTCGATCAGCCCGCCCTTCTCCCGCGGGCCGGGCGGCAGGGCCTGGGGGGCCGCCGGATCCGCCACGCCGGCGACCGCGCCAAGGATTCCGCCCGTCACGCCGACCGTGGCCAGCACCGCTGCGCCCGCCATGACCACGGGTCGCCAGGGGGCGGAGGGGATCTTGTCATCCGGAGCGCTTCCGGGGCCTCGCTCCATGTCGTCGGCAGGGGGAGAGACGGTCACGGACACCTCAACTCGTGACGGGGGCACTCGGCGCGGAGAGGGCGGACACGGTCGACCGGGGAACAACCTACTGGACGGGGCCGGGCCGGCACAGACCCGTGCGCCGTCGCGTTCTTCGCGGATCTCGGATTCGGGCCTTGGCCTCAGGGGGTTGCGACCCCGGCCCCGGGAAGGAATCGCGGCCCCCTCGTGTGGCCGAAGGCCCATCGAGTGAACCACGCATCCGTGCGTGAAGCAGACCTGTCGCCTTGGGCACACACCGAAACCACGGTTTCGGCCTGGACCGCAAAACATCCGATGTGCTTCGCGCGGAGCCGGACACCCCGCCGAAACGGGCCTACGGCCACACGGCGGGACCGCCCGTTCACCGCGGGCCCATGGTCGAGGCCCGAACCCCCTGCGGTCAAGGACGGCAGAAGAGGCTAGTGCGGTGCGACGACGACCTCGACCCGCTGGAACTCCTTGAGGTCGGAGTAGCCGGAGGTCGCCATGGTGCGGCGCAGCGCGCCCATCAGGTTCATCGAGCCGTCGCTGGTGGAGGCCGGGCCGTGCAGGATCGACGACAGGGTGCCGATCGTGCCGACGTTGAGGCGCTCCCCGCGCGGAAGCTCATGGTGGTGCGCCTCGCTGCCCCAGTGGTGGCCGCGGCCCGGGGCCTCCTCGGCGCGGGCCAGCGGGGAACCGACCATGACGGCGTCGGCGCCGCAGGCCAGGGCCTTGGCGATGTCGCCGCTGTGGGTCATGCCGCCGTCGGCGATGACGTGCACGTAGCGGCCGCCGGACTCGTCGAGGTAGTCGCGCCTGGCCGCGGCGACGTCACCGATGGCGCTGGCCATGGGCACGGCGACGCCCAGCACACTGCGGGTGGTGTGGCCGGAGCCGCCGCCGAAGCCGACCAGCACTCCGGCCGCGCCGGTGCGCATCAGGTGCAGGGCCGCGGTGTAGGTGGCGCAGCCGCCGACGACGACCGGGACGTCGAGGTCGTAGATGAACTGCTTGAGGTTGAGCGGCTCGGCGCGGCCGGAGACGTGCTCGGCCGAGACGGTGGTGCCGCGGATGACGAAGATGTCCACACCGGCGTCGATGACTGCCTTGTGGTACTGCGCGGTGCGCTGCGGCGACAGCCGCGCGGCGGTGACCACGCCGGCCCGCCGGATCTCCTCGATGCGCCGGCCGATCAGCTCCTCCTGGATCGGAGCGGCGTAGATCTCCTGCAGCCGCAGGGTGGCCGCGGCGTCATCGAGCTCGTTGATCTCGGCCAGCAGCGACTCGGGATCCTCGTAGCGGGTCCACAGCCCCTCCAGGTCGAGCACGCCCAGGCCGCCCAGCTCGCCGATCGCGACGGCGGTCTTCGGCGAGACCACGCTGTCCATCGGGCTGACGACCAGCGGCGTCTCGAACCGGTAGGCGTCGATCTGCCACGTGATGGACACCTCTTCGGGGTCGCGCGTGCGGCGGGCGGGCACGATCCCGATCTCGTCGAGCTCATAGGCCCGCCGCCCGTTCTTGCCCAGCCCGATCTCAACCTGAGCCAACGCTTCGATCCCCTCTCGTGCTTGCCACCGGCGCGTACCGCCGCCGCGAGTTTACCCCTGAGCAGCGCCCCCGCTCACCGAAGGTGCGGGCGGGACTGCGGGGAGGGCCGCTAGCGGCGGCCGTCGTAGTTCGGCGCCTCGACGGTCATCTGGATGTCGTGCGGGTGGCTCTCCTTGAGCCCGGCCGAGGTGATCTGCATCAACTGGCCGCGCTCGCGCAGGTCGTCGACGACGCGCACGCCCGCGTACCACATGGACTGGCGCAGACCTCCGGTGAGCTGGTGCGCCACCGCCGACAGCGGACCGCGGTAGGGAACCTGGCCCTCGATGCCCTCGGGGATCAGCTTCTCCTCGGTGGCGACGTCGGCCTGGGAGTAGCGGTCCTTGGAGAAGGAGCGCCCGCGCATCGCGCCGAGCGAGCCCATGCCCCGGTAGGACTTGAACTGCTTGCCGTTGATGAAGATGAGCTCGCCGGGGCTCTCCTCGACGCCGGCGAGCAGGCTGCCGAGCATCACCGTGCTCGCGCCGGCCACGATCGCCTTGGCGATGTCGCCGGAGTACTGCAGGCCGCCGTCGGCGATGACCGGGACGCCGGCCGGGCCCGCGGCCTTGGCCGCCTCCAGGACGGCGGTGACCTGCGGCGCGCCGACGCCCGCGACGACGCGGGTGGTGCAGATGGAGCCCGGGCCCACGCCGACCTTGACGGCGTCGGCCCCGGCCTCGATCAGCGCCTGCGCGGCGGCGCGGGTGGCGATGTTGCCCGCGACGATGTCGGCCCGGGTGTTGGCCTTGAGCTTGGAGACCATCTCGATGACGCCGGTGGAGTGCCCGTGCGCGGTGTCGACGACGACGAAGTCGGCCCCGGCCTCGACGAGGGCGTGCGCGCGCTGCTCGGAGTCGGGCCCCACGCCGACCGCCGCGCCGACCACGAGCCGGCCGTCGGCGTCCTTGGTGGCGTCGGGGTACTGCTCGCTCTTGATGAAGTCCTTGACGGTGATCAGCCCGCGCAGCCGGTCCTGCCCGTCGACCAGCGGCAGCTTCTCGACCTTGTTCTCGCGCAGCAGCCGGTAGGCGTCCTCGCGCGAGACCCCGACGGGCGCGGTGACCAGCGGCATCGGGGTCATGACGTCGCGCACCCTGCGGCCGCGGTCGCTCTCGAAGCGCATGTCGCGGTTGGTCACGATGCCGACCAGCCGGCCCTCGGCGTCGGTGACCGGGGCACCGGAGATGCGGTAGTGGGCGCTGAGCGCCTCGACGTCGGCGAGCGTGTCGTCGGGGCCGCAGGTGACGGGGTCGGTGACCATGCCGGCCTCGGAACGCTTGACCAGGTCGACCTGGGCGGCCTGGCCCTCGACGGAGAGGTTGCGGTGCAGCACGCCGACGCCGCCCTGCCGGGCCATCGCCACGGCCATGCGCGCCTCGGTCACGGTGTCCATCGCCGCCGACACCAGCGGGATGCGCAGCCTGATGTTGCGCGTCAGCCGGGTCGCCGTGTCGGCCTCGCCCGGCTGCAGGTCCGAATAGGCCGGCACCAGTAGGACGTCGTCATAGGTGAGCCCGGGCGGCAGCACCTTCTCGGCGGCCCCCGATGGATTGAGCGTCATGACACCTTCCAACCACTCGCGCGTGCCGTTTCATCCTAGGACCCCTCACGGCACCCGCGCGGCCACGATCCGAAGTCCGGGCCGGTCAGGCCCCCTTCGGTGGGCAGCGTCACAGCACGGCCGCGCGCCGGGCGGGGGAACGCCCGCGCGGACGTGCGGACGCGGATGCCGTGGCAACACGTGCGGAAGGAGACCCGTGGCCGAATGGACGAGTGGACGCCGTGGCCGCCGCCGCGGTGTTCCGCCGCGGCGGCGGCCACGGTCTCCTTCCGCTCCGCTCGCCGCTCAGCCCGGACACATGACCGGAATCAGCGGAGGCGGTGTCCGGCTCAGCCCTCGCAGACCGAGCCGTTCAGCGTGAACTCATCCGGCGCCGCGTTGTCGCCGGTGAAGCTCGCGTGGAAACCGAAGCTCCGGGAGTCGCCCGGTCTGATCACGTTGTTCCATTCGAGGTTGGCCGCGGAAACGGCGGAACCCTCCTGGGCGACCTCCGCCTGCCACTGGTTCGTCACCTGCTGGTCGCCGGCGAAGTCCCACTCCAGCTCCCAGCCGTCGATGGGCTCGTCCCCGGTGTTGGTGACCACGACCGTGGCGGTGAACCCGCTGCCCCAGTCGCTGTCCACCGTGTAGTCCACCGCGCAGTTGACGGGAGGGGGCAGCGCCTCGAAGGAGACCCGGTAGAACTGGCCGGGCAGGTCGTTGACGACGTAGAACTCGCCCGATGCGTCGGCGCCGAAGGTCGTGACCTGGATGGGCAGGGTTCCGATGTGCCCGGTGGCGTAGGTCCCGTCGCCCTTCGGTCGAATGCCCCATGTGTTGCCGGTGCAGTAGTCGGCCATGATGTAGGTGCCGCCGGCCAGGTCGGCGAACTCCTCGCCGCGGTAGACCAGGCCACCGGTCACCGAGCAGTCTCTGCCTTCATGCGTGTAGGAGAAGACCGGGTCGACGTAGTCGCCGCCGGCATCGCAGCGCTCCTCGTCGTAGGCATCGGGGCCCTCGCGGCAGGGCCAGCCGAAGTTCGCGCCGCCTTCACCGGCCGACAGGTGGTTGACCTCCTCATGGATGCCCTGGCCGACGTCGGCGATCCACATCGAGCCGTTCTCCGGGTCGAACGAGAACCTCCAGGGGTTGCGCAGGCCGTAGACCCAGATCTCCGGCCTCGCGTCGGGGACGGAGACGAAGGGGTTGTCCTCGGGGACGCAGTAGGCGAGATCGCCGCACTCTCGACCGACGTCGATGCGCACGATCGTGCCCAGCAGCGTGCTGAGGTTCTGGCCGTTGTTCAGGATGTCGCCCGCGTTGCCTCCATCGCCGAGGCTCCAGTAGAGATACCCGTCAGGCCCGAACTGGACGTCGCCGCCATTGTGGTTGGTGTATTCGGCGTGTTCCTCGGTCAGCAGGACCTCTTCGCTGTCCGCGGGAACGACCGCCTGGTCAGGACGGTCCATCGGGAAACGCGACAGTGTGAGTGTGCCTTCGTCGGCACTGGTGTAGGCGACATAGATTTCGGGATTCTCCGCGAAATCCGGTGAGGGGGCGATTCCAAGAAGCCCCTGCTCATTGCCTCCGCTGGTGATCCGGTCACCGATATCGAGAAGAGGATCGGCGGAGAATCCGTCATCGGGATGGTAAACGCGGACCGTGCCCGTCTCCTTCTGCGTGATGAACAGCCGCCCGCTGCCGTCGTCCGGTGCGGCGATCGCTGTGGGGCGGTCCAGACGGTCCGCGCCGACGTTCGTGCTCGCGACCTGCAGGCGGTCCAAGGGGAGTTGCGCTTCCGAAGCGGCCGGCGGCGCGTCCGAAGAATCTGCTTCCGCGGCGGACACGGGACTGACCTGGGTCAATAATCCGAAAACGGCGGCCACTGCGGCGGCGGATGACCGCCACGCCCATCGGTGGTGGGACATTCTCTCTCCTGAGAATACGGATTGCACTCACTCGACACGCGAATCCCCCGATGTACCACTCGTGTTGAGAGTGAACTCTGGCGTCTAGAGGGTAAACCGTTGGCTGTGACGGCCGCCAGGGCGGTTTTTTCACGACCGTGGCGTTATGGATTCGCGGTGGCGGGCACAGTGGATACCGCATTCCGCCTTTACCGCGGTTCCTCGGCCTCGGTCTCGCATGGCGACCCGCCGGTGGACTGACTGGGCGTTTTGCGTTGAAGCAGCGTCGGAAAGACCGGTCGGGCCATGGCGAAAGCCGATGCGCTTGGGCGGGCGCCGGGGTCCACGGTCTCCCGTTCACCACAGCAGGGCCTGGAAACAGCGCCGGCCCTCTCCCATCACCGTCTAGACCCAATGCCGTTCAGTTAGGGGCTGATGTGCCTTGTCAACCCCGGCCCCTGCCCCCTGGAGCATGAAGAAGGGGTTCCCTGGTAGAACAGTCATCTCTCACAACGCCTGTCACCAGGGAACCCCTTGCCCGACCATTGTGCCACGACCCGCGAAGTCCGCTCCGCCCCCAGCGTCTTCGCCCCCGGCCACCTGGGAGAACTCACCCAGATCGTGCCCTTCGAGATGGTCGACGCCGTGCTCGCCGAGCGCGGCAGACACCACCAGCGACTCCGTCTCCTGCCCGCCCGCGTCGTGGTGTACCTGCTCCTGGCAGGTGGACTGTTCGCCCCCTTGGGCTGGACCGCGATCTGGCGCAAACTCACCAGCGGCCTGAACCTGACCCCCCGCCCCACCGCCTCGGCGCTGTTCTACGCCCGCAAACGCCTGGGCCCCGCACCCCTCAAAGCCCTGTTCACCCTCCTGGCCGACCCCACCCACACCGCCCACCGGTTCAAAGGGCTGCTGGTGTGCGCCATCGACGGCACCCTGCTGGACGTGCCCGCCTCAGCAGCCAACCGGAGTGTGCACCGCTCCCAGGGAGCGACCCGCTGGGCCGGGGCGGGCTACCCCCAGCTACGGCTGCTGGCCCTGGTAGCGACCGGCTCGCGCGCACTCCTGGCAGCCACGTTCGGCCCCGTCCGCCACGGCGAGACGGCCTACGCGCCCGCCCTGTGCCAGGCGATGGGCCCAGGCCGGCTGGTCCTGGCCGACCGCGGCTTTGACGCCGCCACCGTGCTGGAAGAGTTCACCGCGACCGGAGCCGAGATACTCGTGCGCATGAGCGCCGGCAGCAACCCCCGACGGCTACGCCGACTCAAGGACGGGACCTGGCTGGTCATGCGCGGCAAGCGGCGGCTACGGCTGATCGAGGCACAGATCACCATCGCCACCGGCCAGGGCCAAAGCACCGGCCGCTACCGGTTGGCCACCACCCTGGTCGACGTCGACCGCTACCCGGCTACCGACCTGGTGGCCCTGTACCACCAGCGGTGGGAGATCGAGACCGCCTACGGTGAGCTGAAGTCCTCCCTGCTCGGCCGCCGGGTGCTGCGGGCCAAGGACCCCGAAGGGCTGGAGCAGGAGGTGTGGGCGCTGCTGGCGACCTACCAGGTGGTGCGGTACGCGATCGCTGACGCGGTGACCGCCACCGGCCACAGCCCGCTCCAAGCGAGTTTCACCGTGGCGGTCGAGGCCGCCCGGGACTGCTTGGTCCGGGCCGAGAACACCATCGCCGGCGAGCGGGTCGACCTGCGGGGGGTGATCGGGCAGCAGGTGTTGGCGAACCTGCTGCCCCAGCGGCGTCTGCGGACGGCGCCGCGGGTGGTCAAACGCGCGATCTCGAAGTACCACGCCCGCTCCAACGGGGTAGACCGCACTACCTACAAAGCCACCGTGGACATCACGGTGTTGACAGAGCCCTGACTTCCTTAACTGAACGGCATTGCGTCTAGACCCGGCGGCCCCTGGGCCAGTGGGGCACCGCACAGTAGGGGCCCGGGCGCACGCGCGAGGGGCAGCGGCGGCCGCGGGGACCAGGGAACGTCGGGGCGTGGCGGGCGCGGCTAGAAGAGGCGGTTCGCCACGGCCACCTCCCGAAGCCGAGCCAGAGCTCGGTGCTGGGCAACCCGTACCGCCCCGGCCGACATTCCCAGTACATGTCCCGTCTCATCAGCAGATAGACCCGCAATCACGCGCATGACGAGCAGCCGCCTCTGCTGCTCGGGAAGTTCACTCAGCAGCGCCCTGGCCCGCTCGGCCTCCGCGGTGCGCACCGCGGCCTCCTCCGGCCCGGGCCCGTCGTCGGGGCGGTCCGGAACGGAGTCGGTGGGCACGTCGACGCGCCTGGAGACCCTGAGGGCGTCGGCGACCTTGTGCGCGGCGATCCCGAAGACGAAGGAGACGAAGGGCCGTCCCATGTCCCGGTAGCGCGGCAGCGCCGCCAGGAGGGCGATGCAGACCTCCTGCGCGACGTCGTCGGAGGTGTGCGCGTAGCCGGAGACGCGGGCCAGGCGGGCCCTGCAGTAGCGGACCACCATGGGGTGGACCTCTCTGATGAGCGAGTCCACCGCACCGTCGTCCCCCTGGATGGCCAGCGAGGTCAGGTGGTTCAGCTCCGTGTCATCCGTTCTCGGCCGGGCACTTGGTCGTTCCGCGAGCACGCCCCCCGCGACGCGTGGATCCGTCACGTATCGAATGATGCCCACACGTACACACTTACACGTCACGATTAACGGCAACAGAATGATCACATTTAGGGCGTTTGTCCCCAAAAGCATGCGTGCCCCGGAGTGTGATCCGGGGCACGCATGATAGTGCGCACAACCGCCGCGGATGCGGACCGGCCGCGCCGGCCGGCCGCGCCCGCGGTCTTCGCTAGTGGCCGTGACCGTGGCCGTGGCCGGCCTCGGCCTCCTCTTCCTCGGGCTTGTCGACGACGAGCGCCTCGGTGGTCAGCAGCATCCCGGCGATGGAGGCCGCGTTCTGCACCGCGGAGCGGGTGACCTTCACCGGGTCGATGATGCCCTGGGACATCAGGTCGCCGTACTCGCCCTTGACCGCGTTGTAGCCCTGGCCGGACTCCAGCTCGGCGGTCTTGGTGGTGACGACGTAGCCCTCGGCACCGGCGTTGACCGCGATCCAGCGCGCCGGCTCGACCAGCGCGCGGCGGACGATCGCCGCGCCGGTGGCCTCGTCGCCGGTCAGCTCCAGGCCGTCCAGCGCCTTGGCGGCGTGCACCAGGGAGGAACCGCCACCGGCGATGATGCCCTCCTCGATGGCGGCGCGGGTCGCGGAGATGGCGTCCTCAAGGCGGTGCTTCTTCTCCTTGAGCTCCACCTCGGTGGCCGCGCCGACGCGCAGCACGCTGACGCCGCCGGCCAGCTTGGCCAGCCGCTCCTGCAGCTTCTCGCGGTCCCAGTCGGAGTCGCTGACCTCGATCTCCTTGCGGATCTGGTTGACCCGGTCGTTGACCTCGGTCTGCTCGCCGGCGCCGTCCACGATGGTGGTGGCGTCCTTGGTGACCGTGATGCGGCGGGCGCCGCCCAGCACGTCCAGGTCGGCGTTCTCCAGGGTCAGGCCGACCTCCTCGGCGATGACCTGGCCGCCGGTGAGGGTCGCGATGTCCTGCAGCATCGCCTTGCGGCGCTCGCCGAAGCCGGGGGCCTTGACCGCGGCGACGTTGAGGGCGCCGCGGATCTTGTTGAGCACGAGCGCGCCCAGCGCGTCGCCCTCGATGTCCTCGGCGATGATGAGCAGCGGCTTCTTGGTCTGGACGACCTTCTCCAGCAGCGGCAGCAGCTCGTTGAGGCTGGAGATCTTGCCCTGGTTGATCAGGATCAGGGCGTCCTCCAGCACCGCCTCCTGGCGGTCGCCGTCGGTGACGAAGTAGGGCGAGACGTAGCCCTTGTCGAACTGCATGCCCTCGGTGAAGTCGAGGTCCATGCCGAAGGTCGGCGCCTCCTCGACGGTGATGACACCGTCCTTGCCGACCTTGTCGAAGGCCTCGGCGATGAGATCGCCGATCTGCTGGTCCTGCGCGGAGTTGGTCGCCACGTAGGCGATGTCCTCGCGCTCCCCGACCTCGCGGGCCTGGTCGACCAGGGTCTCGGCCACCTTCTGGGCGGCGGCGTCGATGCCCTTCTTCAAGGACATCGGGGACGCGCCGGCGGCGACGCTGCGCAGGCCCTCGTGCACGAGCGCCTGGGCCAGGACGGTGGCGGTGGTGGTGCCGTCACCGGCGGCGTCGTTGGTCTTGGTGGCGACCTCCTTGACGAGCTGGGCCCCCAGGTTCTCGTAGGGGTCGTCCAGCTCGATCTCACGCGCGACGGTCACGCCGTCGTTGGTGATGGTGGGGGCGCCGAACTTCTTGTCGATGACCACGTTGCGGCCCCGCGGGCCGAGCGTGACCTTGACGGCGTTGGCGAGGTGGTCGACGCCGCGCTCGAGCGAGCGCCGCGCGTCGTCCTCGAATTCCAGGATTTTCGGCATGCTTCCTCGGTCCTTCGGTCAAGTACGAAAGAACAGATCCGCCCCGCCCGGCGAAGAGCCGGCCGGGGCGGGGGACGACAAGAGGCGTGGAAGGCCTACTTCTCGACGACCGCGAGCAGGTCGCGGGCGGAGAGGACGAGGTAGTCCTCGTTGTTGTACTTGACCTCGGTGCCGCCGTACTTGCTGTACAGCACGACGTCGCCGACCTTGACGTCCAGCGGGATGCGGTTCTCGCCCTCGTCGTCCCAGCGGCCCGGGCCCACAGCGAGGACCTCGCCCTCCTGCGGCTTCTCCTTGGCGGTGTCCGGGATGACCAGGCCGGAGGCGGTGGTCTGCTCGGCCTCGAGCTGCTTGACGACGACGCGGTCCTCAAGCGGCTTCAGCACGGTCTTGCTCTCGGTGGCGGTCGACACGGTGTGACCTCCCCCTTCAGGCTCGATGATTTCAAAACGGCATGCTGGTAAAGGGGCGACCACGGCGGCCTGTCGTCGCGGGTGCCAGACCGGCCTCGTCGCGATTAGCACTCTACCTCTGAGAGTGCCAGGATGGAACATTAGCCGGGCACATCGGGCTCGTCAAACAACAGGTCACGGGGGAACACGAGGGTGACTACCGGGCAAATCGCGGCCTTCCGCGCACTGCTCACGCCGGCCGGCCGGCGACTGCTCGACGGATTGGACGCGGCCGAGATCGACGCCGACCCCCTCAAGGCCGCCACCCGGCTGCGCCACGACCTCGCATCACGCTGTGATGACGACTTCTCCGGACTCGGCATACCCATTCCGGACCTGGTCAATGCGGCCCTGACCCAGGCGCGTCTGCGCGGCCGGGCGCGGGAGAAGTTCGACGCCCTGGCCGAACGCCTCTACTTCACCCCCAACGGGCTGGAGCAGGCCACGCGCCTCCCGGTCGCCCGCTACCGCGCCCGCCGCCTCGCCGCGGGAGTCCGCGCCGACGTCTCCGCACCAGTGGGCGACCTGGGTTGCGGCATCGGCGCGGACCTCGCCGCCATGGCCGGGGAGGGCCTGACCGTGGAGGGCGTGGACCTCGACCCCCTCACCGTCGCGGTCGCCGGGGCCAACATCGAGTCGCTGGGGCTGACCGCCCTGGCCGGTGTGCGCCTGGGCGACGCGACGCAGGCCTCGCCGGGCGACTACGCGGCGGTGTTCTGCGACCCGGCCCGCAGGGGGCGGCGGGGACGGGTGTTCAACCCGGACGCCTACACGCCGACCTGGACGGCGGTCATGGAACTGGCTCAGGGGGCGCCGGCCGCGTGCGTCAAGGCCGCGCCCGGCATCCCCCACGAGCTGGTCCCCGACGAAGCGGTCGCCGAGTGGATCTCGGTGGACGGGGAGGTGAAGGAGGCCGCGCTGTGGTTCGGGGCGCCGGCGGAGGCCCCGCTCCCCTCGGACCCGCCCGAGATCCCGGGCCGGCCCGCACGCCGCGCCACCCTGCTGCGGACCGGGGGCGCGCAGGCCGATCCGGAGCGGACCACCGTGGTCGCCGATCCCGGCCTGGGCGATCCCCCCGTCGCGGCGCCGGGGCGCTACCTCTACGAGCCCGACGGCGCGGTGATCCGCGCGCACCTGGTGGCCGAGGCCGCCGCGGCCGTGGACGGGGCGCTGCTCGACCCCAACATCGCCTACATCACCGGCGACCGGCTGGTGCCGACCCCGCTGTGCCGGGCCTACGAGGTCACCGACGTCATGCCCTTCTCCCTGAAGCGGCTGCGGGCGGTCCTGCGCGAACGGCGCGTCGGCAACGTAACGATTAAGAAACGCGGATCGGCCGTGGACGTGCAGAAACTCCGCCGGGATCTGCGGCTCTCCGGGCCCGGCTCGGCCGTTCTGGTGCTCACGCGCATCGGGGAGCGCCCCGTCTGCCTGCTATGTGCCGAGGTCAGCGCCCCGCACTGACCGAAGCGGGCCGGACCCTCCGAACGCGCCCTGCGCGGCCGCGCTCTCGGGAGACCGCGGTTTCAGACGCCCGCGGCGGTTCTCGGCGGTTCGCAGAAAACCCCGCATCTTCGGCCCTCTCTTGGGGCATCCGGGGAGCGTGTCGTTAAACTGGGCCGCGCTGGATTCTTCCCCCCATCTCGTGGATCCGTCTGGCGGCTCTTCGGGTCCGGCCGGTGCGACACCAACCGCGCGGGGCCTTCTCATGGCCAATCCACCTACAGCCGGTAGGCACGGCATCGCCACACGTGGCGCCGAAGTGGATGTAGCTCACCTTTCCTCCGGCCGCGCACCTTGCCAGACTTCTTCGAGAACACCGCCCATCCGAGGTCGAACAGGATGGGAGGCGCCATATCAAAAGGAGCACCTCGGTGGAACAGACCAACCACAACTTCCTCAACGCGGGAGGTCAGACCGGGATCTCCGACCGAATGCGGGAGCTGCTCTCCCGGGCCGCGCAGGACCACATCTCCGAGCAGAAATCGCAGGGTGCGGTTACCGAGGAGATGCGCCAGCGCCTCGAGGGCATGGAATGGCTGCTGCGCGAGTTCCGGGAGCGCGAGTTCGCCACGCTGGCCGAGGCCGTCACCGCGGTCCAGTCCCGCGTCGACGAGCTGTCCGCCCGGCCGCCGGAGTGGGCCGAGACACTCGCCGAGCACATCGAACAGGTCGGAGAGCGGGTCAAGCCGCTCGCGGAGATGCCCGCGCTGCGCGCGGACGTCAAGGGCGTCGCCGGCAACCTCGAAACCGCGATGAACAGGCTGCAGAGCGTCGCCGAGACGGCCCTGCGCACCGCGGGCCAGATCGACGACCTCAGCGAGCGGGTGGAGGCGCTCACCGCGGGCGTGGACGCCCGCTTCGACCGCATCGACGAGGCCCTTGAGTCGCTGAGCACCCGCGCGGCCACGATGGAGAGCGCGGTGAACACCGTCGCCGAGCGCCTCGAACAGCAGCACGAGGCGGCCCGCGAACTGGCCGGCGAGCACCACGAGGCGCTCACGGCCGCGGTCACCGAGGGGCGCGAGACCCTGGAGCGCGCCGTCACCGAGGGCCGGGAGTCGCTGGACCGGGCGATCACCGAGCGGCACGCCGCGCTGGAGTCCCGGATGCGCGAGCAGCACGAGGCGGCGCTGGGCAAGGCCGACGAACAGCACGAGGCCCTGAGCGGCAGGCTCGACGACCAGCGGACCGCCATCGCCGCCAAGGTGGACGAGGGCGTCCAGACCCTCACCGGCAAGGCCGACGAGCAGCAGACGGCCGTCACCGCCAAGCTGGACGAGAGCGTCCAGACCCTCACCGGCAAGGCCGACGAGCAGCAGGCCGCCGTCACCGCCAAGCTGGACGAGGGCGTCCAGACCCTCACCGGCAAGGCCGACGAACAGCACGAGGCCCTGAGCGGCAGGCTCACCCAGGGGATGGAGCTGCTCACCACCCAGGCCGAGGAGAACCACGCCGAGGCCACCGCCGCCGTCGCCGACGCCAACAGCGCCATCGTCAAGCTGGCCAACTCGACCGAGGGACAGCTCAGCGAGGTGCGTTCGCAACTGCGCAAGCACCAGTCCGAACTGCACGAACGGTTGGAGGCCCAGTACGCGGAGCTGCGCGAGCGCGACGACCAGCAGCACGAGGTCCTCACGGGCAGGCTGACCGAGACGGCCGAGAACCTGCGGGCCGCGGCCGAGGAGCGGCACGCGGCGACCGGCGCGGCCATCGCCGAGGTCACCGGGGCCGTCGCCGAGGCCAACAACGCCGTCTCCGGCCTGGCGGAGAAGAGCGACGCGCAGATCAGCGAGCTGCGGGCAAGCGTGGACGAGAGCGCCCGGTCGCTGACGGCCAAGACCGACGAGCAGCACACCGCGCTCGTCGAGCTGTTCGAGGAACACCGCGAGTCCGTCGAGGGCCGTGTGGAGCAGCAGGGCCGGGAGCTGTCCGGCAAGGTCGACGCGCACCTGAACTCCCTCACCGACAAGGTCGACGGCCAGCACGACGCGCTCACCGGCAAGTTCGAGCACGGTCTTGGCCGGCTCAGCGACCGGTTCGACACCTTCGAGGGGCACTTCGAGGGCAGCTTCGAAGGGGTCGAGGGCAAGATCGACGGTGTCGACGGACGCCTGGACGGCCTCAACGGCCGACTGGACGGCCTCGACGGCCGGGTCAACGGCGTCGAGGGCAAGTTCGAGGGCGTGCACGGCCAGTTCGACGGCGTCGACGGGCGGCTGGAGGCCATCGACGACCGGCTGGAGGCGCTCAACCAGCGCCTCGGCCAGTTGCCGGCCTCCATGGAGGTCAGCGAGGTGCACCGCCGCCTCAGCGAGCTGGTGGACCGCCCGCTCGTCGACCACTCCGACCGGTTCGACTCGATCGACAGGAAGCTCGGCGATTCACTCGACCCGCTGATGGGCGAGCTGCGGAGCCGTCCCGACCGGCACGAGTTCGAGGAGACCATCAGCGAGGCCGTGGAGACGTCGCACGACGACATCACCAAGCGCCTGGCCGCGCTGGAGGAGACCATGCTCGCCCTCGCCGAGGCGCTGCTGCGCCCCGGCCGCGACGGCAAGAAGAAGCGCCGCCTCATCGAGGACGACGAGGACGACGAGTAACCCCACCCGTCGCCTTCCGAGAGAGGGGGCCGGCCCGCGGAAGCGGACCGGCCCCCTGCTGGTTTATCGGGTTTCTGGAAGTGATCCTGCTCCTGCGGTCGGGGTCGGCCCGGCGGTTTCCGGTGGTGGTCGCAGCGGGGTGGGCGATGGTTGCCCTCCAGGCCCTTCAGGCCCTTCAGGCTCTGCTGAGCCGCTGCGGGCCTGGTGGGGGCTGTTGTCAGGCGCGAAGCGTCCGCCGGCGCGCTGACGGCGGCCCTCCAGGTCACCGTTGGTGCACGGAAAGCCCGCGGCCACGGTCTCCGACACCACGCAGCCGTTGCGACACCCCTTGAAACCACCGAGCCCGACATGACCATGGGAGCAGGATCACCGCCGGGGGAGGCGCGGCGGGATGGCATCCGCGCCGTCCCGCCCCCTCTGCCGCCGTTGACGCCGCTTCCCCCTCAAGGCCACCCACCGCCCGACCGCCCGGACGGCGGCGAGGCCGCACAGCAGACCTGGTCCGCACGTTCACCGCCGCTCCCCCAGGCCCGCCGACTCCGCGAACCTCAGTGGTGCCTCTCGGCCGCTTTCAGGGCCTGCTCGATGTCGGCCCAGAGGTCCTCGACGTCCTCGATGCCGACGCTGACCCGGATCAGCCCTTCGGCGATGCCGGCCTGCGCCAGCCGTTCGGCGCTCAACTGCCGGTGCGACGTGCTGGCCGGGTGCATGACCAGGGTCTTGACGTCACCGAGTGACGGCGCCAGCGAGGCGAGCCGTACCGCGCCGACGAACGCCCGGCCCGCACGCAGTCCCCCGGCCAGCTCGAAGGAGAGCACCCCGCCGAATCCGCCGGACAGCAGCCTGCGCGCGTCGCCGTGCCCGGGGTGGTCGGGCAGGCCCGGGTAGTGCACCGCCGCGACCGCGGAGTGCCCGGCCAGCCGCTCGGCCAGTACCTGGGCACTGGCGCACTGGCGCGGCACGCGCACCCCCAGCGTCTGGAGCCCGCGCACGATCAGCCAGGCGGCGAAGGGGTCGAGCACCGCGCCGAACTCCGCCGTCCGCTCCTGCACCGCCAGGCGGGTCGCCGCGTCGGCGAACACCATGAGACCGCCGATGACGTCGGAGTGCCCGCCCAGGTACTTCGTCGCCGAATGGACGACGACGTCGGCCCCGTGCTCGATCGGGCGGCACAGCAGCGGCGTCGCGAACGTGTTGTCGACGACCGTGGTGACCCCCGCCTCCCGCGCCATCGCCGCGAGCCGCGGGAGGTCCACCACCTCACCGGTCGGGTTGACGATGGTCTCCAGGAACAGCACGCGGGTGTTCGGCCTGATGGCCGCGCGCACCTGCTCCGGGTCGCCGGCCGCGACCGGCGTCACATCGACGCCCCAGCGCTCCCGCAGATCGCCGAGGACCCCCTGGGTCCCGCCGTAGAGGCAGTTCTGCGCCACGACGTGGTCGCCCGGCCGCAGCAGCGCCCACAGGGTGGAGGTGATCGCGCCCATTCCGGACCCGACGGCCAGCGCCCCGGCGCCTCCCTCCAGGTCGGCGACCGCGTTCTCCAAAGCGCGCACGGTCGGGTTCCCGTACCGGGCGTAGACGAAGGGGCCGTCCGGCCCCTCGAAGGCCGATGCCATGGCGTCGGCGTCGGTGAAGGAGAACGTGTGGGCCTGGTACAGCGGGACGCCGAGCGGACTGCTGCCCTCGACCGGGGGATGCGCGTGTGGACGGTCCTGGAGGTCGGGTGGAGTCCGCTGGCGGGGGTCCGCGCGTCGTTCGATGTCATGTCTTCATGATCGTTCCCTCGCTCGCCCCGGGGCAGAGCCAATACATCGGGCATTGGACCCACACCGGCTCCGGTCACCGATCACCGCGGACCGGCTCGCCGGCTCCCCCACCGCGAGCCCGGCCAGGCGGTCGGAGCGCGTTCAGACAGCCAGGGGGCTGGTCACCGGGAGGGAGGTGTCGGTGGCGAGGTTCAGGGAGGAGGGCGGGAGGCCGGCGGCGACGACCTCGGCGCCCAGCGCCGCGATCATCGCACCGTTGTCGGTGCACAGGCGCGGCCGGGGGACCCGCAGTTCGATGCCCGCCGCCGCACAGCGCTCCTCGGCCAGGGCCCGCAGCCTGGAGTTCGCGGCGACGCCCCCGCTGATCACCAGGTGCCGCACGCCGTGGTCGAGGCAGGCGTCCACGGCCTTGCGGGTCAGCACGTCGACGACCGACTCCTGGAATCCGGCGGCGATGTCGGACACCGACAGCGGCAGGCCGCGGCGCTCGGCGTCCTCCACCCAGCGCGCGACCGCGGTCTTCAGCCCCGAGAAGGAGAAGTCGTAGCTGCCGTCGCCCCACTTGCCGCGCGGAAAGCGGATGGCCTCGGGGTCGCCCTCGCGGGCGGCGCGGTCGATCGGCGGGCCGCCGGGGTAGGGCAGATCAAGCAGCCGCGCCACCTTGTCGTAGGCCTCGCCCGCGGCGTCGTCGACGGTGTCGCCGAGCGCCTGGACGTCGGTCGCCAGGTCGCGGACCAGCAGCAGCGACGTGTGCCCGCCCGACACCAGCAGCGCCACCGCCGGCTTGGGCAGCGGGCCGTGCTCCAACTGGTCCACCGCAACGTGGCCGACCAGGTGGTTCACGCCGTACAGCGGCTTGTCCAGCGCCAGCGCGTAGGCCTTGGCCGCCGACACGCCCACCAGCAGCGCGCCCGCGAGCCCGGGACCGGCCGTCACGGCGATGGCGTCCACGTCGGAGAGCTTGACCCCGGCGCGGTCCAGCGCCCGCCGCACGGTCGGCGTCATCGCCTCCAGGTGGGCCCGGCTGGCGACCTCGGGCACCACGCCGCCGAAGCGCGCATGCGCCTCGACGCTGGAGGCCACCTCGTCGGACAGCAGTTCGCACCCGCGGACCAGGCCGACGCCGGTCTCGTCGCAGGAGCTCTCGATCCCCATGATCAGGGGGAGTCCGTTGTCACTCATCGCGTCTTCTTCTCCGGGTCCTCGTCCACGCCTTCCGAGCCCTCCGCCGCGCCGGAGCCGGCGGGATGGGACCGCCGCATCACGATCGCGTCGGCGTCCTTGTAGTACCCGCGCCGCACGCCGATCTCGACGAACCCGAACCGGCGGTACAGCTCCCGGGCGCGCGGATTGTCCGAGCGCACCTCCAGGAACACGTCGGTGACCTCGCGGCGCGCGGCCTCGGCGAGCAGTTCGGTCAGCAGCGCGGTGCCGACCCCGCTCCCCCAGGCGGAGCGCGCGACCGCGATGGTCTGCACGTCGCCTTCGGGCGGGACCGCGCGCAGCCCCGCGTAGCCGATGATCGGCGCGGCGGCCGCCCCGTCGGGCTCCTCCGCCCGCGCCGTCCCCTCGGGCGGCACCGCCTCGGCGACCAGGTAGTGCCGGCTGGACCGGGACATCTCGTCGCGCAGCATCGCCTCGCTCCAGGCGTCCTCGGCGAACAGCGCGCGCTCCAGCGCCATGACGGGGTCGACGTCGATCCGCCGCATCGGGCGCAGCCGGTGGTTCACACCTGCCACTGGCGCACCTTCTTCGGCGCGCCCGGGACCTGGGCGTCGGGGCGGCGCAGGTAGAGGGGCCTGGGCTCGGGCAGTTCCGCGCCGGCCAGCAGCCGGCGCACGGCGAGCTCACCGAGCGCGGCGGCCGAGGGGTACAGCGGTTCGGCCGCGGCCTCCTCCTGGCCGAACGCCTCGGCGTACATCCTGGCGCCGTGGCCGATCACGGGCAGCCCGCCGGTGTCGACCTCGGCGGGCCGGTCCACCGCGATCTCCCCGACCCGGGTGACGGCGTCGTCGTAGCGGGCCCAGAAGACCTCCTTGCGGCGGGCGTCGCTGGCCGCGATGAACGGGCCCGAGCGCCCTGAGGCGAACGCGATCGCGTCGAGCGTGGCGACGCCGTGGCAGGCGACGCCGAGCGCCTCGGCGAGCGCGTGGGCGGTGGCCAGACCGACCCGCAGGCCGGTGTAGGGGCCGGGTCCGATGCCGACGGCCACGTGGGTGAGGTCGGCGAACGTCGCCCCCGCGCGTTCCAGCACGCCCTGGATGCCGGGGGTCAGCAGTTCACCGTGGCGGCGGGCGTCCACGGAGGACGCGCTCGCGCGCACCCGCACGTCGGCGCCGTCGGGTTCGCAGACCGCGGCGGTGACCGCGGGGGTCGCGGTGTCGAAAGCCAGAAGCAGCACGGTCAACCAGCCTATTGCGCGTTCGGCACCGCATCGGACCAGCGCGGCCCCACGCCGGTCAGGCGGACGGTGCGGGTGTCGTCGGGCAGCCGGTCGATGGTGATCTCCAGGCGCGTCTCGGAGAGCTCCTCGGCGACGCCCTCGCCCCACTCCACGATGGTCACGGAGTCGTCGAGGCCTGCGTCGAGGTCGAGGTCGTCGAGCTCGGCCGCGCCGCCGAGCCGGTAGGCGTCGACGTGCACCAGGGCCGGACCGCCGCCGAGCGAGGGGTGCACGCGCGAGATCACGAAGGTGGGCGAGGTGACGGGGCCGCGCACGTTCAGCCCCTCGCCCAGGCCCTGGGTGAGCGTGGTCTTGCCCGCCCCCAGCGGGCCGGACAGGATCAGCAGGTCGCCGGGGCGCACCTCGGCGGCGATCCGGCGGCCCAGGGCGCGCATCTCGGCGTCGGTGGCCGCGGTGACGGTCGTTGTGGTGAGGGTGTCGGTGGATTCGGTCATGGCTCGCAGCATCATCTCGGTGGAGGGGCGCTTCGGCGATCAGGCCGCGTCGTCGCGCGCTCCCGGGACGCCCGCACGTTCCAGCAGCGTCCGCAGCGCGCCGTTGACGGCGTCGGGGCGCTCCATGGTCACGAGGTGCCCTGCGCCCGGAACGCGGACGAAGTCGGCGTCGGGCAGCGCCTCGGTGATGTTCTCGCCGTGCTCGATGGGCGTCATGCGGTCCCGGTCACCGCACAACACCAGGGTAGGCACATCCCGGAGCACCTTGCGCCCCTCGGACCCGTCGTGGGCGTCGAGCGCCGGCCGGAACTCGGTGGCGACGACGGCGGAGGCCTGCCGGATCACCGTGCCGAGCTGGTCGGCGACGGCGGGGCGACCCCGCCGGTGCCGAACCCGAGCACCCGCGAGAGCAGGAACGACAGCTCGCGAACGACCCGGCGGCCGTGGTCGGCGAGGCCGCGGCGCTCCCGGGGAGCCTGCTCACGCACCCGCCCCTTCCACGAGCGCGGTCCCCTCCCCCGCGTCCGGGTCGGCGGCCTGCGCCCCCAGGTAGGTGCGCGGCACCCGCTGGCCCACGCACGTGACGATCTCGTAGGAGATGGTGCCCAGGACGTCGGCCCAGTCCTGCGCGGTCGGCTCGCCGTCGTCGCCCGGACCGAACAGCACGGCGGGCTCGCCCGGTTCGACCGCGTCGTCGCCGACGTCCACGACGAACTGGTCCATGCAGACGGTGCCGGAGACCGTCCGCCGCCTGCCCCCGACGAACACCGGGCCGACGTTGGTGGCCGCCCTGGGCACCCCGTCGCCGTACCCCAGCGGCACGAGCGCCAGCGTGGTGGGCCGGTCGGTGACGTAGCGGTGCCCGTAGGACACGCCGCTGCCCTCGGGCACCCGCTTGACGACCGCGATCCCCGCGCTGAGCGTCATGGCCGGGCGCAGCCCGGTGCCGGGGAGGCCGGGGATCGGGCTGAATCCGTAGCTCGCGATGCCGGGGCGGACCAGGTCGAAGTGGGCTTCGGGCAGGGTGAGGGTGGCCGCGGAGTTGGCCAGGTGGCGCACCTCGGGGCGCAGTCCGGCCTTGTCCGCGTGCTCCAACGCCTCATGGAAGGCGCCCAACTGCGCCGCGATGGAGGGGTGACCGGGCTCATCGGCGCAGGCGAAGTGCGAGAACAGACCGGTGACCCGCAGCAGTCCCGCTGCTTCGGCGCGGGCTGCGGCCTCCACGACCGCGGGCCACTCGCCCGCGGTGATCCCGCCCCGGTTCAGGCCGGTGTCGGCCTTGAGGTGTACGCGGGCCGGCCGACCCGCCTCCTCGGCCGCGGTGACCAGCTCGTCGACGACCCACCGGGAGCTGACGCCGATGTCGATGTCCGCGGCGATCGCCGCGGCCAGGGGCGCGCCCGGCGGGATGATCCAGGCGAGGACGGGCACCCGGATGCCGGCTCTGCGCAGCACGAGGGCCTCCTCGACGAACGCCGTGCCCAGCCAGGTGGCGCCTCCGGCCAGCGCGGCCCGCGCGGCCGGCAGGATGCCGTGCCCGTAGCCGTCGGCCTTGACGACGCCCATGACGTGGGAACCGGGCGCCCGCTCGCGCAACGCGGCCACGTTCGCGCTGATCACGTCCAGGTCGACCCTGGCTTCGGCGAAAGGGGACATGGCTTCAAGTCTGGCACGCGCGCAGGAGCGGCCCGAGTCACACGCCGAGCGGAGTCCCTCCGATTCGCCGACCTGTCCGAACAACACATCCGGGACCGCGGGCGGTCCGGGCCCGCAAAGTCACGACCGGCCGGGCTTCAGCAGTCGGTCGATGCTCTTGGGCAGGGCCAGGCCGGCCAGGCCGACGACGGCGTAGGGAATCTGGCCGGGGGCGAGCGCGCCGAGGAAACCGGCGACGGTGCCGCGCGGGTCGCGCAGGAAGTGCCGGAGGCTCGGATGCGCCCGTGGCAGGCCCCAGCCGCTGACCAGCAGACTCGTCAACGCCACCGCGCCGGCCCAGACCCACGGCCGGGTGTCGGCCGGCAGCGCGCCGAACCAGTCGGTGAGGGCGCGCACGCTCATCGCCGCGTAGGCCCCGCCGGTGTGCGGCGCCGCCCCCGTGATCAGCGGATGCGCGGCCATCGACGCGACCGGCACCGCCACCGGCGCCACCGCCATGGCCGCGGCGGCCTTCGGGCCGACGCCCAGCGCGGTGGCGAGCCGGTTCTCCGTCTCGCTCAGGACGCCGCGCGAGGGCACCCGGCGCCACGGACGGCCCTCGGCCCTGGCCGCGCCCATCGCGAACTCCCGGCGCCGACGCAGGAAGCGCCACGTGCGGCACAGCGTCGCGGGCCCTCGGCTGGCGGCCACGGCCGCCACCGCGAACTCGTGCAGGATCGTCGCCGCCGTCTCGGCCAGGGTCGCCGGGATGCGCGCCCACGCCAGGGCGAAGCGGCGGAACACCGGGGCGATGTCTCCGGGCACTCGGACCCGGACCCGCACGGCGCGGCCGTGCGCCCAGCGGGTCAGTCCGGCCAGCGAGGCGCGGCCGGGCAGCCGCGGCGTGAGGCCCGCGGCGAGGCGGGCCAGGCGGTAGTCCATGATCACGGCGAGCACGAGCAGCAGGAGCAGCAGCCAGCGCGTCGCGACGCCGCTGCCGTAGAGGGTGAACACGAACGCGGTGAGGGGGGTGGGGTCGAGGCCGACCAGCGCGGCGTTGAAACTGAGGTGCTCCAGGGCCGCGGCCCCCAGCGCGAGCGGGGGCAGGATCCACAGCCACGCGCCGTACTGCCGACGGCCCACCACGGCCAGGCCGATCGCCCCGCCGACCAGGCCCGTGGTGACGGCGTGTCCGGAGAAGCGGACGGCCGCGCTCGGCACGTCGATCCAGCCGGGCAGCAGCGTGAGCAGGCCGATCTGCGGGGCCAGGACGTCGGTGACGTCGGCGAGGACCACCGCCCGGACGGCCTGCTCGGCCAGGTGGAAGCCGGCCCCGGACGCGGCGGCGAGCAGCAGGTGGTCCACCGCGGCGAACCGCTTGAAGCGGCGGCGGGCCACGAGCCAGAACAGCAGCAGCGGGGCGAGCTTGCCGATCTCCTCCACCGGGACCGCGACGTAGGCGTAGGCGTAGAGGCCGTCGGCCGGCAGCCCGACCGCACCGGCGATCGCCAGTTCGGCCAGCGCGATCGGCCAGGCCGCCAGCGCGCCGAGGGCGAGCATCCGCACCAGCGTCGCGTAGCTCAGCGTCCGGGAGCGGGCCAGCCACGCGAGCTGGGCGAGCAGCCACAGCATGGCGAGGACGACCGGCGCGGCGCCGGGCACCCCCGGCACGAACACCATGGCCAGGATGAGCACCAGGACCATGGCCCAGCCCCACGCGCCGCGCAGCGCCCGCAGCGCCGCGACCGCGCGCGGGCTGCCGGTCCGGGCGGACTCGGCCCGGGCGGTGACGCGCTCGGCCAGGTCCGGTCCCGGTCCGCGCGCTCCGCGGGCGTGCTTGCCGCCCTGCTCCAGGCAGCCGTAGCGGTGCGCGGCGCGCACCAGGTCGGCGTCGCGCTCGTCGCGGGCCTCGTCGGCGAAGTCGGCGCGGGCCCGCGCGATGTCGGCGCCCACGAACTCGCGCACGAAGTCGTCGGGGCCGGCCGCGACGGTGAGCTCGCCGGCGGTCACCAGCACCGCGGCGGAGAGGTCCTCGACGGCCACGAGGAAATCGGTCGGCTCGTTGCCCCAGCCCCGGATCACGCCCACGAGGGACCCGACATCGGCCGGTACTTCGGTCACCGGCTCGTAGGCGTGCTCGGCCCTGGTCCGGCAGATCAGCAGCCGGTCCACGCCCAGCGCACGGCCCCCGGCGATGATCGCGTCGATCAGGGCGGTGTCGCGCGACGCCGTGAAGGGGGCGACGACCTTGCGGTCCGCGTCGATCCAGCCCTGGTCGAGCTCCGTGGCATTGGCGCACAGGCGCAATACGAGATCGCGCGTGAGCATGGCCTGTTCGTCCATGACCCTCGTTTTCTCGTGTCCGCTATCGGTGAATTCCCTGGTCGCCCTGGCCGCTCGCGTCCGCTTTTCGAGCGGACCGGTCATGTCCGGGGGAATGCCTACGCTATCGCGGCGATTCGGCCGGAAATAAGCCGCTCGGCCCCTTCGCCTCGCCTCTGCGCCGTTCCCCCGCGTTCTGCCTGCTCTTCCGAGTGCCGCCCGGTGATTTATCCACCGGTCCCGAAGCCGCGCAACCCGAATCGGCGGTTTTGGAGCGCACAACTCCCAGATCGGCGGGGTTTCCCGGGAATCAGGCCGCGGGGAGCCGCAGTTCGGCGGACACGGCCCTGTGATCGGTGCCGGGAATGTCGTGGACGGCGGTACCGGCGACGGCCGCGCGGGCGTCCAGAACCCCTTGCGGAGTAGTGTGGCGGATCGACGGACCACGGCGCCCGGCAGGGCTGCGCCGTGGAGTTGGCGTCGCGAGCCGCGAGGGGAGTGGACCGGCATGGCCGCGGAGGTGCGCGTCGGCACCGGAATCGAGATCCCGCCGGTCGACGAGGGCAGGCGCTGGGTCGTGGGAGCCGTGATCACCGACGGCCGGGGCCGGGCCTTCGCGCAGCGCCGCGCGCCGCACCGGCGGATCTTCCCCGATTCCTGGGACATCGTCGGCGGGCACGTCGAGGCCGGCGAGACCGTCCTGGAGGCGCTGGGCCGCGAGATCGCCGAGGAGACCGGCTGGGCGCTCACCGAGGTCGTCGCCGACCTCGGCAGCCTGGTGTGGACGCCGGACGACGGGATCGAGCGCTTCGAGGTCGACTACCTGGTCCGGGTCGAGGGCGACCTGGACGCTCCCGCCCTGGAATGGGACAGGCACACCGAGTTCGCCTGGGTCGGCGACGACCAGCTCGACCTGCTCGCCGACCGTAACGACCCCACCCATACATTCGTCGCCGACATCGTGGCGCTGGGTTTGACCTTGAGTTCTGACCTCGGCCATCGGGGGTCGTGAAACCCCAGCCCAAGGACGCAAGCCCGCGGTGACCGGGCGACGGTGCACGCCGCCCCCGCCCTCAGGGGGTCGAAGTGGAGGGGGCCCACCCGCGCGCCCTCCCTCCTGGGGTCGGCCTTCACGACCCCCTGGAGTCAAGGTGGAGGGGCCCACTCGCGCGCCCACTCCGTCCCGGGGCCGAGGTTGAAACCCAAGTTGAAGCGGGCACGCGAACTCGGGAACCGGCCGAGGGGCGGGGCTTTCAGCCGAGCACCGCGCGCAGTGCGGCGGGGACGGCGTCGACGAGGTCGGAGGCCGAGATGGCCGCGCCTCCGTGGGCGAGGCGGGCGGCGAGGCCGTGCACGTAGGCCCCGCACGTGGCGGCGTCCCTCGGGGGCAGGCCGGCGGCCAGCAGGGCGCCGATGAAACCCGCCAGCACGTCGCCGGTCCCGGCCGTGGCCAGCAGCGGAGTGCCGGTGGGGTTGACGACCGCCGGCCGGCCCGGCTCGGCGATGACCGTGGTGGAACCCTTCAGCAGGACCGTGCAGCCGTAGGCGTCGGCGGCGCGGGCGGCGTGGTCGAGGCGGCGGGCCTCGATGTCGGCGCGCTCGGTGCCGGGCAGCAGCCGGGCCAGCTCACCCGCGTGCGGGGTCAGCAGAGTGGGCGCCGCCCGCTCACTGACCAGGTGGGGGCGCTTGGCGAGCAGGGTGATGGCGTCGGCGTCGAGCAGCACCGGCAGATCGGCGCCGAGGACGGTCTCCAGTTCCACGACGGCGGCCGGGTGCAGTCCGCGGCCGGGGCCGACCACCCACGCCGCCACGCGACGGGGCAGGCTGCCCGCAGGATCGGTCGGGTCGAGGACCGAGACGACGGCCTCGGGCCAGCGGTTCAGCACCTCGGCCGCCGCCACCTCCTGGCCGACGTAGCGGACCATCCCGACGCCGCCGCGCAGCGCCCCCCCGACGCAGAGCACGGCGGCACCCCGGTAGCGGTCGCTGCCGGAGGCCACGGCGAGGACGCCGCGGCGGTACTTGTCGGACTCGGCCCCCGGGCGGGGCAGCAGCGCGGCGATGTCGTCGGCCTGCGGGGACTGCGCCCGGGGCTCCGGCAGTTCCGGGGCCAGCCCGATGTCGACGAACTCCACCACGCCGGCGCGCTCGGCGCCGGGGGCGGCGAACAGACCGGGCTTGTGGGTGCCGAAGGTGACGGTGATGTCGGCGCGCACGGCGGGACCGTCGACGGCCCCGGTGTCGGCGTCGATGCCGCTGGGCAGGTCGACGGCGACGACCGTCGCGCCGGCCGCTCCGGCGCGGTCCGCGAGCGCGGCGTGCGGTTCGCGCAGGCCGCCGGTACCGCCGATGCCCACGAGCCCGTCGATGATGAGGTCGGCCGCCGCGATCTCGGCCCCGGCCGCGTCGGCGGCGGCCGCGTCGGCGCCGGACACCTCCTGGGCCCGGCCGCCGGCCGCCCGCAGCGCCGCCAGCCCGCCCTCGTGCACGCGGGACCCGGCCAGGAGCGCCCGCACCCCCGCGCCCCGGCGCGCGAGCGCGGCCCCGGCGTACAGCGCGTCGCCGCCGTTGTCCCCGCTGCCGACGAGCAGCACCACGCGCGATCCGTACACCCCGGGCAGCACCCGCGCGCACACCGTGGCCAGCCCCGCGGCGGCCCTGCGCATGAGCGCGCCGTCCGGCAGCCGCGCCATGAGCGCGCCCTCGGCCTCGCGAACGGTGCCCACCGTGTGTGCGTAACGCATGCGGTCTCCTCGCCACTCCGCCGTGCCGTGCTTCGCTGCCGCGTCAATGCTTACACCAGTCCACTGGCGGCAACGAGGACCATGCCACCGCGGGCGGGGCCGTCTGCCTTCGGAGTTACCGAGGTCCGCTGTGCGGCCTTGTGGACCAGGCTTCGCCGATCTCGACCTTGCGGGTCCTGAGAACGTTGGTGGTTTCAAGGGTTGCCGCAGCGGCTCGGCAGGGGCTGGAGGGCAGCCATCGACCACCCCGCCGCAACCACCACCGGAAACCACCGGGCGGCTCGGCCGCTCCCGCTACTCTCCCGGCCTGATGCACACGCAGAACGGGTGGCCGGCCGGGTCGAGCAGGACCCGCCACCGGTCGCCCCCGGGCTGGAAGGCGGGCCTGGTGGCGCCGAGTGCGACGCACCTCTCCTCGGCCGCGTCCAGGTCGTCCACGTGCATGTCCAGGTGGAACCGCTTGGCGGCCGAGGTGTCCGGCCACTCCGGCGGCCGGTAGCCCTCGATCCGGCCGAACCCGATCGAGGTCCCCTCCCCCGAGACCATCGCGTACTCCTCCTCGCTGTGGACCACCTTCCAGTCCAGGACCGCGCCGTAGAACCCGGCGAGCGCGCTCGGGTCCGCGCAGTCGAGGTTGAGCATGGCGAGGGTTGCGGTGGCGGTCATGGTGACACTGCCTTTCGGTCGGATCGTGCGCATCGTCGGCGCCCGCCGCCCATCCGGCGGGCGCCACCCATGCTCCGCATCCCACCTGACAACCGATGTCAGTCGACCTGGCCGAACCCCCGGCGACCGCCGAGGCGCGGGCGGCACAGCGCCGCTCCACGCGAACGTCGCGTACGGTCGGGGAAAGTCCGTTTCTCCTTTCCCGCCGCGTCGAATTCCGGCGCCCCTCCGGCCCTGATTTACTTTCTCCGTCCCAAAAACCAGATTTCAGGCATCGAACAGCAGCACGGGAACCTCCCCATGACCTACACCGACGACCGCATCGCGGCCGATGCCGGCCTCACCGACCGGGTCTCGCTCCTCCAGAACGCCATGCACAAGCTCGGCGCGGACGTCATCAGGCTGCAGACGCAGCTCACCGACCTCGCCGCCGGCACGCAGCAGGAGCAGGAGGAGTCCGGGGCCGCGACGCCGTTCATCTTCAACATGTCCAGGGACGCCTACCGCAGCGAACTGGCCGCGCTGGTCGCCTGGGTGGACGACTTCCTCGTGCCGGTCTACATCGGCCCCGACTCCGACTGGTGCCCGGTCTGGTGGGAGCACCACGAGGCCGTCGGCCGACTGCACGCGCTGCGCCTGGCCTACGCCGAACTCACCGACACCGCTGAAGCCGGCCCCTCCGGTCCCGGGCTGTGGCACCGCGACCACCTGGACCCCGCGCTGGAGCGCCTCCGCTCCGCCACCGGTCCCTTCGCCAAGTGCCTGACGCCGGCCGGCCACGTGGAGCGGCGCCGCTCCCGGCCGGCCTGACCCCCGCGGGGCGCTCCGCCGACCGGAGCGGCCCCGGTCAGGTCTTGCGCAGCCGCACGCGACGCACCTGGTGGTCCTCGCCCTTGTGCAGCACGAGCGTGGCCCTGGGCCGGGTCGGCACGATGTTCTCGACC
Organism: Spinactinospora alkalitolerans; assembly: GCF_013408795.1. Lineage (NCBI taxonomy): Bacteria > Bacillati > Actinomycetota > Actinomycetes > Streptosporangiales > Nocardiopsidaceae > Spinactinospora > Spinactinospora alkalitolerans. Next base: position 5,490,721 of record NZ_JACCCC010000001.1, read on the forward strand.
AGGTTGACCTCGTTGATGGTGCGCCACGTGTTCATGGCGAACGCGCGGGCCTGCTCCTCGTCGACGCTCGTGGCCATCGAGTGGAAGTAGGAGCGCGGATCCTCGAACGCGGTCCGGCGCAGCTCCAGGAACCGGTCCAGGTACCACGAGCGGATGTGTTCGACCTTGGCGTCGACGTAGATGGAGAAGTCGAAGAAGTCGGCCACGGCGAGCCGGCCGACGGGCGGCGGCTGGAGCACGTTGATGCCCTCGACGATGAGGATGTCGGGCCGGTGGACGGTCTGCACGGCGCCGGGCACGATGTCGTAGGCGAGGTGGGAGTAGATCGGGATGTCGTAGCGCGCGGTGCCGGCCTTCATCTCCGAGACGAACCGCACCAGCGCCCGCCGGTCGTAGCTCTCGGGGAAGCCCTTGCGGTTCATGATCCCCCGGGCCTCCAGCAGCGCGTTGGGCTGCAGGAAGTTGTCGGTGCTCACCAGCTCGACGTTGGGATGGTCCGGCCACTGGGCGAGCAGCGTGCGCAGCAGCCGGGCGGTGGTGGACTTGCCGACCGCGACACTGCCGGCCACGCCGATGACGAAGGGCATGGGCCGCTCGGTGTCGCCGAGGAAGCTGCGGACGGCGCCGTGCCGCTGCCGCGTCGCCTTGACGTAGAGGTTCAGCAGCCGGGACAGCGGCAGGTAGATGTCGCGGACGTCGTCCAGCGACGTGGGGTCGGCTCTCCCGCGCAGGATCTCCAGCTCCGCCTCTGTCAGCGACAGCGGCGTCGCTGCGCGCAGCGCCGCCCAGGCCGGGCGGTCGAGCTCCACGTACGGCGTCGAGAAGCCGTTCTTCGTCGGATGTGACACGGTTGCCCACACTAGACGAGGGCCGGAAGTGGCCGACCAACCGCCCTCCGCGGTGGCCGTGGCGGCGTCGTCGCCGCCTCTGCGGCCCCGGCCGGCCCGGCGAGGATTTTTTTCGGCGGACACGCCCGAACCCCCGGGGACCTCTCGACGGCCCCCCGTGTCCGTGACGTGCGGGAGCAGACCGCTCTTTACCATCTGGTCTATACCGCTACCTGCGAAAATCCTGAATGGACCAGTCTCGGGACGGTCGGGGAACCCCCATTCATTGGTTACGCTGACGCTCATGTGCGGAATCGTTGGCTACGTCGGGCCGAAACCGGCGCTGGAGGTCGTCGTCGACGGCCTCGCGAGGCTTGAGTACCGCGGATACGACTCCGCGGGCGTCGCCGTTCTGAACGGCGGCAGGCTCGAGACCGAGAAGCGGGCCGGCAAGCTCGCCAATCTCCGTGCGGCGCTGGAGCACACCCCGCGCTCCGCCGACGGCATCGGCATCGGGCACACCCGTTGGGCCACGCACGGTGCCCCCACCGACATCAACGCCCACCCCCACGTCGACAACGACAACCGGGTGGCGGTCATCCACAACGGCATCATCGAGAACTTCGCCGCACTCCGCCTGGAACTGGAGGAGCTCGGCTGCAAGTTCGGCTCCGAGACCGACACCGAGGTCACGGCGCACCTGCTGAGCAGCGAGCTCAAGAACCGGGGCGACCACGACCTCGCCGCGGCGATGCGGTCGGTCTGCACCCGCCTGGAGGGCGCGTTCACCCTGGTCGCCATGTCGGTGGACAACCCCGACCTGGTCGTCGCGGCCCGCCGCAACTCGCCGCTGGTCGTCGGCCGGGGGAAGGGCGAGAACTTCCTCGCCAGCGACGTCGCCGCGTTCATCGCCCACACCCGCGACGCCGTCGAGCTCGGCCAGGACCAGGTCGTCGAACTGCGCCGCGACTCGGTGACCGTCACCGACTACGACGGCAACACCGTGCCGGTGCGCGAGTACCACGTCGACTGGGACGCCTCGGCCGCCGAGAAGGGCGGCTACGACTACTTCATGCTCAAGGAGATCGTCGAGCAGCCGCGCGCGGTGGCCGACACGCTCCTGGGCCGCCTCGGCGTCGACGGCACCCTCACCCTGGACGAGATGCGCCTGGCACCGTCCGACCTGCGCGACATCGAGAAGATCGTGCTCATCGCGTGCGGCACCTCCTACCACGCGGGGCTGATCGCCAAGTACTCGATCGAGCACTGGTGCCGCATCCCGTGCGAGGCCGAGGTCGCCAGCGAGTTCCGCTACCGCGACCCGATCCTGAACCGCCAGACGCTGGTCATCGCGATCTCGCAGTCCGGTGAGAGCATGGACACCCTGATGGCCGTGCGCTACGCCCGCGAGCAGCGCGCCAGGGTGCTGGCCATCTGCAACGTCAACGGCTCCACGATCCCGCGCGAGTCCGACGGCGTGCTCTACACCCACGCCGGCCCCGAGGTCGGCGTCGCGGCCACCAAGACGTTCCTGACCCAACTGGTCGCCTGCTACCTGATCGGCCTGTACCTGGCGCAGGTGCGCAGCCTGAAGTTCGGTGACGAGATCAACGCGATCATCGAGCAGTTGGCGCGCATGCCGGAGCAGGTGGAGAAGGTGCTCGACACGGTCGAGTCGGTGCGCGGCCTCGCCCGCTCCCTCAAGGACGCCGAGACGGTGCTGTTCCTCGGCCGGCACGTGGGCTACCCGGTGGCCATGGAGGGCGCGCTCAAGCTCAAGGAGCTCGCCTACATGCACGCCGAGGCGTTCGCCGCCGGCGAGCTCAAGCACGGCCCGATCGCGCTGATCGAGGACGGCCTGCCGGTCGTGGTCGTGGTGCCGTCCCGCGAGGGCCGCGGCGTGCTGCACGACAAGATCGTCTCCAACATCCAGGAGATCCGCGCCCGGGGCGCCCGCACCATCGTGATCGCCGAGGAGGGCGACGACGCCGTGCGGCCGTTCGCCGACGAACTGGTCGAGCTGCCCGCGGTGCCGACGCTGCTGCAGCCGATCGTGGCGACCGTGCCGCTGCAGGTCTTCGCCTGCGAGCTGGCGCTGGCCAAGGGCAACGACGTGGACCAGCCGCGCAACCTCGCCAAGAGCGTCACAGTGGAGTAGTCGCGACCGATGTGAGGAGGGGGCCGGGTCCGCGCGGACCCGGCCCCCTCCTCACGTCACGGGCGGCGGAGGCCGCTCGGAGCCGTCGGCCCGGCTACCCCAGCGCGCTCTTCACCACGGCGGCCAGGCGATCGGCGACCTCACTGGCGTGGGCCTCCGCGGTCGCCTCCACCATGACGCGCACCATCGGCTCGGTGCCGCTCGGCCGGATCAGCACCCGGCCGGAGTCGCCCAGGTCCGCCTCCGCCGCGGATACCGCCTCGGCGATCTCGACGGAGGTCTTCGCGCGGCTCTTGTCCACTCCGCGCACGTTCACCAGGACCTGCGGCAGCCGCGTCATGGTCTTGGCCAGCTCGGACAGCGCCAGACCGCGCCGGCTCACCGCCGCGAGCAGGTGCAGGCCGGTCAGCAGGCCGTCGCCGGTGCTCGCGTGCTCCAGCAGCACCACGTGCCCGGACTGCTCGCCGCCCAGCGAGTAGGAGCCGGCGCGCATCGCCTCCAGCACGTAGCGGTCGCCCACCGGGGTCTCGACGACCTTGATGCCGGCCTGCTTCATGGCCAGTTTCAGGCCCAGGTTGGACATCACGGTCACGACCAGCGTGTCGTCGGCGAGGTGGCCCGACTCCTGCAGCTCCAGGGCCAGGACGGAGAGGATCTGGTCGCCGTCGACGACGCTGCCGTCGGCGGCCACGGCGAGGCAGCGGTCGGCGTCGCCGTCGTGGGCGAGGCCGGCGTCGGCGCCGTGCTCGCGCACGGCGTCCCGCAGCGCGTCCAGGTGGGTGGAGCCGCACCCCTCGTTGATGTTGAGGCCGTTGGGCTGGTCCCCGATCGCGACGACCTCGGCGCCGGCGCGGCGCAGCGCCTCGGGGGCCACCTCGTGGGCCGCGCCGTTGGCGCAGTCCACGACGACCTTGAGGCCGTCCAGGCGCTGCGGCAGCGACGCCACCACGTGCCGGACGTAGCGCTCGGCTCCGTCGGTCGCCTCGCTCACGCGGCCGACGTCGGCGCCCACGGCGTGCGCGGTGGGCTGGCCGAGCCGCGACTCGATCTCGTCCTCCACCGCGTCGGGCAGCTTGTGCCCGCCCCTGGCGAAGAACTTGATGCCGTTGTCCGGCGCCGGGTTGTGGCTGGCCGAGAGCATCACGCCGAAGTCCGCGCCCATTTCGTCGGTGAGGTGGGCGACGGCCGGGGTGGGCAGCACCCCGAGCCGGACCGCGTCGACACCGGCGCTGGCCAGACCCGCGACCACGGCGGCCTCCAGGAATTCGCCGGACGCACGCGGATCGCGGCCGACGACCGCCAGCGGGCGCGGGCCGACGCGCTCGTCGTCGTCGGCCAGCACCTGCGCCGCTGCGATGGAGAGGTCCAGTGCCAGTGAGGCGGTGAGGTCGCGCCCGGCGACCCCCCGGACTCCGTCAGTACCAAACAGCCGAGCCACGAATCAATCGCCCCTTTGAGTTTCAGCGGAAAACCGGCCAAGCCCAACAGCAGCGGCCAGGGAGACAGCAACAACGGGACCGCAACGGCCGGGCACGGGACCAGGCGGTGCGGAACCGACGCGGATGTGCCCGGAAGACGAGTACACCCCGGGAAAGCGGTGCGGTCAGCACCGAAAACAGCGATGGCCCGCACTGGCCACCCGTTCGGGTCGAACGGGTGGCCGGCGGGCCGTAGCCGCGGGCCGATGCGCATCGGCCGGCGAAGCCAGGCGGTGGAGCGGACGCTCCGCTTACCGCTTGGAGTACTGCGGGGCCTTGCGGGCCTTCTTGAGACCGGCCTTCTTCCGCTCGACCTCGCGGTCGTCACGGGTGAGGTAGCCGGCCTTCTTCAGGGTCGGACGGTTGTTCTCGACGTCCAGGCCGGCCAGCGCGCGGGCCAGGCCGTGGCGCAGCGCACCGGCCTGGCCGCTGGGGCCGCCGCCGTGCAGACGCGCGAAGACGTCGTAGGCCTCCTCGAAACCCAGGGCGACCAGCGGCTCCTTGATCAGCTGCTGGTGGACCTTGTCCGGGAAGTAGTCCTCGAGCGGCTTGCCGTTGATCTTCCACTCACCGGCACCAGGGGTGATCCGGACACGGGCGATGGCCTTCTTGCGGCGGCCGGTGCCCGCACCGGGGCCGGCGGCAGTGGGGACGTACCCTCCGCCGGGCGCGTCCGGCGTCTCGCTGGTGTACTCAGCCGGGAACTCTTCGGGATTGTCCTCGAAGTCCTGGGTGGCGACGTCTTCGATACCGGTGGGCTCGACCACGGTTCTCCTCGTACTTCCTTCAGTCTCGCGAACGCCTAGGCCGGCTGCTCGATCTTGGTGATTTCGAACGGCACCGGCTGCTGGGCCTGGTGCGGGTGCTCCGGGCCGGCGTACACCTTGAGCTTCTTGGCCATCTGGCGGCCAAGGGAGTTCTTCGGCAGCATGCCCTTCACGGCCTTCTCGATGGCCCGCTCGGGGTTCTTGGCGATCAACTCGCTGTAGGCGACGGAACGCAGACCGCCGGGGTAACCGGAGTGCCGGTAGGCCCGCTTCTGCTCCAGCTTCTTGCCGGTCAGCGCCACCTTGTCGGCATTCACGACGATCACGAAGTCGCCGGTGTCGATGTGGGGCGCGTAGTACGGCTTGTTCTTGCCTCGGAGCAGCGTGGCGACGTGGCTGGCCAGCCGCCCGAGGACGACATCGCTGGCGTCGATGACGTGCCACTGACGCTGGACATCGCTGGGCTTAGGGCTGAATGTGCGCACGATCGTAAGCCTTCGTCTCAGTCGGCGGGGTCCATCCCCGCGGACGGAGATGGGGAACTCGTATTACTGGACCGGGCCGCCCGTTGCGTGGGCTCGCCCGGTGGTTGGGTGCGCAGACGGTGATGCGTGGTCGGCACCCAATGAGAAGATATGGGAGCCCACGGCAAACTCAACGCACAACGACGGAGAATCATATCGACCGAATGCGCCACAGGTCAAAACGGCCCATGATCATACTGCTCGGCGCCATGGGCCGACCGGCGGTCGCACCGCGATCCGTGATTACTCCACTCTCATTATGCCTTGTCGTGCGAGTGCTTCGGCCATATCACCGATACGGCCCGGAGACGACGGCGCGGGCCGGACCTGCATCGCCGCCGCGGTAAGGGATCACCGGGCCCGGAGGTGAGAGATCAGGAGATTGCCCTCACACCCTCCCGATCACGGCGAACCGGACGCTAGAGTCGCAAAGGGTTCACCGCACCCGGAAGGGAGGAGATCGGCGTCATGCCTCCCACTTTCGGCAAGCCGGGCGCTAGAGTCCGACTGGAAGCATAGCGCGTGTTCATCGCCGTGCCACGCGGGCCGGGTGGTCCGGGCCGGCGGTCCGGTGAGCCCCTTTCGGGTCTCGTCCGGCACGACGACGTCGAGGAAGCACCGTGACCCGTGACGTGGAAGACTTCGACGGCGCCGACTGGCCGCTGTTCACGCTGCCACCGCCGCCGTACGCGGTCGGAGCCCGCGTGCCGGGGCAAGCGGTCCCGCCGCCGCCCGAGCACGAGGACGGCGCACCCCCGGAGCCCGGCGACCCCCCACGGAGTCGGCACCGGGACAACGGTCCCGAGCGCCCCCCACGGAGGCAACGGACCGAAGGACGATCGCGGGGAACCAGGGCAGCGCCCGATCGATCGCCTTCTCCCCCGTCCCCGGCCTCCCCGGACGACCTGCCGCCCTCTCCCAGGGGCGCGGACCGGTTCTTCCCGGAACCGGCGGACCGCCCCGGCCGGAGGGGACTCGCAGGAGAATCGCAACTGCCGCCCAAGGACAGCCTCCGGAGTTCTCCCATCGCACCGCATCCGAACGAGCCACACGACGGCGGCCCCGGCCAGACCGGGCAGCCGCAGCAGCCTCCAGCGCCCGCGAACCAGGAGTCGGCGGAGGAGACCGCGCGGGCTCCGCGGCCGACTCCTCAGCAGCAGGGCGTCCCTCCCTGGGGCGATGTGCTCCAGCCCGATTCCCCGCCCCCCGCGCCGTCGGGTCCCCGGCAGGGCGGCGGCGGGTGGAACGCCCCTTCGGGCGCGCAGCGCCCTCCGCAGGGCCCGCCCCCCGGCTCCGCCCCGGGTCCGCAGCAGCCACCGCAGCCGGGACCACAGGGTCAACCGGGCCCCCGCGGACCGCAGGGCCCCGCCCCCCAGCAGCGACCCCGGCAGGGGCCGCCCACGGGCGCGCAGCAGCCTCCGCAAGGACCACCGCAGGGGCCACCCCCCGGCGCCAACCCGCCCACCGGCGGACAGCACCCCATGCCAGGCCCCCAATCCGGCCCGCAGCAACCCGGCCCCCAATCCGGCCCCCAGCAACCCGGCCCCCAGCAGCCGGGCCCGCAGCAACCCCAGCAGCGCCCCGCCTGGCACGGCCGAGCACCCGGGCAACCGCCGCAGCAGGGCTTCCCGGAACAGCAGGGACCGCAGGCCCCCGGCGCGCCGCGTCCGCCGCAGGGGCCGCCCACGGGCGCGCAGCAGCCCCATCCGGGTACGGGCGCCCCGATGGGAGGCCCCGGCGCCTCCGGCCCGCAGAGGCCGCCTCAGCCGCCACAGGGGGCACCTCGACCGCCGCAGGGCCCGCAGCAGCCCGGCCGTCCGCCCGGCGCCGGACTCCCGGCCCTCGCCGGCCCCGGACCGGCCTCGGGCCCGCAGCAGCCACCGCAGCCGGGACCACAGGGTCAACCGGGCCCCCGCGGACCGCAGGGCCCCGCCCCCCAGCAGCGACCCCGGCAGGGGCCGCCCACGGGCGCGCAGCAGCCTCCGCAAGGACCACCGCAGGGGCCACCCCCCGGCGCCAACCCGCCCACCGGCGGACAGCACCCCATGCCAGGCCCCCAATCCGGCCCGCAGCAACCCGGCCCCCAATCCGGCCCCCAGCAACCCGGCCCCCAGCAGCCGGGCCCGCAGCAACCCCAGCAGCGCCCCGCCTGGCACGGCCAGGCACCCGGGCACCCCCCGCTGCAGGGCAGGCTCATCCCCCCGAACGGCGGCGCGCCCGAGGCGCCGGGGGCCGAGCCGGCGTTCCCCTCGGACGCCGCGGAATCCACCCAGCACATCAACGCGGTGCCCGATGACGGCGCGACGCAGGCCATCCCGCCCGTGGGCGGCGAACCGGTCGGCGCCACCCAGGCGGTCCCGCCCGTGGCGGACGTCTTCGGCGGCCGCCCGATGTTCCGGGACGAGGCACCGCGCGGTGGTGGCGGCGGTGGCGGCGGTGGCGGCGGCGGCGGTGACAACAGCACCGCGGAGATCGACCTGTCGGGCTACGACGACTACGACGATCGTCCCCGCCGGAGCGGCCGCACCAGGACGCTGCTGCTGGCGGCGGGCTTCGCGGTCCTGCTGCTCCTCGGTGGCGGCGGCGCGTTCTTCTTCGCGACGGGCTCCGGCCCCGACGCGGGCCTGGCGGCCTCCGAGTACGACGTCGCGAAGGTCTCCGACGAGTCCACCGACTCCGAGCCCCTGGGGATCGACGAACTGTTCTCCGTGCAGAGCATCGAGGTGGCCGGGGAGACGTTCACCCAGGTCCAGACCGACGACACCGACAAGTGCGAGACCGCCGCGCACGGCGACTACGGCCAGGTGCTCAACGACAACGGGTGCCGCCAGATCGTGCGGGCGTCCTACGTCAACGAGGACGGTTCCCGCGCGGTGACCGTCGGCGTGGCGGCGATGGCCGACGCCGACCAGGCCGGGGCCGCCCAGGAGGGGCAGGACCTCGCGGCCACGCAGTGGTTCGCCGGCCTGCCCGGCAAGGAGGACAGCGGCGCCGAGCGCCTCGACATCGCCGGGGGGCACGCCACCGGGGCGTCCTGGGGGCGCTACCTCGTCTTCACCCTCGCCGCCAACAGCGACGGCCGCCTACCGGAGGGCGAGACCCCGGAGCTGGCCGCCATCAGCGAGGAGTTCGTCAACGTGCCACTCGTCCCCCTGGGCGAACGCGCGACCGGCTGACCCCGCGGCGGACACGCCGCCCCGGTACCGAAAGGCACCGGGGCGGCGCCGTGTCCGGGCGGTCCTGAGCCTCCCCGGCCACAGGGAGGCTTGATGCGATCCCGGCCGCAACTGGGACCCGCGGTGACCGGACGACAGTACGCGCCGCCCCCGGCCCCAGGGGGTCGTGAAGCCCCAGCCCAAGGAGGGATCCGCGGTGACCGGGCGATCCTCTCGCGCGGCCGAAGGCCCATCAAGGGATCGCCCCGGCGCCGCGCCGCCCACGCCGCCACCGTGGGCGCCAGGACGCGACCGCGGTTTCGGCGCGCGGTGAAGAAACGGGCCGCCGTGCCCGCTCGCCTCGGCCACCGAGGGCGTGAGACACCGGCCACAGGAGTTTGAACCCCCACCCAAAGACTGAACGCACACCGCCACTCTGTGCGCCGGGTCGAAACCGCGGTGTCGGCCTGTACCCATGGTGTCGGCGTGCGCTTCGCGCGCGGGTGGGCGATTTTGCGTCCACGGGCCTTCGGCCACGCGAGAGCATCGCCCACCCGCACGCCATCCCTCCTGGGGCCGGCCTTCACGACCCCCTGGAGCGGGCCTTCACGACCCTCTGGGGCGGGCGCACCTCCTGGGGTGGGCGCGCCACTTGGAATGGGCGCCGCTTGAGGCGGGCACGCCGCTCCGAGCGAGGACCAGGCCTTACAACCCGCCGGGGCCAGACCAGGCATGAACCCGACCGGTCACGTGCCCGGGAGGGTGCGGACTCTTCGAGTGGAGCGGGCGCGTTCGGCCAGTTCGGCGTCGGGAGGGTAGCGGATCTCCTCCAGGCTCAGGCCGTGGGGCGGGACCACGTGGACCGCGGAGTCGCGCACCCCCGCGAAGAGGACCTCGCGCGGCCAGTCCGGGCCGCGGCGGCCGTCACCGACCGCGAGCAGGGCCCCGACCAGGGCGCGGACCATGTTGTGGCAGAACGCGTCGGCCTGCACGGTGCCGGCGTAGAGGTGCTCGCCCTCCCTGATCCACTCCAGGCGCAGCAGCTCCCGGATCGTGGTCGCCCCCTCGCGCCTGCGGCAGAACGCCGCGAAGTCGTGCTCGCCGACCAGCCTGGCCGCCGCGGCGTTCATCCGGTCCGGGTCGAGCTCCCGCCGGTGCCAGAGCACGTCGCGGCGGCGCAGCGGCTCGACCCCGCCGGGCGCGTCGCTCACCCGGTAGACGTAGCGGCGGAACAGCGGGGAGAAGCGCGCGTCGAAGCCTTCGGGGGCCGGGCGCACCGCGCGCACCCGGACGTCGGGGGGCAGCACTCCGGCGAGCCTGCGCAGCAGCCGCTCCCCCTCGGCCGCCCACAGCCCCTCCTCGACGTCCAGGTGCGCCACCTGGCCCCTGGCGTGCACGCCGGCGTCCGTCCGGCCGGCCACGGTCAGCCGGGCCTCTGACAGCCGCAGCACGCGCGCCAGCGCGGCCTGGAGCTCGCCCTGCACCGTGCGCCGCCCCGGCTGCTCGGCCCAGCCGGAGAAGTCCGTGCCGTCGTAGGAGACGTCCAGTCGCAGCCGGACCAGCCCCTCGTCGCTCATCTGCTCCTCGATCCCTCGATCCCCCGGTATCCCGGCCCCCGATCATGACGAATGCCCGGCTCCCTTGCGGGAACCGGGCAGCCGATGTTCGAGGGGCAAGGACGCGCGGTCCTTACTTCTCCTCGGTCTTGTCCTCGGTCTTGTCCTCGGACGCGGGCTCACCCTCGGCCTGCGAGGTCTCATCCGACTGAGCCGTCTGCTCGGAGGTGCTGCCCTCCGCCGGCTGCTTGCCGGCCTCGGCCGCGGCCGGAGTCTCCTCGGCGCCCTGGTCGCCGGACGCGGCGGCGGCCGGGGCCGTCTCCGCGGGGGCGGCCTTGCGGGTGCTCGCCGCGCCGGTCGGCAGCGCCTCGACCAGCTCGATCACGGCCATGGGCGCGTTGTCGCCCTTGCGCGGACCGATCTTGGTGATGCGGAGGTAGCCGCCGTTGCGGTTCTCGTAGCGCGGGCCGATCTCCGTGAAGAGCTCGTGGACGACGCTCTTGTCGGCGATCTTGCTCAGCACCAGCCGACGCGCGTGCAGGTCGCCGCGCTTGCCCAGCGTGATGAGCTTCTCCGCGTACGGACGCAGGCGCTTGGCCTTGGCCTCCGTGGTCTTGATGCGACCGTGCTGGAACAGCGAGGTCGCCAGGTTCGCCAGCATGAGCCGCTCATGAGCCGGGCCGGAACCCAGGCGAGGCCCCTTCGTTGGCGTGGGCATGGTGTCGTTCTCCTAGTGGTGCGGGTCCTCGGTCCTCACTCGGCCGTGGACCTGGGGCGATCGTGAGAGGGGGCGCGGGCCGGTCGTTCGACCCGTTTCCGGCCCGCGCCGCCTCTTAGTACTGCTCGGTCTCGACGTAGGACTGGTCGTCCTCGTCGGAACCGTAGGAGTCGGCCGCGCTGGTGGGGTCGAATCCGGGCGGGGAGTCCTTCAGCGACAGCCCCATGTCGATCAGCTTCTGCTTGACCTCTTCGATGGACTTCGCGCCGAAATTCCTTATATCGAGGAGGTCCTGCTCGGAGCGGGCGACGAGTTCACCCACGCTGTGGATGCCCTCGCGCTTGAGGCAGTTGTAGGAACGGACCGTGAGGTTCAGGTCCTCGATCGGCAGGGCCAGGTCCGCGGCCAGGGCGGCGTCCGTCGGGGACGGGCCCATGTCGATGCCCTCGGCGTCGACGTTGAGCTCGCGGGCCAGACCGAACAGCTCGACCAGGGTCTTGCCGGCGCTCGCCACCGCGTCGCGCGCGCGGATGGAGGGCTTGGTCTCGACGTCCAGGATGAGCCGGTCGAAGTCGGTCCGCTGCTCGACACGGGTCGCCTCGACCTTGTAGGTGACCCGCAGCACCGGCGAGTAGATCGAGTCGATCGGGATGCGCCCGATCTCCTGCCCCGGCTGCTTGTTCTGCGTCGCCGAGACGTAACCGCGACCGCGCTCGACCGTCAGCTCCATCTCCAGCTTGCCCTTGCTGTTCAGGGTCGCGATGTGCAGGTCGGGGTTGTGCACCTCGACACCGGCCGGCGGAGCGATGTCGGCCGCCGTGACGACCCCCGGGCCCTGCTTGCGCAGGTACATCAGAACCGGCTCGTCGTGCTCGGAGCTGACGACGAGGCCCTTGAGGTTCAGGATGATCTCGGTGACGTCCTCCTTGACCCCGGGCACGGTGGTGAACTCGTGCTCGACGCCCTCGATGCGGATGCTGGTGACAGCGGCACCGGGGATGGAGGACAGCAGGGTTCGGCGCAGCGAGTTGCCGATCGTGTAACCGAAGCCCGGCTCCAGCGGTTCGATGACGAACTTGGACCGGAACTCGGAGATCGACTCCTCGGTCAGAGTTGGACGCTGAGCGATCAGCATGATCCGTGTTTCCTTTCCCACGACCGCCCGCTATTTGACGGTCACTGGACGGCCCCGCGGTCGCGGGGCCCCTTACCCGCTCCCCGCGGGCCGGGCCGTCGGGACCGGCCCGCGGGAGCAGTGCTGCGAAGAGTCAGATGGGTATGTACCCGGACTCAGACGCGGCGACGCTTCGGCGGACGGCAGCCGTTGTGCGGAACCGGCGTGACGTCCTGGATGGAGCCCACCTCCAGGCCGGTGGCCTGGAGCGAGCGGATGGCGGTCTCGCGGCCGGAGCCGGGGCCCTTGACGAAGACGTCGACCTTGCGCACACCGTGCTCCTGGGCGCGGCGCGCGGCGGCCTCGGCGGCCATCTGCGCGGCGAACGGGGTCGACTTGCGCGAACCCTTGAACCCGACCTGCCCGGAGCTCGCCCACGAGATCACCGCACCGGTCGGGTCGGTGATGCTCACGATCGTGTTGTTGAACGTGCTCTTGATGTGAGCGTGCCCGTGGACAATGTTCTTCTTTTCCTTGCGGCGCACCTTACGCGCGGCGCCCTGACGGCCCTTAGGCGGCATTCCTGAAAACTCCCAAGATCATCGGTCCGTTGACTTCTGCCGGACACGAGCGGTTGCGTCCGGACGGACTACTTCTTGCCGACCTTCTTCTTGCCGGCCACGGTCTTCTTCTTGCCCTTGCGGGTGCGCGCGTTGGTCTGCGTGCGCTGACCGTGCACGGGAAGGCCCCGGCGGTGCCGGATGCCCTGGTAGCTGCCGATCTCCATCTTGCGGCGGATGTCGGCGGCCACCTCGCGGCGGAGGTCGCCCTCGACCCGGTAGTTGGCGTCGATCCAGTCGCGGAGCTTGACCAGGTCGTCGTCGCTCAACTGGTGGACGCGGGTGTCGGGGCTGACCCCGGTGTTCTGGAGGGTCTCGACGGCGCGGGTGCGGCCGATCCCGAAAACGTAGGTGAGAGCGATCTCCACCCGCTTCTCGCGGGGGAGGTCGACGCCGGCGAGGCGTGCCATCTGGGCGATCTCCTTCGTACTTGTGCGGAGGTCTGTCCCGTCGCCTTCCTCTCGTCGCCCAATCGACGAGGCCCCGGCCTCCGACCGGGGGTTCTCCCCTCGGCTGTCGCGCCCAGGGAATCGGAACGGGATTGAAAACGAATGCCGCGCGGGCCCGCGGGAGCGGCCGCGCGACGGGCAACCGTCAAGAAGCTGGACTAGCCCTGACGCTGCTTGTGCCGCGGGTCAGAGCAGATGACCATGATCCGGCCGTTGCGGCGGATCACTCGGCACTTCGCGCAGATCTTCTTGACGCTCGGCTTGACCTTCATGGTGGCTCCGGACTCATGGCACCACCGGACCGTCCCGAGGGCCGGCCGCGAGTGGTGGGGCTACTTGTAGCGATAAACGATGCGCCCGCGCGTGAGGTCGTACGGGCTCAGCTCCACGACGACGCGGTCGTCGGGAAGGATGCGGATGTAGTGCATGCGCATCTTGCCGCTGATGTGGGCAAGGACCTTATGCCCGTTGTCGAGCTCCACTCGGAACATAGCGTTGGGTAGGGACTCGATAACGGAGCCCTCGATCTCGATGGCGCCGTCTTTCTTTGCCATGTCCTCCACGCTTCTGAATCACCCCCGCGCGTGCGCGGGGAACACGGGAGACGGATCCTTCCGAGTGGAAAACCGCTCCCGGTTGCGAAATCAAACACTGAAAAGTTCAGGTCAACTGCATTAGCATACGCGAACGCGACGAACAGGCGCGAATAGAGGCAGTGTGACCGTGATCGACCCAACAGCCCTCGTGTGGGCTTCTCAAGTCTACCGTCTCCGGACGAGTGCTGTTGACGCCGCGCCGCTCGAGAGCTACGCCCGCGAGTCGCCGCGCCTGATCGCGACGACCCCGATCGTGATGAAGAGCAGCACGATCCCCCAGGGGCCGGCCACCCACAGGAACCACGGGTAGGAGGTGCCGCCGCCGCTGAGGAAGAGGACCAGCCAGATGGCCAGGCAGAGGGTGTTGGCGCAGCCCCAGACCAGCCACGGGATCAACAACGCGGGGTCGCTCAGCATTCCCCCGCTCCCCCCGCGCTCCGGCCGCCGGGCGGCCGGGCGGGGCAGGTCGGCGAGATCGCGTTCGGGGAGGTCCTCGGTGAGGCGGGACAGCTCCGCCAGCGTCCGGGCGTGGTAGGCGGTTTCGAGCCGGCCGTTGAACTCGTCGCTGTCGAGACGCCCGTGGGCGAAGTGGTCCTGAAGGAGCTTGGCGACGCGGTCGCGGTCGGCGTCGGAGGCCCTGACCTCAGGGGAGAACTCGGACACGGTCACACACCACCCTCATCGAGCGCCCGTCGAAGGACAGCTTAGTGGCGATGGACTCCTCGAAAGCCCCCGTGGGAACGCGTCCCGACCGGCGCTACTCGAAGCCCGGGTCGGGGAAGCCCAGGTCGGCGAGCCTGCTCCGGTTCTCCTCGCGGGCGGTGAGCACCAGCGGGCCGTCGGCCGTGATCGCGACCGAGTGCTCGAAGTGCGTCGACCGCCTGGCGTCGCGGGTGACGACGGTCCAGCCGTCGTCCAACTGGACCACGCGCCGGGTGCCGAGGTTGACCATCGGCTCGATGGCCAGGCACATGCCCTCGACCAGCTTCATGCCCTCTCCGGGCCTGCCGTAGTTGAGGACGTGCGGGTCCATGTGCATCTCGGTGCCGATGCCGTGGCCGCCGTACTCCTGCACGTTGCCGTAGCGGCCGCGGGAGTCGATGTAGCCGCCGATGGCGTGCCCGATGTCGCCGAGGTGGTTGCCCGGGCGCATCGCGGCGACGCCCCGCCACATCGCCTCCTCGCACACCTCCATCGCGGTGCGCTCGGCCTCGGAGACCTCGCCGACCGCGACCGTGATCGCGGAGTCGCCGTGCCAGCCGTCGAGGATGGCGCCGCAGTCGATGGAGATCAGGTCGCCCTCGCCCAGCACCTTGGTGTCGCGCGGGATCCCGTGCACGACCTCCTCGTTCACCGAGGCGCAGATCGACCCGGGAAAGCCGTGGTAGCCCTTGAAGGAGGGCACGGCCCCGGCGTCGCGGATGCTGCGCTCGGCGATGGCGTCGAGGTCCAGCGTCGTCACGCCGGGGCGCACCGCCGCGCGCAGGGAGTCGAGGGTGCGGGCCACGATCCGGCCCGCCTCCCTCATCTTCGCGATCTCGGCCGCCGTCTTGAGCTGCACCGTGCTCCGCCTCTTACGAAACATCAGTCGGCTCGGAGGGCGGCCAGCGCCCGCTCCGTGACTTCCTCGACCGAACCGGTGGCCTCGATCGTCACGAGGCGGCCCTCGTCGGCGTAGAACGACACCAGCGGAGCGGTCTGCTCCCGGTAGACGTCCAGGCGGTGCCGGATCGTCTCCTCCCGGTCGTCGTCACGCTGGAACAGCTCGCCGCCGCAGACGTCGCAGACGCCCTCGGTCTTGGGCGGGTCGAACACCACGTGCTGGACGTGGCCGCAGTTGCGGCAGGTCCGGCGGCCCGAGAGCCGCTTCACGACCTCTTCCTCATCGACCTTGAGCTCCAGCACCACGTCGAGGCGCCGGCCCATGTCGTCGAGCATCTTGTTGAGGGTCTCGGCCTGCGCGACGTTGCGCGGGAAGCCGTCGAGCAGGAAACCGCCCTGCGCGTCGTCCTCCGCCAGGCGGTCCCGGACCATCGCGTTGGTGACCTCGTCGGGGACGAGGTCACCGCGGTCCATGTAGGCCTTGGCCCGCTTACCCAGCTCTGTGCCACCGCTGACGTTGGCACGGAAGATGTCACCGGTGGACACCTTCGGAATCGACAACTCTGACGCCAAGATTTGGGCCTGGGTGCCTTTACCGGCCCCCGGGGGTCCCACCAATACGGCACGCACTATCGCAGAAAACCTTCGTAGTTCCTCTGCTGGAGGTGACTCTCGATCTGCTTCACCGTGTCCAGCCCGACACCGACCATGATCAGGATGCTCGTCCCGCCGAACGGGAAGTTCTGCGACGCACCGGAGGCTCCGAGCGCCAGCATCGGCAGTAGAGCGATCACACCCAGGTAGAGCGCGCCGGGGGTCGTCAGCCGAGTCAGCACGTAGTCGAGGTACTCGGCGGTCGGACGCCCCGGACGGATGCCCGGGATGAAACCACCGTACTTCTTCATGTTGTCGGCGACTTCAGTGGGGTTGAAGGTGATGGCCACGTAGAAGAAGGCGAACCCGACGATGAGGGCGAAGAACGTGGCCATGTAGACCGGGTGCGTACCCGTGGGGTTGAAGTAGGTGGAGAGGAAGCTCACCACCGGGTTGCCGGAGTCCTGGCCCAGCAGGCCGATCGCCAACTGCGGCAGGTACAGCAGCGAGGAGGCGAAGATGACCGGGATGACACCGGCCTGGTTGACCTTCAGCGGGATGTAGGTGGAGCTGCCCCCGTACATCCGCCGGCCCACCATGCGCTTGGCGTACTGCACCGGGATGCGGCGCTGGGCCTGCTCGACGAAGACCACGCCGGCGATGAGCACCAGGCCGGCCACGCAGATGATCGAGAAGATCCAGGGGCCCTGCTCCTCCCAGATGCGCATCATGGAGGACGGGAACATCGCGATGATCTGGGTGAAGATCAGCAGCGACATGCCGTTGCCGACGCCGCGCTCGGTGATGAGCTCGCCGAACCACATGATGACGCAGGTGCCGGCGGTCATCACGAAGACGATCGTGACGAGGGTCAGCAGGTCCTGGTTGGGCATGTAGGACGAGACCGGGATCGCGCCCTGGAACAGCTGCCCGGTGCGCGCCATGGCGATGATGCTGGTCGACTGGAGGACCGCGAGGGCGACCGTCAGGTAGCGCGTGTACTGCGTGATCTTGGTCTGCCCCGCCTGGCCCTCCTTCTTCAGCGCCTCGAGCCGCGGGATGACCACCGTGAGCAGGTTCAGGATGATGCTCGCGGTGATGTAGGGCATGACGCCCAGCGCGAACACGGCGAGCTGCAGCAGTGCGCCGCCGCTGAACAGGTTGACGAGCGCGTACACACCGGACGTGTCGGCGGCCTGGACCGCCTCCATCTGGTCCTTGATGGCCGCGGAGTTGATGCCCGGAGCCGGGATCACCGACCCGAGCCGGAAAATGGTCAGGATGAACAGCGTAAACAGCAGCTTGTTACGCAGGTCAGGCGTGCGGAACGCACGGACGAACGCACCTAGCACGTCTCCTCCTGCGAGGCTTCGGCGGCGGAACCGATTCGAGACATCGCGGCCGATCCTGGATCGTCGTGAGCGTCAGCCCAGAGCCGGTCGGGCCCTGGACCCGGAAGTCGGGTTGAGCGGTTAAGCAGATGGCACTTTAACAGCCATCGGTCGGGTGGTGCGTGACCGAGGGCACACAATCTGTGCGGCCTCCGGCCGGATCGCACCCCACCCAGTAAAGCGCACAGGGGCGCCCGCTGGTTCCCCAATCTCGTGGGTGTTCCCAGCAGACGCCCCGTGAACACAGCGAATAGGAGTGTTCCTACAGCTCGGTCGTGCTGCCACCGGCCGCTGCGATCTTCTCCTTGGCCGAGGTGGAGAACGCGTTCGCGCTCACCTGGACGGCCACCGAGATCTCGCCGGTGCCGAGCACCTTCACGAGCTGGTTCTTGCGAACCGCGCCCTTGGCGACCAGGCCCTCAACGGTGACCTCGCCGCCCTCGGGGTAGAGCTCGCCGAGCTTGTCCAGGTTGACGACCTGGTAGGTCGTCTTGAACCTGGCGTTGCTGAAGCCCTTGAGCTTCGGGACCCGGCGGATGAGGGGCATCTGGCCACCCTCGAAGCCGACGGGAACGGTGGAACGAGCCTTCGTGCCCTTGGTACCACGACCGGCGGTCTTGCCCTTGGACGCCTCGCCGCGACCCTTGCGGATCTTGGCCTTGTTGGAGCCGGGGGCCGGACGCAGGTGGTGGAGCTTGAGCAGCTCGTCGGGGGAGTAGTCGTTCATTCGCCGACCTCCTCGACAGTGACGAGGTGCGCAACGATGTTGATCTGGCCGCGAACCTCGGGACGGTCTGCACGGACAACGGACTTGCCGATCCGTCCAAGACCCAGCGCCTGCAGGCTGTCACGCTGCTTCTGCTTGCCGCCGATCTTGGAGCGGACCTGCGTGATCTTCAGATTCGCCATGGTCTCAGGCCCCCGCCTTCGCTTCCGCGCGGGCACGCAGCATGGCGGCCGGAGCGACGTCCTCGATCGGCAGGCCGCGGCGGGCCGCGATCTCTTCCGGACGGCTCAGGCCCTTGAGGGCCGCGACCGTCGCGTGCACGATGTTGATCGGGTTGGCCGATCCGAGCGACTTGCTGAGGACGTCGTGGATGCCGGCGCACTCCAGCACGGCGCGCACCGGGCCACCGGCGATGACACCGGTACCGGGGGCGGCCGGACGCAGGAGGACGACGCCGGCGGCGTCCTCGCCCTGGACCTGGTGCACGATGGTGCCCTGGACCCGGGGGACCTTGAAGAAGTTCTTCTTGGCCTCTTCGACACCCTTGGCGATCGCCGCGGGGACTTCCTTGGCCTTGCCGTAGCCGACACCGACCATGCCGTTGCCGTCGCCGACGACGACCAGGGCGGTGAAGCTGAAGCGCCGGCCGCCCTTGACGACCTTGGCCACGCGGTTGATCTTCACCACGCGCTCGATGTAGGAGACACCCTTGTCTGCGGCGCCGCCGCGGCGATCGTCACGGCGGTCACGCCGCTCGCCACCGGCGCCGCGCCGCGGAGCTGCAGCCATCAGTGGTTCCTCTTCCCGTCGATGAAAATGCTCTTGGCAGGAGTCATGATCTTAGAACTCCAGCCCGCCGGCACGCGCGCCGTCGGCCAGCGCTGCGATGCGGCCGTGGTACCGGTAGCCGCCGCGGTCGAAGACGACGGCCGTGATGCCGGCGTCCTTGGCGCGCTGCGCGAGCAGCTCGCCCGCCTTCTGCGACTTCTCGGTCTTCTTGCCCTCGCCGCCACGGATGCTCGCGTCCATCGTGGAGGCCGACACCAGGGTCATGCCCTTGGTGTCGTCCACGATCTGGGCGACCATGTGCTTGGAGGAGCGGGTGACGACCAGGCGCGGACGCACGGAGGTACCCGAGATCTTCTTGCGGACCCGCAGGTGCCGCCGCGCACGGGAAGCCGCGCGCGAAGCCGTGCCCCTGCGGACCAGCGTCGTGCTCTTCGCCATGCCTACTTACCAGCCTTTCCGGCCTTGCGGCGGATGTACTCACCCTGGTAGCGCACGCCCTTGGCCTTGTACGGGTCGGGCTTGCGCAGGCCCCGGATGTTGGCGGCCACCTGGCCCACGAGCTGCTTGTCGATGCCCTCGACGACGAGCTGGGTCGGCTTCTCCACCCGGAAGCTGATGCCCTCCGGCGGCTCGACGACGACGGGGTGGCTGTAGCCCAGGGAGAACTCCAGGTTGGAGCCCCTGGCCTGGACCCTGTAGCCCACGCCGTGGATCTCGAGGGTCTTGCTGTAGCCGTTGGAGACGCCCTCGATCAGGTTCGCGATCAGCGCACGGGTCAGGCCGTGCAGCGAGCGGTTCTCGGGCTTGTCGTCCGGACGCGCCACCTTGATCTGGCCGTCCTCCTGCGCGATGGTGATCGGCTCGGCGACGGTGTGGCTCAGTTCGCCCTTCGGCCCCGTGACTTTGACGTCTTGCCCGTCAATCGAGACTTCGACGCCCTTCGGGACCGAGATCGGCAGTCGGCCAATACGCGACATGCTGAAATCTCTCCCTCTACCAGACGTAGGCGAGGACTTCGCCGCCCACGCCGTTCTTCTTGGCCTGCTTGTCCGTCATCAGGCCGCCGGACGTCGAAATGATGGCCACGCCGAGGCCGCCCAGGACGCGCGGAAGGTTGTCCTTCCTCGCGTAGACCCGCAGGCCCGGCTTTGAGACGCGGCGGATGCCGGCGATGGAGCGCTCACGCGTGGGCCCGTACTTCAGGTCCACCACGAGGCTCTGGCCGACGGTGGCGTCCTCAGAGCGCCAGCCCTGGACGTAGCCCTCCTGCTGGAGGATCTCGGCGATGTGCGCCTTGATCTTGGAATACGGCATGGTCACGGTGTCGTGATACGCCGAATTCGCGTTGCGCAGACGCGTGAGCATGTCTGCGATCGGGTCGGTCATCGTCATGGCCGATTGGCCCTTCCTCGCCGGGGTTTCCCCAAGGACAGACTTTCCCTTTGAGCCTGTTCCCCCGCTGAAGCGGAGGTTCCTCTAGGACCTGCGGCGTGGTCATGGGCACCGCGCCGGATCGCTCCGGCCGCCGTGCCCCGTCGGTTGGTTGTCGCATGCGCGGACGACGGTGCCCCGCCGTCCGCTTCGAGCAGCCCGCCGCGTCGCCACGGCGGGGCAGCCTGTCAGAGAAGCCCCGATTCCGGAGTCACGGATGAGGGGGTGCGGCTATGGCTCAGGTGTGAGCGTGCCGCCGGCGCTACCGCACTGCGGCAGCCGACCCCCTCGGCCTCCGTGCTCGAGACTCTCTACCAGCTGGACTTGGTGATGCCCGGGAGCTCGCCCCGGTGCGCCATCTCGCGGAAGCAGATGCGGCACAGGCCGAACTTCCGGAAGACGGCGCGCGGGCGGCCGCACCGCGAGCAACGAGTATACGCGCGAACCTCGAACTTCTGCTTCCGGTTCGCCTTCGCGATCAGTGCCTTCTTAGCCATCCGTCGTCACCCCTAGGCTTCCTTGAACGGGAAGCCGAGCCGCTTGAGCAGGCTACGGCCTTCGTCGTCGTTGGTCGCCGTGGTGACGACCGTGATGTCCATGCCGCGCTGGCGGTCGACCTTGTCCGGGTCGACCTCGTGGAACATGACCTGCTCGGTCAGACCGAAGGTGTAGTTGCCACGGCCGTCGAACTGCTTCGGGGAGAGCCCGCGGAAGTCGCGGATGCGGGGCAGCGCCAGGGAGAGCAGGCGGTCGAGGAACTCCCACATCCGGTCGCCGCGCAGCGTGACGCTGGCGCCGATCGGCTGGCCCTCGCGCAGCTTGAACTGCGCGATGGAGTTCTTCGCCCGGTTCACCTTGGGCTTCTGGCCCGTGATCGCCGACAGGTCTGCGATCGCGCCCTGGATCAGCTTCGCGTCGCGCGCGGCCTCACCGACACCCATGTTGACCACGATCTTGGTCAGGCCGGGGACCTGCATGATGTTCTTGATGTCGAACTCGTCGCGCAGACCCTGGATGATCTCGGAGCGGTACTTCTCCTTGAGGCGCGGCAGCGCGGGGGCTTCAGTCGTAACCGTCATCAGATGTCCTTACCGGTGCGGCGGGAGATCCGAACCTTGGTTCCGTCTTCCTCGAAGCGGTAACCGACGCGCGTGGCCTTGCCGTCCTCGACGATCGCCACGTTGCTCACGTGGATCGCAGCCTCCTGGGTGACGACCTCACCCTGCTGGCCGCCCGCCTGATTGGCCTTCTTGTGCTTCTTGATGAGGTTGACGCCCTCGACGACGACACGCTGCTCCCGGGGAAGGGCCCTGAGGACCTTCCCGGTGGCACCCCTGTCCTTGCCGGCGATGACGATGACCTCGTCGCCTGATTTGATCTTCATCGCCTAGAGCACCTCCGGCGCTAGCGAGATGATGCGCATGAACTTCTTGTCCCGCAGCTCACGGCCGACCGGGCCGAAGATGCGGGTGCCTCGCGGGTCCCCACCGTCCTTGATGAGCACGGCGGCGTTCTCATCGAAGCGGATGTAGGAGCCGTCGGGCCGGCGGCGCTCCTTGGTGGTGCGCACGATAACGGCCTTGACGACATCGCCCTTCTTCACGCCGGCGTTGGGAAGAGCGTCCTTCACCGTCGCCACGATGGTGTCGCCGATGCCCGCGTAGCGCCGACCCGAGCCGCCGAGAACGCGGATGGTCAAGATCTCCTTGGCACCCGTGTTGTCGGCGATCTTGAGTCGCGACTCCTGCTGAATCACGTCTGCTCCTGATATATGCGCGCGAGTTCACTTCCCGCGCTTGCTAGGTGGTCTCACCCCTCGGCGGCCGATCTCCACGAATCGGCCGCCGGACGGGGGTTACTTAGCCTTCTCCAGGATCTCCACGACGCGCCAGCGCTTGGTCGCGGACAGCGGGCGGGTCTCCATCAGGCGGACCCGGTCCCCGATGCCGGCGGAGTTCGCCTCGTCGTGGGCCTTGTACTTCGTGGTACGGCGGATGACCTTGCCGTAGAGCGCGTGCTTGACGCGGTCCTCCACCTCGACAACGACGGTCTTGTCCATCTTGTCGCTGACGACGTAGCCCTCGCGCACCTTGCGGTAGTTGCGCTCGTGGTCGCGGGTCACGGCCTTCTCTTCGCTCATTCGGCTGCTTCCTTCGTCTTCTCAGCCGACTCGCCGGCCAACGGCATGATGCCGAGTTCGTGCTCCCGCATGACCGTGTAGATCCGAGCGATCTCACGCTTGACGGTGCGCAGCCGACTGCTGTTGTCCAGCTGCCCGGTGGCGGCCTGGAAGCGGAGGTTGAACAGCTCTTCCTTGGCCTCCTTGAGCTTGCCGACCAGGTCCTCCAGGGACTGGTCGCGCAGCTCCTGGGCGGTCAGGGACTTCGCCATTACTCCCACACCTCCCGCTTCACGAACTTGCACTTCATCGGGAGCTTGTGCATCGCGCGGCGCAAGGCCTCCTTCGCGATGGGCTCCGGAACCCCGGACAGCTCGAACATCACGCGTCCGGGCTTGACCGGGGCGACCCACCATTCCGGGGAGCCCTTGCCGGAGCCCATGCGGGTCTCGGCGGGCTTCTTGGTCAGCGGGCGGTCCGGGAAGATGTTGATCCAGACCTTGCCGCCGCGGCGGATGTGCCGGGTCATCGCGATACGCGCCGACTCGATCTGCCGGTTGGTGACGTAGGCGGGCTCCAGGGCCTGGATGCCGTACTCACCGAAGTTGATCTTCGTACCACCCTTGGCGCGACCGGAGAGGTCCGGGTGGTGCTGCTTGCGGTACTTGACCTTGCGGGGAATGAGCATCGGTCAGCTCCCCTCGTTCCCGGACTTCTCCCCGGCCTGCACCTGCGGGGCGGGCTTCGCCTCGGGCTGCTGGTCGGACTGCTGGGCGTTGCTCTGGGCGCCGGCGTTGGCCCCCGGGCCGCCCTGGCCGCCGCCGCGGCGACGGCGCTGCGGACGCTCACGGCGCTGACCGCCGCCGCCACCGCCGCCCGGCGCGCGCTGCGCGGCCTGGGCCGCCTCGCGCTCGGCGCGGGTGGCGGGCGCGTCGCCCTTGTAGATCCACACCTTCACGCCGATGCGGCCGAACGTCGTACGGGCCTCGAAGAAGCCGTAGTCGATGTCGGCGCGCAGCGTGTGCAGCGGGACCCGGCCCTCGCGGTAGAACTCCGAGCGCGACATCTCGGCGCCGCCGAGGCGGCCGCCGCACTGGATGCGGATGCCCTTGGCCCCGCTCTTCGTCGCACTCTGCATGGCCTTGCGCATGGCACGGCGGAACGCGACCCGGCTGGACAGCTGCTCCGCGACACCCTGGGCGACGAGCTGAGCGTCGGTCTCAGGGTTCTTGACCTCGAGGATGTTGAGCTGAACCTGCTTCTTGGTCAGCTTCTCCAGGTCGGCGCGGATGCGGTCGGCCTCCGAACCGCGGCGGCCGATGACGATGCCCGGCCGGGCGGTGTGGATGTCGACGCGGACGCGGTCGCGGGTGCGCTCGATCTCGACCTTGGAGATCCCGGCGCGCTCCATGCCGCGGGTCAGCATCCGGCGGATGGCCACGTCTTCCTTGACGTAGTCCTTGTACAGCTTGTCCGCATACCACCGGCTCTTGAAGTCGGTGGTGACCCCGAGCCGGAACCCGTGCGGGTTGACCTTCTGGCCCACTATCGGGTCCTTCCCTTCGTCTTGGACGAGGTGCCCGCGGCCGCGGTCTCGCGCGGCTCGACGACCACCGTGATGTGGCTCGTCCGCTTGGTGACCCGGAAGGCGCGGCCGAAGCCCCGCGGCCGGATCCGCTTCAGGGTCGGACCCTCGTCCACCCACGCGCGGCTGACCACCAGCGTCTCGCGATCCAATTTGTTGTTGTGCTCGGCATTGGCGATGGCGCTCGCGAGCACCTTGCCCACTGGTTCGCTCGCCGCCTGGGGAGCGAACCTCAACACCGCCTGTGCCTCGCCAGCGGGCAGCCCGCGAATAAGGTCCACCACTCGGCGGGCCTTTCGGGGCGTAACACGGGTGTACCGTGCTTGAGCCCTCGTTTCCATCGCTTTTCCCTCGCTCACGGAAATCACCCCCACGCACCGTGGGGAAACGGCTTAACTAGTTGCAACCGCTAGCGGCGGCTACGGCGGTCTTCCTTGACGTGGCTGCGGAAAGTGCGCGTGGGAGCGAACTCACCGAGCTTGTGACCGACCATGGACTCCGACACGAACACGGGAACGTGCTTGCGCCCGTCGTGCACGGCGATCGTGTGCCCGATCATCTCGGGAACGATCATGGAGCGGCGCGACCACGTCTTGATGACGTTCTTGCTGCCCTTCTCGTTCTGGTCCTCCACCTTCTTGAGCAGGTGGTGGTCGATGAAGGGACCCTTCTTAAGGCTACGTGGCATCAGACGTGCTCCTTACCGCTTCTTCTTGCTACGCCGACGCACGATGAGCCGGTCGCTGCCCTTGTTCGGCTTACGGGTGCGGCCCTCGGGCTTGCCCCACGGGCTGACCGGGTGGCGACCGCCCGAGCTCTTGCCCTCACCACCGCCGAGCGGGTGGTCGACCGGGTTCATGGCGACGCCGCGGACGGTCGGGCGCTTGCCCTTCCACCGCATGCGGCCGGCCTTGCCCCAGTTGATGTTGGACTGCTCGGCGTTGCCGACCTGCCCGACCGTGGCGCGGCAGGTGATCTCGACCTGGCGCATCTCACCGGAGGGCATCCGCAGCGTGGCGTAGGCGCCCTCCTTGGCGAGCAGCTGGATCTGCGAACCCGCGGAACGGCCCAGCTTGGCGCCACCGCCCGGCTTCAGCTCGACCGCGTGCACGAACGTACCCGTGGGGATGTGGCGCAGCGGGAGGCAGTTGCCCGGCTTGATGTCGGCCTGGGAGCCGTTCTCGACGCGGTCGCCCTGCTTGAGGCCGGCGGGCGCCAGGATGTAGCGCTTCTCGCCGTCCACGTAGTGCAGCAGCGCGATGCGCGCGGTGCGGTTCGGGTCGTACTCGATGTGCGCGACCTTCGCGGGGACGCCGTCCTTGTCGTGGCGACGGAAGTCGATGACGCGGTAGGCCCGCTTGTGTCCGCCGCCCTGGTGGCGGGCGGTGACGCGGCCGTGGCCGTTCCGCCCGCCCTTGGAGTGCAGCGGACGCACCAGGGACTTCTCCGGGGTCGAACGCGTGACCTCGACGAAGTCGCTCACGCTGGAACCGCGGCGACCCGGTGTCGTCGGCTTGTACTTACGAATGCCCATCTTCTTCGCGCATTCCTTTACGTGTTGCTTGAGTTGAAGCGGTCGAGCGAGTGGATCAGACGCCGAAGATGTCGATCCGGCTGCCCTCGCGCAGGCTCACGATCGCGCGCTTGGTGTCGGGGCGCTTGCCGTACCCGAACCGCGTGCGCTTGCGCTTGCCCTGACGGTTGACCGTGTTGACGTTGGCGACCTTCACGTCGAAGATCTGCTCCACCGCCATCTTGATCTGCGTCTTGTTGGCGTCGGGCCGAACGATGAACGTGTACTTGTTCTGGTCGATCAGGCCGTAGCTCTTCTCGGAAATCACCGGCTCGATGATGATGTCCCGAGGGTCGGGGATCCTCACTGCTCGCCCTCCTGAGACGCCGCGGCCCGCGGGGCGCCCTGGACGTGGGCCAGGAACTCCTCGTAGCCGGCCTCGGTGAACACGATGTCGTCCGCGTACAGGACGTCGTAGGTGTTGACCTGGTCGGCGTCGAGGATGTGCGCCTCGGGCAGGTTCCGCAGCGCGGTCCGGTTGTGCTCGTCCTCGTGCGCGAGGACCACCAGCACCTTGTCGGAGTCGGTGACCTGGCGCAGCGCCTTCAGAGCGGTCTGGGTGCGCTTGGCGGTGACGTCCTCGGCGAGGAACTCGCTGATGACGTGCACGCGACCGTGGTTGGCCCGGTCGGAGAGGGCCCCGCGCAGAGCGGCGGCCTTCATCTTCTTGGGCGTCCGCTGGCTGTAGTCGCGCGGCTTGGGGCCGTGCACCGTGCCGCCGCCGGTGAACTGCGGGGCGCGGATGGAGCCCTGCCGGGCGCGACCGGTGCCCTTCTGGCGGTACGGCTTGCGACCGCCGCCGCGCACCTCGCCGCGGGTCTTGGTGGAGTGCGTGCCCTGGCGGGCCGCGGCCTCCTGCGCGACAACGACCTGGTGGATCAGTGGGATGTTGACCTGCTGGCCAAAGATCTCACCCGGGAGCTCGACGCTCCGGCCGGCCGCGCCGTCGGGGTTCTTGACCTCGATCGTCGCCATGACTTACTTGTCCCCCTTCGCGGCGGTGCGGACGAGCACCAGCCCGCCGTTGGGGCCGGGAACCGCACCCTTGACCAGAATGAGGCCCTTCTCGGCGTCCACCGAGTGCACGGTGAGGTTCTGGATGGTCTTGCGCACGTTGCCCATGCGACCGGCCATCCGGACGCCCTTGAACACGCGCCCGGGCGTGGCGCAGCCGCCGATGGAACCCGGCGAACGGTGCTTGCGCTGGGTGCCGTGCGAAGCGCTGAGGCCGTGGAAGCCGTGGCGCTTCATGACACCGGCGAAGCCCTTGCCCTTGCTCTTGCCGGTGACGTCGACCAGCTGGCCGATCTCGAACGCCTCGGCGGTCAGCTCCTGGCCCAGCGTGTACTCGCTGGCGTCGGTGGTGCGGACCTCGACGTAGTGCCGGCGCGGGGTGAGCTCGTGCTTGCGGAGGTAGTCACCCAGCGGCTTGTTGACCTTGCGCGGGTTGATCTGCCCGTAGCCGAGCTGGACGGCGGAGTAGCCGTCGGTCTCCGGAGTGCGGACGCGAGTCACGACGCACGGACCGGCCTTCAGGACCGTCACGGGCACGATCTTGCCCGCGTCGTCGAAGACCTGGGTCATGCCGAGCTTCTCGCCCAGAACTCCCTTGATCTGCTTGGTGGCCATGTCTGTGCGTCCCTTAAAGCTTGATCTCGATGTCGACACCGGCCGGCAGGTCGAGACGCATCAGCGAGTCGACGGTCTTCGGCGTCGGGTCGATGATGTCGATCAGCCGCTTGTGTGTGCGCATCTCGAAGTGCTCGCGCGAGTCCTTGTACTTGTGCGGCGAACGGATGACGCAGTAAACGTTCTTTTCCGTCGGCAACGGCACCGGGCCAGCGACCTGCGCGCCGGTCCGCGTCACAGTTTCGACGATCTTCTTCGCCGAGCTGTCGATGACCTCGTGGTCATAGGCCTTGAGCCGAATGCGGATCTTCTGTCCCGCCATGGTGGCCTTATCGTCCTTCGCTTCAGTGTCCGTAGAGGCACGGTGCCGTGATCCGGCCCTGTGCCCTTCCGGGGCTGCCCTTTTCGCTTGAGGCTCTATTCACCTGAGAAACTGCTACAGGGCTGTCCCCTGAAGGTGCATCACCGCTACAGAGCCCGATGACGTCGTTCATGGTGTGGGCGGCCGAGCCGCGGGGGCTCGACCGCCCACATACGGTCGTGCTACTTGGTGACCTTGGTGACGCGGCCCGCGCCGACGGTCCGGCCACCCTCGCGGATGGCGAACTGCAGGCCCTCCTCCATGGCGACCGGCTGGATCAGCTGGACGCTCATCTCGGTGTTGTCGCCCGGCATGACCATCTCGGTGCCCTCGGGCAGCGTGACGACGCCGGTGACGTCCGTGGTGCGGAAGTAGAACTGCGGCCGGTAGTTGTTGAAGAACGGCGTGTGGCGGCCACCCTCGTCCTTGGACAGGATGACGACCTGCGCCTCGAACTCGGTGTGCGGGGTGGTCGTGCCCGGCTTGATGATGACCTGGCCGCGCTCGACGTCCTCGCGCTTGGTGCCGCGCAGGAGCAGACCGACGTTGTCGCCGGCCTGGCCCTGGTCGAGCAGCTTGCGGAACATCTCGACACCGGTGACCGTGGTGGTCTGCTTCTCTTCCTTGATGCCGACGATGTCAACGGTCTCGTTGACGTTGATGACACCGCGCTCGATGCGGCCGGTGACGACCGTGCCGCGACCGGTGATCGAGAAGACGTCCTCGATCGGCATCAGGAACGGCTTGTCGATGTCACGCTGCGGGTTCGGGATGTTCTCGTCGACGCTCTTCATGAGCTCGAGAACGGCGTTGCCCCACTCCGCGTCGCCCTCAAGGGCCTTGAGCGCGGAGACCTTGGTGACCGGAACGTCGTCACCGGGGAACTCGTACTCGCTGAGGAGCTCGCGCACCTCAAGCTCGACGAGCTCGAAGATCTCCTCGTCGTCCACCATGTCGGCCTTGTTCAGGGCGACGCAGATGTAGGGGACGCCGACCTGGCGGGCCAGGAGGACGTGCTCCTTGGTCTGCGGCATCGGGCCGTCGGTGGCCGCGACCACCAGGATCGCGCCGTCCATCTGGGCGGCACCGGTGATCATGTTCTTCACGTAGTCCGCGTGACCCGGGCAGTCGACGTGGGCGTAGTGACGGGCCTCGGTCTGGTACTCGACGTGCGCGATCGAGATGGTGATGCCGCGCTCGCGCTCCTCGGGGGCCTTGTCGATGTCCTCGAAGGGCGTGTACGGGTTCAGTTCCGGGTACGCGTCGTGCAGCACCTTGGTGATCGCCGCGGTGAGCGTGGTCTTGCCGTGGTCAATGTGACCGATGGTGCCGATGTTTACGTGCGGCTTGGTCCGCTCGAACTTGGCCTTCGCCACTGGATTTCTCCTAGACGTACGAGTTTGCTAGCTGAACTGGTTACGCGGTTATTCGCCGCGGGCCTTCGCCACGATCTCCTGGGAGACGTTGGACGGGACCTCCGCGTAGGAGTCGAACACCATCGTGTACTGCGCTCGACCCTGCGTACGGCTGCGCAGGTCGCCCACGTAGCCGAACATTTCCGACAGGGGCACCTGGGCCTTGATGATCCTGGCCCCGGAGCGCTCCTCCATGCTCTGGATCTGGCCCCGCCGGCTGTTCAGGTCGCCGATCACATCGCCCATGTAGTCCTCGGGCGTGGTGACCTCGACCGCCATGACCGGCTCAAGGAGAACCGGGCCGGCCCTGCGCGCGGCGTCCTTGAAGGCCATCGAACCGGCGACCTTGAAGGCGAGCTCGGAGGAGTCGACGTCGTGGTAGGCGCCGTCCTGCAGCGTCACCTTGACACCCACCAGCGGGTAGCCCGCGAGGACGCCGAACTCGGCGGCCTCCTGGCAGCCGGCGTCCACCGACGGGATGTACTCCCGCGGGATGCGGCCACCGGTGATGTTGTTGACGAACTCGTAACCGGCGCTGTCGCCGTCGCCGTCGACCACGAGCGGCTCGAGGTCGATGATGACGCGGCCGAACTGGCCGGAGCCACCCGTCTGCTTCTTGTGGGTGTACTCGACCTTCTCGATCTTCTTGCGAACGGTCTCGCGGTAGGCCACCTGCGGCTTACCGATGTTCGCCTCGACCTTGAACTCGTCGCGCATGCGGTGCACCAGCACGTCGAGGTGGAGCTCGCCCATGCCGGAGATGACCGTCTGCCCGGTCTCCTCGTCGGTGGCGACCCGGAAGGACGGGTCCTCCTCGGCGAGCCGCTGGATCGCGATGCCCAGCTTCTCCTGGTCGCTCTTCGTCTTCGGCTCGATGGCCACCTCGATGACCGGAGCCGGGAACGTCATCGACTCCAGGACGATCGGCGACGAGGAGTCGCACAGCGTCTCACCGGTCGTGGTGTCCTTGAGACCCATGACGGCGACGATGTCACCGGCGCCGACCCGCGCGATCTCCTCGCGCTTGTTGGCGTGCATCCGGTAGATCTTGCCGATGCGCTCCTTGCGGCCCTTCAGGCTGTTCAGCACCTGCGTGCCGGCCTCCAGCACGCCGGAGTAGACGCGCAGGTAGGACAGCTTGCCCAGGTGCGGGTCGCTCATGATCTTGAAGACCAGGGCGGAGAAGGGCTCCTCCTCGCTCGGCTTGCGCTCGAGCTTGGTCTCCTCGGTCTCGTCCTTGGGGTCGTGGCCGACGATGTTCTCGACGTCCAGCGGCGAGGGCAGGTAGGCGACGACCGCGTCGAGCAGGGGCTGTACGCCCTTGTTCTTGAACGCGGTTCCGCACACCACCGGGATGGCGGTGCCGGCGATCGTGGCGCGGCGGATGGCCGGGACGATCTGCTCCACGGTGGGCTCCTGGCCCTCCAGGTAGAGCTCCATGATCTCGTCGTCGGCCTCGGCCAGGATCTCGATCAGCTTGTCGTGGCCCTCGCGAGCGGCCTCGGCGTGGGTGTCCGGGATCTCGATCGTCTCGTACATCTCGCCCTTGGCGGCCTCGTCGCTCCAGACGTAGGCCTTCATGCGGACGAGGTCGATGACGCCCTTGAAGTCGGACTCGGCACCGATCGGCATCTGGATGGGCAGCGGGTTGGCGCCCAGCCGGTCGGTGATCATGTCGACGCAGCGCTGGAACTCGGCGCCGATCTTGTCCATCTTGTTGACGAAGCAGATCCGCGGCACGTTGTAGCGGTCGGCCTGGCGCCACACCTGCTCCGACTGGGGCTCCACGCCCTCCTTGCCGTCGAACACCGCGACCGCGCCGTCGAGGACGCGCAGCGACCGCTCGACCTCGACCGTGAAGTCGACGTGGCCGGGCGTGTCGATGATGTTGATCGTGTTGTCGTTCCAGTGAGTGGTGGTCGCGGCAGAGGTGATGGTGATGCCGCGCTCCTGCTCCTCCTTCATCCAGTCCATGGTGGCAGCGCCATCGTGGACCTCACCGAGCTTGTAGTTCACACCGGTGTAGAAGAGGATCCGCTCAGTCGTCGTGGTCTTGCCCGCGTCGATGTGCGCCATGATCCCGATGTTGCGGACCTTGGCAAGGTCAAGAGCAGTGGTAGCCATTTGGCTCGTCTTCTCTCGGTCTCTCGTATCGATGAAGCCGCGGGGATTACCAGCGGTAGTGGGCGAAGGCCTTGTTCGACTCCGCCATCTTGTGGGTGTCCTCGCGACGCTTGACGCTGGCGCCCAGACCGTTGCTGGCGTCGACCAGCTCGTTCATGAGGCGCTCGGTCATGGTCTTCTCGCGGCGCTGGCGCGAGTACTGCACCAGCCAGCGCAGGGCGAGCGTGGTGCTGCGCGACGAACGGACCTCGACCGGCACCTGGTAGGTGGCGCCACCGACGCGGCGGCTGCGCACCTCAAGGGCGGGCTTCACGTTGTCGAGCCCGCGCTTCAGGATCACGAGCGGGTCCTGGCCGGTCTTCTCCCGAGCGCCCTCGAGGGCGTCGTAGACGATGCTCTGGGCGATGGAGCGCTTGCCGTCCAGCAGCACCTTGTTGATCAGTGCGGTGACCAGCGGCGAACCATAGACCGGGTCGGTGATCAGCTGACGCTTTGGCGCCGGTCCCTTGCGCGGCATGCTTACTTCTCCTTCTTAGCGCCGTAGCGGCTGCGCGCCTGCTTGCGGTTGCGGACGCCCTGGGTGTCGAGCGAACCCCGGACGACCTTGTAGCGAACGCCGGGCAGGTCCTTCACACGGCCACCGCGAACCAGCACGATGGAGTGCTCCTGCAGGTTGTGACCGACACCGGGGATGTAGGCCGTGACCTCGATCCGGTTGCTCAGACGAACACGGGCGACCTTGCGCAGCGCGGAGTTCGGCTTCTTGGGCGTGGTGGTGTAGACACGCGTGCACACGCCGCGACGCTGCGGACTCCCCTTCAGCGCCGGGGTCTTGCTCTTCGCGACCTTGTTCTGACGGCCCTTACGGACCAGCTGCTGGATGGTGGGCACCGCGTCTCCGTCTTCCTCGTGACCTACGCCGGTTCTTAGCCGTTTCGCTATTGACCTGCTGGATTTCCCGTTCTCCCCCGACCCACGTATCCGGGCGTGTCGCGCTCTGTCCCGAGCATGACGGGACCGATAACGCCCGACCTCGCGGTCGAATGTCTGGGAGGAGGTATCACGCGCCGCTTCGTCCGCCACCCGCTCATGAGGAGCAACCATAAAGCGCACACGTGTGACCCGCTGACTCACGGGCACGAAGTTAAAGAGTACCGAACGGCGACTACCTGGTCAAAACGACGGTGGTCGCGTCGGGTACCCGTACTTCGCAGCCGCATGCTGCCGTAGGTCTGTCATCCAGTGTACGGCTCGTCAAGAGTGCTCGCGTTGATTTTCCCATACCACCGTCGTGAGGGTCGTCATCACCACGGTCGGCACCTGGCCCAGGAAATCTGTGCCTTCATCCCAGGGGGTCGTGAAGGCCCGCCTCAGGAGGGATGGTGCGCGGGTGGGCGATGCTCTCGCGTGGCCGAAGGCCCATAGACGGAAATCGCCCTCCCGCGCGCGAAGCGCACGCCGACACCATGGGCACAGACCGACGCCGCGGTTTCGGCCCGGCGCCCAAGGGCGGCGGTGTGCGTTCAGTCTTTGGGTTGGGGTTCAACCCCCTGTGGCCGGTGTTTCACGCCCTCGGTGGCCGAGGCGAGCGGGCGCGGCGGCCCGCCGCCGTGGGCGCGCACCGAAACCCCGGTTGCGGCCTGGCACGCACGGTGGCGGCGTGGGCGGCGCGGCGCCGGTGCGATCCCTTGATGGGCCTTCGGCCGCGCGAGAGGATCGCCCGGTCACCGCGGATCCCACCTTCGGCTGAGGCTTCACGACCCCCTGAGGTTGGGGGTGGCGTGCACCGTCGCCCGGTCACCGCGGATCCCTCCTTCGGCTGAGGTTCACAACCCCCCAGTGGCTGATCCCTTCCCCTCTCAGACGCACTGCGGCCCGCCACGGGCGTTCTGCCGTGGCGGGCCGCGGGATGCGGGGACCGGGGTCCTCGTCAGCCGGCGAGTGAGAGCCCGGCGAAGACCGCGATCTCGACGACGAACAGCGCGATGCCGATCCACGCCGCGATCGTGCCGCCCTTCACCAGGTGCAGACCGTCCAGCTCACCCCGGGAGCGCTGGATGCTGCGCCTGGCCTTCGGGCCCAGGACCAGGGCGGTGACCGCGGTGAACAGGCCGATCACCGGGATCAGCGACGCGATGCCGAGCCACAGCGTGGTGGTCGCCAGGCCGTCGGTGTCGGGCCAGTGGTCGATGTTGTCGTAGCCCGGGTACTCGTCGCCGGGGGAACCGCCCAGCGGGCGGTCGCCGAAGCCCGGGAACTCCTCGGCCACGCGGTCGCGCCCGGACCGGCCGCGGCGCCCGCGGGACTCCTGCCGGGCCGGCGAGTCGCCGTAACCGTAGTCGTCACCGTAGTCGTCGTAGCCGTCGTGCTCGTCGTGGTCGTCGAAGCCGTCCTCGGCCACGCGGTCGCGGTGGCCGTCGAAGCCGTAGTCGCCCTCCGGCACCGGTCGCTCACCGGTGTACTCGCTGTACTCGCTGCCGTAGCCCCCGCCGAGGTCGCCGTCGAAGCGCTCGCCGTACCCCGGCTCGACCACCCGATTCGGGCGGTCGTCATAGCCGAGCTCGTCGTGGCCGTGAGCGGACCGGTCGTCGTAGCCGCCGAGTTCGTCGTAGCCGCGGTCGGACCGGGCATCGCGGCCCGGCCCGCCGTAACCGCGGTCGTCCGGACCCGGCTCGTCGTGGCGGTCGCGGCCCGGCGCCTCACCTGCCGCCCCCGGATCGCCGCCGATGGCGGACATGACCTGGGTGCCCTCGCCGGAGAAGGCCGAAGGACTCCGCCACTCCTCCTGCCCCGGATCGCCGACGCGCCCGCCGTAACCGGGGCCGTCCCGGCCCGGCTCGTCGGAGGGCGCCGGGGCTCCGGTGTAGCCGAGCTCGTCATAGGCCGGTTCACCTCCGCGGTCCCGCCGACGGCCGAGCTCGTCGCCGTCCCACCCGGCCGCACGGCCGTGGCGGTCGTCATGGCCGGACCCGTTGTGACCGCGGTCGTCCGAGCCCAACTCGTCGTAGCCGCGATCGGAGCGGGCGCCGTAGCCGAGCCCGTCACGGCCGAGATCGTCCGGACCCGGCCCGCCGTAGTCCCGATCGGACCGGGCGACGTGGCCCGGCTCATCACGGCCGCGGTCGTCCGAGCCCAACTCGTCGTAGCCGCGGTCGGAGCGGGCGCCGTAACCGAGCCCGTCACGGCCGAGATCGTCCGGACCCGGCCCGCCGTAGTCCCGATCGGACCGGGCGACGTGATCCGGCTCATCACGGCCGCGGTCGTCCGAGCCCAACTCGTCGTAGCCGCGGTCGGGCCGGGCGCCGTAACCGAGCCCGTCACGGTCCGGACCGGGCCGGGCGCCGTAGCCGAGCCCGTCACGGCCGCGGTCGTCCGGACCCAGCTCGTCGTAGCCGCGGTCGGGCCGGGCGCCGTAACCGAGTTCGTCGTAATCGCCGCGTCCGAACGGCCCCTCGGACGCGTCCGGGCCGCCGCCGATGACGGGCATCTCGCCGGTGCCCTCGCCCGGGTCGGGGAGGTGGGGCGAGAGGTGCGGGCGGTGCCGCCACTCCTCCCCCGCTCCCTGCTCCGGCTCACGCGCGCGCGCCTGCTCTGCGGCGATCGCGGTCAGCGGGTCGTCGGCCGCCGGTTCGGTGGCGGGCCCGGCGGGGTCGGCGCCGCCGCTCCAGGATCGGAGGTCCTCCGGCCGCACCACCTGGGTGGTGTGCTCGGGTGAGCCGTCGCGCGACCTCCCGCGCTTCGCCTCGGCGTCCACGGGCTCGCTCCGGCTCTCCACGAGCTCCCGCACGCTCTCCGGCAGTCGCGGATCGTCCCGGCTGAACGCCCAGGTGTTGCCGCTGCCGGTCTCCTGCCCGGCGCCGAGGTCGGTACCGAGGCCGGAGCCGCCGGCCGGTGCGGACCGGTCATCCGATGGCGCCGGTCCGCCGTCGAGGGGGTCGCCGGCGCCGCGCGGGGAGCCGAACTCCTCGGCCTTGGGGGTGTAGGGGCGCGCGTAGTCGCCGAGCGGGTCGCCGGCCGAACGGGCGGGGGCCGCTGCCGGGTCACCGGCGGGCGCGTCCGCGGTCCCGAGCGGGTCCGCGCCCGCGCCGCGGGCGCTCGTTCCCCAACCGGGGTAGCCGCCGCTGTCGGCCTGCACCCCGCGGACGGGGTCGGCGCCGGCGGCCGGCGGGCCCACGGGGTGGCCGCCGGCCGGAACGCGGTACACGCTCTCGCGCTCGTCGTCGGAGGGCCCGGTCGGCTCCTGCCGGGCGGGGGTGGAAAAAGACGCCCCGGACGGCGCGGAGTAGGGGACGCCCGGTTCGCTCGGGGACCGTCCCGGGGACGGGGCGGCCTCGGGCGCACGGTCGCCGCCGTGGGATTCGCCCAGCGGAGGGTGCCCGGCGCCGGACGGCGCCTCCGGGCCCTGGAGGCGGTCCGGGACGCCGGTCCCCGGCCGGGACCACGGCGAGGAACCCGGGCCTGCGGGCTCGCCGAACGGCTGCGGCGGGTGCGGGCCGTCCAGCGGCGCCCGGTCGCCGCCGTAGGGGTCACCCGCCGGAGCGCCGTCCGCTGCCGGGGAGTAGCCCGACGCGAACGGCGGCACCGGATCGGGCGCGTGGTCCGGGGATCCCCCCGCGAACCCGCCCGGCGTCTCCCCCGCGAGCGCCGGACCGTGCGCGGAGCCTCCCGGCGTGCGGTCCCCGCCGGGCCCGCCGAGGGGGTCGCCGCCGAAGGGAGCGCCGTCGGCCGCCTCCCGCCCCAGGGGCAGCGGCTCCGTGGACGTGCTCCCGCTTCCGGTGCGGCGGTCGTCCGCCGCACCGGCCTCGGGGGCCGCGCCGCCGCCGAGACCGGTGCCCGGCTGCGAGCCGAGGTCACCGAGGGCCGACGGGTACGGCTCGACCATGCCCGGGGAACCGCCGCCGTAGCCCAGCCCCGGGTAGCCCCCCGTGGCGCTCGGGTAGCCCCCCGTGCCGCCGGGGTGGAACTGCGAGCCGGCGGCCGAGGACCGCGCCCCCTGCCCCGGGTACCCGCTGTGGATCAGGTCGTCTCGGTCGTCCCGCTGCTGCTCCTCGTCGTACGGGTCCTCATACTGCGACTGCGTCCGATACCGGTCGTCAGTGGGCGTGAACCACGAGCCCGAATTCCGTTGCGGCGACTCGTGTTCCTCGTCCGACGGCCCGTACGGCCCTCCCCC
Organism: Spinactinospora alkalitolerans; assembly: GCF_013408795.1. Lineage (NCBI taxonomy): Bacteria > Bacillati > Actinomycetota > Actinomycetes > Streptosporangiales > Nocardiopsidaceae > Spinactinospora > Spinactinospora alkalitolerans. Next base: position 5,527,196 of record NZ_JACCCC010000001.1, read on the forward strand.
GTGTTCCGTCACTGTGTCCGATCTCCCGACCGCGCGTGGGCGCTCATCAAACTCGTCCCGTCCGAGTATGCCGACGGGTAAAGACGAACGGCGGTAGTGCCACCCCTTCCGGAGTGGACTACCGCCGTCGCCAGATCAACCAATCAATCTCACCGGTTGTCTCTCAGGTCACCTGTTATAGGGACCGAAGTCGTACTCCTCCAGCGGGACCGCCTCACCGGATCCCTGGCCGAAGGTGTACTCGCTGGGCTCCTCGTAGGAGGAGACCGAGTACATCGACGCCTTGGCCTCCTCGGTGGGCTCGACCCGGACGTTGCGGTACTGGGGCATGCCCGTACCGGCCGGGATGAGCTTACCGATGATGACGTTCTCCTTGAGACCGAGCAGCGGGTCGCTCTTGCCGTGGATGGCGTTCTCGGTGAGGACCCGGGTGGTCTCCTGGAAGGACGCCGCGGACAGCCACGACTCGGTGGCCAGCGACGCCTTGGTGATGCCCAGCAGGACGGGGCGGCCGGCGGCCGGCTGGCCACCCTCGGCCACGACCTGGCGGTTGATCGCCTCGAACTTCGGGCGCTCGACCATCTCGCCCGGCAGCAGCTCGGTGTCGCCGGACTCCAGGATGTTCACCCGCTTGAGCATCTGCCGCACGATGATCTCGATGTGCTTGTCGTGGATCGAGACACCCTGCGACTTGTAGACCTCCTGGACCTCCGACACCAGGTGCTGCTGGACCGCGCGCGGCCCCTGGATGCGCAGCACCTCGTGCGGGTTGATCGCACCCTGGATCAGCTGCTGGCCGACGGTGACGTGGTCGCCCTCGTTGACCAGCAGGCGGGCCCGCATGGGCACCGGGTAGGCGATCTCGTCGGAGCCGTCGTCCGGGATCAGGACGATCTTGCGGCTCTTCTCGGTCTCGTCGATGCGGATCCGGCCGTCGACCTCGCTGATCGGGGCCACACCCTTGGGGATGCGGGCCTCGAAGAGCTCCTGGACGCGCGGCAGACCGTGGGTGATGTCCTGACCGGCGGAACCGCCCATGTGGAAGGTCCGCATGGTCAGCTGGGTGCCGGGCTCACCGATGGACTGGGCCGCGATGATGCCGATGGCCTCACCGACGTCGACCGGCTTGCCGGTGGCCAGCGAACGGCCGTAGCAGGTGGTGCACACCCCGATCTTGGCCTCGCAGACGAGCGAGCTGCGCACGCGCACCCGCTCGACCCCGGCCGCGATCAGCCGGTCGATGACGGCCTCGGTGGTGTCGGTCAGCGCCGGGATGACGACCTCGCCGTCGACCACGACGTCCTCGGCGATGGTGCGGCCGAAACCGGTGTTCTCGACGTTGTGCTTGCGCACGACGACGCCGGCGGCGTTCTTCTCACCGATCTCGTGCCACAGCGACCGGTCGGTCTGGCAGTCGATCTCCCGGACGATGACGTCCTGGGCCACGTCCACCAGACGGCGGGTGAGGTACCCGGAGTCGGCGGTGCGCAGCGCGGTGTCGGCCAGGCCCTTGCGCTGACCGTGCGTGGAGATGAAGTACTCCAGCACGGACAGGCCCTCGCGGTAGGAGGACTTGATCGGCCGCGGAATGGTCTCGCCCTTGGTGTTGGAGACCAGGCCGCGGATACCGGCGATCTGGCGGACCTGCATCGGGTTGCCTCGGGCACCGGAGTTGACCATCATCCACACCGGGTTGTCGGCGGGGAAGTTGTCCTCCATCTCCTGGGCGACCTCGTTGGTGGCCTTGGTCCAGATCTCGGTCAGCTCCTGGCGACGCTCGTCGTCGGTGATCAGACCGCGGTCGTACTCCCGCTGGATCTTGTCGGCCTGCCGCTCGTAGCCGTCCAGGATGACCTGCTTGTTCGGCGGGGCGACGACGTCGCCGATGCCGATCGTGAGGCCGGACCGGGTGGCCCAGTGGTAGCCGGCGTCCTTCAGCGCGTCCAGCGTGGTGGCGACCTGAACCTTGGCGTACTTCTCGGCCAGCTCGGTCACCAGGGCGGACACCTGCTTCTTGCCCACCTGGTAGTTCACGAACGGGTAGTCCACCGGGGTGGCCTCGTTGAACAGGTACCGGCCGAGCGTGGTCTCCAGGCGGTAGGGATCGCCCGGCTCGTGGCCCTCCGGCCGGACCCAGTCGCTCGGCGGCGGAACGTCGCCGTCGAGACGCATGTGGATCCGTGCCTGCAGGTCCAGGTCACCGAGGTCGTAGGCCATGATCGCCTCGGCCGGCGTGCGGAACGAGCGGCCCTCGCCCTGCGCACCCTCCTTGAGGGTGGTCAGGTAGTAGAGCCCGATGATCATGTCCTGGGTGGGCATGGTCACCGGCTTGCCGTCGGAGGGCTTCAGGATGTTGTTGGTGGCGAGCATCAGGATGCGCGCCTCCGCCTGGGCCTCGGCCGACAGCGGCAGGTGGACCGCCATCTGGTCGCCGTCGAAGTCCGCGTTGAACGCGGTGCACACGAGCGGGTGGATCTGGATGGCCTTGCCCTCGACCAGCTGCGGCTCGAACGCCTGGATGCCCAGGCGGTGCAGCGTGGGCGCGCGGTTGAGCAGCACCGGGTGCTCGGTGATGACCTCTTCGAGGACGTCCCACACCACGGGGCGGGAACGCTCGACCATCCGCTTGGCGCTCTTGATGTTCTGCGCGTGGTTCAGGTCGACCAGGCGCTTCATCACGAACGGCTTGAACAGCTCCAGCGCCATCTGCTTGGGCAGGCCGCACTGGTGCAGCTTGAGCTGCGGACCGACGACGATGACCGAACGGCCGGAGTAGTCGACGCGCTTGCCGAGCAGGTTCTGGCGGAACCGGCCCTGCTTGCCCTTGAGCATGTCCGAGAGCGACTTCAGCGGGCGGTTGCCCGGGCCGGTGACCGGCCGACCGCGGCGGCCGTTGTCGAACAGCGCGTCGACGGCCTCCTGCAGCATCCGCTTCTCGTTGTTGACGATGATCTCGGGCGCACCGAGGTCGAGCAGGCGCTTGAGCCGGTTGTTGCGGTTGATGACCCGGCGGTACAGGTCGTTCAGGTCGGAGGTCGCGAAGCGGCCGCCGTCCAGCTGGACCATGGGGCGCAGGTCCGGCGGGATCACCGGGATGCAGTCCAGGACCATGCCGTTGGGGTTGTTGCGGGTGTTGAGGAACGCCGAGACGACCTTGAGCCGCTTCAGCGCGCGGGCCTTCTTCTGGCCCTTGCCGCTGCGGATCGTCTCGCGCAGCTTCTCGGCCTCGGCGTCGAGGTCGAAGTTGGCCAGGCGCTCCTGGATGGCCTGGGCGCCCATGCCGCCGCGGAAGTACTTGCCGAAGCGGTCCCGCATCTCGCGGTAGAGCAGCTCGTCGCCCTCGAGGTCCTGGACCTTGAGGTTCTTGAAGCGGTTCCAGACCTCTTCGAGGCGGTCGACCTCCCGCTGCGCGCGGTCGCGGATCTGGCGCATCTCGCGCTCGGCGCTCTCGCGCACCTTGCGGCGGGCGTCGCCCTTGGCGCCCTGCTCCTCCAGCTCGGCGAGGTCGGTCTCCAGCCTGCGGTGGCGCTCCTCGACGTTGGAGTCGCGCCGCTGCTCCAGGTGCTGGCGCTCCACCGAGATGCGGGCCTCCAGGGACTGGAGGTCGCGCTCCCTGGCGTCGGTGTCGACCCAGGTGACCATGTAGGCCGCGAAGTAGATGATCTTCTCGAGATCCTTCGGGGCGAGGTCGAGCAGGTACCCCAGGCGGCTGGGCACACCCTTGAAGTACCAGATGTGGGTCACGGGCGCCGCGAGCTCGATGTGGCCCATGCGCTCACGCCGGACCTTGGCCCGGGTGACCTCGACGCCGCAGCGCTCGCAGATGATGCCCTTGAAGCGGACCCGCTTGTACTTGCCGCAGTAGCACTCCCAGTCGCGGGTCGGACCGAAGATCTTCTCGCAGAAGAGCCCGTCCTTTTCCGGCTTGAGGGTGCGGTAGTTGATGGTTTCCGGCTTCTTGACCTCGCCGTGCGACCACTGACGGATGTCGTCGGCCGTGGCGAGGCCAATCCGCAGCTCGTCGAAGAAGTTGACGTCGAGCACTTAATTCGTCCCCTGCTCTTGGATCGCGGAATTAGACCTCTTCGACACTGCTCGGCTCGCGCCGACCCAGGTCGATTCCGAGCTCTTCCGCCGCGCGGAAAACGTCCTCATCGCTGTCGCGCATCTCGATGGACATGCCATCGCTGGAAAGCACTTCCACGTTCAGACAGAGCGACTGCATCTCCTTGATGAGCACCTTGAAGGATTCGGGGATGCCCGGCTCGGGGATGTTCTCGCCCTTGACGATGGCCTCGTAGACCTTGACCCGGCCCAGGACGTCGTCGGACTTGATGGTGAGCAGCTCCTGCAGCGCGTAGGCGGCGCCGTAGGCCTCCAGAGCCCAGACCTCCATCTCACCGAAGCGCTGACCGCCGAACTGCGCCTTGCCGCCCAGCGGCTGCTGGGTGATCATCGAGTACGGGCCGGTGGAGCGCGCGTGGATCTTGTCGTCCACCAGGTGGTGCAGCTTCAGGAAGTAGGTGTAGCCGACCGCGATCGGCTCCTTGAAGGGCTCACCGGTACGACCGTCGAACAGGCGCGCCTTGCCGTTCTCGTTGATCAGCAGATCGCCGTCGGCGTCGGGCAGGACCGAGGACAGCAGGCCGCTGAGCTCCCGCTCGGAGGCGCCGTCGAAGACCGGCGTGGCGACCTTGGAGTTCGGCGGGACGTCGTCGACGCCGATTCCGCGCAGGGAACGCTTCCAGTCCTCGTCGTCGCCCTCGATCTTCCAGCCGTTCTTGGCCAGCCAGCCGAGGTGGATCTCCATGATCTGGCCGACGTTCATGCGGCCGGGCACGCCCAGCGGGTTCAGCACGATGTCGACCGGCGTGCCGTCCTCCATGAACGGCATGTCCTCCTGCGGGAGGATCTTGGCGATGACGCCCTTGTTGCCGTGCCGGCCGGCGAGCTTGTCGCCGTCGGTGATCTTGCGCTTCTGCGCCACGTAGACGCGGACCAGCTCGTTGACGCCCGGAGGCAGCTCGTCGCCGTCCTCGCGGCTGAACACGCGCACGCCGATGACCTTGCCGGACTCGCCGTGCGGCACCTTCAGCGAGGTGTCGCGGACCTCGCGCGCCTTCTCACCGAAGATCGCGCGCAGCAGCCGCTCCTCGGGGGTCAGCTCGGTCTCGCCCTTCGGGGTGACCTTGCCGACCAGGATGTCGCCGTCGACGACCTCCGCGCCGATGCGGATGATGCCGCGGTCGTCGAGGTCGGCGAGGACCTCCTCGCTGACGTTGGGGATCTCGCGGGTGATCTCCTCCGGGCCCAGCTTGGTGTCGCGGGCGTCGACCTCGTGCTCCTCGATGTGGATCGAGGAGAGGACGTCGTCCTGGACGACGCGCTGCGAGAGGACGATGGCGTCCTCGTAGTTGTGGCCCTCCCACGACATGTAGGCCACGAGCAGGTTCTTGCCCAGCGCCATCTCACCGCTGTCGGTGCAGGGGCCGTCGGCGAGGACCTGCGCGGCCTCGACCCGCTGGCCCTCCTCGATGATCGGGCGCTGGTTGAAGCTGGTGCCCTGGTTGGTGCGCCTGAACTTGCCCACGCGGTAGGTCTTGCGCGTGCCGTCGTCGGCCATGACGGTGATGTAGTCGGCGGTGACGTCCTCGACGACACCGGCCTTCTCCGCCAGGATGACGTCGCCGGCGTCGGTCGCGGCGCGGTACTCCATGCCGGTGCCGACCAGCGGCGACTCGGCGCGCAGCAGCGGCACCGACTGGCGCTGCATGTTGGAGCCCATGAGCGCGCGGTTGGCGTCGTCGTGCTCCAGGAACGGGATCATGGCCGTCGCGACCGACACCATCTGGCGCGGCGAGATGTCCATGTAGTCGACCTCGCCGACGGCGACGGCCTCGAACTCCCCGCCCTTGCGGCGGACCAGGACGCGGTCGTCGGCGAACGTGCCGTCGGGGTTGACGGGCGTGTTCGCCTGCGCGATGACGTAGCGGTCCTCCTCGTCGGCGGTGAGGTAGGAGATCTCGTCGGTCAGGATGCCGTTGTCGACCCTGCGGTACGGGGTCTCGACGAACCCGAAGGAGTTGACCCGGCCGTAGGCGGCGAGCGAGCCGATCAGGCCGATGTTGGGGCCTTCAGGGGTCTCGATCGGGCACATGCGGCCGTAGTGCGACGGGTGGACGTCGCGGACCTCGAAGCCGGCGCGCTCACGGGACAGACCGCCCGGACCCAGCGCCGAGAGGCGCCGCTTGTGGGTCAGGCCCGCCAGGGGGTTGGTCTGGTCCATGAACTGCGACAGCTGGCTGGTGCCGAAGAACTCCTTGATGGAGGCGACGACCGGCCGGATGTTGATCAGCGTCTGCGGCGTGATGGCCTCGACGTCCTGCGTGGTCATCCGCTCGCGGACGACGCGCTCCATGCGGGCCAGGCCCAGGCGGACCTGGTTCTGGATGAGCTCGCCGACGGTGCGCAGGCGGCGGTTGCCGAAGTGGTCGATGTCGTCGGTCTCGATCGGGAACGCGCCCTGCGGGCGCTCCAGCTCCTCCTCGCCGGCGTGCAGCCGGACGAGGTAGTCGATCGTGGCGACGATGTCTTCCTCGGTCAGCGTGCCCTGGCTGAACTCGGCCTCAAGCCCCAGCTTCTTGTTGATCTTGTAGCGGCCGACCTTGGCGAGGTCGTAGCGCTTGGGGTTGAAGTAGAGGTTCTCCAGCAGGGTCTGGGCCGACTCCTTCGTGGGCGGCTCCCCCGGACGCAGCTTGCGGTAGATGTCCAGCAGCGCGTCGTCGGTGCCGGCCGTGGGGTCCTTCTCCAGCGTGTTGCGGATGGACTCGTACTGGCCGAAGCGCTCCAGGATCTGGTCGGTGGTCCAGCCCAGCGCCTTCAGCAGCACGGTGACGCCCTGCTTGCGCTTGCGGTCGATGCGGACGCCGACGAAGTCGCGCTTGTCGACCTCGAACTCCAGCCAGGCGCCCCGCGACGGGATGACCTTGCACCCGTAGAGGTCCTTGTCCGAGGTCTTGTCGACCTGGCGGTCGAAGTACACGCCCGGAGAGCGGACAAGCTGGGACACGACGACACGCTCGGTGCCGTTGATGATGAACGTGCCTTTGGCGGTCATGAGCGGGAAGTCGCCCATGAACACCGTCTGGCTCTTGATCTCACCGGTTTCGTTGTTGATGAACTCCGCCGTGACGAACATCGGGGCGGAGTAGGTCATGTCCTTGTCCTTGCACTCCTCTTCGGAGTACTTGGGCGGCTCGAAGCGATGGTCGCGGAACGACAGCGACATCGTGCCCGAGAAGTCCTCGATGGGACTGATCTCCTCGAAGATCTCTTCGAGGCCAGACTGCTCCGGAACGTCCTTACGGCCCGCGTCACGGGCCGCCTCGACTCGGGCACGCCACTTCTCGTTGCCGAGCAGCCAGTCGAAGGACTCGGTCTGCAGGGCGAGAAGGTTCGGGACCTCGAGTGGTTCCTGAATGCGGGCGAAGGAAACGCGGTTCGGACCAAGGGCGTTAGCGGAGGCGTTGCGCGAGGCTGCCAACAGGGGTCCTTCCGAAGGCTTGTGGCGGTTGATGCGCGCGCACGCCGGACGACCCTGAACTCTGAAGGACCGACAGACAGGGACGGTTCTTCACGACGGCTGAGAACGTATCGTGGGGCCCGGATCCAGCAGGATTTCAAGCAGAAAACGGGCACGAGGTACGGGCTCTGGCACAGGAGTCGTCAAAGGGCAGCGCAAAAGGGCAGTGTAGCCGAATACTACACCGCTGTCCAACAGCAACCCTCGGAGTCAGTCACGACACCACGCAGCATCGCTCCAACAGGCGGATCCGTCAAGCCCAGATCCGACAGAACGCCCCATTCCCCCTCAGTGAGAGGACCCACAGGCCGGACAGGTGTGAGCCAGTCGACATCGGGGAAAGATGTTCCTTCCCGCATACAGCTCCTCCCTCTGATCCTGACCTTGAGATCCAACACCGGTTCCAGGGGGTCTTGAAGTTCGGCCATAGAAGGGATCCGCGGTGACCGGGCGATCCTCTCGTGCGCCGAAGGCCCCTCAAAGGATCGCCCCGGCGCCGCGCCCCCCGCGCCGCCACCGTGATCGCCAGGCCGAAACCATGGTGTCGGCCTGTGCCGACGACGTCGGCGTGCGCTTCGCGCGTGTGAGGGCGATTTACCGTCCACGGGCCCGGCGGCCACGCGAGAGAATCGCCCGACCGCGCGCCTGTCCCATCCTGGGGTCGAGGTCAAAACCCAAAGAGGCGGCCGCCCCCGAAGGGACGACCGCCCGCGCGCAGCCGGGTGACGACTACTTGAGGGTGATGGTGGCGCCGGCGCCCTCGAGGGCCTCCTTGGCCTTGTCCGCGGTCTCCTTGTTGACGCCCTCGAGCAGCGGCTTGGGAGCGTTGTCGACCAGGTCCTTGGCCTCCTTGAGACCCAGGCTCGTGAGGCTGCGGACCTCCTTGATGACCTGGATCTTCTTGTCGCCGGCGGACTCCAGGACGACGTCGAACTCGCTCTGCTCCTCCTCGGGGGCGGCCTCGCCGCCGCCACCACCCGGAGCGGCGACGACCGCGGCCGGGGCGGCGGCGGTGACGTCGAACTTCTCCTCGAACTGCTTCACGAAGTCCGAGAGCTCCAGCAGGGTCATCTCCTCGAACGCGCCGAGCAGCTCTTCGGTGCTGAGCTTCGCCATGGTTGCGATCTCTCTTTCTCTTCCGGCGCGGCCGCCCCTTGGCGCCGCACCGAGGCTTTCGGGCACCGGCGCACGCGGCGCGCCGGCGGGGTTCTGGGGTTCTTAGGCTTCCGCTCGCTTGTCGTGCAGTGCCTGGGCCAGGCGCACGGTCTTGGACGGCAGCGCCTGGAACAGGGCAGCGGCCTGACCCTGCTTGCCCTTCAGCGCACCGGCCAGCTTCGAGAGCAGAACCTCGCGGGACTCAAGGTCGGCCAGCCTGGTGATCTCCTCCGGCGTCATCGACCTGCCGTCGATCACACCGCCCTTGATCACCAGCGGCGGGTTCGCCCTGGCGAAGTCACGCAGACCCTTGGCCGCCTCGACCACATCGCCCTTGACGAAGGTGATGGCGGAGGGGCCCTCGAACAGGTCCAGGACCTGCTCGTCCAGACCGGCCTCGTTGGCGGCGATCTTGGTCAGCGTGTTCTTCACGACGCGGAACCGCGCGTTCTGGCCGAGGCTGCGGCGCAGTTCGGTGACCTGCGCGACAGTGAGCCCACGGTACTCGGTCAGCACGGCACCCTCCGAGCTCTGGAATTCCTCCTTGAGCTCGGCGACCGCGGCTGCCTTATCCGGCCTCGCCATGGGACTCCTTCCAACAGTGAACACCGGTCCAAGGAGCCATCCGAGTGGGCGCGCGCATGAAAAACGCCCCGGCGCAGGCGCACGGGGCTCGACGGGATCACGTGCACGAGGGCACGCGTGATCGCAGCTCACTCCACACCTGCGCGGGCCGCCCATTCGCATGGGACCTTAGGTCACCCGACGGGTGACGACCGGCGGTCTTCGGCAGTTACCAATGTTAGCCGATGCCCGGGAGTGAGTGGGACGTGCACGGTCCGGTGGACCGGTGCGGGGGTCAGGTGGCCGGCGAACGCGCCGGATGCGTTCGCCGGCTTCCGGAGCGGGTGCCGCTAATTCATGTCGCCCATGTCGCCCAGGTCGCCCATGAGGTCGTCCATGTCGCCGATCTGGTCCGCGCTCGGGTACTCGATCTCGACGGGCTGGTTGAACTCCAGGAAGTCCATGGTGCTGGTGAAGTCACCGGCCTCGCTGCTCACCCTGCGCGGCAGGCCCTCGTCGTCCACCCACACCTCGAACGCCATCTCGCTGACGCCCGACTGGGAGTACAGCTGCTGCGCCGACTCCTTGGCGTCGGCGTCGTCGATGTTCTCCAGTGCCTGGTCGACGCTGTAGGTCCCGGTGTACTTGGTCGTGGATACGCCGTTGACCTCCTCGGATCCGGCCTCCTCGATGCCCTCGCCGGCGAGCAGCTTCTCCAGTTCGGCCATCGGGTCCTGGGGCTGCTGGGTGCCCTCTGCCGCGCTCGACCGCAGCCACGCGGGGCCTCCCATGGAGGGGTCGCCCTCCACCAGGATCTCGTCACCGCGCATCAGCACCCTGCTGGTGCCGCTCGTGCCGAGGTCCATCGTTATCTCGTAGGTGGGCTCGGGGGTGCCGGAGTAGGTGATCTCCTGGGTCATCTCGGTGGCCTGCCCCTGCATGCTGCCCGACGTCGTCATCTCGGCACGGTAGCTCTCGACCTCGCGCGTCTGGCTCACCAGGTTGGAGAGCACCTCCGTGACGCTCGCACCGCCCGCCGCGCCGGGGAGGGCCGAACACCCCGCGACGACCATTGCCAAACCACTGCCCGCGACGGCGACGGCGAACTTTCGCAGCATCGATCAAACTCCAAAGACGTCTCGTTCGTGACCGGCCTGTTGACCTGCCCGAATCATGCGACGTGTCGCCCCGGGCAACGGTTCCACCGCTTTTCGCCGGATCGGGCCGGGTGGACGGCGGGCGGGGGCATGCATGGAGGCCGCATGGAGGGCGCGGGCGCGAAAAAGGGCGCCCCGGCTCGGATCCTCCGAGCCGGGGCGCCCCCGCTGCCCTCGATCGCCGCGCCGCGGCGCCGCGGACGCGCCGACTAGGCGACGGCGCGCGCCGCGTTCGGGTCCACCGGGATGCCGGGGCCCATCGTGGTGGTCAGCGTGGCCTTCTTGACGTAGCGGCCCTTGGCGGCCGACGGCTTGAGCCGCAGCACCTCGTCCAGGGCGGCCTGGTAGTTCTCGATGAGCTGCTGCTCGCCGAAGGAGGCCTTGCCGATGATGAAGTGCAGGTTGCCGTGCCGGTCGACCCGGAACTCGATCTTGCCGCCCTTGATGTCGCTGACGGCCTTGGCGACGTCGGGGGTGACGGTGCCGGTCTTGGGGTTGGGCATGAGGCCGCGCGGACCGAGCACCCGGCCCAGGCGACCGACCTTGCCCATCAGGTCCGGGGTGGCCACGACCGCGTCGAAGTCGAGGAAGCCCTTCTGGATCTCCTCGACGAGGTCGTCGTCGCCGACGTAGTCGGCGCCCGCGGCGCGGGCCTGCTCGGCACGGTCACCGGTGGCGAAGACCAGGACCCGAGCGGTCTTGCCGGTGCCGTGCGGCAGGTTGACGGTGCCGCGGACCATCTGGTCGGCCTTGCGCGGGTCGACGCCCAGGCGCAGGGCGATCTCGACGGTCGGGTCGAACTTGACGGAGATGGTCTCCTTGGCGAGCTTGACGGCCTCGACCGGCGCGTACAGCCGGTCGCGGTCCACCTGCTCGGAGGCCTTGCGGTGGTTCTTGCTGCGCTTCACTGAAAACTCCTGTTTCAAGGGGCCTGTGGTGTGCGGGCCAGCGCCTGGCCCTGCCACGGAGGACGGACGGCGCCGCAGGGCGCTACTTGACCTCGATGCCCATGGAACGGGCGGTGCCGGCGACGATCTTCTCGGCGGATTCGAGGTCACCGGTGTTGAGGTCGGGCAGCTTGGTCTGCGCGATCTCGCGCACCTGGTCGCGGGTGATGGAACCCGCGGTGCTGCGGCTCGGGGTCGTGGCGCCCTTGTCCAGGCCGGCGGCCTTGAGGATGAGCTTCGGGGCCGGCGGCGTCTTGGTGACGAAGCTGAACGACCGGTCCTCGAAGATGGTGATCTCTACGGGGATGACGTTGCCGCGCTGGGCTTCGGTGGCAGCGTTGTACTGCTTGCAGAAGTCCATGATGTTGACGCCGTGCGGGCCGAGGGCGGTACCGACCGGCGGAGCCGGGGTGGCCTGTCCTGCGGGCAGTTGAACCTTGACGAGCGCCGCGATCTTCTTCTTCGGAGGCATTTCGGGTCCTTTGCCGGATTTGCTGTGTGTTGTGGGTCCCTCGTCCCCGCGCCGCGGAGACGGCGCGGGTCCGGCCCGACCGGCAGGGAGTCGGACCGAGGTCCACCTACCACCTGCGTGGAGAGCCGCGCGTCCGCCGGGACCCGGGCGGATCGCGAATAAGCCCCGCCGAGGGCGGGGCACGGTGGGTCGGCCCCGAAGGGCGGACCCACCAAGTCTACGCGCTGGATCAGATCTTCGAGACCTGGTTGAACGCCAGCTCCACCGGGGTCTCACGGCCGAAGATCGAGACGAGCACCTTGAGCTTCTGGGTGTCGGGGTTGATCTCGCTGACCGTGGCGGGCAGCGTGGCGAACGGGCCCTCCATGACGGTCACGGACTCGCCGACCTCGTAGGCGACGTCGGAGCGGGCCTCGGTCTCCTTCTTCTTGGTCTGCTCGGCCTCTTCCTCCGGCTCCGGGGCGAGGAGGTCGGCGACCTCCTGGATGCTCAGCGGAGCGGGGCGGTTGGACAGACCGACGAAGCCGGTGACGCCGGGCGTGTTGCGGACCGCCGCCCAGGACTCGTCGATGAGGTCCATGCGCACCAGGACGTAGCCGGGCAGGACCTTCTCGGTGACCTGCTGGCGCTTGCCGCTCTTGACCTCGGTGACCTCCTGCGTGGGCACCTCGACCTGGAAGATGTAGTCCTCCATGTTGAGCGACTGGGTGCGGCTCTCGACGTTGGCCTTCACCCGGTTCTCGTAGCCCGCGTAGGTGTGCACCACGTACCAGTCGCCCGGCAGCATGCGCAGCTCGATCTTGAACTCTTCGACGGGGTCGAGCCTGGGGACCGCGTCCTCTTCGCTCTCCTCGGCCTCTTCGGCCTCGGCGTCCTCCGCCTGCTCGGCGTCCGCTTCGAGCTCGGTCTCCTCGGCACCGGCCGCCTCGGTCGTTTCGGGCGCCTCGGCCGCTTCAGCAGCATCCGCCTGCTCGGCTCGCGGGCCGGTCTCTTCCGCCGACGACTGATCCCGCTCCTCGGTGGGGAGGTCGCCAGAGGTCAGTGGGGAGTCGGACACGGCTGCTCTTTCTCTCGTCGGATACACGCTCTCGGCTGGCACAACAATGAACACGGCCAGCGCCGGCAATGCCAGCTTACGGTCTTGGCCGACGAAATGTGACCAACGTGCCGCGATGACCCGGGCGTGGTCCCGGGGAGGCGGCTGCGATCAGGAGGTGCCGGTGCCGGCGACGGTGGAGTAGAGCCAGGTGACCCCTTCACCGAAGCCGAAGTCGAGCAGCGAGATGTAGCCGACCATCATGACCACGAAGACCATGACCACGATCGTGTAGGTGATCAGCTCACGGCGGGTGGGCCAACGGACCTTTCGGAGCTCGCCGACGACCTGCTTGGTAAAGGTCACCGGACCGGTACGACGCTTGCGCTCCTTCTCGGGCTTGGCGTCGGCGTCAGTCTGTGTCACCTGAGGTCCTTAGGGATTCGACGGTCACTGGACGCTTCCGGGCGGACGGCCTCCTCAGCCGGGCGCTCATTCCACTCGCTCACTCGGACTTGCCGCGCACTCGGGAGTGCTCTTGCAGGGCAGGAGGGACTCGAACCCCCAACCGCCGGTTTTGGAGACCGGTGCTCTTCCAATTGAGCCACTGCCCTTGGGTACCGCGTGGTTCCCACGATAGCCGGTTCCGGAGCGTGCTGCGCGCGAATAATCGGGCGGGCGGCCCGTTCCCGGTCCATCGACTGCCAGAGTCTATGCCCTATCCGCGTCCGGGACCAAGTCGCGGCGGGCTGTGTTCCCCGTTCCCCCTGTTCGCCCCCTTGACACAAATGTCTTGGCCCCACATGGAAACATGGGTCACATGACTGACCGACCCCGTATCTCCGCACGCATCGGCGGCATTTCCGAGTCAGCGACCCTGGCGGTGGACGCGAAGGCCAAGGCCATGAAGGCCGAAGGCCGGCCCGTCATCGGCTTCGGCGCCGGGGAGCCCGACTTCCCGACACCCGACTACATCGTCGAGGCCGCGGCGCAGGCGTGCCGCGAACCCCGCTTCCACCGGTACACGCCGGCGGGCGGCCTGCCCGAGCTGAAGGAGGCCATCGCGACCAAGACCCTGCGCGACTCCGGCTACCGGGTGGAGCCGAGCCAGGTCCTGGTGACCAACGGCGGCAAGCAGGCCATCTACGAGGCGTTCGCCACACTGCTCGACCCGGGTGACGAGGTCATCGTCGTCGCGCCGTACTGGACGACCTACCCCGAGTCGATCAAGCTGGCCGGCGGCGTCCCGACCTACGTCGTCACCGACGAGTCCACCGGCTACCTCGCGAGCGTCGAGCAGTTGGAGGCCGCCCGCACCGAGCGCTCCAAGGTGCTGGTGTTCGTCTCCCCGTCCAACCCGACGGGCGCCGTCTACTCCCCGGAGCAGGTCCGCGAGATCGGCCGGTGGGCGGCCGAGAAGGGCCTGTGGGTCCTCACCGACGAGATCTACGAGCACCTGGTCTACGGCGACGCCCGGTTCGCCTCGATGCCGGCGGAGGTGCCCGAGATCGCCGACCGCACGATCGTGGTCAACGGCGTGGCCAAGACCTACGCGATGACCGGCTGGCGTGTGGGGTGGATCGTCGGCCCCAAGGACGTCGTCAAGGCGGCGGGCAACCTGCAGTCGCACGCCACGTCCAACGTCGCCAACGTCTCGCAGGTCGCGGCGCTGGCCGCCGTCTCAGGCGACCTCAGCGCCGTGGACGAGATGCGCACCGCCTTCGACCGCCGCCGCAGGACCATCGTCCGGATGCTCAACGAGATCCCCGGTGTGGTCTGCCCCGAGCCGCAGGGCGCGTTCTACGCCTACCCGTCGGTCAAGGACGTCATCGGCCGGGAGGTGCGCGGCCGGCGCCCGCAGAGCTCCACCGAACTGGCCGAGCTGATCCTGGAGCAGGCCGAGGTCGCCGTGGTTCCGGGCGAGGCGTTCGGCACCCCCGGCTACCTCCGGCTGTCCTACGCGCTGAGCGACGCCGACCTCACCGAGGGCGTGAGCCGCATCGCCAAGCTGCTGAGTGAGGCGCGGTAGCCGGATCCGGCCGGTCCCGCGCGCGAAGGACCGGTGCCCCTTCTCCGTTGCTCGCCCCGGCGTCCGCCCGACGCCGGGGCGAGCGGTTTTTCGCGGGACGGCTGACGACGGCGGGGCCGGTTTGCGGCACCCTTGTGTCATGCAACGCCCGATCACCCTGCTGCCCAAGGCCCACCTCCACCTGCACTTCACCGGGTCGATGCGGCACTCCACCCTGGTGGAGCTCGCCGACCTGCGCGGAGTGCACCTCCCCCAGGCGCTCGTGGACGAGTGGCCGCCGAAGCTGAGAGCCGTCGACGAACGAGGCTGGTTCCGCTTCCAGCGGCTCTACGACATCGCCCGGTCGGTGCTGAAGACGCCCGATGACATGTACCGGCTGCTGCTGGAGGCCGCACAGGACGAGCGCGCGGCCGGGTCGGGGTGGCTGGAGATCCAGGTGGACCCCAGCGGCTACGCCTCCCGGTTCGACGGGCTCACCGCGGCGCTGGAGCTCGTGCTGGACGCCGCCCGCAGCGCGGAGCGTGAGACGGGCGTGGGCATCGGGATCATGGTCGCGGCCAATCGCACCAAGCACCCGTTGGACGCCAAGGCGCTGGCCCGGCTCGCGTCCCAGTACGCGGGCAGGGGCGTCGTCTCGTTCGGGTTGAACAACGACGAGCGCCGCGGCCGGGCGCTGGAGTTCGAGGGCGCGTTCCGGATCGCCCGCCGGGCCGGTCTGCTGCTGGCGCCGCACGGCGGCGAGCTGGAGGGGCCGCGCAGCGTACGGGAGTGCCTGGACATGCTGGAGGCCGACCGGATCGGCCACGGCGTGCGCGCGATCGAGGACCCCTACCTGGTGGAGCGGGTCGCCACCCAGGAGGTGACCCTGGAGGTCTGCCCGAGCTCCAACGTCGGCCTGGGCGTCGTGCAGGACGTGTCGCACGTGCCGCTGCGCCGCCTGTTCGACGCCGGCGCCCCGATCGCCCTGGGCACCGACGACCCGCTGCTGTTCGGTCCCCGGCTGGCCGAGCAGTACGAGATCGCCAGGGACGTCTTCGGGTTCTCCGACGCCGAGCTCGCCGAGCTCGCGCGGATGTCGATCAGGGGCGCGGCAGCGCCCGACGGCCGCAAGAAGGAGCTGCTGGCCGGCGTGGACTCCTGGCTGACCACAGCGCCGGAGGACTTCTGAGCCCGGCGGCCGGCGCCCCGCCGACCGCGGCGGCGGAGGGGCGTCAGAACGCCACCATCCGCACGCCCTGGAACACCATTGCGGCGCCGGCCAGGAAGAACAGCAGCGCCGCGCCGACCTGAACGGCACGTTCGGGGAGCTTCTTGCCCAGCGCGGCGCCCAGCGCGATCGCGATGCCGTCGGCGAGCACCATGCCGACGGTGGAGCCGACCCATACCGGGAGCCAGTCGTACCGGGTGCCGACGGTGATCGTGGCGAGCATCGTCTTGTCGCCCAGTTCGGCGACGAAGAAGACCACGCAGACGGTCACGAAGGCGGAGCGGATGCGCCGGGAGGCGGCGCGCTCCTCGTCCTTGTCGGTGAGTTCGTCGCCGCGCAGGGTCCAGACGCCGAAGAGGACGAACGCGACACCGGCGGCCAGGGTCACCCAGTCGGTGGGGATGGCCATGCCCAGGACCTCGGCGATGAGCACGCTGAACCCGTGCACGACGAGGGTCGCGGCGGTGATGCCCAGCACGACGGTGAGCGCCCGGTAGCGGGTCGCCAGTGACATCGCCACGAGCTGGGTCTTGTCGCCCATCTCGGCGATGAAGATGGCCGCCGCGCTGAAACCGAGCGCCGTGAGGAATTCCACCGGATCCTCTGCCCTTCGAGTCGTCTTTTCGGACAGAAGCAAAAGGCGGACGCCACGCTTCGGCCCGATAGTCCCACCGGGCCGAAGGTCTCGTCCGCCTGAGAGGTTCGAGGCTCGTGTGACCGGGCTATCACCTGCACTGACAGGGGCCGGTCTGTCGATCACACGAATTGGGGACTACTCCCCTTCGACGCGTCCGACTTTAGCAAAAAATCCAGAGAGCGCAATTCATTGATTAACCGATGAAATGCCGCAGAGATTCCGAATAAACGAGTTCGGCGCGCCTAAGAAAATGCGGAGGAACACCGAAAAGGGGGTCCGGACCGGTGACGGGGGCCGGGGGCCGTGGTCACAGTTCTTTCGTTCGCCCCTGGTGACCTGGGCAGGCTGCCGTCAGCGCCGGCGCGCTGACAGCAGCGCCACCAGGCCCGCACGGGCCCGGCCAAGACCTGGAAACAGTCCCGGCCTTCTCCCGTCAGCGACCTAGAGGCTGACGCCCACCATGACCGGTTCGTTGACCAGCGTCACGCCGAATGCCTCGGCCACCCCCGCCCGCACCTCGCGGGCCAGGTCCAGCAGGTCCGCGGCCGTGGCGCCGCCCGTGTTGGTCAGGGCCAGGGTGTGCTTGGTGGAGATGCGCGCCGGGCCCGTTCCGTGGCCCTTGGCGAAGCCGGCCCGGTCGATCAGCCACGCGGCCGAGGTCTTCACCCTGCCGTCGGCGTCGGGATAGGCCGGCGGTTCGACATCGGGCCCCAGCCGCTCGGCGACCCGCTTGCGGAACTCGGTGAACTCCGCGGGGCCGAGGACGGGGTTGGTGAAGAACGAGCCGGCGCTGCGGCTGTCGGGGTCGGCCGGGTCGACGACCATGCCCTTGCCGCGGCGCAGTTCGAGCACGGCCCGGCGGGCGTCGGCCAGCGGCACCCGGTCGCCGACCTCGACGCCGAGCCTCCCGGCGAGTTCGGCGTAGCGCACGGGGCGGCTGAGGTCGGAGCGGGTCAGCTCGAACACGACCTCGCACACCACGTAGCGGTCGCCGCCCTTGAAGGCGCTGTCGCGGTAGGCGAAGCCGCAGTCGGCGTTGCCCAGCGTGCGGCGCTCGCCGCGCTCGCGGTCGTAGACCAGGACCTCGGTGACGGTCTGGCCGACCTCCTGGCCGTAGGCGCCGACGTTCTGGATCGGGGTGGAGCCCACCCGGCCGGGGATCCCGGACAGGCACTCGATCCCGCTCAGGCCGTCGGCGACGCAGCGCTCGACCAGCGGCTCCCACTCCACTCCGGCCTCGGCGCGGACCGCCACGGCGCCGTCGGCGCGGGGCTCCGGCACGACGCCCTGGGAGTCGACGTGCACGACCGTGCCGGGGAACCCCGCATCGCCGATGACGAGGTTGCTGCCGCCGCCCAGGATCAGCAGCGGCTCCCCCGCGGCGTCGGCCGCGGTCACCGCGGCGACCAGTTCGTCGGTGGTGCGGGCGGTGGCGAACGTCGCGGCGGGACCGCCGAGCCCCAGTGTGGTGTAGTCGGCCAGCGAGACGTTGCGGACGGGAACAGCGGACACGGCGTTACCTCTGGTCGGACGGGAGACAGGGGGCCGCGGCCGTCCGGAGGGCGCCGACGGATCGCCGGCGGCCGCGTCCGGAGAGACCGGCGGCGGGGACGGTCAGGCCAGCCGGACGACGGCGCTGGAGCGGGCCAGGACCTTGGCGCCGCCCGAGCGGGCGGTGATGGCGACCACGACCTGGTTGTCGTCGCGCTTCTCGGAGACGGCGCCGCTCACCACGATCTCGGCGCCGTTGTCGTCGTCGGGCACCACGACGGGCGCGGAGAAGCGCACCCCGTACTCCACGACCGCGCCGGGGTCGCCCACCCAGTCGGTGACGAGCCGGCCGGCCTCCGCCATCGTGAACATGCCGTGCGCGATGACGTCGGGCAGGCCGACGGACTTGGCGACGCGCTCGTTCCAGTGGATCTCGTTGAAGTCGCCGGAGGCCCCGGCGTAGCGGACGAGGTCGAGGCGGCGGACCGGGTAGGTCTGCTCGGGCAGCTCGGTGCCCACCTCGACGTCGGCGTAACGGACGTTGGCGGTCATTCGGACGCTCCCCGCTTCCCTACTTCTCGGCCTTCTCGGCGCCGCCGCGCACCACGAGCATGTTGACGGCGGTGACGACGTGCTCCCCCTCGACGGTGGAGACGTCGCTCTCCAGCGTCAGCATCTCGCTGCGCCCCAGGGCCCTGATCTGGGAGATCCTGGTCACCGCCGTGACGACGTCGCCGGCCTGCAGCGGGCGGCTGTAGCGGAAGCTCTGGTCGCCGTGCACGACCATCGAGAAGTCCAGGCGCAGCTCGGGGTCGACGACGGCCTGGTGCATGCCCTCCGTGCCCACGATGACGGGGAACGTGGGCGGCGCGATGACGTCGGTGTAGCCCGCGGCCTTGGCCGCGGCGGTGTCCCGGTAGACGGGGTTGGGGTCGCGGATCGCGTCGGCGAACTCCCGGATCTTGCCCCGGGTCACCTCGTAGGGCTCGGGGGACTCGTACACCCGCCCCAGCAGGTCGTGGTTGATCGCCATGGACTCCCTCTCATCGATGTCTGAGATCGGGCTCACACAGGGGGTCGGCCGTCGCGGTGCGCGCAAGCCACCGGCGGCACGGTGGATCCGAGCCCTGAAAGCCCCGCCTCGCCCCGCGGACCCGTCGGTCGGACATCAGTCGGCTCCGTTGTCCCGCCACGCCGGGCCGCTCGACGGACCCTCACACAGTAATAGCCCAGCGAGCGGGAAGCGCTCACTGGGCTATTCGCGCGGGCCGTGCGGCCCCGTGGTCCGTCGCCGCGCCGCGGCCGCCGCCGGTGTTCGCCCGAGGGGCGAAGGAGACTAGCGGGTCTCCTTGTGGCCCCGGTGGGTGCGGCAGTTCGGGCAGTACTTCTTGATCTCAAGACGGTCGGGCGTGTTCCGACGGTTCTTACGCGTGATGTAGTTACGGTGCTTGCACTCCTGGCAGGCCAGGGTGATCTTCGGCCTCACGTCGGTGGCAGCCACGTTGGAGTGCCTTTCTCGCTGACAACATACGAACACTGAAAAAGACCCGCGTTGACCCCTGATGTGGAGCCAGGGGTCGCGCAGGTGGTAGCGGAGGCCGGACTTGAACCGACGACACAGCGATTATGAGCCGCTTGCTCTACCGACTGAGCTACTCCGCCTGGAGCCGGGGTGCCGGACCTCTTCGAGAATACCGGAACCCGTTCAGACCGGCGAATGAGATTTCCGCCGGTCACCCACCTGAGTGGACCGGACGCCGTCAAGTGGTGGAGCCCCTTTACGGAATCGAACCGTAGACCTTCTCCTTACCATGGAGACGCTCTGCCGACTGAGCTAAAGGGGCACGCTCCTGCGGCTTCTCCCCTTCCGGGGTTCCGCCCTTCGCGTGTTCATGACTATACAGGCCTCCGGGGGTGCACTGCCAAATCGAACGGCGGCCCGGGCGGACACGACCCGGGAACCCTTCAATCCGCGACCCAGACGTTGGACATCGCGTCGCGCTGGATCATGCGGATCCGCGCCGGCAGGCCCAGCCGCCGCAGCGCGTCGGGCAGCCGGGTGTCGTGGGTGAACACGATGAGCTGGCGGTGCCGGCCGACCTCGGCGAGCACGGCCGACAGCCCCTCCACGGTCTCGGTGTCCATGGCCTGCACCGGATCGTCCAGGACCAGGAATCCGAAGGGATTGCCCGTGGCCAGGGTGCGCGGCAGGCAGATGGACAGCGCGAGCGCCTGGAACTCGCCCTGGCTGAGCAGCCCGGGCGCGTTGCCCGCGCCGTCGGCGCCGTCGACGCTGACGTCCACGGCCACCCGCCGCTGCGCGCCCCGGCCGACCAGCCGCAGGGCCTCCAGGTCGATGTGGCGTTCCTGACGCAGCCGCTGCCAGACCTTCTCCGCCTGGGAGGCCAGCGGGCGCAGCCGCTCCGCCCGGATCTCGCGGGCCAGCCCGGTGAACCAGTTCAGGGCCTGCTCGGCCGGGCGCAGGGTCTCGCGGGCGCGCACGGCCTGCCTGGCGTCCTCGACCCACGCGCCCACCTGCTCGGCGAGCTCCGCCCAGCCGTCCGTGGGATCGGCGAGCCGTTCGGTTGCGGCCTTGCGGGCCGCGATCGCGGTGGAGCGCAGTCGGCGGCCCACGTTCTCGATGTGGTCGGCGAGCTCGGTCGGGTCGGCCAGGTCCGAACCGGCGGCCCACTGCTCCCAGATCCGGCCGAGGTCGCTGTCGGGCGGGAGCCAGGAGGGCGGCGGCGCCATCAGGAACCGGGCCTGGTCCCTGGCGTTCTCGGCGCGGTCGTAGGCCGCCGCCGCGCTCGCGGCCACCGGCTCCAGCGCGGCGATCTCGGTGCGGGCGCGCCGCGCCCAGTCGGCCCCGAAGGCGTTCTCGGTCCCGCAGGCCGGGCAGGTGGACTCGGCCGGGTGGCGCTCGTGGTGCGCCATGGCCTGGCGCAGCAGTTCGACGACGCTGCGCGCCCGCGCGCCCTTGGTGCCCGAGGCCATCGCGATCTCCATGGCGGCGCCGCGCAGCTCGTTGACGACGTCGGCCATGAGCGCGCGCTCGGGGACGGCGAGCCGCCGCAGCCGGCGCAGGACGACCTGCTGGGCCGGGTCGGCGGGCCCGTCGTCGGCGGCGATGACGGCGAGCCGGTCGAGGTCGATGGAGGGGGCCTGCAGGATCTCCAGGGCGCGCCCGGCCCGCGGGTCGTCCCCGGCGCGCAACTGCTCGACGAGGTAGGGCAGGTCGCGGCTCGGGCGGCGCTCCTGCTTGGCCAGCCGGTCGCAGGCGCGGGCCAGCCTGCGCTCGGCCTCGGCCAGGTCGGTGAGGCCGAGCAGGGCGGTGAGCGTGTCGTAGAGCTCGGCCGCCCGGCCGGTGACGGTGCGCCCCAGCTCGTCGTAGGAGAGGAAGGGGCGGTAGCGCACGAGCTCCTCGCCCCACCCCAGGTTGGCCAGCGAACCGGTCTCGCCGGAGGGCAGCTCCACCCGGCCCCGCGCCGAGCGCACGCTGTCGCCGGTCCAGGAGCGGGTGACGCGGGCGGTGTCGGTCTCACCGGAGAGCTGGAGTTCGACGGTGATCTCGGTGCGGTCGTCGAAGTGCAGGTTGCGCCATCCGTCGCGCCACGCCGTGGGCATGGCGTCCCAGCGCAGGTTGCGGCCGGTGAGCGCGGCCTCGACGGCCTCGGCGAAGCTGGACTTGCCCGAGCCGTTGCGGCCGACGATGACGGTCAGCCCCGGGCCCGGCGGGAACTCCAGGGACGCCGCGCGGCCGATGCCGCGGAAGCCCTGCACCTCGACGCGGCTGAGGTAGCAGCGCCGCGGCCGCGGGGCGGCGGGCGCCGGCTCGGCCGGCAGCGGCAGTTCGGGGTCGTCCCCCTGCACGCACACCGCCAGGGCGTCGTCACCGTGCAGGGCCGCGGCGACCCATTGCCGGGCCACCGGGTCCAGCGGCGAGCGCGCGAGGCGCTCCCACACCGAACCGGTCGGGGCGCTCCCGCCGCGCCGCCGCCGCGGAGCCTCTTCGGCGGACGCTGCGAACGCCTCATGGGCCGTCGTCACGTCGTCACCACACCCGCTTCATCGTCGACTTCGCCTCTGAGAGTAGGACAGGTCCGGCCGAACCAGATAGGGCGGCGTCCGAGATGGGCGGCCGCGGCCCAGGGGGTCGCATGGCCTCCCGCACCCCGGGGTGTCTTGGACCCCGCTCCCTTAGGGTGGCGGAAACCGTGGCCCAGGGGTTTTAAGGACCGCCCCAGGACGGAGCGGAGCCCCGCCTTGGGTGCGCACCGACACCGTGGTCTCGGTCTGGCGCGCAAAGTGGTGGCGTGGGTGGCGCGGCGCCAGGGCGACCCCTTCATGGGCCTGCGGCCACGCGAGAGGATCGCCCAGTCACCACGGGCTCCGGCCTCGGGCCGAGCTTCAAGACCCCCAATGGCCGGGGACGGATCACACCCCCACCAGGCGGCGCCTGGTGCCGTCCCAGGTGAAGTGCAGGGTGGCGATGCCGGGTTCGGCCGGGTCGCGCAGGCATTCGTAGATGTGCAGGCTCGGGACGCTGGAGAAGCAGCCCCACAGGCGTTCGGAGGTGAGCACGAAGTCGAGGTCGAGTTCGACGAGCAGGCCGAGCAGCCGGCCGTGGGTGGGCTCGTCGACCTTCGCGAAGGCGTCGTCGAGCAGGATCAGCCTGGGGGCGTGCGGCGCGTGCTCGGCGAGCGCGCCGAACTGGGCCGCCGCGGCGGCGAACAGCACGAGGTAGGCGATGACGCGCTGCTCGCCCTGGCTGAGCGCGGTGCGGTGGGTGAGGCGGCGCTCGCGCTCCGGGTGCGCGGCGTCGGTGACGTAGACGCTGAACGCGAACCAGGACCGGTAGTCCAGCGCTGCGCGCAGTTGCGCGCCGCCGGTGGCGGTCGGGTCGAGCCGCCGGATCGCCTCGATGCAGCGGCGCAGCGCGTCGCGCAGCCGCGTGGTCTCGACGCGGGTCCGGTTCTCGGCCGGGCGGTCCAGCAGCGGTACGACGGCGCTGATGTCCTCGTCGGCGTCGGGGGCCAGCCGCCAGTCCAGCCGGACGCCGAGCCCCTGCGACGTGGTGACCTCGCCGAACACCTCGTTCATGGTGGAGATGAGCGCGCGGGCCTCGTTGATCTGGCGGGACAGGTGCCCGGCGAGCTCGCCGAGGAGGTGGCGCTCGTAGGCCTCCTCCTCGCGCACCGCCGCGGTCTCCTCGGCCTCGGTGATGGCGCGCCGGAGGCGTTGGGCGTAGGCGGTGATGTCGTGGGAGCCGTCGTCGTCGTGGACGGTGACGCGTTTCACCCCGGCGGGTTCGGTGAGCTCGGTGCGCGCCCCCGCGGTGTCGCTCGCGGCCAGCAGCCGGTGCAGTTCCTCCCTGCGGCGCAGGATTCCGCTGTTGTCGACGTCGGCCTCCGGGTCGGGGTCCAGCCCGGTCTCGACCGCGGTGACGAGGGCGTCGAGCGTCTGGACGCGCTTGGCGAGCTCTCCCGCACCGTCCTCGGCGGCTTCGGCGGCGTCGTGGTCGGCGACGGGTCCCTCGTCGCCGGCGAGCGCGGCGAGGCCGGCGGCGTCGAGCAGGGCGGTGTCGACGCCGCCGTCGGCGTCGGCGAGCATGGCGCGCAGCGCCGCGCCGACCGCGAGCGCGCGGTGGGCCTGCTCGGCCCGTTCGCGCAGCGCGGTGTCGTGGCGGGTCTCGGCGGCGATCCGGTCGTCGCGGGCGCCGCGTGCCGCGCGCTCCAGCTCGGGGAGGCCGTCGTCGGCCGCCCGCGCCCTGGCGCGCACCTCGGTGACCGCGGTCTCGATCTGCTCGGGGGCCGCGGCCCGGGCCCGGTCGGTGAGCTCGGTCTCGCGGCGGACCGTGATCATGTCGCCGATCGCCGCGGTCCCCGCGTCCTCGGCGGCGACCCGGTCGGCGCGCGCCCGCTCCCACTCCCCTGCGTGCAGCCGGTAATCCTCCAGCAGCCCGGCGAGGACTTCGAGGTCCCGGTGGGCCGCCGCGATCCGCACGCGCAGCAGGCCCAGGGCGGTGCGGACGGCTGCGAGCTCCTCCCGCCCGGTGGGCAGCGCGTGCTCCTGCGCGGGGCCGGTGAGGTCGGCCCGCAGCTCCAGGGTGGTGGCGCGGGCGGTTTCGGCGGCGCGCCGGGCCGCGGCGTGGTCGCGGTTGGCCGCGGCCAGCCATTCACGCGCATTGTCCAGGGCGGCCCAGGCCGCGATGAGGCCGGCGGCGGAGGGCACGGACCGGGCGATGCCGACCAGGGTCTCGTGCCGGCGTTCGATGTCGCCGCGCCGCTCGCCCGCCTCGGCGAGCAGGGCCTCGGCGATGGCGATGCGGCGGTCGATCTTGGCGCGGTGGCGTTCGCGGGTCTCGGCGCGGGCGGCCTCGCCGATGTACTCGGGAGCGGCCTTGCGGTGCGAACCGCTCGCGACGCCGAGGCGCCACCTGCCGTCGAGGCCGACCGAGCTCTCGGCGGGACGGGTGGTCCCGCCGCCGTGGAGCCGGGCCCCGGGTTCCTCGCCGGTGCGGGGCGGCTCCCCTGTGTGGGAGGGCTCCAGCCGGACCGAGGTGAGCAGGGCCGTCACGGCGCCGGAGTCGATCCCCGAGCCGGGCGGTCCGACCGGCTTGAGGACGTCGAGCAGGGTGCGGCCGCCGACGGGTTCGCCGGGGCTCAGCAGGAGGTCTCGGGTGGCGGGGTCGATGACGGCGCCGTCGGCCGTGAGCCACCCCGACAGCAGGCCGCCGGCCTCCAGCGCGGCTTCGAGGCCGGCGCGTTCGGCGGCGCCGAGGCCGTCGGCGAAGTCGACGGCGAGGTAGAACGGCGCGCCCGCCGCGGGGTCGCGCGGCGCGGTGGCCCACGGCTGCGGCGGGGCCGCGACGTGGTCGATGCCGCCGGCCTTGCGCTCGGAGAGCTCGTCGAGTTCGGCGGCGAGCTCGCGCTCCTCGCCGAGCGCGGTGTCGCGCCGGGCGCGCAGCTCCTCCAGCAGGGGGTCGACGACGGCGTGGGCGTCGCGGACGATCTCCGCGGGGG
Source organism: Spinactinospora alkalitolerans (assembly GCF_013408795.1). Classification (NCBI taxonomy): domain Bacteria; kingdom Bacillati; phylum Actinomycetota; class Actinomycetes; order Streptosporangiales; family Nocardiopsidaceae; genus Spinactinospora; species Spinactinospora alkalitolerans. The sequence continues at coordinate 5,552,495 of NZ_JACCCC010000001.1, forward strand.
TCTCGGCGTCGACGACCCGCAGCGCGTCGTCCAGCGGAAGTTCGACGCGCTGCTCCAGCGCGTCGAGGGGGTCGGCGAGGTCCTCGGTCGGTGCGGCGGAGCGCAGCGAGCCGCACCATTCGCGGACCCGGGCGGCGTAGTCGGCGCTGGCCGCCCGGACCGCCTCGATGGCGGTGCGCTCGCGCTCGCGGGCGCGTTCGACGTGGCCGTCGCCCCACTCGGCCTCGTCGGCGAGTGCGGTCTCGCGGCGCTCGGCCGCTTCGAGCGCGAGGGCGCGGCCGTGGAGCGCCTCGACGGTGTGCTCGCGCTCGGCGGCCCGGTCGTCGGCGTGGCCGAGCCGGTCGTGCAGTCCGGCGAGCCGGGAGCGCAGGGCGGCGAGGTCGACGCCGGACACGGGTTCGCGCTCGACGGCCTGCTCCAGGCCTTCGAGGTTGACCCTGGTGACGCTCTCGCGCGGCGCCAGGGTGGTGGGGACGGGTTCGGGGACCTCGCCGAGGGCCGCGGTGCCGATGCCCGAGGCACGGGCGGAGGCGCTCGTCTGGGCGTGCAACTGCTGCAGGCCGGCGAGCCGGCGGTCGATGGCCGCGATGTCGGCGGCGAGCCGCTCCTCGGCGTGGCGTTCGGTGGTGAGGGCGTGCCCCGCCGCGGCCCAGGCCGCCTCGGCCGCGCGGATGTAGGCGGTGACGGCCGCGTAGCGGGCCTGCTGCTCGGAGTCGGCGGGGGCCGGTCCGCCGGGGTCGCCGGCGTCCAGCGTCGCGGCGTCGGAGGCGGCGGTGTCGCGGGTGCGGCGCAGCCGGTCGCGCTCCTCCTGGACGGCGCTCTCCGTGGCGACGAGGGTGTCGAGTTCGGTCTCCAGGCGCGCCACCTCGGCGTCGCGCCGGGCGTAGGCCTCGATCTGCTCGCGCACGGCGCCGGCCTGGCCGCGCAGGGCGCCGTGCAGGTAGCGGCGGTAGTCGCCGAGGAAGTCCTCGACCTGGTCGCGGGCCGCGCGCAGGGCGGTGAGCCGGGCGCGGGCGGAGTCGAGGTCGGTGATGTTGCGGGCGACCTCGTCCAGGACGGCCTCGTCCATGGGGGGCAGCGCCTCGGCCAGGACGGACACGAGTTCACCCGCCTCCAGGCGCTCGCCGATGGTGGGGCGGCGCAGCCGGTACAGCAGGTGGACGAGGTTGCGGTAGCGCACGGGGTCGTCGAGGCCGAACAGCTCCCGCATGACCCGGGTCCGGTAGGCGACGGCGGTGTCGTAGCAGTTGTCCGGGCCGACCTCGGCGCGCAGCCGTTCGATCGACAGCGGGCGGCCGTCGGTGACGAGGTCGAGGTCGGTGCCGACCCTGCGCTCGGTGACGAAGAGGACGGAGCGGGCCTCGGCCGCGGAGACCGAGGCGGTGATGGCCGCTCCGAGGGTGCGCCACCGCTGCTCGCCGCCGTCGCCGCGCCCGGTGAACTCCACCCACAGGTAGCCGAGGACGGTGTCGGGGGCGGTCTCGTCGCCCTCGTCCGCGCCGCCGTCGGCCTCGGGCGCGGAGCGGCCCTCCAGCATCAGCCAGCGCAGGCTGGTGCGGCTGGTGCCGGTGGTGTCGAGGCGCCGGGAGTCGCCGTCGAGCAGGAAGGGCAGCAGCATCTCCAGCGCCTTGGACTTGCCCGCGCCGTTGCGGCCGCGCAGCAGCAGGCGGCCGTCGGCGAACTGGAAGACGTGGTCGTCGTACTGCCAGACGTTGTGGACGCCCGCGCGGTTCAGCCGGTAGCGGCTGGGGCGCGCGGGTTCGGGGGACGCGTCCGCGGTCTGCCCGGCGTCGGTCATCGGCCCTCCTCCGCTGCGTGCCGCTCGTGGTCGTCGCCCCGCCGGGGGATCGCCCGCCGGCGGTCCTGCCATTCTCCCGGATCCCGGGGGTGCGCCGGGCCCCGTCCACAGGCCGCGGACGGAGGGCCGCACCGGTGACCGGGGCGATCGGGCCGATCCCGGTTCACCGCCGCTCCTCTGAGCCGTCCCGCGCGCTCCCGCCGCCCGCGGCCGGCGCCGCGTACCGCGCCGCCGCGGCCAGCAGCCGCCAGCCCTCGAACGGCGCCCCCTCCCCCGGAGGACCGCCCCGGTCCATGAGCCGGGTGCGCAGGAGCAGGTCCAGGACCCGATCGGCGAGGTCCTCGGCGTCGGGCAGATGGCTGAGGGCGGTGCGCGACCAGCGGCGCTGCGCGTCCGCGCCGGCGACCTCGGCCAGCTCGGCGCCGAGGAGGTCGGCGGGGACGTCCACCGCGTGGGCCGGGCCCGCGGAGGGGCCGAGCTCGGCGGCGAGCCGCCCGATGAGCACCAGGGCGGTCCGGCCGACGGGGTCGGCGCTGGGGAACGCAGCGGGGCGGTCGGCGCCGCGGGCGTCGGAGGCGCCGTCGTCGGGCATGACCAGGGCGACGCCCTCGGCCCGGATCTCGGCGTCGCAGCCGAGCAGTTCGCCCAGCTCGGCGACCGCCCGCCACTGGTGGTGGCCGAGCCGCTCGCGCCGCCGCTCGTCGAGATCGGCCCGGTAGACGACGGCGGTCTCGGCGAGCAGCCTGCGGACGGTGAGCTCGGCGGCGCCCGCGTCGTCGGAGGCGGTGTCGCCCCGCACGGCCGCGGTGAAGGCGGGAGGATCCGGGGCCGAGTGCGGGGGATGGGCGAGGACGAGGCGGGCGACCTCGTGGTCGACGCCGAACCACACCTCTTCGGCGGGGTCGGTGACGTAGTCGGCGAGGGCGCCCCCGCGCTCGGTGATCGCACCCCACCGGATCAGGTGGCGCAGTGCCGCGACGAACCCGCGGCGTTCGCTCATCCGGTCCCGCGGATCGAGGTCCAGGCCGGCCTCCTCCGCCGCCGCCCGCACGTCCTCGGCGAGCCTCGACAGCGGCAGCCGCGCCGGCGCCTCGGCGAGGGCGGCCAGGGCGAGGGCGAGGTAGGTGTAGGCCCGCGGGGTGAAGTGGGCCCCGCTGGCGCGGGTCAGGGGGGTCGCGACGGCGTCGACCAGTCCCGTCTTGACCAGCCTGGCGTGGTCTGCGGCCACGGTGAGGCGGTAGCCGAGGACCCGCTGGAAGCGCTGGACCAGCCAGTCGGAGTGCGTGCGGACCAGCGCGAAGTCCTCGGGGTGGCTGCGGGCGGTGACGAGCGGGTCGGCGAGGAGCCGCCGGGCCGCCGCCTGCCGTTCCACGGTGAGCGCGATGTCCTCGTTTCCGGACCTGACCGCCATGGGTGTGCGTCACCTCCCTGGGCTCGCGGGGGTCGTCGATCGCCGGGTCGTCGTCCTATGGTGCCGGGGCGGCACCGCGCGCGGCCACCGGAGGGGCTCGGTGCGTCGTCATGCCGGGCGCACCAGCCGGAGCCCGGAGTGCCGTCCGGCCGGGTCGGGGCCGGAGAGGAGGTCGGCGCCGGCCGGCGCTCCGTCCTCGGGGGCCGGCTCCTGCCGGGCGTAGGACGTCACCTGCAGGCGCAGCCCCTCCAGCACGAGGTCCCCGCCGGACTCGCTCAAGGTGATCGACGCGTCGGGGACGCGCCGGACGTGCAGTCGGATGTCGAGTTCGAGGTCGCCGGCCGAGACGGCGTCGGTGATGGCGTCGCCGGAGCCGAGGGCCGCGGTGAGCAGTTCCATGAGCACCTGCAGCGCGGCGTCGGACAGGTGCAGGCGGTCGTCGCCGCCGGTGGGTTCGGCGAGCAGGCGGCGCACCTCCTGCGCCGCGGAGCGGCGCCAGTGGGCCGCGGCCTCCGCGGCGTCGCGCAGCCGGGCCTGCTGCTCGCTGTGGTCATCGACGGGGGCGACCGACCCCGCGCCGACCGGGTGCGCGGCCGCCGCGCCGACCGCGGGCGCGTCCCACCAACTGGCGGTCGCGGCGACGGCCTCCTCGCCCGTGCCGCTCAGGTGCCGGGCCGGGTGTACGGCGAACGCGGCGGTGAAGACCTCGTGCGCCGACGCCGCGTCGGCGCCCTCGAACCAGGCGGCCAGGCGCAGCAGCGCGGCCCGGCCGTGCCGGGGCACCGGCCGCTCCGCGCCGTCCGCGGCACCGGCCGCGAACGCGGCACGGGCCGTCTCGGGTCGGCCGGGACGGGCCGCCGTCGCCTGGTTCGCTGAATCACCCACAACTCAGCAGACTAAAGACCCCGCGCCGCTCCCGTGCCCAAAATCGGGCGACAGCGCCCGGCCCGCACCCTTGAAGACACCGGATGAACTGCGGTTTCTCCCCGCGCCCCGGGTTTTGATTCACTCCCGACCGAGTCGGGGCCGCACCGGGGGCCGGGGCGTGCGCGGCCTCGGCCACCGGGAGATGTCAGGCCAGCCCCAGAAGGGCGTGAAGAGAGCATTGACCGGGTTTTGAACCCCCCGACTCCGGAGGGGGTTCGCGCGGGTGCGGTTCTCTCGCGCGGCCGAAGGCTCATTGAGGTGAACGTCGCACCCGTGCGCGAAGCGGACCCGTCGCCTTGGGCGCGCACCGACACCGCGGTTTCGGTCTGGAGCACAAGGGCATCCGGTGTGCTTCACGCGGAGCCGGGGACCTCGAGGACACGGGCCTGCGGCCACACGGCGGGCCGCCCGTTCACCGCGGACCCTTGCGGCCGAGGTTCACGGCCCCCGATGGCCGAGGCGAGCGGGTGAGGCGGTCCGGCCGCCGCGGGCGGCAGGGCGCCACACGCCCCTACGACCCCTGGGGCAGGATGAGCCGGCCGCCGTCGGAGCGCTCCATCTTCTCGCGCATCTCCTCCGGCAGCTCCCCCGACCCGCCCACGGTGTACTCGGTGAAGTAGAGCCTGCCGTCGACCTCCTCGGGCTCGTCGAGCGTGACGGTCACCTCGTAGGGGTCCTCCCCGCAGTCCGGCAGGCACCAGGTGCCCGACAGGTCCCCCCGCGCCGTCGCCGACTCCCGTTCCCAGGAGCGCCACTCCAGGTCGTTGAACGTGGTGAACTCCGAGGCGACCAGCCCTTCGGGCCTCCTGTCGTCCTCGCCCCGCTCGTTGCCGTGGGTGTTGTAGACGAAGACCTCGGCCGCGGCGCCGTCCGCTCCGCCTGCCGCGTCCTCCTGCCCGTCCTCCTCGGCGCCCCCGCCGTCCTCCTCGGTGCCTTCGGTGGTGCCGTCCTCCGCGTCCGCCGTGGCGGAGCCGCCGGGGTCGGGGCTCGCGGGCGGGGACTCCTCCATCGATCCGGAGCGCGATTCGTCGTCCTGCCCGCCGCAGCCCGCGAGCAGGACGAGCGAGCAGAGCACTCCGGCGACGTGCGTCGATCTCATGGTGACCTCCCTTGGTGATGAACCGCCCGAGCCGGCCGATATCACTGTGAGCAACCCTAGGCAGGAGTCGACCGCCCGCAGGAGAACGACGCGCGCACCACCTGGGCATTCCTCCGACACGGAAGAATCCCCCGGCACCGTCGTTTCACACGACGGTGCCGGGGGATCCCCGAACAGGCCGGTCGGTCTTTCGCGCCGGGACGGCGACGGGTCAGCGGCGCCGTCCCGGGCTCCGCCGATCAGCGGCCGCGGTGGTGGCCGTAGCCGTCCGGTTCCTCGTCCTCCCCGTCGTCCTCCGGGTCGTCCGCCCCCTTGCCGCCGTCCCTCTCGGGGACGGCGTCCATCGCCTCATCGGAGCTGAGGCTCATGTCGGGGCCGTTGACGCATTCCCCGGTGGTCTGCGGCGACAGGGCCGGTACGGCGACGATCTCGGCGTTGCAGACCTGAACCGGAGCGATCTGCAGGTTCTGGTCGAACGGCTGCTCGTGGGCCTGCGCCGGAGCAGCCGTGAGCACCAGGCCCAGCACGGCGCCGGCGATCAGTCCGGCGGCGGTCGGCTCGCGCGGCATCAGGGCGGCTCCTAGTCGAGGTTGGTGTTGACCGGGCCGTTGTTGCAGTCGCCGGTGCTCTGCGGCGACAGGGCCGGTACGGCGACGATCTCGGCGTTGCAGACCTGGACCGGAGCGCCCTGCACGTTCTGGTTGAACTGCTGGTCGGCGGCCTGGGCCGGACCGGCTATGAGCGCCGCGCCCAGGGCGGCACCGGCGATGAGACCGACAGCGGTCAGCTTCTTGAGCATAATTTCCCCCGGGAAATCAAATGGCAAGATTCAACATTGACGCAGACTGACGCCAATGCCCGCGGTGGACTGCGTCGATCATCGACGGCACACCGATTTCTGTCAACGCCGGAACGGAAAGAAATCAGTATGTCCACTTCGCCCGCTGCGACATTCCGGATAATGCGGCACCGAATGGCGATTGAACGTATTCGGGGATTTCCCGCCATTGCCGAGACCCGCAGAAGCCGCGTTGGGCCGGTCCGCCGGTGCGGATGCGGCGGATCCGGCCCCCTGCCCGCCGATCTTGGCCTTGTGGACCCTAAAGACATTGCAATAATCCCGACAAGGCCGAGATCGCCGAGAGAAGCACCGCAAGACGGACATCGTGTGCGCCCGCCCGGATCCGCCGCCGCTTTAAGGACCACCCGTCGTCCGGCAGCGAGCAGGGCCGCACAGCAGACAGCAGCCGCCTGCCGGCCCGCCCGATTTCTGCGGACCTCATCGAGCTTCGACTACTGAGTTCGCGGGATGAGAAGGATTCTCCGGGCTTGGACCTACTGTGCCGCCGGCGCTACGCGCACTGCGACGGCCAACCCTCTGCGCGAACCCGATCGTCAGACATCAGTCGGTACTCCGGGGCCGATGCGGATGTCGTCCCGCGCCGGATCACGTCACCGGGGCGACGGCGGCGGCCGGAGGAACCGGAGAGACGCGAACGGCCCCGCGCAGCGTTCTCGCCGGGCGCGGGGCCGTTGGTGTGGCAGGTCAAGGATTCGAACCTTGGAAGGCTGAGCCGGCGGATTTACAGTCCGCTCCCTTTGGCCACTCGGGCAACCTGCCTGGATCGCGGCGACGTGGTGTCGGCGCATGAACGAGGATAGCGGACATCGGGCCCCGACACGAAATCGATTGTCCCGGACCCCCTGATCAGGCTCTGAGCAGGGAGTCCGCGCCGATCACGGCCGGGGAGGCGGGCACTTGGCTAAGCTCTGTCTCTGCCGCGGCCGCACCGCTCCTCCGGCGGCGGGCCGGCCGCGCCGACATCAGCCGACGACCGCCCCGGCAGGGGCGGTCCCTGAACCGCTTCGGGGGTACGAGCACGTGGCAGCCGAATCCAGTTTTGACGTCGTGTCCAAGCTTGACCGGCAGGAGGTCGACAACGCGCTGAACCAGACGGCCAAGGAGCTCTCCCAACGCTTCGACTTCAAGGGCACCGGCTCCTCCATCGCGTGGTCCGGTGAGCAGGGCGTGGAGATCAAGGCGAACTCCGAGGGGCGAGCCAAAGCGGCCCTTGAGGTCTTCAAGGAGAAGCTGATCAAGCGCAACGTGTCGCTGAAGGCCATCGACCCCGCCGACGAGCCCAGGGTCTCGGGCAAGGAGTACCGCCTCCCGATCGCGCTGAAGGAGGGCATCTCCACCGAGGACGCCAAGAAGATCTCCAAGATCGTCCGCGACGCCTACCCCAAGGGCGTCAAGGCCCAGGTTCAGGGCGACGAACTGCGGGTCAGCTCCAAGAAGAAGGACGAGCTGCAGGCCATCATCGCGATGCTCAAGGAGAAGGACCTCGACATCGCGCTGCAGTTCGTCAACTTCCGGTAGGTCCTCGCGACGGGCCCGGGCGCCGGCGGGGACCGCCGCGGCCCCGGGCGCCCTCGTCCCCGGTCAGCCCAGGTCCCAGCGGTCCGCCGTCTCGCGGAGCCGACGGATGCGCTCGGTGGTGGGCGGGTGCGCGGCGAACAGCCGGCCCATCCCCTGGCAGGGGAACGGGTGGGCGATCATCAGGTGGGCCGAGGTGAGTAGGCCGCGTTCGGCGGGCAGCGGGTGGATCCGGGTGCCCACCTCGATCTTGCGCAGCGCGCCGGCCAGGCCGATCGGGTCGCCGGTGAGTCGCGCCGCGGCGTCGTCGGCCCGGAACTCACGGGTCCGGCCCACTCCCAGGTGGATCACCATGGCCGCCAGCGGGCCGACGGCCAGGAACAGCAGCCCGCTGAGCAGGCTCGGCACGTCCTCGTCCTCGGAGTCGCCCAGCGGCAGCAGCAGCGCCAGCGCCGTCAGCGACGTGATGATCATGGCGAGCATGGCCGCGACCGAGGAGACGAGGGTGTCGCCCTTGCGGATGTGCGCCAGTTCGTGCGCCAGGACGCCGCGCAGTTCGCGCTCGCTGAGCAGGCGCAGCAGGCCCGTGGTGCAGCAGACGACGGCGCGGCGCTGGCTGCGGCCGGTGGCGAACGCGTTGGGCGCCGACGTGGGCGACAGGTACAGCCTCGGCATGGGTTGGCGGGCCTCGGTGGCCAGCTCCCGCACGATCCGGTACAGCTCGGGCTGCTCGATCTCGCTGACGGGACGGGCGTGCATGGCCCTTAGGGTCATGGTGTCGCCGAAGAAGTAGACCAGCCCGTTGACGGCGATCGCCGCGACCACGCCCAACTTCAGGCCCGCCGGGCCGCCGCACAGCCAGCAGACCAGCACGAGCACTCCCGAGAGTCCGGTGAGGAGGCCCACTGTGCGGAGCGTGTTGCGGTGCACGGCTGCTCACGGCCTCCCTCGTCGCCGGTGCCCTCTGCGGGCCTGTCCATGGATACAAACGTCCGGATCGGGGTCGTGCGTTCCCGAAGTGCGGCGATGAAGTTCACCGGATCATCGGATCACGGAGTGTGATATGCCCCACCCGTGCCGTACTCCGCATCGGAGCACAACCTATAGTTGCAAGGGTGGCCGCTATCACCTCGACCGGAACGCCTGGCGCCCTGCTCGTCGGCAGGCGGCACGTGGACCTCGCTCGGATCGCCAGCGCGCTGTGTAGCCGCTGACGCGTTCGGTGATCACGTCGGCCCGGCCGCCCCCACGGGAGTGCCTCGATTTGCGGGCGTGATAATCCTGTTCATCATTATTCTATTCATCCGCGGCGATCCCCCTGCGCCCGCGGGCGCAGGAGACGCCCACCGCAACCCCGAAACCCGCCTCACGGCCGAACCCTGACCGGCCGCTCGCCCCGCGGCGAGGCCGAGGCAGTTCCACGAGCCGTCCCGCGCATGGCGGCTTCCCTAGGAGGTCGGCGATCTCAGTGACCAAAGAGGTCCAGCAACTCGACCGCGTCATCATCCGCTTCGCAGGCGACTCCGGCGACGGCATGCAGTTGACCGGCGACCGATTCACCCAGGAGACGGCGTCGTTCGGCAACGACCTGTCGACCCTGCCGAACTTCCCCGCCGAGATCCGGGCCCCGGCCGGAACGCTCCCGGGAGTGTCCAGCTTCCAGCTGCACTTCGCCGATCACGACATCATGACGCCCGGCGACGCGCCCAACGTGCTCGTGGCCATGAACCCGGCGGCGCTCAAGGCCAACGTGGACGACGTCCCCAACGGGGCCATGATCATCGTCAACACCGACGAGTTCGGCAAGCGCAGTCTGAGCAAGGTGGGCTACGCGGCCAATCCCCTCGAAGACGGGTCCCTGGCGGAGTTCAAGGTCAGCGCCGTGCCCCTGACGTCGATGACGGTCAAGGCGCTGGAGGACTTCGAGATCTCCAAGAAGGACGCCGAGCGCGCGAAGAACATGTTCGCGCTGGGGCTGCTGTCCTGGATGTACAACCGGCCCACCGAGGGCACGCTCGGCTTCCTCAAGGCCAAGTTCGCCAACAAGCCCGAGATCATGGCCGCCAACCTCGCGGCGTTCCAGGCCGGCTGGAACTTCGGTGAGACCACCGAGGACTTCGCGGTCTCCTACGAGGTCAAGCCGGCGGCGCTGCCGCCGGGCAGCTACCGCAACATCACCGGCAACCTCGCGCTCTCCTACGGCCTGATCGCCGGTTCGGAGCTGTCGGGGCTGCCGCTGTTCCTCGGCTCCTACCCGATCACGCCGGCCTCCGACATCCTGCACGAGCTGTCCAAGCACAAGCGGTTCGGGGTCCGCACGTTCCAGGCCGAGGACGAGATCGCCGGCGTCGGCGCCGCGCTGGGCGCCGCGTTCGGCGGCTCGCTCGGCGTGACCACGACGTCGGGCCCCGGCATGGTGCTCAAGGCCGAGACCATCGGCCTGGCCGTGATGACCGAGCTGCCGCTGCTCATCATCGACGTGCAGCGCGGCGGCCCCTCGACCGGCCTGCCGACCAAGACCGAGCAGGCCGACCTGCTGATGGCGCTGTTCGGCCGCAACGGGGAGTCGCCCGTTCCGGTCCTGGCGCCGCGCTCGCCCGCCGACTGCTTCGACATGGCGATCGAGGCCACCCGGATCGCCACCGAGTACCGCACCCCGGTGATCGTGCTCTCCGACGGCTACCTGGCCAACGGCTCCGAGCCGTGGCGCCTGCCCGAGGTGTCTGAGCTGCCCGACATCAGCGTCGACTTCGCCGCCGGGCCCAACGGCGAGGACGGCGCGTTCCTGCCCTACCTGCGCGACCCCGAGACGCTGGCGCGCCCCTGGGCCGTGCCGGGCACCGCCGGCCTGGAGCACCGCATCGGCGGCATCGAGAAGAGCGACGGCACCGGCAACATCTCCTACAGCCCCGCCAACCACGACCTGATGGTGCGCTCGCGCCAGGGCAAGATCGACGGGATCGCGCGCGGCATCGCGCCGCTGGAGGTCGACGACCCCGGCGGCGACGCCGACGTCCTGGTCCTGGGCTGGGGCGGCACCTACGGCTCGATCGGCGCCGCCGTGCGGCGGGTGCGCCGCGCCGGGGGCAGGGTGGCCCAGGCGCACCTGCGCCACCTCAACCCGTTCCCCGAGAACCTGGGCGAGGTGCTGCGCGGCTACGACCGCGTGCTCGTGCCCGAGATCAACCTGGGCCAGCTCGCGCTGCTGCTGCGCGGGAGGTTCCTGGTCGACGTCATCAGTTACACGAAGGTCCGCGGCCTGCCCTTCAAGGCCGAAGAGCTGGCGGCCGTGGTTCAGGAGGTCATCGACCGTGCCGAGTGAGAACGGATTCAATCCCGAGGAAGGGTTCCGCGGGCTGAAGCTGGTGCCGCGCAGCGACACCGCCTACAAGATGAAGGACTTCAAGTCCGACCAGGAGGTCCGCTGGTGCCCGGGATGCGGTGACTACGCGGTCCTGGCGGCGTTCCAGGGGTTCCTGCCCGAGCTGGGCGTGCCGCGGGAGAACATCGTCATCATCTCCGGCATCGGCTGCTCGTCCCGGTTCCCCTACTACCTGAGCACCTACGGCATGCACTCGATCCACGGGCGCGCGCCGGCGATCGCGACGGGCCTGGCGGCGAGCCGGCCGGACCTGTCGGTGTGGGTGGTCACGGGTGACGGCGACGGGCTGTCCATCGGCGGCAACCACCTGATCCACGCGCTGCGGCGCAACGTCAACATCAACGTGCTGCTGTTCAACAACCGCATCTACGGGTTGACGAAGGGGCAGTACTCGCCGACGTCGGAGCCGGGCAAGGTCACCAAGTCCTCGCCGATGGGGTCGCTGGACTCCCCGTTCAACCCGGTGTCGCTGGCGCTGGGCGCCGAGGCCGGGTTCGTGGCGCGCACCGTCGACTCCGACCGCAAGCACCTGACCGGCGTGCTGCGCGCGGCGGCCGACCACCAGGGCGCCTCTTTCGTCGAGATCTACCAGAACTGCCCGATCTTCAACGACGACGCGTTCGAGCCGCTGAAGGACCCGGCCGAACGCGACATGCGGGTGCTGCGGATGGAGCACGGCGAACCGCTGCGCCTGGGCGGCGACCGCGGGATCGTGCAGGGCGAGTACGGCGAGCTGACCGTGGCCGACGTCGCGGAGGCTGGCGAGGACCGGCTGGTCCGCCACGACGCGCACCGCGCCGACCCCGGCTACGCGTTCGCGCTGTCCCGGCTGGACTACCCGGCGTTCGACCACGTCCCGATCGGCGTCTTCCGCTCCGTCGAGCGGCCCAGCTACGACGAGCTGATGGCCGAGCAGGTCACCGAGGCGGAGACGGTCCAGGGCCGCGGTGACCTGGCGGCGCTGCTCGCCAGCGGCGACACCTGGACGGTGGACTGAGCCGACCGCCACGGCCACGGCACCGGCGGCCGCGCACCGGGAGTCCCGGGTGCGCGGCCGCCGGCGTCCGCGGGCCCGGGTCCGGCGCCGCGCCGTCCGCCCGGACCGCGGCTCGTCCGCCCGGGCCGCTCCGGGCACGTCACCGGATCGCTCCTGGCCCATCACGGGGCCGCGCGACTAGGTTGTGATGTGCATCGGGTCACACGCCCGCGTGGCCCGCGACTCAGGGGAGGCGTGCATGGGTGCTGGGGTTCCGGGGGTGGTGACGGCGAGCACCGTCGACGGTGTCGTGCGCAGATCGGCGGGGCGCACTCCGGACCGGACCGCGCTGCGGTTCGGCGACCGCGAGTGGACCTACGCCGAGCTCGACGCGGGCGTGAGCCGGGTCGCGGCGTGGCTGCTGGGATTGGGCCTGGGCAAGGGCGACCGCGTCGCGGCCTACGGGTACAACTCCGACGCGTTCCTGCTGTCCTTCCTCGGCTGCGCCCGCGCCGGGCTGGTACACGTCCCGATCAACTACAACCTGGGCGGCGGCGAGCTGGTCTACCTGCTGGAGCAGTCCGGCAGCACCGTGGTGCTGACCGACCCCAAGCTCGCCGGCAGGGTCGAGGACATCCGCTCCGAGATCCCGGCGCGCGAGGTGCTGGCGCTGCGCGGGGCCCCGGAGTCGGTGCTGGAGGTCGCGCGCGACCCGTCAGCGCCCGACCTGGTGCCGACCGAGGTCACCGACACCGACCTGGTGCAGCTCCTCTACACGTCGGGCACCACCTCCAGGCCCAAGGGCGCGATGATGAGCCACCGGGCGCTGGTGCACGAGTACCTGAGCTGCGTCCAGGCCCTGGACATCACCGGCGCGGACCGCCCGCTGCACGCGCTCCCGCTGTACCACTCCGCGCAGATGCACGTCTTCCTGATGCCGAGCCTGGCGGTGGGCGCCGTCAACGACCTGGTGGAGATTCCCGAGCCGGGCGACCTGCTGCGGCGCATCGAGGCCGACGGCATCACCTCCTTCTTCGCCGCGCCGACGGTGTGGGTGGGGCTGACCAACTCGGCGGAGTTCGCGGCGCGCGACCTGTCGGGGCTGCGCAAGGCCTACTACGGCGCGGCGATCATGCCGGTTCCGGTGCTGCGGCGGATCCAGGAGCGCTACCCCGGCATCGGCTTCTACAACTGCTTCGGCCAGAGCGAGATCGGCCCGCTGGCCACCGTCCTGCGCCCGGAGGAGCACGTGGAGGGCCGGATGGACTCCTGCGGCAGGCCCGCGCTGTTCGTCGAGGCCCGGCTGGTCGACGAGACCGGCGCGGACGTGGGCGTGGGCGAGCCGGGCGAGGTGGTCTACCGCTCCCCGCAGCTCTGCGACGGCTACTGGGACAAGCCGGAGGAGACCGCGGCGGCGTTCCGCGACGGCTGGTTCCACTCCGGCGACATGGCCCGCCGCGACGCCGACGGCTACTTCACCATCGTCGACCGGCTGAAGGACGTCATCAACACCGGCGGCGTGCTGGTGGCCTCCCGGGAGGTCGAGGACGCCCTCTACCTGCACCCCTCGGTGGCCGAGGTCGCCGTGATCGCGCTGCCCGACGACACGTGGGGCGAGGCCGTGACCGCCGTGGCCGTGCTGAAGGGCCCGGCGACGGAGGACGAGCTGATCGGCTTCGTCCGGGAGCGCCTCGCCGGGTTCAAGGTCCCCAAACGGGTGCACCTCGCCGAGGAACTCCCCCGCAACGCCAGCGGCAAGCTCCTCAAGCGCGTCCTCCGCGACGAGTTCACCGAGCGGATCAGGGGATGATCCGGCGCCGGCGGAGATCGCCGAAGACGCCGGTGAACACGGCCTCGGCGTCGACGTACTCGTGGACCCCGAACCGGCGCGCCTCGGAGCCGTCGACGAACATGTCGTAGTCCCAGGAGAAGACGGAGTCGCCGACGTCGTCGTCCCGGCCCACGTCCGCCGCCGGTTCGGCCCGCTCACCGCCCCCCCGACACGGCGGCCGCCGTTGCGAGCGGATCGGAGTGAACGCATAGCCTGCCGGTATGCGTATCGTCATCGCCGGAGGGCACGGCAAGATCGCACTGCGCCTGGAACGACTCCTGGCGGAGCGCGGTGACACGCCCGTGGGCCTCATCCGCAACCCCGACCACGCCGACGACCTGCGCGCCGTCGGCGCCGAGCCCGTGCTGATCGACCTCGAGACGGCCACCGTCACCGAACTGACCGAGAAGGTGATGGGGGCCGACGCGGTGGTCTTCGCCGCGGGGGCCGGGCCGGGCAGCGGGGTCCCGCGCAAGGACACCGTGGACCGCGCCGCCGCCGGGCTGCTCGCCGACGCCGCGTCGCTGGCGGGCGTGCGCCGCTACCTCATGGTGTCGGCCATCAGCGTGGACGACGGGCCCGCGCCCGACGCCGAGCCGGTGTGGGCCGCCTACGTCCGGGCGAAGAAGGCCGCCGACGACGACCTGCGGGAGCGGAGCCTGACGGCGGACTGGACGATCCTGCGTCCGGGCCGCCTCACCGACGAGCCGGGGACCGGCAGGGTCTGGCTCGCCCCCAAGGCCGAGCACGGCGACGTCAGCCGCGAGGACGTCGCCGCGGTGCTGGTGGCGCTGCTGGACTCCCCGGCCACGATCGGCCACGTGCTGGAGCTGGTCGGCGGGAACACGCCGATCGCCGAGGCCGTCGCATCGATCGGAGGATAGAGTTCCCGGGCTCAGGTGGCCCGGACGGGACCATAGGGGGCATCATGGGTGGGAACGCCCGGCGGTGCTCCTCCGCGACCAACGCGGACGAACGGCAACGCCCAATGGGCAGGAAAAAGCGCCGCACAGGGCAGATGGGTACGGTTGACACATGAGCGTCACGCAGGTCGTGAGGGACAGCACCGTCGTCGAGCACGCCAAGGTCGCCGCGCAGCAGAAGCGCAAGATGTTCGTCGTGCAGTTGCGCGTCAACACCTATGACGACGCTTCCAGCAGTGTCCGGCCGGGGCTGACCCGGATTCTCGAAGGCATCGAAGAGGCCGGCTGGCGGCTGGAGCAGACCTCCTACAGCCAGGGCGACAACGGTGAACCGGCGCAGCTCTTCGTCTTCCGGCCCGACTCCCCGGAGTCGGGGCAGTCCGGGCCAGCGGAGGCCAAGCAGGAGCAGCACGACCAGCCTTCCGGGCAGCAGCAGGCCTACCAGTACCCCACCGGGGCGCAGCCGCAGGACCCCTACGCCGGGTACCAGTACCCGACCGGCCAGCAGTACGGCCAGCAGGGGTACCCGCAGCAGCCGGGCTACGGCTACGGGCAGCAGCAGCCGGGCTACGGCCAGCAGCAGTACCCGGGGTACGGCCAGCAGTACCCCGGCTACGGGCAGCAGCAGTGGTAGCCCGATCGTGAGAGCGACGGCTGCGGCCCCCGTGCGATCGCGCGGGGGCCGCAGCCGTGTCCGGGCCGGTTCCGTACCCGCCGCGTGGGCCCCGCGGCCCGCAGGAGGCGCCACCGGGTCACCGGGGACGCGGACGCGGCGCGGTCCGCGGGCGTGCTCGCGCCTCTCCCCGTCCGGCGTTAGGGTCACGGCAGCACGCTCCGATCCGACGGGAGGCACGTTCCGATTCCCGCGCGCACCGTCCCCGCCGGCCCCGTGGTCCGCCCTGCCCGTCCCGATGACGGACCCGTCCTCGCCGTGATCGACCACGACACCTGGTCGTGGCGGGTGGCGCCGGTGCCCCGCTGGCCGGTCGACGCGGTGTTCTTCGACGACGAGGCCGAGGTCGCCGACACCCTCGTCGCCGAGGTCGACGGTGCGGTCGCCGGCTACGTCCAGGTGTCCCGGGCGATGGCGCTGGCGAGCGCGGCGCACGTCCAGGAGGTCAAGGGGCTCGCCGTGGCGCCGAAGGCCCAGGGGCGCGGGGTCGGCCGCGCGCTGCTGGAGGCCGCCCGCGCCGTGGCGGCCGAGCGCGGCGCCCGCAAGCTCACTCTGCGCGTCCTGGCGGGCAACCTCGAGGCCATGGCCCTGTACCGGTCCTTCGGCTTCGAGGTCGAAGGGGTGCTGAAGGAGTACTTCCTCCTGGACGGACGCTACGTCGACGACGTCCTGATGGCCCTCCCCCTCACCCGCTGACCCCGGCGCTCCTCGCCGGGGAACGCGAACGGAGCACATTCACTCCTTACACTCATGGCGATAAAGCAATTACGCTAAGTTACAGGCGGTGGGCGTCGCCCTCCATGAGTCATCTCCCGAAAGGAATCGCGATGAAGCGCATCGCCGCCGTCTCCGGTCTGCTCGCCACCGCGGCCCTCGCCTTCGGGGCGTTCGCCGCCCCGGCGCACGCCGACAACAACGCCGGGGCCCAGAAGGTCACGGTCCCCGTCTGCGCCGACGTGTTCCAGTCGTCGAGCATCGCCCCCGAAGGCTGCTCCACCCTCGACGTCGACAGCGAGAGGGGCCTGGGCGACATCTAGGCCGCCCGGCGCTCGAAGAGCAGCGGGGCTCCGGCCGCCACCGCACCGGAGCCCCGCCCGCGCCCCGCGCTCTCTCCACGTCATCGGGAAACCGCCCTCGCTCCGCCCGGATCCTGTGGATACCCACCTGTAGCGGCCGCGGACCCGTGATACTGGTCCTCATGCGCGATGGGAGGCAGTATGGCTGTTATGAGCATCGGACAGACGGAACCGCAGCACCGGCCGATGACCGTCGACGACCTGCAACGGCTGCCCGACGACGGCGGCCGCTACGAGCTGGTCGACGGGAGGCTTGACGTGTCGCCCGCACCGGTGTCCGTGCACACGCTGATCGAGTCACGGCTGAGCTTCCACCTGACCAACGTGGCTCCTGACGACTTCATGGTCCTGACCGGACCCGGCGTGAACTTCAACGCCGACCGGACCCACCACCGCATCCCCGATGTCGCGGTGATCCGCGCGGAGGACTTCGAGCGCCCCTATCTCACCCGGCCGCCGCTGCTGGCGGTCGAGGTGGTCTCGCCCGAGAGCGTCTTCCGCGACCACCACACCAAGAAGCGCGAGTACGCGGCCTTCGGAATCGGGTCCTACTGGATCATCAATCCCTCGACCGACAAGCCGGGGATCGCGGAGCTGCGGCTCGACAACGGCGAGTACCGTGAGGCCGCCCAGGTCTTCGGCGAGGAGACCTTCGAGACCGACCTCCCCTTCCCCGTCACGCTGGTGCCGCACTGGCTGATCGCCGACGGCGCGTGGAAGTCCGGTATCGCCGGCGGCTGAGACCGTCCGGGTGTTCGTCCGTCCCTTCTCATCGGACTCCGACTGCCGCGTTCGCGGGGTGGAGCGGGATTCCCAGGGCTCGGACCTGCTGTGCCGCCGGCACTGCGCGCACCGCGACAGCCGGCCCCCTGCGCGAACGCGGTCATCGGACATCGGTCAGACGCCGCCCCTTCGATTCCTCGTCCTCGCCGGAGCCTGCGGTGGCGCCGCCGTCACCTACCTCGTCCTGCGCCGCCGACGGCCGGACGGACCGACGGTGCTCGCCGACGTCCCCGACCTGCGGACGGATCCGGATGGTGGTGCCGACACCACCCGAGAGGGCAGTGAGTGGCGCTGATTCGCGCCCGCCGCGTCTCTAGCGTCGTATTCCAGACGGGACCACCCGGGTCCCCGGAGTACGAGGAGACGGCGCCGTGTCACCACGAACACGATCCGCACTCGCCCTCGGCGCGACGACGGCGCTGGCCGACTACGTCCGCGACAACCGGCCGGACCGCGTCTACGCGCCCGGGGAGTTCGTCGCCTACTCCAACTACGGCTACAGCCTGGCCGGACTGATGGTCGAGGAGTTCCCGGCCGAGTTCGCCGGCATCGGGCGGAATCCGGACCTGTCGACCGCCGCGGAGGACTTTCCGCTGGAGCGCTATGCGGGCACCTACACCGCGACCCGGGGCAGCCGCAGCGGTCCCGCCGCGGTGGTGGCCGCGATGGCCCAGATGACGGTCTCCGTCACCGGCGACGCCAGGCTGCGCGTCTCCGGCCCGGTGCTGGGCGGCCAGGTGTGGACGCCGGTGGAGCCGGGCGTGTTCCGCTCCGAGGAGGGCGACCGGCTCGCGTTCGCGGAGCGGGACGGCGAGGTCACCGGCCTCGCGCTGGAAACCGTCGCGTCGCAGAACTACGAGCGGGTCCCGTGGTGCGGCAGCCCCAGCCTGCACCTCCTCGCGGCCGGGGCCTCGCTGCTGATCATGGTGACCGCGCTGGCGTGGCCGGTGACCGCGCTCGTGCGCAGGCTGCGCGACCGGAGCGCGCCCGCGGCCGCCCGCTCGGCCGTCCCCCGCGGCGGTCCGGCCCGGGGCGTCAGGTCCTCGCGGCACCGTGCAGGGGACCGTAGCGGACCTCCCCCGTCCGCGGGTCCGCCGTGAGGAAGGCGTGGGCACCGGCGTTCTCGGGCGTCAGGACAGCCGGTCTGCCGATCGCTTCGGCCGGGAGCCGCAGAAGGTCCGGCCTGAGGCTCCCGTCGGCCTCGAACGCCTCGGCGCACCCGGCCGGGGTGAGGCCGTCCGGCGTCCCTTCCGCCGGCGGGTGCGCCGGGTTCACCCGTCCGTCCGGGCGACCCCGACGGGGCAGGTGGCGCCGGTGCCGCCGACGCCGCAGTAGCCGTTGGGGTTCTTTGCGTCGGAGAGGTACTGCTGGTGGTAGCCCTCGGCGAAGTAGAAGGGCCCCGCGGGAACGATCTCGGTGGTGATGGGGCCGTGGCCCGAGCGGGTCAGCACCGGCTGGAAGGCGTCGCGGGTGGCCTCGGCGGCGGCCCGCTGGGCGTCGTCGTGGTACAGGATCATCGAGCGGTACTGGGTGCCGACGTCGTTGCCCTGGCGCATGCCCTGGGTGGGGTCGTGGCCCTCCCAGAAGACCTTCAGCAGGTCGGTGTAGGAGATCCGCTGCGGGTCGAAGACCACGCGCACCGCTTCGGTGTGGCCGGTGCGGCCGGTGCAGACCTCTTCGTAGGTGGGGTTGGGAGTGTGGCCCCCGGCGTAGCCGACGGCCGTGGTGATGACGCCGTTGTCGGCGCCGAGCCGCCAGAACGTGCGCTCCACGCCCCAGAAGCAGCCCATGCCGAAGTCGGCGATCTCGGCGCCGTCCGGATACGGCGGGGCCAGGGGCGTGCCGAGCACCTCGTGGCGGGTGGGAACCGGCATCGGAGTGTCGCGGCCGGGGAGCGCGTCGGCCCGGCCGACCACCGTCGTCTTCATGTGCCCAAACATGCCTTCAGGCTATCCGGACCGCGAAACGCCGCCCAGTGCCCTGCCGTTTCCCCGCCGCCGTCCCCGCACCGGGGCGCCTCCAGGCGGAGCTAAACAGCAGGGTTAAGCATTATTAATTATTCAACGGGCAATTCTTCCAATAATCTGAAACGCGTGTCCGAGTTGAATCGAGGCACCGTCTACGGTGCCGGCGCGTATCTGCTCTGGGGGCTGCTCCCCCTCTACTGGCCGCTCGTCGCACCGCCGTCGGGGTCGATGGAGATCCTCGCTCATCGGATGATGTGGTCTCTGCTGGCCGTCCTGCTCATCCTCCTGGCCCGACGGCACTGGCGCTGGATGGCCGGCGTCCTGCGCAGCCCGCGCCAACTCCTGCTCCTGGCCGGCGCCGCCATGGTCATCTCGGTGAACTGGGGGGTGTTCATCTTCACCGTCAACGCCGGGCACACCCTGCAGGCCGCGCTCGGCTACTTCATCAACCCGCTGGTGAGCGTGGCGCTCGGCGTCATCGTCTTCTCCGAGCGGCTGCGCAGGGTGCAGTGGGCCGCGGTCGCCCTCGGCGCGCTCGCCGTCGTCGTCCTGGCCTTCGACTACGGCGCCCCGCCGTGGATGGCGCTGGCGATGGCGTTCTCGTTCGCCGCCTACGGCCTGCTGAAGAAGTTCGTCAAGCTGGACGGGCTGGAGAGCCTGACCATCGAGACCATGGTCATGTTCCTGCCGGCCCTGGGCTTCGTGGTCGCGCTGGAGGTCATGGGCACGGGGACGTTCGGCCACGTGTCGGTGCCGCACGCACTGCTGCTGGTCGGATCGGGACTGGTCACCGCGGTTCCGCTGCTGCTGTTCGGCGCCGCGGCGTTCCGCATCCCGCTGAGCATGATCGGACTGCTGCAGTTCATCGCCCCGGTGCTGCAGTTCCTGGTGGCCTGGCTGGTCTTCGGCGAGGAGATGCCGGTGGGCCGCTGGATCGGGTTCGCCGTCGTGTGGGCCGCCCTGGCGCTCTTCGCCTTCGACATGGTGCGCAACGCCCGGCGCGGCGCCCGGCTGCGCGCGGCCGCGGCGGGCGAACCGGTCACCGAGGAGCCGCCCGAGCTCATGGCCGAACGCGGGTAGCGGCGACGGCTCCGCTCACGACGCCTCGGGGCCGTCGTGGGCGGCCGGCCTGGCGTGCCGGCCGCGGATGAAACCGGGCTCCTCCCTCGGCCCGGGCACGGTCGGCCGCAGCCCGTAGTGCCAGTAGACCCGTTCCTCCTCGGCCACCGAGAGGTGCCGCCCCGCGTCGAGGACCGGGCCGTGCCTGATCAGTTCGCCGCGGAACGGCACCTGCAGGCCCTCGTCGGTCGCGCGGGCGCCCTGGAGCGGGACGAAGCGCTCGTTCGCACCGAAGAGGCCGGTGCGGACCGCCACCCACTTGGGGGTGTCGGTCCGGTCGTCGAAGTAGACCTGACCGATCCTGCCGATGCGGTTGCCGTCGCGGTCCAACAGGCGGCGCCCGATCAGCCGCTGCGCTCCCAGCCGTGATGCCACGCTGACGTCCTCTCCCCCGGTTCCCTCCGCCGTCGACGTCCGGGACCGCCGCGCCCGGCGGGCCCGTCCGGTCGGGGGGCTACCCGCGGGCCCGGCCGGGATGCCGCCTTTTGCCCGATCCGCACCGAGAACGGGGCATCCCGTGACCCCGCCGGACGCGAAGAGGGACCGCGCACCGGCACGGCCCCTCCCCCGTCGCTCCGGCGGGCGTCAGCCGATGGGGCCGGGGCCCTTGCGTCCGCCCTTCCCGCGCTCCCCGCCGCGGCCCTCACGTCGGCCTTCGCGCATGCCGTCGTCGCCGTCGACGTCGACGCGCTCCTTCTGCCGCTCGCCGTGCACGCGCTGCTCCTCGGAGACCTCCTCCTTGGTCACCCGCACCTTCTCCACCGGCACGCTCTCCTTGGAGACCACCGGGTGCTCCTCGTGCAGGACGAACTCCTGCTCGGTGTCCTCCATCCGCGGCTCGCCCGCGGCCCTGTCGGCTTCGGTGACGGGCTCGCGGGTGACCCGGAGCTCCTCATGGCTCACCGGGACGTTCTCGTCGAACTCCTCCGCCTCCACGGACTTGTGCAGCCTGGCCCGGCCGCTCTCCTGGCGTTCGACGCCGACGTGGACCTGCTCCTCGGAGCGGATCGCCGAGCCCTCCTCACGACCGGTCTCCGTGCCCGGCCGCGTCCTCCCCTCGGCGGTCGCGGCCTCGCCGCGGGAGTGGCGGCCCACGTCGCCGGAGTCGCCCGGCCGCTGGCCCGGAATCCCCGGCCGCATGCCGAAGTAGCGGTAGACCTCGGTCTCCTCCTCGGCCGAGATGTGCCGGTCGGTGTCGAAGGACGGCGCGTGCTTGATGGTGTCCTTGTCGTAGGGCACCTGGAGGTCGTCCTTGACGGCCCGCGCCCCCTGGAACGGGATGAAGCTCTCGTTGCTCCCCAGCATTCCGGTGCGGACGGTGATCCACTTGGGGGTGTTCGTCTGGTCGTCGAAGTAGACCTGACTGATCTTGCCGACGCTGTTCCCGTCCCCGTCCAGCAGGCGGTGCCCGATCAGCTCCTGTGCTTTCGGCTGCGGTGCCACGGCGAATCACTCTCCCCGAATCGATTGCTCGCCGACGGCGGTTCCACGGGAACGGCCACTATTCGTGACCGTGGAATCACCTGAATCAGCAGATCTACCCGATCGGTCGGGGGCGATGCGGGTTTTGCCCGGTTCATACGAAGATCGGGTGCGTCAGTGACCTGCTGTTATACAACGGGCGGCACTGCGGGCCGCTGCGCGCCGCGGCCCGTTCGGGGACTCAGCCGCTGCGCTCCACCACGTAGTCGCAGAGCGCCTCGAACGCGGCGCGCGCGGGACCGGCCGGGAGCGTGGCGAGTTCGGCGCGGGCGCGGTCGGCCCAGGCGTCGAGGTCGGCGCGGGCCGCGTCCATCGCGGGGTGGGCGCGCAGCAGCCGCAGCGCCTCATCGGTCTCGGCGTCGTCCAAGGGGCGCCCCAGCAGGTCGCGCAGGTGCGCGTGCTCGGGCTCGGCGCCGCGCAGAGCGTGGAACATCGGCAGGGTGAGCACGCCCTCGCGCAGGTCGGTGCCTGGCGTCTTGCCGGACTGGTCGGTCTCGCTGGCGACGTCGAGAATGTCGTCGGAGAGCTGGAACGCCATGCCCAGCGCGTCGCAGGCCCGGGTGATCGTCTCGATGACCTTGGGGTCGGCGCCGCTGAACATCGCGCCGAAGCGGGCCGAGGAGGCGATCAGCGAGGCGGTCTTGTCCGCGATGACCTGGAGGTAGTGCTCCAGCGGGTCGACGCCCTCGCGCGGGCCGGAGGTCTCCAGGATCTGGCCCTGCACGAGGCGGCCGAAGGTCTGGGCCTGCAGCCGGACCGCGTCGGTGCCGAGGTCGGCGAGCATCTCCGATGCGCGGGCGAACACGAAGTCGCCGGTGAGGATCGCGACCGAGTTGCCCCAGCGCTGGTTGGCGCTGAGCTCGCCGCGGCGCAGCTCGGCCTCGTCCATCACGTCGTCGTGGTACAGCGTCGCGACGTGGGTGAGCTCCACCACGGCTGCGGCGGGGGTCAGCTCGGGGGCTTCGGGGTCGCCGAACCGGGCGGCCAGCAGCACCAGCGTGGCCCGGAACCGCTTGCCGCCCGCTGACAGCAGGTGGGTGGCGGCCGCGGTCAGCAGCGGGTCGCTGGCCGCCACCGACTCCCGCAGCCTCTCCTCGACGCGGTCCAGGCCGGCCTGGACCTCCCGGGCGAGGGCCTCGTCGATACCCGGCAGAGCGAGGAAACCGCTCGGGACAGAACCGCTCACCTGAAAGCTCCACGTGTCAGCAGGGCGCGCGATACCCCCATATGGGACGTACCGCGCGCTCTCGGGATGAACACCAACCGCTCTAGAAGTTATCCGACCCGGGGTGAACCGCCAAAGCCGCACACCGGATCGGTCCGGCTCACCGGACGAACATGTCGATCGGGGCCACGCCGGCCTCGGCCTGCCCGGCCGACTCCGTCGGCTGCGGCAGCAGGTGGTCCAGGACCGGACCGGGGAAGACGCCGAGCACGATGGTCGCGGCGGCGCCGATGCCGATGACCGATCCGGTCAGACCGCCGGGCCTGAGCACCCGCGGCCCCTGCTCGGCAGGGTCCGAGAAGAACATCAGCACGATGATCCGGACGTAGAAGAACGCGGTCACCGCGCTGCTCAGCACGCCGACGACGACCAACGGGGTCGCGCCCGCGGCCACGGCCGCCTCGAACACCGCGAACTTGCCGATGAAGCCGCTGGTCAGCGGGATACCGGCGAAGGCGAGCAGAAACAGCGCGAGCGCCCCCGCCAGGAGGGGCGAGGTCCGCCCCAGACCGGCCCACTGCGACAGCTCCCCCGCCTCGGCGCCGCCCTCGTGGGTGCGCACCAGGGTGACGACCGCGAACGCGCCGATCGTGGTGAACCCGTAGGCCGCGAGGTAGAACATCGCCCCGGCCAGGCCCTCGGGGCTGGCCGCCACCACGGCGGTCAGGATGAATCCGGCGTGCACCACCGAGGAGTAGGCGAGCAGCCGCTTGATGTCGCGCTGCGTCACGGCGATGACCGCGGCGACCACCATCGTCAGGACGGCCACGACCCACATCATCGGCCGCCAGTCCCACACCGCCCCGCCGAAGGCCACGTAGAACACCCGCAGCAGCGCGCCGAACGCCGCGACCAGGGTGCACGAGGCCATCAGCGCCGTGATCGGGGTGGGCGCGCCCTGGTAGACGTCGGGCTTCCAGTTGTGGAACGGCACGGCG
This sequence comes from Spinactinospora alkalitolerans, assembly GCF_013408795.1. Taxonomy (NCBI): domain Bacteria; kingdom Bacillati; phylum Actinomycetota; class Actinomycetes; order Streptosporangiales; family Nocardiopsidaceae; genus Spinactinospora; species Spinactinospora alkalitolerans. The sequence goes on from NZ_JACCCC010000001.1 coordinate 5,576,482, forward strand.
CCGACCTTGAAGAGCAGCCCCACGCCGACCATCGCGATGCCGAGCAGCAGCAGCGGCTCGCCGTTCTCGACCACGCCCGCGCCGTTGCCGCCGACCGCCTCGAAGATCGCGCCGAACTGCACCGAGCCGGCGTAGCCGTAGATCATCGCGATGCCGAACAGGAAGAACGCCGAGGAGAACGCGCCGAGCAGGAAGTACTTGACCGCGGCCTCCTGGGAGAACAGCCGGCGCCGCCGCGCCAGCCCGCACAGCAGGTACAGCGGCAGGCTCATCACCTCGAGGGCGATGAACATGGTGAGGAAGTCGTTGGCCGCCGGGAACAACTGCATGCCCAGCACCGCGAACATCACCAGCGGGTAGACCTCGGTGTGCTGCGAGCCCGCGATGACGTGCTCGCGCTCCTCCTCGCTGCCGGGGACCGCCGCGGCCTGCGCGGCGAACGCGCTCTCGTTCTGCCGGTTCTCGGCGATGAGCAGCAGGCTGATGAACGCCAGCACCAGGATCGTGCCCTGGATGAACAGGGTGGGCCGGTCGACGGCCACGGTCGCGAACGCCACGCCCACGCCCGCCCCGCCGGTGGGCAGCAGGCCCACCTGGGCCACGGTCAGCACGAACGCCGCGCCCACGCCGACCAGCGCCAGCGCGAGCTGGACCGCCCGCCGGCGGGGGCGCGGCACGAACGCCTCGACCAGCACCCCGAGGACGCCCGCGGCGAAGACCGCGATCATCGGGGAGAGCAGCCCGTAGTCGAGGTCGGGCGCCTGCTCGACGGGGGCGGATGCGGCGAGCGGCGCCACGAGCGCCGGGAGGCTCAGGGGACTCACTCGCTCGCTCCTTCCTGGCCGTGGGCGGCCTGGTCAACGGCGTCGATCTCCGGGGCGGGATCGGTCGCCTCGATCTGCTGCATGGTCTGCTCCACCGCCGGGTTGATGACGTCCAGCAGCGGCTTGGGGTAGACCCCGAAGACGACGATGAGCGCGATGAGCGGGGCCACCGCCCACATCTCGCGTCCGGACAGATCGCGCAGCCGGGACAGCGCCTCGGGGAGCGGGCCGGTCATGGTGCGCTGGTACATCCACAGGATGTAGAGCGCGGCGAGCACCACCCCGGCGGTGGCGATGATCGCGGGGACCGGGTGGAAGGCGAACGCGCCGATGAACACCAGGAACTCGCTGACGAACGGGGACAGCCCCGGCAGCGCGAGGCTGGACAGCCCCGCCACCAGGAACGTCCCTGCGAGCAGCGGCGCGACCTTCTGCACGCCCTGGTAGTCCGAGATCGCCGCGGAGTTGTTGCGGGCGATCAGGAATCCGGCGATGAGGAACAGCGCTCCGGTGGAGAACCCGTGGTTGACCATGTAGAGCGCCGCGCCGGACTGGCCCGGCGTGGTCATCGCGAAGATGCCCAGGGTGATGAAGCCGAAGTGCGACACCGAGGTGTAGGCGATGAGCCGCAGCATGTCGCTCTGCCCGATCGCCACGACCGCGCCGTAGACGATGCTGACCAGGCTGAGCACCACCACCGGCCAGACGAAGAACCGGCCGGCGTCGGGGAACAGCTCCAGGCAGTAGCGCAGCATGCCGTAGGTGCCGACCTTGTCCAGCACGCCGACCAGCAGCACCGCCGTGCCCGGCCGGGAGCTGCCGGCCGCCGACGGCAGCCAGGTGTGCACCGGCCACATCGGGGCCTTGATCGCGAAGGCGACGAAGAACCCGAGGAAGAGCCAGCGGGCCGTGGCCGGGTCCAGGCCGGCGAGCAGCCCCTCGGAGCCGGCCAGGTCGGCCCACAGGAACGTGCCCTGGCCGGCCCGGGCGCTCAGCGTGTAGACGCCGATCACCGCGACCAGCATCAGCAGGCCGCCGAAGAGGCTGTAGAGCAGGAACTTCACCGAGGCGCGGCGCCGCTCCTCACCCCGCCCGTAGCGCCCGATCATGAAGTAGACCGGGATCAGCATGGCCTCGAAGAAGACGTAGAACAGGAAGACGTCGGTGGCCGCGAAGACCCCGATCATCATCGCCTCGAGGACCAGGATGAGGGCGAAGTAGCCCGTGCCGCGGTCCGGCGCCGCGTCGTTCTCCTTCCACGCGGCCAGCACCACCAGCGGCACCAGTACCGCCGACAGCGCGATCAGCACCAGCGCGATGCCGTCCACGCCGACCGCGTAGTGCACGCCGAAGCGCGGGATCCACGGGTGGGTCTCGGTGAACTGGAAGCGCGGACCCGACGGGTCGAAGTTCAGCGCCATCGCGACGACCAGCACGAGCGTGGCCAGGGTGACGCCCAGCGCCGCCCGCTTGGCGGTCTCGGCCCTGTCACGGGGCAGCAGCGCCACGCCCAGCCCGCCGAGCGCGGGCAGCGCGATGGCCAGTGTCAGCCAGGGGATGGTCATTTAATTCCTCACCTGCCGGTCAGGGGTTTCTCGCCGGATTGCCTGATGACGGTCGCTAAGCAATACCGACCCCCAGCATGGTGGCGACCACGACGGTGGCGCCGAAGAGCATCGTCAGCGCGTAGGTGCGGGCGAAGCCGGTCTGCGTCCGGCGCAGCCCCTCGGAGCTCTCCCGCACGCTCGCCGCGATCCGGTTGACCAGGCCGTCGACCACCGTGGTGTCGAAGGCGACGGCGGCCTTGGTCAGGGCCTGGCCGGGCCGCATGAACAGGCTCTCGTTGACGGCGTTGCCGTAGAGCTCGTTGCTCGCCGCCACGGTGACGGGGTTGCCCCGGGGGGCGGTGCGCGGCACCTTCACCCGGCCGTAGCGCAGCCAGGCGTAGCCGACGCCGGCGACCATCAGCCCGAGGGCGGCGATGCTGGACCAGCTCGTCAGCATGTGCGCGAGGCTGAACTCGTGGCCTTCCTCGGCGCCGACGACGGGTTCGAGGAAGTGCGCGAACCGGTAGCCGAACACCAGGATCGCGCCGAGCCCCACCGAGCCGACCGCCAGCACGACCATCGGGACCGTCATGGAGGCCGGGGACTCGTGCGGGTGCGCCGCGTCGTCCCAGCGCTTCTCGCCGAAGAACGTCATGAACATCATCCGGGACATGTAGAACGCGGTCAGCCCCGCGCCCAGCAGCGCGGCCCAGCCCAGGATCTGGCCGGTCACGCCGCCCGAGGCGAACGCGGCCTCGATGATGCCCTCCTTGGTCCACCAGCCCGAGAGGAAGGGGAACCCGATGATGGCGAGGTAGCCGAGGCCGAACGTCGCGTAGGTGATCGGCATGGCCTTGCGCAGCGCGCCGTACTTGCGCATGTCGACCTCGTCGTTCATGCCGTGCATGACCGACCCGGCGCCGAGGAACAGTCCGGCCTTGAAGAAGCCGTGCGTGACGAGGTGGGCGATGGCCGCCGCGTAGCCGATCGGGCCCAGGCCCGCGGCCAGCGTCATGTAGCCGATCTGACTCATGGTCGAACCGGCCAGCGCCTTCTTGATGTCGTCCTTGGCGCAGCCGATGATCGCACCGGCGAGCAGCGTGGCCGCGCCGACGATCGTGACGACGAGCTGGGCGGTGGGCGCCAGCTCGAAGATCGGGCCGGAGCGCACGATGAGGTAGACGCCGGCCGTGACCATGGTGGCCGCGTGGATCAGCGCCGAGACCGGGGTCGGGCCCTCCATCGCGTCCAGGAGCCACGCCTGCAGCGGAAGCTGCGCGGACTTGCCGCACGCGCCGAGCAGGAGCAGCAGGCCCACCGCGGTCATGACCGGGCTGCCGGCCTGGTCGGAGGCGTTGAACACCGGGTTGAAGGCGACCGTGCCGAACGTGGTGAACAGCAGCATGATCGCGATCAGCAGGCCGATGTCGCCGACCCGGTTGATCAGGAACGCCTTCTTGGCCGCGACCGCCGCCGACGACTTGTGCTGCCAGAATCCGATGAGCAGGTAGGACGCGAGACCCACGCCCTCCCAGCCCAGGAACAGCAGCGCGTAGTTGTCGGCGAGGACCAGCACCAGCATGGCGGCCACGAACAGGTTCAGGTAGGCGAAGAAGCGCCGCCTGTTCTCGTCGTGCGCCATGTAGCCCACCGAGTAGATGTGGATCAGTGAGCCCACACCGGTGATGAGCAGCGCGAAGGTGATCGACAGCGGGTCCAGCAGCAGGCTGACGTCGGCCCGGAAGTCACCGGCGGCGATCCACTCGTAGACCGGCACCGAGCGGCTGCGCTCCTCGGGGGCGTACCCCAGCAGCCGGACGAGGGCGAGCACGGCCCAGGCGAAGCTCGCCAGCGACATCGCCACGGCGAGCCAGTGGCCCCACGCGTCGGTGCGTCTGCCGCCCAGCAGCAGGATCGCGGCCCCGGCGAGCGGGAGCGCGATCAGCAGCCAGGCGTAGGAGTGGATCGCCCCGTCGGCGGCCGCGGTGACCGCGTGCGCCTCGGCGGCGAGGTGCCCCGGAGACATCGGGGGCACGCCTGCCATAGAAGACATGAAAGACACTGCCACGCCGCCCTCTAATGCTTCAGCAGGTTGGCGTCATCCACCGACGCCGACCTGCGGGTCCGGAAGATCTGCATGATGATCGCCAGGCCCACGACGACCTCCGCGGCGGCGACCACCATCACGAAGAAGGCGATGACCTGGCCCTCGATGCCGCCGTGCATCCGTGCGAAGGCGACGAACGCGAGGTTGCACGCGTTGAGCATCAGCTCCACGCACATGAAGACGATGATCGCGTTGCGCCGCACCAGGACGCCGACGGCGCCGATGCTGAACAGGATCGCCGCGAGGACGATGTAGTTCATCGGGTCCATGAGCGGTCCGCCTCCCGTCCGCCGTTCTCACCGTCGTCGTCGCCGTTGTCGCCGGGAGCGCCGTCGTCACCGGCCTCGTGCCCCTCCTTGGACCACGCCGAGTCCGACGCGCCTCCGGGGACCGCGCCCGTGCCCAGTCGGATGTCCCTGGGGACCTGCGACTGGTCCCGCGGGTCGCGCGCCGCGAGCACCGGGTTGAGCGACAGCTCCGAGACCGACCCGTCGGGCAGCAGCGCCGGCATGTCGATCGCGTTGTGCCGCGCGTAGGTGCCGGGGCCGGGCAGCGGCGTGGGGTGGTCGCCGCGGATGCGCTCCTTGGACATCTCCTTCTGGGTGCGCTTGCGCCGGACGCGCTCGGTGTGCGCCATCACCAGCCCGCCGAGGACGGCGGTGATGAGCAGCGCGCCGGTGGCCTCGAAGGCGATGATGTAGCGGTAGATGATCTCGCCGGCGATCCACGGGATGCTGCCGCCCGCCGCGGCGACCCCCGCGTCCAGGCCGACCGGGTCGGCCAGCGTGATGCGGGTCATGCCGGTGGCCACGGCGCCGAGGAAGCAGATGGCGACGACGGCGGCGAGCAGCCGCTGCCCCTTGATCGTCTCGACGAGGGAGTCCGACGAGGTGACGCCCACGAGCATGAGGACGAACAGGAACAGCATCAGCACCGCGCCGGTGTAGACGACGATCTGGACGACCATCAGAAACGGCGCCTGGTTGATGCCGTAGAAGACCGCCAGGCCGATCATGACGACGGCCATCATCAGCGCGGAGTACACGGCCTTGCGGCTGAACACCACGCCGAGCGCGGCGAGCACCACGATGGTGCCGATGATCCAGAAGGCCGCGCTCTCCCCACCGGAGATGGGGGCCGCCGCGGGCGCGGTCTGGAGTGGTTGGAGGGCGGTCGCGGTCACTGAGCGGCCTCGCTCTTCTGCTCCCCGGACCCGGAGGCGGGCGCGCCGTCGCGGCCCATCCTGTAGTAGTCCTCCTCGGTCTCGCCGAGCCGCATCGGGTGCGGCGGCGCCTCCATGGCCTCCTGCAGCGGCGCGAGCAGCTGCTCCTTGGTCCAGATGAGGCTCTCGCGGTTGTCGTCGGCGAGCTCGTACTCGTTGGTCATCGTCAGCGCGCGGGTCGGGCACGCCTCGACGCACAGCCCGCACAGGATGCAGCGCAGGTAGTTGATCTGGTAGACGCGGCCGTAGCGCTCACCCGGGGAGAAGCGCTCCTCCTCGGTGTTGTCGCCGCCCTCGACGTAGATGGCGTCGGCGGGGCAGGCCCAGGCGCACAGCTCGCACCCGATGCACTTCTCCAGGCCGTCGGGCCAGCGGTTGAGCTGGTGACGCCCGTGGAAGCGCGGCATCGTGGGCGGCTTCACCTCGGGATACTCGATCGTCGGCACCTTCTTGAACATGGTGTGGAAGGTGACGCCGAACCCTTTGACGGGGTTGAGCCAATCAAGCACCGGTAACCTCCTCCCGCTTGCCGGTCGCGGCCGGTGGGGTCGTACGGGGTTCCTCCGCCGCCACGCTGCTGCCGTAGTGCGGAGCGTTCATGGGTGGCACGGGGAAACCGCCGTGCATCGGGTCCTCGCGCATCGCTTGGACCTCCTTGGCGTTCTCTTCGGCCTCCTCGGACCGCCTGCGCTCGGCCGCCCTGCCCCACGCGAGGAACGCCGCCAGGATCGCCACGAAGAACACCGCGACGACGGTGCCGGTGACGACCGGGGAGTAGCCCTCGTTGCGCAGCACCCGCAGGACCGCGACCGCGGTGATCCAGACGAGCTGCACGGGGATGAGGATCTTCCAGCCGAGCTGCATGAGCTGGTCGTAGCGGACCCGGGGCAGCGATCCGCGCAACCAGATGAACATGAACATGACGGCCATGAACTTGAGCAGCCACCACAGCGCGGGCCACCAGGCCTCGTTGGCGCCGGCCCAGAACATGGTGATGGGCGGCGGCGCGTGGTAGCCGCCGAGGAAGAGCGTGACCGACAGCGCCGCGACGGTGACCATGTTGACGTACTCGGCGAGGAAGAACATCGTGAACTTCATCGAGGAGTACTCGGTCATGAAGCCGCCGACGAGTTCGCCCTCGCCCTCGGCGAGGTCGAAGGGCAGCCGGTTGGTCTCGCCCACCATCGTGATCAGGTAGATCACGAACGACGGGAACAGCACGATCGCGAACCAGACGGGCTGCTGGGCCTCGACGATGCCCGAGGTGCTCAACGTCCCGGAGTAGATGAACACCGCCACGAACGACAGGCCCATCGCGATCTCGTAGCTGATCACCTGCGCCGACGCGCGCAGCCCGCCGAGCAGCGGGTACGGGGAGCGCGACGACCACCCGGCGAGCACGATGCCGTAGACGCCGATCGACGCGGTGGCCAGGACCAGCAGCACCGCGACCGGCAGGTCGGTCAACTGCAGCCGGGTCTGCACCCCGAACATCGACACCTCGGGTCCGATCGGGATCACCGCGAACGCGATGAACGCCGGGATCGCCGAGACCATGGGCGCCGCGATGTAGACGACCTTGTCGACGCTGCGCGGGATGAGGTCTTCCTTCAGCGACAGCTTCACGCCGTCGGCCAGCGACTGCAGCAGGCCCCAGGGGCCGAACCGGTTGGGGCCGTGGCGCTGCTGCATCCGGCCCATGATCTTGCGATCCGCCATGATCATCATCAGCACGCAGAGCATGAGGAAGACGAAGATCGCGACGGCCTTGATCAGGATGATCCACCACGGGTCGGAGCCGAACGCCTCCAGTCCCGGTTCGGCCGCCAGGGACACCCCGTCCCCGACGGTCAGGGGCGTCAGCGGAATGGACATCACTCTTCGCTCCCAGTACTCGTTGCGGCGCCGACCGCGGCGGACTCGGGCGCCAGGGCCACGACCGCCCCGGCCCCGACGCCGAGGTCCCGCCGTACGGCGCAGTCATGGGCGTTGGCGGGCAGCCACACCACGCGGTCCGGCATCTCGGTGACGACGGCCGGCACCCGCACCGATCCGCGGTCGCCGGTGATCCGCAGGCCCCCGCCATCGGCGAGCCCGATCTCGGCGGCCGTCGCCGCGGAGATCCGGGCGACGGCGGGCCGCGCGGTCCCGGCGAGGTAGGGCTCGCCGTCCTCCATCCGGCCCCGGCCCAGGAGCTGGCTCCAGGTGGCCAGCACGGCCTGCCCCGGCTCCGGCGCGGCGGCGGGCGCGGGCCGGCTGAGCGGGTCGGGGACCCGGGCTCCGCTCCAGGTGCCGAGCTCGCCGAGCTCGCGGCGGGCCGCCGCGGCGTCGGGCAGCCCGAGGTGCACGTCCATCTCGTCGGCGATCGCGGCGAGCACGCGCAGGTCGGAGAGGACGCCGGGCACCTTCAGCGCGTCGCCGAACGGCTTGCCGCGGCCCTCCCAGTTGACGAACGTCCCGGACTTCTCGGCGACCGCGGCCACGGGGAGCACGACGTCGGCGCGGTCGGTGACGTCGCTGGCCCGCAGCTCCAGGCTGACGATGAACGGGACCCGCGCCAATGCGGCGCGGGCGCCGTCGGGGTCGGGCAGGTCGTCGAGCTCGACGCCCGCGACGAGTAGCGCGTCCAGCTCACCGGCGGCGGCCGCGGCCAGGATCGCCGCGCTGTCGCGGCCCTCCTCGGCCGGCAGGTCGCCGACCGACCAGAGCCGGGCCACCTCGGCGCGGGCCGTCGCGTCGGTGACGGGACGGCCGGCCGGCAGCAGGTTGGGCAACGCGCCCGCCTCGACGGCGCCGCGCTCCCCCGCCCTGCGCGGGACCCAGGCCGTCCGGGCGCCGGTGCGGTCGGCCAACCGCGCCACCGACGACAGCGCGCCGGGGATCTCGGCGAGCCGCTCACCGGCGAGGATGATCGCCCCGGAGGCCCGCAGCGCCTCCATCGCACCGGGCTCGACCTCGCCCAGCTCGTTGAGGACCTCCGGCTCCCGCCCCGGCGCGGCCGGGACGAGGGTGCCGTTGACCTTGGCCAGGCCGCGGCTGGCGTGCGGGGCCAGCGAGTAGACCTTCAGTCCGTTCTTGCGGGCCGCCTTGCGCAGCCGCAGGAAGATGATCGGGACCTCGTCCTCGGGCTCGACGCCGGCCAGCAGGACCGCGGGGGCCCGCTCCAGGTCGGCGTAGGTGACGTCGATCCCGGTGCCCGCGACCCGCGCGGCCAGGAACTCGGCCTCCTCGGCGGTGTGCGCGCGGGCCCGCATGTCGACGTCGTTGGTGCGCAGCGCGACCCTGGCGAACTTCGCGTAGGCGTAGGAATCCTCCAGGGTGAGCCGACCGCCGGTGAGGACGCCGACGCGGCCGGTGCGGCCCGCGCGGGCGAGCCCCCGGGCCGCGACGCTCAGCGCCTCGGGCCACGACGCGGTCTCCAGCGCGCGGCTCTCGTCGTCGCGGACCAGCGGGTGGGTGAGCCGGTCGGGCTGCGTGGCGTAGGTGAACGCCCAGCGGCCCTTGTCGCAGTTCCACTCCTCGTTGACCTGCGGGTCGTCGCCGGCGAGCCGCCGGGTGACCTTGCCGCGCCGGTGGTCGGTGCGCAGGCTGCATCCGGCCGAGCAGTGCTCGCACACGCTCGGGGTGGACACGAGGTCGAACGGGCGGGACCGGAACCGGTAGGCGGCGCCGGTCAGCGCGCCCACCGGGCAGATCTGCACGGTGTTGCCGGAGAAGTAGGACTGGAAGGGCTGGCCTTCGGCGATGCCGACCTGCTCCTCGGCCCCGCGCTCCAGCAGCTCGATGAACGGGTCGCCGGCGATCTGCGCGGAGAAGCGGGTGCAGCGCGCGCACTGGATGCAGCGCTCGCGGTCCAGCAGCACCTGCGTCGACAGCGCGATCGGCTTGGGGAAGGTCCGCTTGGTCTCGGCGAAGCGGGTCTCGCCCTGCCCGGTGGACATCGCCTGGTTCTGCAGCGGGCACTCGCCGCCCTTGTCGCAGACCGGGCAGTCCAGCGGGTGGTTGATGAGCAGGAACTCCATCATCCCGCGCTGCGCCTTCTCGGCCACCGGGGAGGTCAGTTGGGTCTTGACGACCATGCCCTCCATGACGGTGGTGGTGCAGGACGCCTGCGGCTTGGGCATCGCCCGCCCGTTGCCGGCGTCGGGGACCTCCACCAGGCACTGCCGGCACGCGCCGACCGGGTCGAGCAGCGGGTGGTCGCAGAACCGGGGGATCTGGATGCCCAGGAGCTCGGCGGCGCGGATGATCAGGGTGCCCTTGGGGACCTTGACCTCGAATCCGTCGATGGTGACGGTGATGAGGTCCTCCGGCGGCACCGCAGGGGTCCCGCCCGAGGTCGTGTTGGTCGTGACGGTCATCGCGCTCCTCCCCACACCGTGGACTTCGCGTGGTCGAACGGGCAGCCACCCTGTTCGAGGTGGTCGATGCGGTGCTCTCCCGCGCGGGGGGACGACCCCCCGGACCCCCCGGCGTGGCGGGCGTGGATCGTCGTCATCGCGCTCCTCCCCACACCGTGGACTTCGCGTGGTCGAACGGGCAGCCACCCTGTTCGAGGTGGTCGATGTACTCCTGCCGGAAGTACTTGATCGACGACGTCACCGGGCTGGTCGCGCCGTCGCCGAGGGCGCAGAAGGAGCGGCCGAGCAGGTTGTCGCAGATGTCGAGCAGCTTGTCGAGGTCGGCCTCGGTGCCCTGCCCGTTCTCCAGCCGGTCCAGGACCTGCACCATCCAGAAGTTGCCCTCGCGGCACGGCGTGCACTTGCCGCAGGACTCGTGGGCGTAGAACTGGATCCAGCGGCCCACGGCGCGCACCACGCAGGTGGTGTCGTCGAAGATCTGCAGCGCGCGGGTGCCCAGCATCGAGCCCGCGGCCCCGACCGACTCGAAGTCCAGCGGGGTGTCGAGGTGCTCGGCCGTGAAGATCGGCGTCGAGGAGCCGCCCGGCGTCCAGAACTTCAGTTCGTGGCCGGCCCGGACGCCCCCGGCCATGTCGAGCAGTTCGCGCAGCGTGACGCCGAGCGGGGCCTCGTACTGGCCGGGCCGGGTGACGTGCCCGGACAGGGAGAAGAAACCGAAGCCGGCGGACTTCTCGGTGCCCATGGCGGTGAACCACTCGGTTCCGTTGGCCACGATGCTCGGCACGCTGGCGATCGACTCGACGTTGTTCACCACGGTCGGCGAGGCGTAGAGGCCGGCCACCGCGGGAAACGGGGGCTTGAGCCGGGGCTGGCCCCGGTAGCCCTCCAGCGAGTCCAGCAGCGCGGTCTCCTCGCCGCAGATGTAGGCGCCGGCCCCGGCGTGCACCACGACGTCGAGGTCGAAGCCCGAGCCGAGGACGTCCTTGCCGAGCAGGCCGGCCTCGTAGGCCTCGGCGACGGCGTGCCGCACCCGCCGGATGACGTGCAGCACCTCGCCCCGCACGTAGATGAAGGCCAGGTTGCTCTTGATCGCGTAGGAGGCGATCGCGACGCCCTCGACCAACGAGTGCGGGTTGGCCAGCATCAGCGGGATGTCCTTGCAGGTCCCGGGCTCGGACTCGTCGGCGTTGACCACGAGGTAGCGCGGGTTGGGGTTGTCCTTGGGCAGGAAGCCCCACTTCATGCCGGTGGGGAAGCCCGCGCCGCCGCGGCCGCGCAGCCCCGAGGACTTCACCATCTCCACCAGCGCGTCCGGCTGCATGCCCAGCGCGGTGCGCAGCGCCCGGTAGCCGCCGTCCTCGCGGTAGGCGCTCAGGGTGAAGGAGTCGGGCCGGTCCCAGTTCTTGGACAGGACCGGGGTCAGGGTGGTCACTGCTGGCCCTCCTCATCGGCCGCCTTGGGCGGCAGGTTCGCGGGATCGGGCGCGGCCCAGCCCCGTTCGCGGGCCAGCTTCAGGCCGGTCAGCGACGGTTCACCGGCCTGCACGCCCTCGGCGCCGCGGCCGTCGGGGAACCCGGCCAGCACGCGGGAGGCCTGCTTCCAGGTGCACAGCGACCCGGGGCCGCGGGTCGGCCGGACGTCGCTGCCCAGGCGCAGGTCGTCGACCAGGCGCTTGGCGGACTCGGGGGTCTGGTTGTCGAAGAACTCCCAGTTGACCATGACGACCGGCGCGAAGTCGCAGGCCGCGTTGCACTCGATGTGCTCCAGCGAGACCCTGCCGTCCTCGGTGGCCTCGTCGTTGCCGACCCCCAGGTGCTCCTTGAGCTCGGCGAAGATCTCGTCGCCGCCCATCACCGCGCACAGCGTGTTCGTGCAGACGCCGACGTGGTAGTCGCCGACGGGCCGCCGCTTGTACATCGTGTAGAACGTCGCGACCGCGGTGACCTCGGCGGTGGTGATGCCCAACTGCTCGGCGCAGAACGCGATGCCGCTGGAGCTGACGAAGCCCTCCTCCGCCTGCACCAGGTGCAGCAGGGGCAGCAGCGCCGAGCGCTGCCGCGGGTAGCGGGCGACGATCTCCTTGGCGTCGACCTCCAGTCGCGCGCGGACCTCGTCGGTGAAGGTGTTCGTGCTCACCTGTCAACGCCTCCCATCACGGGGTCGATGCTGGCCACCGCCGCGACGACGTCGGCCACCGTGCCTCCCTCGCACATCGCGGCCACCGCCTGCAGGTGGGTGAACGAGGGGTCGCGGAAGTGCACCCGGTACGGGCGCGGCCCGCCGTCGCTGACCGCGAGGCAGCCCAGCTCGCCCTTCGCGCTCTCCACCGACGCGTAGGCCTGCCCCGGCGGGACCCGGAAGCCCTCGGTGACGAGCTTGAAGTGGTGGATGAGCGCCTCCATCGAGCCGCCCATGATGTGCGCGATGTGGTCGGGCGAGTTGCCCAGGCCGTCGGGGCCGAGGGCCAACTGCGCCGGCCAGCCGATCTTGGCGTCCTCGATCATCACCGGTCCGGGCCGCAGCCGGTCCAGGCACTGCTCGATGATCCGCAGGCTCTGCTCCATCTCGGCGACGCGCACCCGGTAGCGGGCGTAGACGTCGCAGCCGTCGGAGACCGGGACGTCGAACTCGTAGTTCTCGTAGCCGCAGTAGGGCTTGGCCTTGCGCAGGTCCCAGGCCAGGCCCGAGGCGCGCAGCAGCGGGCCGGTGGCCCCCAGCGCCATGCACCCGGCGAGGTCGAGGTGGGCGACGTCGCGGGTGCGCTTGAGGTACAGCGGGTTCTCGTCCAGGAGTTTGCGCATGACCGTGATGCGCTTGGGCATCTCGGTCAGCAGCTCCTTGATCTTGCCGACCGCGCCGGCCGGGAGGTCCTGGGCCACGCCGCCGGGGCGGACGTAGGCGTGGTTCATCCGCAGGCCGGTGACCATCTCGAAGATGTCGAGGACCATCTCCCGCTCGCGGAAGCCGTTCGTCATGATCGTGGTCGCGCCGAGCTCCATCCCGAACGTCGCCATCGCCACGAAGTGCGAGGACATCCGGTTGAGCTCCATCATGAGCACGCGGATGACGTCGGCCCGCTCGGGGATCCGCTCGGTGATGCCCAGGAGCCTCTCGACGGCCAGGCAGTAGGCCGTCTCGTTGAACATCGGCATGAGGTAGTCCATGCGGGTCACGAACGTGGTGCCCTGCGTCCACGTCCGGTACTCCATGTTCTTCTCGATACCGGTGTGCAGGTAGCCGATGCCGACCCGGGCGTCGGTGACGGTCTCGCCGTCCAGGGTCAGGATGAGCCGCAGCACGCCGTGCGTGGACGGGTGCTGGGGACCCATGTTGACCACGAGGCGCTCGGCGCCGCCCTTCTGCGCGGCGGCGACGACCTCATCCCAGTCGCCGCCCGAAGCATCGACGTAGGTCTCGGTACCCATGGTCGCGCTCACCTCCTCACTCCCTTCGCCGTCAAGGCGTACACGCTCCGCGAGGGGGCATCGGCGACTCCGCCCGCTCGTCGGCTCGGCGCTCCGGTCGTCGTCACGCGTACGACCTCCGCTCGTCCGGCGGCGGAATCTTGGCGCCCCGGTACTCCACCGGAATCCCGCCCAATGGGTAGTCCTTGCGCTGCGGGTGGCCGTGCCAGTCGTCGGGCATCTGGATGCGGGTCAGTCCGGGGTGGCCGTCGAAGACGATTCCGAAGAAGTCGTAGGTCTCGCGCTCGTGCCAGTCGTTCGTGGGGTAGACCTCCACGATCGAGGGGACGTGCGGGTCGGCGTCGGGGCAGCCGACCTCCAGCCGGATCTCGCGGTTGTGCGTGATCGACCGCATCTCATAGACCGCGTGCAGTTCCCGGCCCGTGTCGCTGGGGTAGTGCACGCCGGTGACGCCCAGGCACAGCTCGAAGCGCAGGGCGGGGTCGTCGCGCAGCCGCCGCGCCACGTCGCGCAGGCTCTCCCTGCGGACGTGGAAGGTGAGCTCGCCGCGGTCCACCACGACCCGCTCGATCGCGCCGTCGAAGTCGCCGCCCGCCTCCTTGAGCGCCTGCCCCAGCGCGTCGGCGACCTCGTCGAAGTGCGCGGTGCGCGGGTCGTCGGGGTCGGTGAAGGGGCGCTCGGAGCCCAGGGGCGCCGAACCCCTGACGGCGAGCCCCCCGTATCCTGAGGTGTCGCCCGAGGTCCTGGCGCCGAACATGCCCTGGCGCACCACGGGGGAACTGAGACGTTCCTCACCCGCCCGCTCGGGCGGGTTTCCCTCTTCGCCTAGGTTAGGCTTACCTTCATGGCTGTTGGGGCTCATGGGGTCGCCCCTTCACTCTGCTGGATCAGGGGGAGCGTGCGCAGCCGGCGCTGCTCGTTCTCCTCGATCTCGCGGTCACGATGCGCGCCGAGCTTGGAGTGCTGGATCTTGTCGTGCAGCTTCAGCACGGAGTCCAGCAGCATCTCGGGGCGCGGCGGGCAACCGGGGAGGTAGATGTCCACAGGAACGATGTGATCGACGCCCTGGACGATGGCGTAGTTGTTGAACATGCCGCCGCTGGAGGCGCAGACGCCCATGGCGATCACCCATTTCGGGTCGGCCATCTGGTCGTAGATCTGGCGCAGGACCGGAGCCATCTTCTGGCTCACCCTGCCCGCGACGATCATCAGATCGGCCTGGCGCGGCGTGGCCGAGAACCGCTCCATGCCGAAGCGGGCGATGTCATAGCGCGGGCCGCCGACGGACATCATCTCGATGGCGCAGCAGGCCAGCCCGAACGTCGCCGGCCACATGGACGTCTTGCGCACGAATCCGACGACCTGCTCGACCGTCGTGAGCAGGACGCCACTCGGCAGCTTCTCCTCAAGTCCCATCCGGCGAACCCCCTTTCCGGTTGTTCGATCTCTTCGGTGTCTTCGGTGTCACCGGGAGTGGGCGCCCGCGGCGGCGCGCACCCCGGCCCCGATCCCTCACGCCTGCGTCCATCGGCTCCCTCAGTCCCACTCCAGACCGCCGCGGCGCCATTCGTAGGCGTAGGCGATCGAGACGTTGACGAGGAAGAGCACCATCGCGACCAGGCCGAACATCCCGAGCGCGTCGAGATGGACCGCCCACGGCACGAGGAAGATGACCTCGATGTCGAAGACGATGAAGAGCATCGCCGTCAGGTAGTACTTGATCGTGAACCGGCCGCCGCCGACGGGCTGGGGCGTCGGCTCGATCCCGCACTCGTACGCCTGCAGCTTCGCGCGGTTGTAGCGCTTCGGCCCCGCGATCGACCCGACGACCATCGAGACGACCACGAACGCCGCGCCGATCCCGCCGAGCACGAAGATGGGTGCGTACAGCTCCATTGCTAGCCGTTCCCCTTCTCACCACGAGGCGCGCGAAGAGCAGGGGTCATGCGGCTTCTCGCGCCCGTGAATACGGTGATGTGCCCACATGTGATCGTTTTCACGTGTGGGGTTGGCCATTCAATCAGAGTTGGCATGGCTGAAGATCCTCGGGGGTCCCTGGTGTCTCTCGGGCCGCTCGCTAGGCCGCCGGCGCCATCTTGGATAGGCCGTTGATCACCCGGTCCATCGCATCACCGTGACTCGGCTCGGTAAGGTTGGCCAGCAGCTTCAACGTGAAGCGCATCAAGAGCGGCTGAGGCAGGCCGTACTTGGTCGCGTACTTCATGAAGTCGGGGTTGCCGATCATCTTCACGAAGTAGCGGCCCAGCGTGTAGTAGCCGCCGTAGGTGTCGCGCAGGATGCGCGGGTAGCCGAGCAGCGTGCGCTCGCGGGCCTGCCGGGTCGGGCGGGAGCGGGCCTGGACGATGACGTCGGCCGCGATGTGCCCGGCCTCCATGGCGTAGGCGATGCCCTCGCCGTTGAACGGGTTGACCATGCCGCCGGCGTCGCCCACGAGCAGCAGCCCGCGGGAGTAGTGCGGTGTGCGGTTGAAGCCCATGGGCAGCGCCGCGCCCCGGATCCGGCCCCGCTGGTTGTCCTCGGTGAAGCCCCACTCCTCGGGCATGCTGGAGGTCCAGCGGCGCAGCAGGTTGCGGTAGTCGACGTCCTGGAAGGACGCGGTGGAGTTCAGGATGCCCAGGCCGACGTTGCTGGTGCCGTCGCCCACGCCGAACACCCAGCCGTAGCCGGGGAGCAGCACGTCCTTGCCGCCGCTGGAGTCCCACAGCTCCAGCCAGGACTCCAGGTAGTCGTCGTCGTGGCGGGGGCTGGTGAAGTACGTGCGCACCGCGACGCCCATCGGGCGGTCGTCGCGCTTGCGGATGCCCATGGCCACCGACAGCCGCGAGGAGTTGCCGTCGGCCGCGACGACCAGCGGCGCCCGGTAGCTCACCCGTTCGCCGTCGGCGTTCTTCGCGCGCACGCCGACGATGCGGTTGCTGCGCGGGTCGATGACCGGCTCGGTGACGTTGGTGCGCTCCAGCAGCCTGGCCCCGGCCTCGACCGCCCGGCCGATCAGGATCTCGTCGAAGTCGTAGCGCGTGCGCACCAGCCCGAAGCCGGGGTACTCGGCGAGTTCGGGCCAGGGCAGTTCCAGCCGGACGCCGCCGCCGATGATCCGCAGCCCGTGGTTGCGGATCCAGCCCTTGTCCTCGAACGAGACGCCCATCGAGGTGAGCTGCTTGACCGCGCGGGGGGTGAGCCCGTCGCCGCAGACCTTCTCGCGCGGGAAGGCGGTCTTCTCCAGGACGAGCACGTCCAGCCCGGCCTGGGCCAGGTGGTACGCGGTGGTGGCCCCCGAGGGGCCGGCACCGACGACGATGACATCGGCCTCGTGCTGGGGGCACTCTCTGCTGGCGGACGGTGGTGTCGACACTGTCTCGCTTGTCTCGCTCACGAGTGGTCCTGACTGCTCGGCGCGACTCTGCGCTGGGGGTGCACTGGCTGTGCCTTTGCGGCTGCGTCCAAATCAACGAAATGGCTCGTACGCTTGTGAAGAGCTTCACAAGCTTTTGGGAAGAAGTCTAGACCTTTCCCGTGCCGCACGCGAGGGGAGTGGCGCGCCCGGGTTTCGCCCACTGGAGATTCGGGAGCCCGCCCGAGGGGCTTTTGACGCCCACCCCAGGACGAAAGTGGCGTGCGGGACCGCGAGACTCCGACCTTCGGCTGAGGTTCACGACCCCCGGTGGCTGAGGGAGACGGGCAGCTCAGCGGACGGCGCTCACCTGCGCCGCACGCCCCGGTGCAGCGCCACGGCCCCCATGCTGAGGTTGCGCCAGGCGACCTCCGACCAGCCGGCCTCCTGCAGCCGCCCGGCCAGGGCGCGCTGGTCGGGCCAGTCGGCGATGGACTCGGAGAGGTAGGCGTAGGCGTCGGCGTTGGAGGTGAACCTACGCGCGACCGCCGGCAGCGCGCTCCTCAGGCAGGCGCTGTAGGCCTTGTCGAGCACCCCGACGGGGATGTGGCCGAACTCGCAGATGACCAGCCGACCGCCGACTCCGGTGACCCGCAGCAGCTCGCGCAGCGCCTGGTCGACGTCGTTGACGTTGCGCAGCCCGAAGGAGATCGTCACGGCGTCGAAGGTCTCGTCGGCGAAGGGCAGCCGCAGCGCGTCGCCGGCCACGACCGTGACCCCGCGCCGGGAGGCTCCGCCGCGGCGCTCGGCCCCGACCTGCAGCATGCCCAGCGAGAAGTCGCAGGCGATGACCCGTGCGCCCTTGGCGGTGAAGGGCTCCGACGAGGTGCCGGTGCCCGCCGCGAGGTCGAGCACGAGCTCGCCGCTGTAGGCTTCGACCGCCCTGACGACGGCGCGCCGCCAGATGCGGTCCTGGCCGAGCGAGAGCACGTCGTTGAGCAGGTCGTAGCGCCCCGCGATGCCGTCGAACATGGCGGCGACGTCCGTGGGCTTCTTATCGAGTTCGGCACGGGTCATGCGACCACCCTAAAGCGGCGCGCGCACCCGGTGGACCGGTCGCACCACGCCGATCGGCGGCCCGTTGCCGCACCTCCGAGACACGAGCCGTTACTCTATGTAGTCACCCATGCCTCGTCAGTGATACGAGGTGGTCTCAGTCCCGACGTACCCCATGGAGACCGCTCGTGCCCCGTACCCGCCGTACCCGTCCGCTCCTCGCAACCGCCCTGGGCGCGCTCGCGCTGACCGCCCTCGGCCCCCTCACTCCGACCGCGAACGCCGGCCTCCAGCACGCCGCCGTGGTGAGCGACCGGCCGGTCGGCTGGACGCCGCACGTCCTCGACGGCAGCGTCAAGGACATCCTCCGCGTCGGCGACACGATCGTCGTCGGCGGCGACTTCTCCCGGGTGAGCGACTTCCGGGGCAACGAACTCCGCAGGACGAACCTCTTCGCGTTCGAGCACGACAGCGGCCGGATCATCCACGACTTCGCGCCGCGCACCGACGGCACCGTGGTCTCGCTCGCCCCCGGCCCCGACGGCACCGTGTACGCGGGCGGGGCGTTCACCTCCGTCAACGGGCACGCCCAGCGCGGCATCGCACGGCTGTCGGTCTCCGACGGCGACCGGGACGCCGACTTCGGCGCGCGGCTGGACGACGGCGCGGTCAGCCGGCTGGAGTCGCACGGCGACCTGCTCTACGTCGGCGGGAGCTTCGGCTCGGTCAACGGCCAGGAGCGCACCGGCCTGGCCCGGCTCGACTCCGGCGGCGACCTGGACCGCGACTTCGACATCACGATCGCCGGGGCCCGCCGCTGGTCCCTCAGGCTCGAGGAGATCGCGCTCAGCCCTGCGGGCGACCGCCTGGTCATCAACGGGACCTTCACCGAGGTGGAGGGGGAGCGCCGACCCCAGATCGCGATGATCCGCATCGGGTCCGACGGCGCGCGGCTCGGTGACTGGTCGACGGAGGCCTTCGCCGCGGAGTGCTCCTACGAGCGGACCAACACCTACATGCGGCAGATGGACTTCGCCCCGGACGGGTCCTACTTCACCGTGGTGACCAGCGGCGGCC
Source organism: Spinactinospora alkalitolerans (assembly GCF_013408795.1). Taxonomy (NCBI): domain Bacteria; kingdom Bacillati; phylum Actinomycetota; class Actinomycetes; order Streptosporangiales; family Nocardiopsidaceae; genus Spinactinospora; species Spinactinospora alkalitolerans. The sequence goes on from NZ_JACCCC010000001.1 coordinate 5,595,453, forward strand.
CGGACAAGAAGCCCGGCCTGTGCAAGACGGTGACCCGCTGGGAGGCCGACGACCGGCCCGGGGCGCGGCCCACCTGGGCCAACCACACCGGGGGCGACGCGATCTACTCGGTCGAGGTCACCGGGGCCGCCGTCTACGTCGGCGGCCACCAGAGGTGGATGGACAACCCGGAGGGCGACAAGAGCGCCGGCCCCGGGGCGGCCCCGCGCGAGGGCATCGCCGCCGTCGACCCGGAGACGGGGAAGGCGCTGGCGTGGAACCCGGGCCGGACCCGCGGCCACGGCGTCGAGGCCCTGACGGCCACGCCGGAGGGGCTCTACGTCGGCAGCGACACCAAGCGGCTCGCCGGCGAGTACCACGCCCGACTGGGGATGTTCCCGCTCGACTGATCCGGCCGACTCAGGGGCGGGTGTCCTCCCGCGCCGGGGCGGACCCGTCGGTCCGTTCCGGCGCTTCACCGCGCCCGTCCTGCTCCGGCGTTTCACCGCGCCCGTTCTGCTCGGCGCGTCCGGCGTCCGCCCCCTGCTGGGCCTCGTCCTCCTTCGCCGCGCCCTGCTCCAGGCGTTCGCCCATGCCCCGCATTCCGGCGATGCCTTCGGCGACGGTCGCCGACATCGCGTCGCGCTGCTTGGACAGCAGGACGTAGCTGACGAGCCCGCTGACGAGGAACGCCAGCGCCAGGGCGAGGAAGCCCCTTGCGCCGAGGAGGTACAGCACGCCGAAGGTGACCGCGAACAGCAGAAGGCGGGCCCCGGTGTAGGCGATGACGCTGCGCATGAAACTGCCTCACAACGGACGAGATGACTAATAGATTGGCTCTGGGAGCCCGGGGCCGGACGTGGCCACCGCCGGCGGTACGGCGGCGCCCCCTCGGAGCGCTGAGACGCCCATCGCCCCTCTTCACAGGGTAAGGGGCGTTCCCTCACCCGGGACACCGGCCCGGACCTGGGACGGCGCGATCCGGGATCCCGTGGCCGTCCGGGTGCGCGCGCACCCGGTCGTCCGCAAAGCGGAGGACCGAAACGCAGGTTACGTTCAGGTCACATATGGTGCACTCCTCCACTGTTCCTTCTAATTTTTACGAAAACTAGGGAGGAAACGGACTAACTCGTGCACACTAGGGGATCAAACGCCCGCCTCCTATTCCGTGGCGGGCCCGAAGGGGGATTGTGAAGGTGGAAAGAGGAAGCGAACGCCTGCTGACTCCCGGAGAGGTGGCCTCCCTCTTCAGGGTCGACCCCAAGACCGTGACCCGCTGGGCCGCGTCTGGCCGGATCAGCAGCATCCGTACACCCGGCGGTCACCGCCGGTTCAGAGAGTCCGAGGTCCGGGCGCTACTGCACGGGGAGACCAGCGAGGCCCCACACTGACCGGCGCGGACCGCCCGCGCGTTACACCGCGTCCGATCTTCGCCCCTGCCACAGCAGATAGTCTGGAAGCATGGTGTGGCTCGGTGCCCTTATCACGCTGATCTCGATTGTGCTCTGGGTGTACGCGTTCTTTGACGCGCTCACCAGCTCCGCCGAGGAAGTCCGCAATCTGCCGAAGCTCCTCTGGCTGGTCATCATCCTGATCTTCATGCTGGTCGGCCCGCTGCTCTGGCTGTTCCTCGGTCGGCCGCGCGCATCGGTTCCCGAGGAGGCGGAGCCGGAGGACGACTCCGCTCCCATGACGGCCGCGTCGCTCGACGACCTGGATCCCTCGGACTTCCAGAAGCCGTCGACCCATCGGCCGCCCCTCGGCCCCGACGACGACCCGGACTTCCTGCGCCGGTTGAACAAGCGCATCAACCCCGAGGACTGAAGAACCCGAAGCCGAAGGCCCGCCCCTTGCTCTGGGGCGGGCCTTCGGCTTTTCCCGGTCCATCCGCGGCGGCGCGCCCGTCAAACGGGGTGCCCACAGCGGCCGCGCCCGCCTCGACCGGTGAGCGGCATAGGGCGCTGGTCTCGGTGATCGTGGCGGCATGGGGGCGTTTGTGCGTGGTGGTTCCGGATAGCCGTCGGCGTATGAACATTGCGAATGGGAAGAAGCTGAACGTGGCGACGGCTGTCGGCCGGGGCGTTCTCGCCGGTCTGGGCGGAACCATGGTGATGACGGCATTCCAGAAACTGGCCGAGATGCCCATAACCCAGCGAGAGGAGAGCTACGCGCCGGCGATGTTCGCCGAGAGGATCCTTCCCGTCCGGCCGGCGAACCGGCAGCAGGAGACCAGCCTGAACTACGTCGCCCACTACGGGATCGGGGCCATGTGGGGGAGCGCCTACGGTGTGGCCGCCAGCACCGGGTTGCGGGGGAAACGGGCGGTGGTGACGGTGTTCGGCGTCGTCTTCACCGGCGATCTCCTGCTGAACGTGATGCTGGGACTGTACGAGCCGCGGAAGTGGTCGAAGCAGGATGTCGCCGTCGATGTCCTGGACAAGTTCGTCCAGGCCGCGGCCACGGGAATGATCTTCGATCGCTACCTGGACCCGGCGCGCCCGTCCTGACGGAACCCGGCCGCCGGCATCCATGATGGGCTCCGCACATGGACGGCCGAGCCAGTCGCCGGCGGCGCGAAAGGCCGCGCCGCGCTTGTCCGTGCCGGTCACCCGCCACAGACGGCCGGGGACCTGCACGGCGGAGATCCCGCGGCCTTTCGCGTCGCCGGACGCTGTGCGCTGACAACAGCCCCACCGGGCCCGCGCAACCACAGCAGGGACCGGAGACGGTCCCGGCCCTCTCCCATCAACGGTCTAGGCGTAGGAGTGCAGGCCGCTGAAGAGGTAGTTCACGCCGAAGAAGTTGAACAGCAGGCAGGCGAAGCCGATGAGACCGATCCAGGTGGCCTTGTTGCCGCGCCAGCCGGCGGTGGCGCGGGCGTGCAGGTAGGCGGCGTAGACGACCCAGGTGATGAAGGACCAGACCTCCTTGGGGTCCCAGCCCCAGAACCGGCCCCACGCCTCGTCGGCCCAGATCGCGCCGGCGATGACGCCGAACGTCCACAGCGGGAACCCGAGCACGATGAAGCGGTGCGAGATGCGGTCCAGCAGTTCGGCGCTGGGCAGCTTGGCCGCGATGCCGCTGACCCTCTCGCCGATGGCCCGCTTGAACTCGGTGCGCCGGGCCACCAGGTAGGTGATGGCCGCCGACCCCGACACCATGAAGGCGCCGGTCGCGAGGATGGCGGCCGAGACGTGAATGGCGATCCAGTAGGAGTCCAGCGCCGGAACGACCGGACCGGCCTCGCTGTAGAGCCACTTCGCCGCGACACCCAGCAGCAGCAGCACCGGGACCAGGACGAACGTGCCGAGGTAGCGCGCCTTGTACCGGATCGCGGCGAACAGGAACGCGGCCACCGAGCACATGCAGATGGCGACAACGAACTCGAACATGTTGCCCCACGGCCAGCGGTCGGCCGCGAGGCCGCGCGTGGCGATCTGCGCCACGTTGAGCAGGAAGCCCACGACGGTGACGCCCAGCGCCACCGAACCGAGGACGTGCCGCGAGGCCTTGGCCTCGGGCTCCTCGGTGCGCAGGTTGACCTTGATGTCGTCGGTGCCGCCGCCCGGCCCGGCGCCCGCACCGACGGTCGCACCGGCGCCCGCCATGACGAGCCCGCCGCCCTTCAGCGCCTCGCGCCGCCCGTAGGCCGCCTCGATCGCGAAGAGGAACATCGCGATCGCGTAGGCGAAGATCATGGCGATGATCAGGGTGTCGCTGACGGACGCCATCTGCTGGTCGATCGCCGTTTCCGCGGCGAGAACGTGCACCACCGGCTACTCCTTCTCGGTGCCTGTGTCGGAAGCGGGCCGATCCCGCAGCCTGTCTCTCAGCCGGAGGCTGAGTTCGTGGAACTCCACGGCCGAGCCGGCGTTCTCGGTCTTGCCCAGTCCGCCCACCTCGACCACGGTACGTCCGTCCTCGCCGGTCCTGGCGCGCACCCAGGCGCGGCGCGGGCGCACGAACAGCGTGGCCAGCAGCCCCAGCACGGCCGCTGCGGCGGAGACCAGCGCGGGCAGTCGGCCGGGGTCGCTGTTGACCTGCATGGCGATGTAGTCGCTGTAGCCGGTGAACGTGATGATCGACCCGTCGGGCAGCTCCCAGCTCTCGCCGGGCGACAGCTCCGGCGACTCGCCGATCTCGGTCATCTGGTCGGTGTAGAGCTGGTACACCGACTGCGAGTCGCCGCTGTCCAGGCCGAGGTCGCCCTTGAACCCGGTGAGCGTGACGACGGGGTCGCGCGGGGCCGGGAAGTCGGAGACGAGCTCCCCGTTCGGGGTCTCGGCCGCCGAGGGCAGGAAGACGCCGGTGAAGCCGAGCTGCTCGGGGGCGATGTCGGGCACCTTCACCACGCCGTCGGAGGTGAACACGCCGTCCTCCCGGTTCAGGAAGGGCACGGGCTGGTCGAAGACGACGTTGCCGTCGGCGTCGGTGACCTCGAAGCCCGGCGCGTAGCCGTGGCCGAGCAGGTAGACCTGGGCGCCGTCCACCGACAGCGGGTGGTTGACCTCCAGCCGGTGGTCGCGCTCCGGCGCCTCGGGGGACTCCCGGTAGCTCAGCTCGGCCGTGAAGGACTCGGCCTGCCCCGCAAGATCGCCCTCCTCGATGAAGGCCGCCTCGAAGTCCTCCACCCGCAGCGAGAACGGCTGCAGGTCGCCGGCGTCGACGGCGGTGCCCGGATAGAAGGCGTCGTAGGACGGCAGGGTGTTGGCGAAGCCGTCGCCCTCGACCACCAGCATGTTGCCCCGGTAGCCGAGGAACGAGCCGATCCCCAGCGAGACCAGCAGGGCGAGCAGCGCCAGGTGGAACACGACGTTTCCGGTCTCGCGCAGGTAGCCCTTTTCGGCGGCGACCGATTCGCCGTCGGCGTCGATCCGGTAGCCCTTGAGCACCGCCCTGGCCTGCTCCAGCGCGGTCCGCGGGCTCGCGTCGGTGCTGAAGCTCGCCGAGTAGGGCAGCCGGTCGAGGTTGCGCGGCGTCCTGGGCGGGCGGGCCCGCATGGCGCGGTAGTGCGCCGCGGCCCTGGGCAGCACGCACCCGGTCAGCGATACGAACAGCAGCAGGTAGATCGCCGCGTACCAGGGCGAGGAGTAGACGTCGAACAGGGAGAACCGGTCCAGCCACGGCGCGAGGTCGGGGTGCTCCAGGTAGTAGTTCTGCACCTGCTCGGTGCTGACCGAGTGCTGCGGCAGGACCGACCCGGGAATGGCGCCGATGGCCAGCAGGAACAGCAGGATCAGCGCGGTGCGCATCGACGTCAGGATGCGCCAGGCCCAGCGCGCCCAGCCGAGCGCGGAGAGCGCGGGGGCCCCGGAGCCGGTGGATCCGCCGTTCGGGGACCCCTTCGATGAGGTCGTTTCGAGTGAGGTCACTGCTAAATCACCGTCGTGAAGTTGGCGGTCCAGCCCTGCATGATGGCCGTGATGCCGCTCCAGACACCGGTGACCAGGAGCAGGCCGACGAGCACGAGCATCGCGCCGCCGATCAGCATGACGGCGCGGTGGTGGCGCCTAATCCAGCCGAACGCGCCCAGGGCGCGCCGGTAGGCCAGTGCCGCCGCGACGAACGGCAGGCCCAGGCCGATGCAGTAGAAGAGCGACAGCAGCGCGCCGCGGCCGGCGCTGCCCTCGGTGAAGGCCAGCGACTGCACGGCGGCCAGCGTCGGGCCGATGCACGGCGTCCAGCCGAGCCCGAACAGCACCCCCAGCAGCGGGGCGCCGGCCAGTCCGGCCCCGGGGAGCCGGTGCAGGCGGAACTCGCGGTTGAGCCCGGGGATCACCCCCATGAACGCCAGGCCCAGCAGGACGGTGACCGCGCCGAGGACGCGGGTGATGACGTCGGCGTGGTCGAGGAGCAGGCCGCCGACGCCGCCGACGAACACGCCCACGGACACGAACACCGCGGTGAACCCGGCGATGAACAGCAGGCTGCCGGCGAGCATGGTCCAGCGGCGCGCCGCCAGGGCCTCGTCGACCGACACCGCGGCCCGGGTGCCGCCACCGCCGTCACCACCGCCCTCGGCCGCGGCCGCGCGGCGGTGGGCGGCGATCTCGGCGCCGCTCATCCCCGTCACGTAGGAGAGGTAGCCCGGCACCAGCGGCAGGACGCAGGGCGACAGGAACGACACCAGCCCGGCCGCCATCGCGAGCGGGACGGCGAGGAGGAGCGAGCCCGTGAAGACGGTTTCGGCGATCATGCCGGACCGGTGTCCCCGCCGCCCTCGTCGAGAACCGGTTCGACGAGTTCGGTCAGGTCGCTGTAGTCGGTCGCGCCGATGACGCGGGCGGCGATGCGGCCCTCGCGGTCGATCACCAGCGTGCTCGGGATGGCCTGGGGCGGCACGGTGTCGCGGAACGCCTGGGAGACCTTGCCGGGCTGGTCGTACAGGCTCGGGTAGCTGATGTCCTGGTTGCGCTCGAACGCCTCGGCCGCGGTCCGGTTGTCCTTGATGTTGATGCCGAGGAACTCCAGGCCGGCGTCCTGGTGCTCGCCGTAGACCTCCTCGAGGACGGGGGTCTCCGCGCGGCAGGGCGCACACCAGCTCGCCCAGAAGTTGAGGACGACGACGCTGCCCTCGTAGTCGGACAGGCTCACCTGCTCACCGTCGAGCGTCTCCCCGCTGACCTCGGGCGCGGCCTGGCGCTCGTCGGGCGCGAACGCGGTGCTGGCCCCGCTGCCCTCGACGTAGCGGTTGTCGGAGCCGTCGGTCTGGGCGTCGACTCCCCCGGCGCAACCGGCGAGGACCGCCGCGGCCGCCAGGGCGGCGGCGCCGCGTCGCAGTACCGAGCGCATGCGGGTGCCGGATTCGGTGAAGGGCATCGTGAAGAACCTCAAAAGAGGAGGTGAAGCAGGCAATGTGTCGATAACGACACAGTGTAGTAGATGCCCTGCGGGCCGGGATTCAGGCCCCGTGAAAGCCGTACCGCACCCTGCGGGAGGGCCCGGCACGACGAATTTCGGGGCGATGGTGGAGGGCCACCGCCCCGCTGTGACGTGCCCGCGCTCAGCCGGCCTCTACGAACGCCTCGCGGAGGTAGTCGTGGACGGCACGCTCGGGCACCCGGTAGGAACGCCCCACGCGGATCGCGGGGAGCACTCCCGAGTGGACCATTCGGTAGACCGTCATCTTCGAGACCCGCATGATCGTGGCCACCTCGGCCACGGTCAGGAACCTGACCTCTTCCAGAGGAGCCTTACTCCCACTCATGTTCCGACGCCCTCTTTTCCGGACGTGACCGTACTCGTCCCTGCCTGTCTCACCTCGCCGGCGCGGCCATCCCCACGTGGCCGGGCCACGCCCCATCGCCGTACCGGTGTGTCGTTCGGTAACTGGTGTCACGTCCGGTTTCAGAGTAAATCCGGGCGGACGGCTTTGAAAGGTCGGGTTTGCTGTCTCTGCAGCTACATGAGGGAAACGGGTCGCGTGAGGTTTAAGGGATGGGTATAAACGGTCCCCCGCCTCAGCCCATCCCGGCCCGGCGGAGCACGTAGTCCGACAACGGACGGTAGTGATGCGGCAGGTAACCGTCGTCCAAAGGCACCGTGGTGTGCAGTTTGCCCTCGTGCTCGGCCAGGAACAGGGCCGGGTCGTTGCTGTCGGCGAACCCGATCGTCGGAATTCCCGCTTCGCCCGCCGCGCCCGCGAAACCGTGGTCGGCGATGACCAACTGCGGCCATGGCTCGTCCCGCTCGGTGAGGTCCTCCAGGATCGCCCGCATCGCGAAGGGGTGGTGGCTGTGCCGCGGACTGCTGCCGTCGGTGACCAGGCCCACCTCGTCGCGCCACACCAGCACGCGGCGCGAGGGCGGGTACTCGGTGGAGACGTCGTAGGAGTAGCCGGCCGCGGCGGTCAGGATCCGGCAGCCGCGCTCGGCCAGCGCCCGCTTCCAGCCCTGGTAGGTCTGCAGCAGGTTCTTGGGGTGCCCGGTGGCGAACAGCACCCGCTGCCCCTCGCGCGCGGCCTCGGCCAGCCGGTCGGCCACCGACTCCAGCGCGTCGACGGTGCGGTCGGGGTCGATCGTGTCGATGCCCCACAGGTAGCTCTCGTCGGCGACCACGCCGCAGCGCTTCGACATCAGGGCCAGCACGGCGCCGAACGACCACTCGTGCGTGAAGGTGAGACCGAACTGGTAGTAGGGGTCGCCTTGGACGAGCCGCCGGTAGTGCTTGAGGTTGTTCTGCCGGGGCGTGTCGACCTGGCCGGCGATGCCGGTGCGCACCAGGTGCTCGACGAGTTCCGCACGGGAGGGCGGCGTCACCAGTAGTCCCCCTTTTCGTCAGCGAATCCGTGAATGCCGACATTCACGGATCATCGAGGCACGGTCATACCCGGTTCACGCCCCGTTCAACTCTGCCACAGTGAACGCGCTCACAGCGTCGGAGCACCCCGGGAGGGGAAACCCTCCGGGAGGCGCACGGCTGACGTCCGCTCACAGCGTCGGGTCGATCCCATGACACGGCAGCACCACCCAGGGGGCGACCCCCTTCGACCCCCGAGCGCGGCCCGCACCCGCTCACAGCGTCGGGTCGATCCCATGACAAGGGAAGACCGCCTTGCGGGTGGCCTGGATCGCCCGGTCCACGGGGTCGTCGGGGTCGAGGCCCTCCTCGAAGGGCGCATGGTCGGGGCTGCGCCCGTCGGTCATCGACAGCGGCGCGTGCTCACCGGTGCGCTCGAGGGCGAAGTCCCGCCAGGCCGCCGGGGTGGCGGTGTCCGGGGCGAGCGGGACGCCCGCCGCCTCGGCGAGCAGGTGCGTCCAGGCCCGCGGAACGACCTGGACCAGCTCGTAACCGCCGCCGCCCAGCAGCACCCAGCGCCCGCCGGCCGTCTCCTTGGCGAGCCGGTGCAGCGCGGCGTAGGTCTGGCGCTGGCCGTCGAGGCTCAGCATGAGGTTGGCGAGCGGGTCGAGCGCGTGCGTGTCGCAGCCCTGCTGGGTCACCAGCACCTCGGGCTGGAACTCGTGCAGCAGCGGCGGCACGACCGCGTGGAAGGCGCGCAGCCACATCCGGTCGTTGGTGCCCGCGGGCAGGGCCACGTTGACGGCGTAGCCCTCGGCGTTGGGCCCGCCGGTCTCGTCGGGGCGGCCGGTGCCGGGGAACAGGGTCAGCGGCGACTCGTGCAGGCTGATCGTGAGCACCCGCGGGTCGTCGTAGAACATCGTCTGCACGCCGTCGCCGTGGTGCACGTCGACGTCGACGTAGGCGACCCGCTTGGCGCCCTGCTCCAGCAGCCAGGCGACGGCCAGCGCCGCGTCGTTGTAGACGCAGAAGCCCCAGGCGCTCTTGGGCATGGAGTGGTGCAGTCCGCCCGCGATGTTGGCGGCGTGCTCGGCCTCGCCGTTCCACACCGCGCTCGCGGCGGCGACCGAGGCCCCCGAGATCAGCGCCGCGGCGTCGTGCATGTGCGGGAACACCGGGTTGTCCGGGGTGCCCAGGCAGTAGGGGTCGTCGGGCACCAGCGTGCTGCCGGCGCGCTTCACCGCGGCGATGTAGCCGGGGTCGTGGATGAGCTCCAGGAGGTCGTCGCCCGCCGGTTCCACGTCGGCGAACGAGACGCCCGGCGCGTCGAAGACGCCGAGCTCCCTGGCCAGTGCCATCGTGAGCTCCACCCGGACCGGCGCGAGCGGGTGCTGCGGACCGAAGTTGTAGGTCGTCAGCGCCTCGTCCCACGCCACGCGCAGTGAACAGCCCATGCGCCCTCCCGACGGTGTTGTGTCCACCACCACACATTAACCAAACCGGACGGATGCGGGCGCTGCCGGGTGCGGGGTGGGCACCTACCCCTCCGACAGCTCGCGGCTGCGGTCGCGGGCGGCCTCGATGGCGTCGGTGAACGCCGTGCGGACGCCGTGGCGCTCCAGCTCCCGGACCGCCGCGGACGTGGTGCCGCCGGGCGAGCTGACCGCCTCGCGCAGCACGACCGGGTGCTCCCCGGATTCGCGCAGCATCGTGGCCGAGCCGACGATGGTCTGGGTGACCAGCTTCTCCGCCGTCTCCCGCGGCATGCCCATGAGGACGCCGGCCTCGATCATGGTCTCGGCGATGAAGTAGAAGTAGGCCGGTCCGCTGCCCGAGAGGGCGGTGACGGTGTCCATGTGCCGCTCCGGCACCCGCAGCACCTCGCCGACCGTGCTCAGCAGCCTCTCGGCGCGGTCGAGGTGCTCGTCGGCGGCGTAGTGGCCCGCGGCGACGGCGGTCATGCCCCGGCCGACGAGGGCCGGGGTGTTGGGCATGGCGCGGACGACCGGGACGCTGCCGGACAGGTGCTTCTCCAGCACGGACGTGGTGATGCCCGCCGCCACGGAGACCACCAGCCGGTCGGCGGTGAGCTTGGGGCCGATGTCGTCGAGCAGACCGATCATGTCCTGCGGCTTCAGCGCGAGGATGAGGGTGTCGGCCCGCTCCGCCGCGGAACCGGCGGGGACGACCTCGACGCCGTAGCGGGCGCGCAGCTCCTGCGCGTGCTCGTGGCGGGGCTCGGTGACGAGCACGTCGGCCGGATCGTGTCCCGTGCTCAGCAGTCCGGCGAGCAGGGCCTCGCCCATCTTTCCGGCGCCAATGATCGCGATCAAGGTCAGTCCTCCTCCGGGGCTGCTACCACGGTATCGGTTCGCGGCGGGTCGGCACGCGGGCGGAGGGCGGGGCCTCGGTCAGGATCGGCTGACCAGCGACCGGGCGGCGAAGGCCAGGTTCGCCGGGCGCTCGGCGAGCCGGCGGGCGAGGTAGCCGTACCAGTCGCGGCCGTAGGGGACGTAGACGCGGACCCTGGCGCCGAGGTCGACGAGGCGGAGCTGCTCGTCGGGGCGGACCCCGTAGAGCATCTGGTACTCGAACTCCTCGGTGGAGCGGTGGGCGAGCGCGGCCAGCGTCCCGGCGATCTCGATCAGGCGGGGGTCGTGGGTGGCGACCATCGGGAGGGCCGGGCCGGTCATGAGGCGGCGCAGCGCGCGGACGTAGGCGGCGTCGACGTCGCGGCGGTCGGTGTGGGCGCTGCCCGGATCGGGGGCGTAGGCACCCTTGCACAGCCGGATGCGGGCTCCCGGCCGGGCCATGGCGGCGAGGTCGCCCTCGGTGCGGCGCAGGTAGGACTGGAGCACGCAGCCGAGCCACGGGAAGTCGCCGCGCAGGCCGTTGACGATCCGCAGCGTGGCGGGGACGGCGTCCTCGGCCTCCATGTCGACGGTGACGGTGGTCCCGGCGTCCCGGGCCGCGGCGCAGATCCGGGCGATGTTGGCCGCCGCCAGCGACTCGCCCTCGGCGCCCAGCCCGAGCCCGACGGCGGTGGGCTTCACCGAGACCTCGGCCGCCGGGGTGAGCCCCTCTTCGGCGAGGCGCTCCAGCAGCCGGACGTAGCCGCGGGTGACGCCGGTGGCCTGCTCGGGGTGGAGGGTGTCCTCGCCGAGGTGGTCGATCGAGGCGAGCAGTCCCCGGCCGGTCAGGTCGCGCACCGCCGCGACGACGGAGTCGGCGTCCTCCCCGGCGACGAAGCGGTTGACGACGCCGCGCGTGACGCCCGAGCCGGAGACGAGGGACCGCAGCCGGTCACTCCTCGCGACCGAGAGCACGGTTCGCCGGAAGACCATCGCGTCGCTCCTCGCCTGGCGCTGGGATTGCCCCGCTGGCCCCGACCCTACCGGTCCGGACCCGCGCGCGACGGGGTCCGACCGGGCCGGGCACGGTGGTTCTCCGAGCACGCGGCGGCAGGGCCGCGAGCCCCGATTCCTCTTCCGGGGCGCGGGGCTCCCGGTCCGGGGCGAAGGCTCCGCCTCCTACCCGCCGCCTTCTTCGTCGCCGATCATGCCCGCGATCTTGTCACGGAGCTCCAGAGAGGTCTCACGTACCCGACCGAGCCAGAACTCGCGGTCGTCCGTTGCCGAGATCAGTTCATCGAGGAGGGCGGTCAAGGCGTCGCGCTCCGCGGGGGTCAGCGGACTCACGAGGCGGCTCCGGTCAGCACTCGCAGGGCGTTCCGCTGCCGCCGGGCGAAGGAGGCGGCACGGCGCACGTCGGCTTCCCGCTGCCGTCGCTCGTGGGCGATCAGGTAGGGCCGGATCATCGACGCCTGCCGGGCGTGCCGGGGTTGGTAGCGTGGGTTCGTCATCAGCTCTCCCGTAGCTGGTGGCCGCGCCCCGGGACTGTTACCGCAGTCGCCGGGGCTTCTGTCTGTTGACCAGCGTTCCGGACCGTTCGGCGACGTTCCATGAGTTGCACACAACCGTGAGGCTTTTGTACATCCCAGTACTAGACAGGGTCTGCCTAGTACATACTCGGATTCATGGGAGAGAAGCAGCTACCCGATTGGGTCGCATTCGGTCGCGAACTCCGTCGTCTGCGCACGTCATCTGGCTTATCCCTACACGAGGTAGGAGGGCGGCTGTCGATCACACCGGGCATGCTGTCCAAGCTGGAGCGGGCAACTCGGGCACCGAAACGGGACACCGTAGGAGAATTAGACCAGGCGTTCAGTACAAACGGTGCTCTGCTCCGTCGCTGGTCAGACGTGACCCGAAAAGCAACGGACCCGGATTGGTACCGGCGCGTAGAAGACGCGGAAGCCGCCGCCGTTGAACTACGAGTCCACCACCCGTCCCTGATCCCGGGATCACTGCAGACGGAGGACTACGCGAGGACCGTTGTCACCTACGGGCGACCGCTGGACACTACGGAGGAGATAGACGCGATTCTGGGACTGAAAACGAAGCGTGTTGAGCGGCTTCTGAGACCGGGTGACCCCGCACTCTCGGCGGTGATCCCCGAAGAGGTGATCAGAAGCTGTCTGGGGGATGCCGAAACAGTTGCCGGGCAGCTGGACCACCTGGTGAACCTGGCAGAATCGAACTTGCTGCGGCTCTACGTCATCCCCCATGGCGTACCGACTCACATCGGTCAGGCGGCAGGAGCGTTCTCCGTGATCTCGTTCACGGACCGGCTCCCGTTGGCGTTCACGGAGAGTGCCAGCGGCGGCGAGTTGGTGGACCAGCCGAGAGAGGTTCAGCGGTTCGTGAGCCTCTTCGGGATCTTGCAAGGGTGGGCACTCTCCCCGGCAGACTCCATAGAGTTGATTAGAAGGGCACAACCGGCATGATGACTGAAGAGTGGAACAAGGCCAGCTACTCGAATGCAGGCAGTGAGTGTGTCGAGTGCCGTACGGAGTCCGGCCGGGTGAGCGTCCGTGACACCCGGAACAGAGACCTCGGACACCTGTCGTTCCCCGCACCCGAGTGGCGCGCATTCCTGGCGGACATCGAAACGCTGTAGCGAGTACCGCCCCTCGGTCGGGCGGTCCTACTCCTCGATCACGGCTCGCAGGGCCGGGGCGTAGAGGGCGATGACCTCGTCCGGCGCCGCCGAGGCGAGCGGCTCGACCTGGATCACGTAGCGGACCAGGACCATGCCGAACAGTTGGGAGGCGACGAGGGCCGCGCGCAGGGCGGGGATGCCGAGCTCACCGGCCACGTGGTGGAAGAGGATGTCCTTCATGAAGCCGCGGACCGTCGTGGCCGCCTGCTCCTGGGTCGCCGCGGAGCGCACGAGGGCGAGCATCGGGGCCCGGGTCCGCGGGTCCTCCCACACGTCCAGGAAGAACCGGACGATGGCCTCGGCGCGGTCGTGCCGGGTGTCGGCGATGATGCGCCGCAACACCTCGCCCGGGTCGTAGGGCAGCCGCATCGCGGCGATGAAGACCTGGTCCTTGGCCCCGAAGAAGTGGTGCACCAGCGCCGGGTCCACTCCGGCCTCCCGCGCGATGCCGCGGATCGTGGCGCCGTCGTAGCCCTTCTCGCTGAACTGCGCCCGGGCCGCCTCCAGGATCTTCTCCCTGGTCTGCGTCGCGCCGGGCCGCCGTCCCGTACGTGCCATGGGTGTTCGTTCGTTCAGGACTCGCCGACGACGATGCCGTCGGACCCCACCGCGAACACGCGCGGCTCCTCGTCGGAGGGCCGGTGCCGCATGGCGATCCGCTCGCGGCGGTCCCGCCGCACGCCCTCGGGTCCGCCGTTGGCGGAGGCGGTCCGCCGGGACTCCCCCGCGGCACCCTCCCGGGCGCCCGCGAAGTGCAGGCGGGTGAAGGCGAGCGCCTCGGCGAGGTCCAGCCGGCGGGCCGCGCTGTCGGGCGCCTTGCGGGTGTTGACCTCCAGGACGATCTGGCGGTCGTAGCCGGAGCCGGCCAGGTGCTCCAGCAGCTCGGCGCAGGGCTGGCCGCCGCGGCCGGGGATCAGGTGCTCGTCGAAGTTCTGCCCGCCCATGCCGTCGGCGAGGTGGATGTGGGAGAGCCGGTCGCCGAGCTGCTTGGCCATGCCCATGGCGTCGGAGCGGGACATGGCGGTGTGCGACAGGTCCAGGGTGACGTCGGGGTAGTCGCGGTCCAGCGGGTTCCAGCTCGGCGAGTAGGGCACGACCTCCTTGCCGCGCATGTGCACCTGGTACATGTTCTCCACCGCGAACACGACGTCGGTCTCGTCCTGCATGCGCGCGATGCCGGTCTCGAAGTCCTTGGCGTACTCGCGCTGCCACTTGAAGGCCGGGTGCACGACGATGGTCCTGGCCCCCAGGGCCTCGGCCATCTCCTTGGAGCGCACCAGCTTGCCCCACGGGTCGCGGCCCCACACCCGCTGCGTGAAGATCAGGCACGGGGAGTGCACGGCCAGGATCGGGACCTGGTGGTAGTCGGACAACCGGCGGAGCATGTCGATGTCCTGGCTGACCGGATCGGTGGAGACCAGGACTTCGACGCCGTCGTAGCCGAGCTGCGCGGCGATCTCGAAGGCCGCCGGGGTCTTCTCCGGGTAGACCGACGCCGTCGAGAGGACGACGGGCGCGTCTGGGACCTGGATAGCGCTCACTCCATCCACCCTATGCGGTACCGGCGGGATTTGGCCCGCGCACCCGGGATACGGCTATGGTCCCTCGCGTGAACAGCGCCGTGTCGGGGGCGATTCCCAGCCCCAACATCTGGAACAGCCCGCAGGTCTACGAACTGGAGAACCGGGCGGTCGATCCCGACGGTGTGATCGAGGCGGCCATGCGGGAGATCCGCGGCTGGGACGGCGCGCACGTCCTGGACATCGGCTGCGGCACGGGCTTCCACCTGCCCCGCTTCGCCGAGCGCGCCCGCTGGGTCACCGGCGTCGAACCGCACGCCGAACTCGCGGGCGTGGCCGGAGCGCGGACGCACGGGCTGGCCAACGTCACCGTGCGCACCGGCGTCGCGCAGCGGCTGCCGGTCGCCGACGCCTCGGTGGAGGTGGTGCACGCGCGCTGGGCGTACTTCTTCGGCCCCGGATGCGAACCGGGACTGGCCGAGCTGAGGCGGGTGGTGCGCCGCGGCGGCGTCGCGTTCGTCATCGACAACGACGCCACGCGCAGCACGTTCGGCGGCTGGTTCCGGCGCTTCCTGCCCCGGTACGACCCCGCTGCGGTCGAGCGCTTCTGGGCCGCGCAGGGCTTCGAGCGCAGGCCCCTGGAGATGCGGTGGCGGTTCCGGCGGCGGGAGGACTTCGAGGCGGTGGTACGCATCGAGTTCTCCCCGGAGCTCGCCGAGGAGGTCGTCTCGGCACATCCCGGCCTGGAGGTCGACTACGCGGTCAACCTCTGGTGGCGGGAGTACTGAGCGGGCGCACCCGGCCGGGGACGCGGACCGCCGGGCGCGGGCCGCACGACGCCGAAGGGGCGCCCCGCGACGCGGGACACCCCTGGGCGGGTCGTCGAAGACCGATGGTCCGCGCGTACTCCGCCGCCGCTCTCCGGGAGTCCGGCCGCCCCGAGCGCGGCGCCGCGGCCCCGCGGCGCTACATCGAGTAGAAGTACAGGGAGCCGTAGGCGGAGGACTCCATGGTGTAGGTCTCCAGTCCGTACTCGGTCTGGGCCTGGCAGGTGAACCCGGTGTCGACGCCGGGGGTGACCAGCTCGTACTCCTGCATGTCGCAGGCGACGGCCTCGGCGTCGTAGGAGTAGCGCAGCGACTCCTCGGCGATCTCGCGGGACATGACCAGCTCGTCGGCCTGGTACTCGTAGCTGAAGAAGTACTCGCCGCCGGTGATGTCGACGGTCCAGGTGCTGGTCATCCCCTGGTAGGTGGAGGTGCAGGTGATCGTCTCGTCCACCGAGGCCGTGGTGTCCGGGCAGTCCGCCGTGGACGACGGGTCGTAGACCATCGCGAACGAGTTCACCTCCGAGAGCAGGTTCCACTCGATCTGCTCGGCCGGCGAGGCGCTGTCGCCCGGCTCCGGCGGCAGTTGGCTGTCGTCGAACTCCGGCGCGGTCGCGGGGATCGGCCCGCTCCGCAGCTCGCCGGCCGGGGCCTCGGCGGCCGTCTCCTCCGGGGCGGCCGTGTCCATGGAGACCTCGGGCGGGGGCTGCTGCCTCTGGCCGAACGGGAAGAGCACGCTGCACCCGGAGATCGCGACGGCCGCGCCCGCCGCGGCCAGGCCGAAGGTGACGCGGGAAAACGTTTTGAAAGCAGGGGGAGCCACCACGGGGGTCCTCTCTCACAAGGGGGGCGCGGGCGCCGGAGGAGCGCCCGCGCGCGGGGCCGGCGCGGGCCGCGCCCCGAAAAGAGTCGATTTTCCCTTGTAAGACCGGTGCGGGTGTGATCCGGTTCCGCCCGCCGGTGCTGTTTTTCGCGCCGCCTCTAAACCAGCGGGGCCGGGGCCGCGCCGCCGAGGGCCTCCACGACCCTGGCTCCGGCCTCGGCCATCCCCGTCTCGTTGGGGTGGACCGGCGCGGCCGGCTTGGTCGGGAAGATGCCCTCGACCCACTTGTCGTCGCGGGCGGAGCACACGTCGTGGCCGCGTTCGAAGACGTCGACGAAGACGGCGTCGGCGTTGGCGGCCTCCTTGGCCAGCGTCTCGTTGAGCCGGGTCTGGGTCCGGTCCAGGTAGGCGACGTCCTCCTCGGCGATCGGCACGACCGGCCAGCAGCCCTGCGACTCGGGCAGGATCTGCAGGTAGCCGACGACCGCCACCGTCGCGTCGGGACTGCGCTCGCGGATCCCGGCCAGCACCTCCGCGACCTCGGCGCCGGTCTCGTCGAGCCGGTCGGCGAGCCGGTCGCCGCCGTCCCCGTCGGTGTAGTAGGTGCGGCAGGGGTCGCCGGTGGGGTCGATGGCGCTGAGCCCGACGCACGTGAGCAGGATCTCGCCGAATCCGAGGTCGTTGCCGCCGACGCCCAGCGTCACCAGCGTGGTGTCCTCGGTCAGGGCGTCGAACTGCGGGTCGTTCTCCGTCCCCAGCGGGAGCTCCTGGGGGTCGGTCATGTGCTCGGTGGTCGCCCCCGAGCAGCTCGCGTCCTGGAAGTCGGCGACGCCGAGCGCCCGCGCCACGACGTTGGGGTAGTTCTTGCGGGAGCGCAGGCAGAACACCGGGTCGCCGTACTGGTCGGGGATCAGCGGGCCTGCGGTGAAGGAGTCGCCGAGGGCGACGTAGCGGGAGGTGAGGTCGGAGTCGGCGGCTTGGGCCGGGGCGGCCGCGACGGTGACGGCACCGGCGAGGCCGAGGGCCGCCGCGACGACGCGGCGTGCGGTCCTGTCAGGCGACACGCGGTTCTCCTCGGAGTGAGAATGAGCGGGGCCACTCGAACGTGACCGAATTCACACGCTCGGTCAACACCCGCAACCGACCGTGACCGACTGCGGCCAATCACTTGACGCAGCAGTAGCAATACGCAGAGTAGGCAGAAGGGCACGCGGTGTCCACGCACCACGCGAGGCCGCGGACCGCGGATCCCGGAGCCCGGCCCGGAAGAGCGGGGGAGGCACGGCCCGGTCCCCCCGGAGCCCGATTCCGCCGGGTGCGCCGCGGACGGCCGCCGGATTGTCGGTGGCGGGCGCTAGCGTGCGGGTATGGCCAGGTCTGCGAAAAGTACGTTCCGGTGTGCCGAGTGCGGTTGGACGACCCTGAAGTGGGTCGGACGCTGCGGCGAATGCCAGGCATGGGGCACCGTCGAGGAGGCCGGGGCCCCGGCCTGGGGCGGGGTGGAGCCGGTCAGGGTCGGCTCCCCCGCCCTGCCCATCAGCGAGATCGACGTCGAGGCCGCGCACGCGTCGGCCACCGGACTGGACGAGCTCGACCGCGTGCTCGGCGGCGGCGTCGTCCCCGGCGGCGTGCTGCTGCTCGCGGGCGAGCCCGGCGTGGGCAAGTCGACGCTGCTGCTGGAGGTCGCCGCGCTGTACGCCGACGCCGGCCCCGTGCTCTACGTCACGGGCGAGGAGTCCACCGGCCAGGTCCGGCTGCGGGCGGAGCGGCTGGGCGCGCTGGCGCCGAAGCTCTACCTCGCCGCCGAGACCTCCGTGGCGGCCTTGGCCGGCCACGTCGACGCCGTCGCGCCCGGGCTGCTGATCGTCGACTCGGTGCAGACCATGAGCGCGCCCAACGCCTCCGGCGTCCCCGGCGGGGTGACCCAGGTGCGCGAGGTCGCCGGGGCGCTGATCCGGCTGGCCAAGGAGCGCGGCATCGCCACCGTCCTGGTCGGCCACGTGACCAAGGACGGCTCCATCGCCGGCCCCAGGATGCTGGAGCACCTGGTCGACGTCGTCCTGCAGTTCGAGGGCGACCGCCACTCCCAGTTGCGCATGCTGCGCGCGGTGAAGAACCGCTACGGCCCCACCGACGAGATCGGGTGCTTCGAACTCACCGACTCCGGCATCATCGGCCTGCCCGACCCCAGCGGGCTGTTCCTGACCCGCCGCAACGAGCCGGTGCCCGGCACCTGCGTCACGGTCACCCTCGAAGGCCGCCGACCGCTGATCGCCGAGGTGCAGGCGCTGGTGGCGCCCACGGCGCTGCCCCAGCCGCGCCGCGCCACCTCCGGCCTCGACTCGGCGCGGGTGGCGATGGTGATGGCCGTGCTGGAACGCCGGGCGAACCTGCGCGTCGGCGCCTCCGACGTCTACGCCTCCACCGTGGGCGGCGTCCGGCTGGGCGAACCCTCGGTCGACCTCGCCCTGGCCCTGGCGCTCGCCGGTTCCCACACCGACCTTCCGCTGCCCCGCGGCCTGGTCGCCGTCGGCGAGGTCGGCCTGGCCGGCGACGTCCGCGCGGTCAGCGGCGTGCAGCGCCGCCTGATGGAGGCCCAGCGACTCGGCTTCACCAAGGCGATCGTGCCCCGGCACAGCGAGGAACCCGTTGAGGGCATCGAGACCATCGGGGTGGACGACCTCGGCGAGGCCCTGCGCCTGGCCCTGCCGGCCAAGCGCAGGTCGTGACGGTGCGGGGCCGTCCGGGCCGATCCGCTAGTTCAGCCGGAACACCTGGTCCTCGGCTTCGTTGTCGTAGTCGGACTTCAGGGACGCGACGTAGGTGCCGGCGCGGGCGTTGACGTCGGAGTCGCGGCAGTCCTCCCAGGAGCGCTCGCGGTCCCACTCGACGGTGACCGTGTGGGGGACGCCGCGGCGCAACTGCTCCTTGTCGGTGCCGTCGCCCCGCACGCAGTCGGCGGTGGAGAAGACCCGATCTTCGCCCGATGTGATCCGCAGCTCCATGGCCTTGGGGCCCACATCGACGGTGCAGGTCTGGTCGTCGGTGTTGACCACGGTGATGTCGAACCGCGGTTCGACGCCCGAGGAGTAGTCCTCCCGGTCCGCCGACAGCGTCGTCACGACGTCATCGGGCCGGCAGAGGTCCTCCGGCTGCTCCGGCGCCGGGATCGCGCCGTCCTTGCCGGCTCCCCTGTTCTCGTCCCCGTCGTCGGAACCGCCGCCGGATCCGCCGCCCGAGTCGCCGCCGGAGTCCCCGCCGCCCTCCTCGCCTCCCGGGGCCGGGCTCGCGCTCGGGGCGTCGCTCGCGGACGGGGAGGCTGGGATACTGGGGGAGGCGGACTCGTCCGGGGTCTCCTCGGTGGCGGCGCCGGAGTCGGCGGCCCGCTGCCCCTCGTCCGAGGACGGCCTCGAACACGCGTAGACGATCAGCGCCACGACCACGAGTAGCCCGGCCAGCACGAAGACACGTCGTTTCCAGTACGTCTCAGGGCTCACGGGTCCCGGGTGTCCAGTGCTTGAGGCCATGGGCGTAGTATCCCGGCTTTCAAACTTTGCACCTACTCAACCCGCCGTTGGACATCTGATTGCGTATGAACGAAAACCCTTACAGCGCAGCGGTTCTAGCGTGGTATGAGGCCAATGCGCGCGACCTCCCGTGGCGCCGTGCCGACACCACCCCCTGGGGCGTTCTGGTCAGCGAGGTCATGCTCCAGCAGACGCCCGTGGCGCGGGTACTGCCTGCCTGGGAGGCGTGGATGCGGCGCTGGCCGACGCCGGCCGACCTGGCCGCCGAGCCCGCCGGCGAGGCCGTACGCATGTGGAACAGGCTGGGATACCCCCGCCGCGCCCTGAACCTGCACGCCTGCGCCCGCGCGATCGTGGAGCGCCATGGGGGCCGGGTCCCCGACTCCCACGCCGACCTGCTGGCGCTGCCCGGCGTCGGCGCCTACACCTCCGCCGCCGTGGCCGGCTTCGCGTTCGGCCAGCGGCACGCGATCCTCGACACCAACGTCCGCCGGGTGCTCGCTCGCGTGGAAACCGGAGTTGAGTACCCGCCGAAAACCCCGACACGGAGCGAGGCGCGCCTCGCCGAGTCGCTGCTCCCGCCGGAGCCGGCGGTCGCCGCGCGCTGGGGTGTGGCGGTGATGGAACTGGGCGCGCTGGTGTGCACGGCCCGCTCCCCCAAGTGCGCGGAGTGCCCCGTCATCGACGGGTGCGCCTGGGTGCTGGCCGGCAGGCCGGCCCATGACGGCCCGCCCCGGCGCGGCCAGACCTACGCGGGCACCGACCGGCAGGTGCGCGGCAGGCTGCTGGCCGTCCTGCGGGACGCCACCGGCCCGGTGCCCAAGTCGGCGCTCGACGCGGTGTGGGACGAGCCGGTGCAACGCGAGCGCGCGCTGGACGCCCTGGTCGCCGACGGCCTGGTGGACCCCTTGGAGGACGGTGACTACGCCCTGCCGGCCTGACTCAGGGCACCGGATCCGTTGACGGGAAAGGTGGGTGTTTCCAGGCCCCGCCGGACCACTGCGGGCCTGGGGAGGCTGTTGTCAGCGCGCCAGCGCTGACGACAGCCTGACCCCGCAGATTTCGGCCGAGGGAGCCCCGGACTCGCAACACCCTCGACAACCCCACCCACTTCTCAACTCGCGGCACTAGCCCTAGGCGGGCTGCCCCGTCTCGCCGCCGAGGGCGCCGGAGCAGGGGGCGCCGGGTTCCAGGGTCTGCGGGCCCTGCTCGTAGGCGGCGAGGAAGTCCAGCAGCCGCTCGTCGTCCGCGGAGTCGACGCCGAGCTGCTTGCCCCACGCGGAGGCGACGACCGGCGCCGGAAGTCCGGACACCGGGCTGACCAGGACGTAGGAGCCGGGCGAGTACAGCGAGCGCAGAGTGTCGATGTCGGCCTGCGGGATCGTGGGGTCGTAGGTGATCCACACCGCGCCGTGCTCCATGGAGTGCACGGCGTTCTCCTCCGGCACCTCCTCGTCGTAGACGCCGCAGTTCAGCCATTCCGGCGCGTGCTCGCCGCCGGTCGGAGGGCTCTGCGGGTAGCTCACATCGCCGGGGGTGTGGTCGTAGGACAGCCCGTCGAAGGTCTGCACACCGGGGACGTCACCGGACTCCTCCCGTCCCTGGGCGAGCCCGGGGTGGGCGCCGGCCCCGCTGCCGGAGCCGTCCATGAAGAAGACGACCGCACTCGTGCCGGCCAGCAGCACCAGAAGGAACGCGCCCGCGCCGAGGGCCCACCACAGCGAGACGCCGGACTTGCGTTGCGGCGGCGGCGGACCCTGCGGCGGGTACGGGCCCGTGTGCGGCGGTCCGGGCGGCCCGGGCGGGAACTGCCCGGAAGCGTGCGGCCCCTGACCGGGCTGCGGCGGACCGGGCATGCCTTGACCAGGGGGAACCTGACCGTAGGGGCCCTGGCCGGGCGGCGGGCCCTGCGGGGGCGGCCCTTGGGGCGGACCCTGCGATGGTCCCTGAGGCGGGCCCCACTGCGGGCCGTTGTGGGGCGGCGGCTCTGACGGATTCGACACGCTGCGGACCCTACCCTGTTCTCCCCCGGTCCGGAATCCGGGAGACCGCATCGCGGCGGTGTCCCCGGACATGCGGGAGGGGCGGCCGGGTGGGCCGCCCCTGCCGCGGGTGGGGTGGTGCTCAGTCGGTGTTGGTTGCGGCCTGCTCGACCCGGGGGGTGTCGGGCACCGCCTCGGGCTTGGGCACGCCGCGGAAGGTGAAGGCGGCCTCGGCGCCTTCGCCGGCGGTGTCGACGATGATGATCTGGCCGGCCCTGACCTCGCCGTAGAGGATCTTCTCCGAGAGCTGGTCCTCGATCTCGCGCTGGATGGTGCGCCGCAGCGGCCGCGCGCCCAGCACCGGGTCATAGCCGCGCTCGGCCAGCAGGCTCTTGGCCGCGGGCCGCAGCTCCAGGCCCATGTCGCGGTCCTTGAGCCGCTCGTCGAGCTTGTCCACCATCAGATCCACGATCGAGACGATCTCGTCCTCGGTGAGCTGGTGGAACACGATGGTGTCATCGACCCGGTTCAAAAACTCCGGGCGGAAGTGCGACTTGAGCTCCTCGGTGACCTTGGCCTTCATCCGGTCGTAGTTGGTCTTGGAGTCGTCCTCCTTGGCAAAGCCCATCGCCTGGCCCTTGGAGATGTCGCGGGTGCCCAGGTTGGTGGTCATGATGATCACGGTGTTCTTGAAGTCGACGTTGCGGCCCTGGGCGTCGGTGAGCCGGCCCTCCTCCAGCACCTGCAGCAGCGAGTTGAAGATGTCGGAGTGGGCCTTTTCGATCTCGTCGAACAGCACCACCGAGAACGGCTTGCGCCGCACCTTCTCGGTCAGCTGACCGCCCTCCTCATAGCCCACATAGCCGGGCGGCGACCCGAACAGCCGCGACACGGTGTGCTTCTCCATGAACTCGCTCATGTCGAGCTGGATCAGCGCCTCCTCATCACCGAACAGGAACTCCGCCAGCGTCTTGGACAACTCGGTCTTGCCCACCCCCGACGGCCCGGCGAAGATGAAGGAACCCCCCGGACGCTTGGGGTCCTTCAACCCCGCCCGGGTGCGCCGGATCGCCTGCGACAGCGCCCGGATCGCGTCCTCCTGGCCGATCACCCGCTTGTGCAGCTCCTCCTCCATCCGCAGCAGCCGCGAGGACTCCTCCTCGGTGAGCTTGAACACCGGGATCCCGGTCGCGGTGGCCAGCACCTCGGCGATCAACTCCTCGCCGACCTCGGCCACCACGTCCATGTCCCCGGCCTTCCACTCCTTCTCCCGCTGGGCCTTCCGGCCCAGCAGCTGCTTCTCGTCATCACGCAGCGACGCGGCCTTCTCAAAGTCCTGGGCGTCGATGGCCGACTCCTTGTCCCGGCGCACCCCGGCGATCTTCTCGTCGAACTCGCGCAGATCCGGCGGCGCCGTCATCCGCCGGATCCGCATCCGCGAGCCCGCCTCATCGATCAGATCGATCGCCTTGTCCGGCAGGAACCGGTCGGAGATGTAGCGGTCGGCCAACTGCGCCGCGGCCACCAGCGCCGAATCGGTGATGGAGACCCGGTGATGGGCCTCATAGCGGTCCCGCAGCCCCTTCAAAATCTCGATCGTGTGCGCGATCGTGGGCTCATCGACCTGGATCGGCTGGAACCGGCGCTCCAGCGCCGCGTCCTTCTCCAAATGCTTGCGGTACTCATCCAACGTGGTCGCCCCGATGGTCTGCAGCTCCCCCCGGGCCAGCATCGGCTTCAGAATCGAGGCCGCGTCGATCGCGCCCTCGGCCGCCCCCGCCCCGACCAGGGTGTGCAGCTCATCAATGAACAAGATGATGTCGCCGCGGGTCCGGATCTCCTTGAGCACCTTCTTCAGCCGCTCCTCAAAATCCCCCCGATACCGCGACCCGGCCACCAGCGCGCCCAGATCCAGGGTGTAGAGCTGCTTGTCCTTCAACGTCTCCGGGATCTCGCCCTTGACGATCTTTTGGGCCAGGCCCTCCACCACCGCGGTCTTGCCCACCCCCGGCTCACCGATCAGCACCGGGTTGTTCTTGGTGCGCCGCGACAGCACCTGCATCACCCGCTCGATCTCACTGTCGCGCCCGATCACCGGATCCAGCTTGGACTCACGCGCCGCCTGGGTCAGGTTGCGGCCGAACTGATCCAGCACCAGCGACGTCGACGGCGCCGACTCCGACGCCGCCCCCGCCGCCTGAGGCTCCTTGCCCTGATAACCGTGCAGCAGCTGAATCACCTGCTGGCGCACCCGGTTCAGATCAGCCCCCAACTTCACCAGCACCTGGGCCGCCACACCCTCACCCTCACGGATCAGACCAAGAAGGATGTGCTCGGTACCGATGTAGTTGTGCCCCAGCTGCAGCGCCTCCCGCAACGACAGCTCCAACACCTTCTTGGCCCGCGGCGTGAACGGAATATGCCCCGAAGGCGCCTGCTGGCCCTGCCCGATGATCTCCTCAACCTGCTGACGCACCGCCTCCAGGCTGATCCCCAGACTCTCCAACGCCTTGGCAGCGACGCCCTCACCCTCATGGATCAGACCCAGCAGGATGTGCTCAGTCCCGATGTAGTTGTGGTTCAACATCCTGGCCTCCTCCTGGGCCAGAACCACCACCCGCCGCGCGCGGTCGGTAAACCTCTCGAACATCTCTCGTCGCTCCTCACACAGCAGCCGGCCAGGACCAGGCGACCCCCGGTCCCACACACCCACCACACACAACGGCGCCAACGGTGAAGGCCACGGACCCCCACAGGAGAAAAACCTCCCGGGAGCGGCACCGCACCCGTTCGCCGCACCACCCGGCTTTCCGGCCGACCCGGCGAACACATCCCGCACGGATGTTCTACTACCACCCGTGCAAGAGACTTTCCCCGACGATAGGGCGTTCACCCTCATCCAACTACCAATCGGGCCTTCGCTGTTCCGGAGTACGCCGCAAGCGAACGGCCCGCGCCCCTCACCAACTGAGGGAACACGGGCCGTGCTGCGTGTTCGTGATGCTATTTGCTCTGAGCGAACAACGTTTTTCGCCGGGCGGAACTCCACCGGATCGCGCTTCGCCGGGCCGGCGGAGGCCCCTTCCGCACCGTCGGCGACGGTGCGGAAGCGCCCTAGCGCTGGGCCGCCTCGTATTCGGCGACGATCGACGCCGGGATGCGGCCGCGCTCGTTGACCTGCTTGCCCGCCGCTTTGGCCCAGGCGCGGATTTCCGCGCTGCGCTCACGGCTGGGCGCGTTGCGCTGCTGGCGACGGCCGCCGCGGCCGCCCTTGGCCGGAGCCTTGCGGGCGGCATCGACGAACGGAGCCAGAGCGTCGCGAAGCTTGGCGGCGTTGTCGCCGCTGAGGTCGATCTCGTAGGAGGAACCGTCGACCGCGAACGAGACCGTCTCCTCTGCCTCGCCACCGTCGAGATCGTCGACGAGAAGAACCTGAACCTTTTGCGCCATGGATACGGACCTTTCAGCAGAGAAGTGCGATGGCACTATAAAAACAAAGCTATACCGGATACAGCGGGAAAGACAATTCTCGGCGTGGCAAAACCGCCTCCGCTATCCCGGATCCGGGAGCGTCTCGATAACTCCGGCCGTGCGGCCGATACGCCCCTGGCCGAGGGGGCCAGGGGCCTATAACGCCGGGGAGGCGTGTCCCATTCCCTAACGTTGCCGGTTAGCGGTTGCCAGGACCGCGTTCGGCGCCCGGGACTTCACTCGAAGAGCCCCGTGCACCCTTTGCCCCGTCCTCCGACGTAACGGCATCGGTATCGGCCCGCGACGCCGTTTCGGCCTCCGGGGCGCCGGTACTCGGCGCGGCGCCTGCTTCACCGATCAGCCGCCCATCCGACGTTCTCGGAGCCATCTCCTTGCGGAGCAGCCGGTAGATGAACGTGCAGAAGACCGTCGCGACAACAGCAGGGGGGATCAGCGCCGACAAAACATCCCACATCGCACGCAAACCCCTTCCTTGTTGTTACTTTATGCAGTAATTACCCCCGTTGGGGCTCTGGCCAGCTTACGCCCACGTCGTGTCGTCTCCTCACGCCCCCCGTGGATGGCCTCGGCGGCCCGGACCCGGCAACCTCTCACCCCGGCACCGCGGACGGCGCGGGGCGGGGTTTCGGTCCGGGCCGCCTTAACTCCGGCCCCAAAGAGGTCCGGTATCGCGGCGGGTTCCCGATCGCCCTTAAACACGGGGATCGCGACCGGAAAGACGACTCCCCGTAGCCGCCGGGGAACACAAACGTTCGGCCCCGTGCCGGTCGACCGCCCCAGAATATCCAACTGGTTCCCAAACCGCCCGCGCCACGTGCAGGGCGAACAAGACGACCGTGACTTCTTGGTCGCGATGCACAGATTACCTCGATCTATACTGCTCCCCGCCTCCGTGGGCATTAGGCCTAAGAGGATGCCGAGTTGTGGGATCGTGGCACCGTAACGGAGAAGAGTCAAGCACCCCGCCTAAGAGTGGCGTAAGTGCCGACAAGCCCGTCACTGTGGGCATTGGGAGGCCTCGTCGTGGAGTTCCACGCTGATCTACATATCCACTCCAAGTACTCACGGGCTTGCAGCAGGGATTGCGACCTCGAGCACCTGGCCTGGTGGGCCGCCCGCAAGGGCATTGACCTCGTGGGCACCGGTGATTTCACTCACCCCGCCTGGCGCGAGGAGCTGCGGGCCAATCTGGTGCCGGCCGAACCGGGGCTGTTCCGGCTGCACCCGGAAATCGAGGACCGGATCGCCCGGACGCTGCCCCCCACTTGTCGGAGACTTCCGCGCTTCATGCTCTCCGTGGAGATCTCCACCATCTACAAACGGGACGGGCACACCCGGAAGGTACACCATTTGCTCTACGCCCCGACGATGGCGGCGGCGGAGGCCATCACCGCGGATTTGGCGAAGATCGGCAATCTCGCCTCCGACGGCCGCCCCATCCTCGGACTGGATTCGCGCGACCTGCTGGAGATCACCCTCTCCAGCGACCCCGGCTCCTACCTCGTCCCAGCGCACGTGTGGACGCCGTGGTTCTCGGCGCTGGGTTCCAAATCCGGTTTCGACGCCATCGCGGACTGCTACGCCGACCTCTCCGAGCACGTCTTCGCCGTGGAGACCGGGCTCTCCAGCGACCCGGCGATGAACTGGATGGTATCGTCGCTGGATTCCTACACCCTGGTCAGCAATTCCGACGCGCATTCGCCGCCGATGCTGGCCCGCGAGGCGACGCGCTTCGACACCGACCTGGACTACTACGCGATCCGGCGCTCGCTGGAGACCGGGGAGGGATTCCGCGGCTCGGTGGAGTTCTTTCCCGAAGAGGGCAAATACCACCTCGACGGGCACCGCAAATGCGACGTGCGGTTCGACCCCGAACTCACCCGCGCGCACAAGGGGCGCTGCCCGGTGTGCGGGCGGCCGCTGACCGTGGGCGTGTTCCACCGCATCCACGAGCTCGCCGACCGCGCCGAGGGCTACCGGGTGCCCGGTGCGGCCGGGTTCACCAACCTGGTGCCGCTGCCGGAGATCGTCAGCGAGATCGTCGGCGTGGGCCCCAAGAGCAAGCGCGTCATGGGAGAGGTCTCCCGGCTGGTGGCCACGCTCGGCTCCGAGCTGACCATCCTGCACTCCGCCCCGCTGGACGAGGTCGGCAGGGCCGGCGGCGAACTGCTCGGCGAGGCCGTCTCCCGGCTGCGCCGGGGCGAGGTCATCAGGGACGCCGGCTACGACGGCGAGTACGGCGTCATCCGGATGTTCGAACCCGAGGAGCTCAGGGCCGCCGCGAGCGAGCCGGCCCTGTTCGAGGAGCACGAGATCGCGCCGAAGCCGACGAAGCGGCGCCCCGCGGCGAAGAAGAAGCCGGCCGCGAAGCGGACCCGGGCCGCCGACGGCGACGACGGCGACGACGCCCCGTCCGACCCCGGTCCCTCCGGCGGCGGTCCGGGGACGCTGGCCGCCGCGGCCCCGACCGACGACGCCGACCCGGCCCTCTTCCCCGAGAGCCCGCAGGACCCGAACCGCCGCCCGCACGGGCTCCTCGACGGGCTCGACCCCGATCAGCGCACGGCGGCGGAGCGCCCCGGCGGTCCGCTGCTGATCGTCGCCGGGCCGGGCACCGGCAAGACCCGGACGGTCACGCACCGGATCGCGCACCTGGTCGCCGAGCGGGACGTGCCGGCCGAGCAGTGCCTGGCGATCACCTTCACCCGCAGGGCCGCCGAGGAGCTGGAGGAGCGGCTCACCGCCCTGCTGGGCGCGGAGGTCGCCGGGCGGATGACCGTCACCACGTTCCACGGCCTGGGCGCGCTCATCCTGCGCGAGCAGCACGGGCGCGCCGGGCTCACGGAGCGGTTCCGGGTCGCCGACGAGGAGCAGCGGGCGGCGATCGCCAGGGCGGTGACCGGCTCGGAGCAGGAGGCCCGTCAACTGCTGGCCAGGCGCGACGGGATCGCCGAGCAGCCCGACGAGGCGCTGGCGGCCTACGAGCGCGGGCTGCGCGAGGACGACCTGGTGGACTTCGCCGACCTGCTGGCGCTGCCGGTCCGACTGCTGCGGGCCGACGACGGGCTGGCCGCGCGCTACCGCGAGCGGTGGCGCTGGATCAGCGTGGACGAGTACCAGGACATCGACGAGACGCAGTACGCCCTGCTGGGGCTGCTCACCGGCCCCGGCGGCAACATCACCGCGATCGGCGACCCCGACCAGGCCATCTACGGCTTCCGGGGTGCCGACGTGGGGTTCTTCCTGCGGTTCGGCACCGACTTCCCCGACGCCCGCACCGTCCGGCTGACCCGCAACTACCGCTCGAACGCGACGATCGTGACCGCGGCCGTACAGGCCATCGCGCCGGCGTCGCTGGTCCCGGGCCGGGAGCTGCGCGCGGTCGGCGCCTTCACCGACCCTCCGCGGATCGGCGTGCACGTCGCCGCCGACGAGCGCGCCGAGGCCTCCTTCGTGGCCCGCGCGATCGACCGGCTGCTCGGCGGGACGTCCTGGCACTCGCTGGACAGCGGCCGGGTCACCGAGGAGGGCGACGGCGACCTGTCCTTCGGCGACATCTGCGTGCTGTACCGCACCGCGGCCCAGAGCGACGCGGTCATCAGCGCGTTCAACACCGCGGGCGTGCCGTTCCAGAAGCGCTCGCACGACCGGCTGCTGGCCCGGCCCGCGGTGCGACTGGTCGCAGACGAGCTCCCGCATCACCCGGAGGGACCGCTCACCGACCGGGTCCGCTCCGCCGTCGCGCTGCTGTGCGAGCGGCACTCCGGTGACGAGAAGCTGGTCACCGACCTGCGCACGGCCGGTGAGCTGGTGCTGCCGCTCGCGCGGCGGCACGGCGCCGACCTCGCGGAGTTCCTCTCCGCGCTGGCGCTGGGCGCCGAGGTCGACGCCCTCGACCCGCGCGCCGACCGGGTCGCGCTGCTGACCCTGCACGCGGCGAAGGGCCTGGAGTACCCGGTGGTGTTCATGGTGGGCTGCGAGGACGGCATGCTGCCGTTCCGCTTCCCCGGGGCCGAACGCGACGACGAGGCCGAGGAGCGTCGGCTGTTCTTCGTCGGCGTCACCCGCGCCCAGCAGCGCCTCTACCTCTCCCGCGCCCGCCGCCGCACCCGCCGCGGCACCGCGCACGAGGCGGCGCCCTCACCGTTCCTCTCCTCGATCGACGGATCCCTGACCATGCCGGTCGACGAGGAGTCCGCCACCCGCAAGCGCCCCAGGGACCGGCAGTTGCGGCTGATGTGACAGCGGTTTCACGGAGATCGCCCTCGCGCGCGAAGCAGACCTGTCGCCTCGGGTACACGCCGACATCATGGTTTCGGTCTGGCACCCGTGGTGGCGGCGTGGGCGGCGCGGCGCCGGGGCGATCCCTTTGGGGGGCCTTCGGCCACGCGAGAGGATCGCCCGGTCACCGCGAAGCTCCGGCTCGGGGCTCAGGTCGAAAACTCCCGGTGACTGAGGCCGACGTGCGCCATCGCCCGGTCACCGCGGGCTCACGGCCTCGGCTCAGGCGTCCAGATGCACCAGCATCCGGACGTTGCCGAGGGTGTTGGGCTTGACGCGCTCCAGGTCGAGGAACTCCGCGACGCCCTCGTCGTAGGAGCGCAGGAGTTCCTCGTACACCCGCGGCGGCACGGGGGTGCCCTGGATCGGCCGGAAGCCGTGCCTGCCGAAGAAGTCCGTCTCGAAGGTGAGGCAGAAGACCCTGCGCACCCCGAGTTCGCGGGCCGTGTCGAGCAGGTCGGCGACGATGCGGTGGCCCACGCCGGTCCCTTGGACCGCGGGGTCGACCGCGACCGTGCGCACCTCGGCGAGGTCCTCCCAGAGGACGTGGAGGGCGCCGCAGCCGACGACGGTGCACTGCTCCCCGTCGTCGGCCTCGGCCACCCGGAACTCCTGGACGTCCTCGTAGAGGTTGACCGTGCTCTTGGACAGCACCCGGCGCTCTCCGCTGAAGGTGTCGACGAGTCGGCGGATGCGGGCGACATCGTGTGTCCGCGCACGGCGGATGGTGACCTGGATGGGCGACATAACCGGCCAGATTACCCCCGGGTCCTCCTCTGCGCCGCGGGGACCGGGCCGGGTCGCCCGGGAATGGATTCAGATGAGCTGCCTGCGGGCCGCCCACACGACGGCCTCGATCGGGGTGTTGACCCCGAGGCGGTCGCAGATGGAGCGCAGTCGGCGCCGCAGCGTGCGTGCGCTCAGCTCGAGTCGGCGCGCCGCGACATCGGTGGTGACACCGGTGGCAATCTCCGCCAGCAACTGGATCTCGTCATCGCTCAGGTTCGGGTGCACGCTCGGCCCTCCGTCACGCGGCGAAGCGAGAGGCGGCACGATGGCCTCCCGCAGCGACGGGACGCTGGGCTCTTTGATGGCGTGACGCACGAGTGTGGCCTGTTCCACTCCGTCCTCCCTCATCCGTGGTGAGTGCGGAACAACAACTCGTCGCCGCAGGGACCTCGGAAGAGCGCAGGCCGGAGCCTTCTGCCGCGCGCGCCTGGGCCTCGCCCCGAACACCGCCCCCGGCACCCTCGTCCTCGTTTCCCTGGCACGGAAACGAGGATCGGAGCGCGGGGAGGGTTCGAGCGCCCGGTCGCCGCGATCTGGGACGGACAGATCGCGCGAAGACGCACTCGGCAATGGATGCTGGAAACCGCCGGAGCCGCTCTCAGCCATCCTCACTCACCGTCATGGTAGATCCGCTACGACAAACACGCGGAATTCTCCGCTCGCTTCGAAACGCTAAGCGGATGACGACGGACCGTCAAGGTCTATTTATTGACACAGCGTGGTCAAACGGCTCACCTCTGTCACGAAAAGTAATCGCGAGAACCTACGACACGCGTACTGACCTGCGGAGATAATCTCCGTCTCCCAGACGGGAAAGAGAGCTCCAGAGCCTCAAAGAGTATTCTCAAAGTGACCATGAAGACAGGCCCATTGGCCAGCGGATTCAACATTGGCCGTCCCCGGCCAGCCGCGGAACGTGGTCTCGGACACATCGGCGGTGGCCACGGGCCTCCTCCGCGCAGGGCACGGGGGAGGCCCGCCCGTCAACCGGGCTTCACCAACGGGAACAGAATGGTTTCGCGGATGTTCTTTCCGGTGAACGCCATGAGAAGGCGATCGACGCCCATTCCGACGCCGCCGGAGGGCGGCATGGCGTATTCGAGTGCCCGGAGGAAGTCCTCGTCGAGCTGCATGGCCTCGGGGTCGCCGCCGGCGGCCAGCAGCGACTGCTCGGTGAGTCGGCGCCGCTGCTCCACCGGGTCGACCAGCTCCGAGTAACCGGTGCCCATCTCCATGCCGAACCCGATGAGATCCCACTTCTCGGTCAGCAGCGGGTCCTCGCGGTGCCGGCGCACCAGCGGGCTGGTCTCCACCGGGTAGTCCCGGACGAACGTCGGCCGGACCAGGGTGTGCTCGACCAGCTCCTCGAAGAGGTGCTCGACCAGCTTGCCCTGGCCCCAGTCGGGGCTCCACTCGACCCCGCGGGCGTCGGCGGCCTTGCGCACCGCCTCAAGGGCCGTCCGCGGGGTGACCTCCTCGCCCAGCGCCTCGGAGACCGCACCGTAGAGCGTGACCGAGGGCCACTCGCCGCCGAGGTCGACCTCCTCCTCGCCGCGCCGGACCACGGTGCCGCCGAAGACCGCCCGCGCGGCGCTCAGGACGAGCTCGCGGGTGAGGTCGGCCATCACGTTGTAGTCGGCGTAGGCCTGGTAGAACTCCAGCATCGTGAACTCGGGGTTGTGCGTGGAGTCCGCGCCCTCGTTGCGGAAATTGCGGTTGATCTCGAAGACCTTCTCGATCCCGCCCACGACCATGCGCTTGAGGTAGAGCTCCGGCGCGATGCGCAGGTAGAGGTCGAGGTCGTAGGCGTTGATGTGGGTGGTGAAGGGGCGCGCCGTCGCGCCGCCGTGCACCTGCTGCAGCATCGGGGTCTCGACCTCGGTGTAGCCGCGCTCCTGCAGCGTCTCGCGCAGCGCGCGGACGGCCCGGGAGCGCTGGTACACCATGTCGCGCGACTCGGGGTTGACGATCAGGTCGACGTAGCGGCGGCGGACCCTGGCCTCGGGGTCGGTGAGCCCCCGGTGCTTCTCCGGCAGCGGACGCAGGCACTTGGCGGTCAGCGTCCAGGACTCGACCATGACCGACAGCTCACCGCGCCGCGACGTGATGACCTCGCCCTCGACGCCCACGTGGTCGCCCAGGTCGACGTCGCCCTTCCACGAGGCCAGGGAGTCGGCGCCGAGCCGGTCCAGCGACAGCATGATCTGCATGTCGCCGGAGGAGTCGCGGATGGTGGCGAAGCACAGCTTGCCGCCGGTGCGGTAGAGCATGACCCTGCCGGCGATCCCGACCCGCTCGCCGGTGGTCTCGTCCGGAGCGAGGTCCCCGTGTTTCTCACGGATCGCGGAGATGGAGGTCGTGCGGGGAAAGGTGACGGGGTAGGGGTCGACCCCGCCCTCCCGCAGGCGGTCCAGCTTCTCGCGGCGGACCCGCATCTGTTCGGGCAGGTCCTCGTAGGAATCGTCCAGCGCGTCACTCACGCAGTCGATCCTATCGGCGATCACGGAAACGGCTGACGCTCGCTCTCAGTGAATGTGTATCCTTGGCACATGGGTCGCACAAATATCGACATCGATGACGAGTTGATCGCTGTTGTCATGGAGAAGTACCACCTCAAAACCAAGCGCGAGGCCGTGGACTTCAGCCTGCGCCGCCTGGCGGGATCGGGTCTTAGATACCAGCTAATGGAGGAGCTCGAAGGGAGTGGCTGGGAGGGCGACCTCGACCAGATGCGCCGCAGCAAGATCCAGGATTGGGAGTAGGCCGGCGTGGGAAAGACGTTCCTGCTCGACAGCTCGGCGTGGATCGAGTACCTGAAGGGCACCGGATCCGATACGCATCTCTTCGTCCGTGAGCTCCGCGACGCCAGGAGTGACATCGCCACCACCGAGCCCGTCATGGCCGAGCTGCTGATGGGCACGAAGGGCGAGAAGCAGTTCCTCCTCGTCGAGCAGATGCTCAACGAGCACACATTGCTGAGCGTCGAGCCCCACCTGGATTTCCGTGATTCGGCCGTCATCTATCGGGAGGCCCGGTCAAAGGGGAAGACCATCCGAAAGGCCTACGACTGCCTGATCGCAGCGGTCGCTCTCCGCACCGATGCGGTCCTCGTCCACAGCGACCGTGATTTCGACCATTTGGCCGAGGTCGTCCCGAAACTACGCACTCAACGCCACAACCGCTGTTGATCAGGCGTTGCGCTCGAAGACCAGGCGCAGGCCGATGAGGGTCAGCCACGGCTCGTGGACGTCGACCGTCTCGCACTCGTTCACGACCAGCGGGGCCAGGCCGCCGGTGGCCACCACCGTGACGTCGTCGACGTTGTCGTCGAGCTCCTGGGCCATCCGGTCCACGATGCCGTCCACCTGGCCGGCGAAGCCGTAGACGATGCCCGACCGCAGCGCCTCCGTGGTGTTCTTGGCGATGACCGAACGCGGCCGGACGATCTCCACCATGTGCAACTGGGCGCCGCGCCGCGAGAGCGCCTCCACCGAGATGTCGATGCCCGGCGCGATCGCGCCGCCGACGTACTCGCCCCTGCCGCTCACCGCGTCGAACGTGGTCCCCGTGCCGAAGTCCACGACCACGCACGGGCCGCCGTAGAGGTGGACGGCCGCCAGCGCGTTGACGATGCGGTCGCTGCCGACCTCCTTGGGGTTGTCCATGCGGATCGGCACGCCGGTCTTGACCCCCGGCTCGACGATGACCGCGGGGACGTCGCCGTGGTGCCTGCGGAACATCTCGCGCATCTCGTGCTGCACCGTCGGGACGGTGCAGCACATGGCGATGCCGTCGATCCCCGCGGAGTCCACGACCGCGCTGCCGGCGATCAGGCCCTGCAGGACCACGGCCCATTCATCGGCGGTGCGCCGCGCCTCCGTCGCGACGCGCCAGTGCTCCAGGAGCTCCCCGCCGTCGAAGAGGCCGAGGACCGTGTGGGAGTTGCCGACGTCCATCGCGAGCAGCATTGGTGGCCTTGTCCATGGTCGTTGCGGTCAGGGGGTGCCCCGGAGGTCGAGGGCGATGTCGAGGGCCGGGCTGGAGTGGGTGAGCGCGCCAACCGCAAGATAGTCCACCCCGGTCGCCGCGACGTCGGCGGCGACGCCGAGGGTGAGCCCGCCGCTGGACTCCAGCCGGGCGCGGCCGTCCACCAGCGCGACGGCCTCGCGCAGCTCCTCGACGGTGAAGTTGTCGAGCAGGATCTCCTCGGCCCCCGCCTTGAGCGCGGGTTCGATCTGGTCGATCCGGTCGACCTCGACCTCCAGCGGGACGCCGGGGAACGCCTCGCGCACCGCCAGCACCGCCTCGGCGACGCCGCCGGCCGCCACCACGTGGTTGTCCTTGATCAGGGCCGCGTCGCCGAGTCCGTAGCGGTGGTTCACGCCGCCGCCGCAGCGCACCGCGTACTTCTCCAGCGCGCGCAGCCCCGGGTGGGTCTTGCGGCTGTCGCGGATGCGGGCCCGCGTCCCGCTGACGGCCGCGACCCAGGCCCGCGTCGCCGTGGCCACGCCCGACAGGTGGGTGAGCAGGTTCAGCGCCGTGCGCTCGGCGGTGAGCAGGTCGCGCGTGCGGGCGGTGACGGTCATGAGCGCGTCGCCCCTGCGGACCGGATCGCCGTCGGCGACGTGCCGCTCGACCTCGACCACGCCCTCGGCGACGGTCCAGAAGACCAGCTCGGCGACTGGCAGACCGGCCACGACACCGTCGGCGCGGGCCACCACGTCGGCGGTGCGGACCTGGAGGGCCGGGACGGTGGCGACGCTGGTCACGTCGATCTGCTCGCCGCCGGTCAGGTCCTCGCCCAGCGCGGTCACCACCGTGTCGATGTGGGACGCGTGCGGCACGCTCACCCGGTGCAGCAGCTCGGGGCGGCTCCCGGGGCGGAAGCCGGTGAAGAGCGGCATGCCGATCCCGTCGAGTTCGGCCCGCAGCTCCGGGGGCGGATCGACCGACCACCACCGCAGCTCGGTGTCGATCCCCTCCTCCGAGAGCTCCAGCACCAACGGGCGGCGCAGGTGCGGGAGGGACTCGGGCCGGTCGGCGCGCCGGTGCGACCCCCGACTCTCCCTGCGGCGCCGCGCCGCGGCCACCAGCAGCCACGCGACCGTGAACAGGTTGGTCGCCTCCCAGGACTCGACGCCGGGTGCCGCGGCGCGCTCGCCGACGGCGACGGCCTCCAGCGCGCTCGCCGCCTCCGACAGCGACCGGGCGCTGCGCAGCACGCCGACGTTGCGCGACATCGCCGCGCGCAGCCCGGGCACCGCCTCCGGCGCGACGAGGCCGGCGGCGCGGTCCTGCCGCGCGGCGGGCTCGACCGGCTCGGGGAGCCCGCTCGCCAGGGCCGCCGCGATCCGATCGGCGAAGACCAGGCCCTCCAGCAGCGAGTTGGAGGCCAGCCGGTTCGCGCCGTGGACGCCGGTGCGGGCCGCCTCCCCCACGGCGAACAGCCCGGCCACGCTGGTGCGGCCGTCGAGGTCGACCTCGACGCCGCCCGAGGCGTAGTGGGCGGCCGGCGCCACCGGGATCAGCTCGCGGACCGGGTCGACGCCGTGCTCGCGGCAGCCGGCCAGGATGGTCGGGAAGCGCCGCTGCCACTTCTGCTCGCCGAAGCCGCGGGCGTCCAGGTAGACGTGGTCGGTTCCGGTGTCGGCCATGGCCCTGGCGATCTCCCCGGCGACGACGTCGCGCGGCGCGAGGTCGGCCAGTTCGTGCACGCCCTCCATGAAGCGGCGGCCTTCGGCGTCGACGAGGAACGCGCCCTCGCCGCGGACGGCCTCGGAGACGAGCGGCTGCTGCCCGCGGGCGTCGGGGCCGAGCCAGAGCACGGTCGGGTGGAACTGCACGAACTCCAGGTCCGCCAGGCGCGCCCCCGCGCGCGCCGCGAGCGCGACGCCGTCGCCGGTGGACACGCCGGGGTTGGTGGTGGCGGCGAAGACCTGGCCCATTCCGCCGGTGGCCAGGACGACGGCCCTGGAGCGGACCGCGCCCACGCCGTCGCGCTGTCCCTCGCCCATGACGTGCAGCGTCACGCCGCAGACCGACTCGACGAGGTCCTCGTCGCCGCCGGGGTGGCCGAGGAGCGCGTCCAGCGCCAGCGCGTGCTCGATCACCTCGATGCGCGGTTCGGCCCGGACCGCCGCGATCAGCGCGCGCTGGATCTCCGCGCCGGTCGCGTCGCCTCCGGCGTGCGCGATCCGGTCGGCCCGGTGCCCGCCCTCGCGGGTCAGCGCCAGCTCCCCGTCGTCGGTGCGGTCGAAGGCCGCGCCGAGGCCGATCAGCCAGCGCAGTGCGTCGGGCCCCTCGGTGACCAGCGTGCGCACGGCGAGCGGGTCGCACAGGCCGGCGCCGGCCTCGACGGTGTCGACCATGTGCGCGAGCGGGGCGTCGCCCGGATCGACCGCGGCGGCGATCCCGCCCTGGGCCCAGCGGGTGGACCCGGTGGAGAGCACGTCCTTGGTGACGAGCACGACCCGGCCTTCGGGGCTGTGCCGGACGTAGTGCAGCGCGGTGCTGAGCCCGGCGATGCCGGACCCGACGATCACGACGTCGGTCTCGGTCTGCCAGCCGGGCTCCGGCGCGGCCAGCCGGAGCGGTAACGACGACGGGATCGTGCTCACCAGTGACTCCCAGTTCCGCCGGTTTTCGAGCGGTATCGGCAATATCGGTGGTATCGGGTCATTACAGCGTGAGCGGCACGTTATCAATCAGCCGGGTCTCCCCCACCCACGCGGCCACCACGAGCACGGCCTCACCCCGGTGGTCCGCCGACACGTCGGTGAACGTCTCGGGGTCGACGAGCGCGAGGTAGTCGACGACGACGGGCGGCGTCGCCGTCACCGCCTCCTTCAGCACGGCGCGCGCGGCGCTGAGGATGCCGACCGGGCCGGTCACCGAGGCGTCGGCTCCGGCCAGCAGCGCGCGGGAGAGCGCGAGGGCGCTGCGGCGCTCCTGCGGGCCGAGGTAGACGTTGCGGCTGGAGGTGGCCAGGCCGTCGGCGTCGCGCACGGTGGGCACGCCCACGATCGTGATCGGCATGCACAGGTCGCGCGTCATCCGCCGGATCACGGCGAGCTGCTGGGCGTCCTTCTGGCCGAAGAACGCGATGTCCGGGCGGATCAGGTTGAACAGCTTGCTCACCACGGTCAGCACGCCCTCGCAGAAGCCGGGCCGGAACTCCCCCTCCAGCACCGCGCCCATCTCCCCGGGGTGCACGGTCACCGTCTGCGGCCCCGGGTACATCGTCTCGACGTCGGGCGCGAACACCACGTCGACGCCCTCTTCGGCGCAGACCGCCAGGTCGGAGTCGAGCGTGCGCGGGTAGCGGTCGTAGTCCTCGTTCGGGCCGAACTGCAGCGGGTTGACGAAGATGCTGACCACGACGGAGTCGGCGCGGCCTCGGGCGGCCGCGATGAGGCCGCGGTGCCCGGAGTGCAGCGCTCCCATGGTGGGGACCAGGGCGGTGCGGCCCGCGGAGGGGCGGAGCTCGGCCAGCTCCTCGCGGGTGCGGACCACAACGGGGGCCGTGCGGGGGGAGGTGGTCGGTTCGGTCATGCCTGGCCTCCGGTTCATGGGGGTTCGAGGGGTCACGACTGGAGGGCGTCCAGCAGGCGCTCGGCGTCCTGCGGCTTGAGCAGGCCGGCGGCGAGCGCGCGGTCGGCGGTCAGGCGGGCCAGCGCGACGTAGCTCGCGACGCTCTCGGGGGAATGGGCGCGCAGCTCGGCGATGTGGCCGGCGACGGTCTCGGCGTCGCCGCGCAGCACGGGCCCGCTGAGCCCGTCGATGCCCAGCCGCAGCGCGTTGTCCAGTGCGGCGCCGAGCAACGGGCCGAGCATCCGCCCCGGGTGCTCCACGCCCGCGGCACCGAGCAGCGAGGCGCTCTCGGCGACCAGCGTGACCAGGTGGTTCGCTCCCCCGGCCAGCGCAGCGTGGTACAGCGTCCTGTGCTCCTCGGTGATCCACACCGGTTCGGCGCCCATCTCCACGACCAGCGCCTCGGCGATCGGCCGCAGCGGCTCCGGGGCGGTCGCCCCGAAGGAGCAACTGGCCAGCCGGCTGAGGTCCTCGTCCCGGCCGGTGAACGTCATGACCGGGTGCAGCGCGAGCGGCAGGGCCCCGATGGTCGTCAGGGGTGTGAGCACGCCGTAGCCGTGGCAGCCGCTGGTGTGCGCGACGAGCTTGCCCTCGACCCGGGTCCCGGTCTCGGCCAGCCCGTGCACCAGCGGGCCCAGGGCGTCGTCGGGGACCGTCACCAGGACGAGGTCGGCCGCGGC
The DNA here is from genome assembly GCF_013408795.1 of Spinactinospora alkalitolerans. NCBI lineage: Bacteria > Bacillati > Actinomycetota > Actinomycetes > Streptosporangiales > Nocardiopsidaceae > Spinactinospora > Spinactinospora alkalitolerans. The sequence continues at coordinate 5,634,242 of NZ_JACCCC010000001.1, forward strand.
GACGACCTCGGCCGGCTCGCACACCCTGGCGCCGGGCAGGCGCTCGGCGACGCGGGCGCGGGAGTCCTCGGAGACGGCGGAGGCCGCGACGACGGCGTGCCCGGCGCGTTCCAGCGCGGCTCCCAGGACGGAGCCGACGCGCCCCGGGCCGATGACGCCGACGGAGAGGCGGGCCGGCCGCTGCCGGGTCGCTTCGGATGGGTCCATGTTCGTCCTCGTTCCAGTCCATTGAGGTACCGGACGCTGCGCAAAGCCTACTGCCCGCGACCACCCGCATCGGTCCAGGGGTCCGCGGTGGCCAGACCGCCGTGCCAGCGCCTCTCGGCCACGGTGACCGCGGAGTGCGGGGCGGGGCGCGGGGCCGAAAAAGAACCGGCGCCGACCCGCATGGGTCGGCGCCGGGGACTCAGCCGCACGTGGAGCGTGCGCGCGAGTGGGTTACCACTTGTGCCAGTGGCTGTGGTGCTCGATGACGGCGGCACCGGAGTCCTCGCAGTACGCACCGGCGTTGCCGATGATCGCGATGGCGTTGCCGCAGACGTTCACCGGAGCGTCGGCGTCGACGACGACCTGGTTGCCGCTCAGGACGGAGCCGTCACCGGAGGTCTCGACGTCGTCGACGGCGAAGGCGGGGGTGGCCGTGAACAGGACACCGGCAGCGGCGGCGGCCACGGCACCCGCGGCGAAGGTCTTCTTCAGCACAGCAAATCACCTCTCAAAGCCGGTCGTTGGGGCCGACCGACTGCTATTGACTTTGCGTTCCACTCCGAACACGAACCGTGTTCGGAGTCCATGTAGCCACATCTCGCCAAGAGTTGCCGGGGTTTTTACGAAAGTGAATGACTAAGAGAAGTTGATCAGTGACTGAACGTAGTTACCTATGTCTGGATTTAGGCCCGCGAACACCCCTCACGAGAGCCGTGTCGAGTGGCGTAGATCACACTCGAGTTCCGCGCCTGCTGCCCAGTCCCTTGACTTTGAGTTTCGGCCTCAAGCCCAGGGAGTCTGTGACCTCAGCCGCAAACCGGAGCTCCGCGGTGACTGGGCGATCCCTGTAGGGGCCTTCGGCCGCGCGAGAGGATCGTCCGCCCGCGCGCCTACTCCGCCTGGGGCCGAGGCCAAAGACCCCCAGTGGCCAAGGTCGGAATAGGCGGCAACGCGGCTGCGTACCGCTACTCCTCCGGGTCCGCGCTCTCGCTGCGGGTGGCCCAGCGCTCCGGGCCGGCGGTGCTCGACCGGGCCCTGTGCGCGCGTTCGGCCACGCCGTCGAGGACGCGGCGCGCCTCGGTGAGCTCGCGACCGGCGGCGCGGGCCCGCACCGGGCCGGGAGGGGTGTCGACCTCCACCGTGGCGACGCCCAGCCGACGGCTGAGCGGCCCGGCGGTCATCCGCAGGCTCTGCGCCCTCGCGTGCGGAACGATCTCGATGACCTTGCAGAACAGGCCGCGGCGGGTGACGAACGCGGTCTCGTCCACGCCGAGGGCGTCGTCGCCCAATCCGCCGAGCTGCGCCGGGTGCAGCCTGACCGTGGCGGTCTCCGTCCCCGGGAACAACTCGTTCACCAAGGCGAACGCCAGGTTCCGCGGGACCACGGGGAGCAGCGTCGAGGAGTCCATCTGCCGCTCGCCCACGTACCCGGCGACGTTGGCCTCGACGCGCACCACGCCCAGGGAGCGCCACAGCAGCGGCTCCACGATGCGGACCGCCTGCACCCGGCCCGGCGGCACGGTCTGCATCCGGGCCTGGAAGACGCCGTAGCGCAGCCGCAGCCCGTCGGGCGAGAACGAGGCGTAGAAGTCCGTGTAGCGCAGCAGCGGGCCGAGGAAGCTGCGCATCAGCCCGAGCAGCAGCGGGACAGCCCCGCCGAGCACGCCGAACTCGATGAACGCGATCCCCGCCACGATCAGCAGCAGGAACAGCAGGAACGCCGACAGCACCGGGATGCGGAACGCCAGGGCCCCCAGCAGCAGGCCGAACGGCAGTTTGTAGAACGGCCGCTCCGGCGCCTCGGGCGTCCGGCCGGACAGGCCGGCCGCGTGCGCGAGCAGGCTGGCGCGCAGCCGCTCGGCCGTGCGGCGGCCCAGGTAGCGCAGCCGGATCTCGCTGTTGTCGCCGCCGGCCAGCTCCACGCGCAGTTCGGCCAGGCCGAGGACCTGCATCAGCAGCGGTCGCACCACGTCGACGGCCTGCAGCCGGCTCAGCGGGATCTCGCGGGAGAGCCGCCGGGCCAGCCCGGTGTGCACGACCAGGTGGTCGCCCCGCAGGCCGAAGGACACGTTCCACCAGGACACCAGGGCGTACGCGCCGGCGCCGAGGGCGACGGAGAGTGTGAGCAGCAGCACCCAGCCGATCCCGAACTGCATGAGCAGCACGCCGGGCATCGCGAGGAACACCAGCGCGATGACGGTCACCTGGAGCGGGATCGTCGCCCAATGCAGCCGGTGCGCGCCTTTCGTGACGTCGACCTCCGGCTTGGCCGGCGCGGCGGGGTACTGCCGGGGCATCGGAGGGGGCCCGCCGTGCGGCCATGGGCCGCCGCCGTGGGGCGGTGCGGGCGGCAGGAAGCGTACGGGCCCGCCGGGCCGGGGGGCCGGGTGCTGCGGCGGTCCCGCGGGATGCGGGGGAGGCGGAGGCGGTCCCGCGGGGTGCGGGGGAGGCGGAGGCGGTCCGGAAGGCCGCATGGGCGGCGGCTGGTGGGCCGCCCCCTGCACGGGGCCGGGCGGCGGCGGAGCCTGGGTCTGCGAGGGCGGAGGGGCCGGCGGAGGCGTCGGACCCCCGTTGCCGGGCGGCGGACCGTACGCGGAGGGGCCCTGACCGGGCTGCGCGGGCGGCGGGCCGGGCCTCGGCGGGGCGTAGGGCCGACCGTACCCCTGCGGGGCGGGAGGCTGCGGCTCATAGGCGGAGACGAACCGGGGCCTGCGGCCGCGCGGCGGCTCCCCGCCGGGCCGCGGCGGACCGGACTCGGCCGATCCGGGGGGCTGGGCCGCCGCGTCCGACCACAGCGGTGCGGACGTCCCCGGCGCGGGTCCGCCGCCCCCCGGTGGCGACGCGGGGGCGTCGTGGGCGTCCGGAGGCACCGGGCCTGGGGAGCGTTCCCGCCCTGAGGGGGCTCCCTCACGCGGGGGCCGCCCGGTGGACGCGGTCCCCGAAGGCCCTGCGGACCACAGCGGAGCAGCGGCGACGGGCGGCCCTTCCGCCCCGGGCGGGCCGTGACGCCCGGCGTCTCCGTTGAGGGCGGTGGCGGGTGACGGATGATCGGACTCGCGACGCCCAGCGTCTCCGTTGAGGGCGGTGGCGGGTGACGGGTGGGCGGATTCGTCCCCGCTCCCCGAATGATCGGGCCCGTCACCGGTCTCGGGTGCGGCGAAAGAGGGCGGCCGCTGTGCCCGACCGGCACCGGCCGGGGCGTCCGGCTCGGCGGCGGGGTGGCCGGCGGGTGGCTGCGACGTACCGCCGTGGTCGGCGCGCCCGCCCGGTGTGTTCTGCTCGCCTCCGGAGGCGTCCTGACGGCCGCTGTCCTCGGCTGACATGGGGTCCACTCCCTCGTCGGTGCGCGTTCGGGCGGCCCGGCGCAGGTCGGCGAACGACCATCCGGCGATCGGGGGCGATGCGGTGGAATCGGCGAAGTTGACGTCCGTCGGCGCGGTGACCTCGCGCAGCGCGGGCGCCGGCTCGGCCGACTCGTCGAAGGGCCATTCGCCGTCCGCGTCCCCGGATCGCCGCCCACCGGGCTCGGATGCGGCCGGGCGCGGCTCGGGGGTCTCCGGATCCGACTCCGGCGCACCCGGCTCCGCGGGAATCGGCTCAGGCGCCTCCGGCTCCTGCTCTGCAAGGGCCGACTCCGGTGTCTCCGGCTCCGGCGCGGCGGAGGCCGGCTCTTCCGCGTCCGGCTCCGGGGCGCCGCCGGGTGCCCGATCGCCGGGGTCGGCGTCTCCGGGCCGCCATTCGAACCAGCCCCGGCCGGTCGAGGGCGCGCGCTGCCCCGGCGCGGTGTTCTCGGCGGTGCGGCGGCTGTCACGCTCGCCGGAGGCCTCCGCCTGCTGCTCGGGCCCGTCCTGCGGGTACGGCGTCACCGGTTCCCGGTTCGCGTCGTTCACGCGTCACAGCCCCGTGGAAAAGGTCTCGCTGCGCGCCGCGAGCCGGTCGCGCAGCGCCGTGGCCTCATCGAGGCGCAGCCCGGGGATCCGCGCGTCGGCGGTGGTGGCGGCCGTGCGCACGCGCACCGTGGCGGTCCCCAGCGCCTGCTCCAGCAGGTTCGCGGTGACGTCCACCACCTGCATCCGGCCGTAGGGGACCACGATGAGCTGGCGGACCGCCACACCGTAGGTGAGGTAGAAGTCGGTGCGGCCCTCGGCGTAGCCCCATGAGCGCTGCTCCTGCGCGGCGCTGAACCACCAGGCCGCGCCCGCGGCGGCCGCCAGGACGACCCAGACCGCCGCCCAGCCCCACCCGGACCACGCCCACGCGCACACGCCGCCGATGACGGCAACGGGCACCAGCACCGCGAGCACGGTCAGCCTGCGGTACCACGTCAACGTCGGGGCGACGCGGTTCCATGACGTTCCGGCGGGCGCGGCGAACGCCGCCTCCACCGGCGGGACCGGCGGGGCCGGAGCGTCCCCGGTCCCGCTGTGGGCGGCCTCCGGCTCGACGGCCTCGGGCGACTCTTCTGAAGCGGCAAACTCCACGATTCCAGTCAATCATCCCGGAGCGGATAAGGCGCACACTTACGTCCCGGGGTCGCTACCCACCCCGTACCTGTTGAAGCCCCACCACTCGCCAGAACCTCGAGCACCGGAGGGTTTCGGGGCCTCGGCCTCGGAGAGTTCAGAGGAGGCCTTGGCCACCGGAGGTCTGTCACCTCAGCCCAAGGAAGAGGTTCGTGCGGGTGCGGCTCCCTCGTGTGGCCGAAGGCCCATTGAGGAAACCGCGCACCCGTGCGCGAAGCAGACCGGCACCTTGAGTGCGAGTCGACACCGCGGTTTCGGCCTGGAGTACAGAACATCCGATGTGCTTCGCGCGGAGCCGGGCATCCCACACATGGGCCTTCGGCCACACAACGGGCCGCCCGTTCACCGCGAACCCTTGTGGCCGGGGTGAAAGACCCCCGGTGGCCAAGGGCGGCGGACACGGCCCCCGACGGCCGAGGACAGCGTGCAGGCCGCCCCTCGGGTCTCGGAGACATCCTCATGCCGGATGCCGGGGATCCTCGTCGTCCTGGCCCGGCACGCGGCAGGCGTACTCCAGGAAGATCGCGGCTCCCAGCAGCAGGGCACCGGCCAGTGCGGTGCCCGCCGCGGTGAGCGCGTCGGTGCGCGGTGAGGGGATGTCCAGCATGTCCACGAGCGCCAGCGCCATCCCGCCGAACAGGCCGATCGCCAGCGCGCCGAGCAGTGCGCTCGCCTTCGCCAGCGCCACCAGGCGGGCGGCGCTCAGCGGCTCGATCGGTTCGGTGCCGGGCATCCGCCGGATGCGCCTGCGTGTGTGCACGGCCGTGACGATCTCGCCCAGCGCGAGCAGCAGCAGGGTGGGGATGGCCGTCCAGGGCAGCAGCGGCAGACTGCCGTAGAACCGCTCGACCACCAGGTAGGCGATCAAGCCGCTGACCACGACGATCCCCAGCGGCAGCCGCCATCCGGTCGGGCGGACGCTGCCTTCGTGCTCGTTGTGCTGCCGACTCATCTGGGTCCCGGGTCTCCTAGTGCGGTACCTGCAGGACGAGGTCGTCGCGGCGCTGCAGCTCCTGGTCGCGCACCGCGCCGAGGAGTTCGCTCACGCTCCCCCGGCCCTCGATCTCGGCGTCGGGGTCGACGTCGGCCCAGGGCCGGAGCACGAACGCGCGCTCGTGCGCCCGGGGGTGCGGCAGGGTGAGGTCCGGATCGGCCGATGTCTCGCCACCGTAGGAGATGATGTCGACGTCGAGCGTCCGCGGCCCCCACCGCACGTCGCGGACCCGCTGGAACGCCTCTTCGACGCTCTGGGCGCGCTCCAGCAGGGTCACGGGCGTCAGCAGCGTGTCGGCCACGACGACGACGTTGAGGTAGGCGTCCTGCTCCGGGCCTCCCACCGGCGCGGTCTCGTACACCGGTGACAGCGCCACCAGCCGCAGCCCGCTCGCGTCGAACAGGCTGTCGACCGCGCCCTGCAGGTTGTCCAGCCGCTCGCCGAGGTTGCTGCCGAGCGAGAGGACGACCCTGCGGGCGTCGTCCCAACTCTTCATGGGCGCCTCCGTTGGATCGTGACGGTCACGTCGTCGAATTCGTGCGGGACGGGCGCCTGCGGCTTGTGCACCGTCACCTCCGCCTCCAGCACCTGGGGTTCGGCCAGGCAGACGGCGGCCAGTCGGTCGGCCAGCGTCTCGATGAGGTTCACCGGTTCACCTTCGACGACCTCGACCAGGCGGCTGCTGAGGAGCCCGTAGTGCACGGTGTGCGCGAGGTCGTCGGTGCGCGCCGCCTCGCCGGTGTCGACGCCGAGGACGACGTCGACCACGAACTCCTGCCCGTCGCGGCGCTCGTGGTCGAAGACGCCGTGGTGGCCCCGCGCGCGCAGCCCGCGCACGGCGATCCGGTCCGGCGGTTGCCGGGGGTCCCGCGCCAAATCAGTCCTCGTCTTCCTCGTCGCCGAGCATGACCGGGGAGGCGTGGTGCGACCACAGGCGCCAGCCCTGCTCTGTGCGGATGAACAGGTTCGTGGTGACGACCTGGCCGCCCGCGACGAAGCCGGGGCTGTCGTCCTCGGCGGTCAGGACGTTCTCCTCGCACGTCACCATGGCGACGTCGCCGTTGACCCCGATGTGGGTCTCGGTGAGCACGTACTGGATGTAGGGCACGTTCGCCATGATCAGCGACCACGCCCGCATGATCTCGGCGCGGCCGCGCAGCAGCGGCCAGCCCGGGTTGACGCAGACGAGATCGGGCGCCTGGTCCTCCTCCGCCCAGACGCGGCGCATCAGGTCGATGTCGCCGTTCTCGATGGCACCGTAGAAGTCGGCGTTGGCCTCGGCCACGCGCTCCACGATCTCGTTGCGGGCCCTCACCGGCCGCCCCGGCCGACGGGTCGGGCGCGGCCCTCGTCGAGGTCCTCGCCGCCGCTGCGCCAGGCCTGCGCGACGCGGACGGCGTCGGCGTTGGGGGCGACGTCGTGCACGCGCGCGCACCACGCACCGCGTTCGGCCGCGAGCGCGGTGAGCGCGACGGTGGCGGCGTCGCAGTCGGTGAAGTCCCTGGGCTCGCCTTCGGCGTCGCTGAGCAGCCGACCGAGGAAGCGCTTGCGGGAGCCGCCGATCAGCAGGGGCCGGCCGAGTTCGTGGAAGCGGTCGAGGTGGGCGAGCAGCGCCCAGTTGTGGCCCTGTTCCGGGCGCTTGGCGAAGCCGAGCCCGGGATCGAGCACGATCTGGGCGGGGTCGACCCCCTCTCCGACCATCGCCTCCATGCGTTTTTGCAGCTCGTCGTGGACTTCCTGGACGACATCGGTGTAGACCGCGCGGGTTTGCATGTCATGACTATGCCCACGCCAGTGCATCAGCACGTATGCGACACCGGTCCGCGCGACCAACCGCGCCATCTCGGGGTCGGCCATTCCGCCGCTGACGTCGTTGACCAGCAGCGCTCCCGCCTGGACCGCGGCATCGGCGACCTCGGCGCGCATGGTGTCGACGCTGACCGTCACCCCCTGGCGCGCGAGCTCCCGCACCACCGGGCCGACGCGGCGCAGCTCCTCATCCTCGGGCACCCGCTGGGCCCCCGGCTTGGTGGTCTCGCCGCCGACGTCGACGATGTCGGCGCCCTCCTCGACGAGGCGCAGCCCGTGCTCGACCGCGCGCCCGTGGTCGAACCACCTGCCGCCGTCGGAGAAGGAGTCGGGTGTGACGTTGACTACCCCCATGACGAGGCAGCGTCCGGGATCGGGCAGGCCGGGCGGTGCGGCGGTGGAGCGAGGACTCATATCGACCAGCCTATGAGACGGCGGTGACGGCGGGAAACGCCCGGGACGAACGAAACCCGCCGCAGCGCGGTGGCCGCGGCGGGCGCGCGTGTCGGCGGGCGGTTCGTCAGCGGCCCAGGATGAGGCTCATCGCCTCGGCCCTGGTGCGGTCGCGGTCGCGGAAGTCGCCGCGGACCGCCGAGGTGACCGTCTTGGCCCCGGGCTTGCGCACGCCTCGCATGGTCATGCACAGGTGCTCGGCCTCGATCACCACGATCACGCCCCGGGGGTCCAGGTTGGCCATGACCGCGTCGGCCACCTGCGTGGTGAGCCGCTCCTGGACCTGCGGGCGCCGGGCGTAGACGTCGACCAGGCGGGCCAGCTTGGACAGGCCGGTGATCCGCCCCTTGCTGTTGGGGATGTAGCCGACGTGCGCCGAACCGTAGAAGGGCACCAGGTGGTGCTCACAGGTGGAGTACAGCTCGATGTCCTTGACCAGCACCATTTCCTCGTGCCCGGCCTCGAACACCGTGGTCAGCACGTCCTCGGGCTCCTGGCTCAGGCCCGCGAACTGCTCGCTGTAGGCCCGGGCCACCCGCGCCGGGGTGTCCCTGAGGCCGTCGCGGTCGGGGTCCTCGCCGATGGCCAGCAGGATCTCCCTGACCGCCTTCTCGATCCTCGGCTGGTCGACGTTCCCGGGGGCCAGGCCGGCCTCCGGGAAGTCGCCGATGTACTCGCTGTTCGCGCTCAATCCCTGTCCTCGGGCTCGGAGCCGCCCTCGCGACCGGAGTCGCCGTTGCGGCCGCCGGTCGCCTCTGACTCGTCGGCCTCCGGCCACGCCTGCTGGGCGTGCCGACTGGACTGGCCGTTGCCGCTACCCAGCTCCTGGACGTCCTTCGGCCCCATGAGAGCGAGCTCCTTGGGCGTCAGAACGGGGGGCTTGTCGGAGGGCAGCCGCTTGCCGTAGCCCTTGTAGGAGCCCCGCGACGGCCGCTTGCGGATCGGCTCGAAGATCTCCAGGACCTCCTCCTTGGACAGGGTCTCCTTGTCCAGCAGGTTGAGGACCAGGTCGTCGAGCACCTCGCGGTACTCCACCAGGATCTCCCACGCCTCGTCGTGCGCCGACTCGATGAGGCGGCGCACCTCCTCGTCGATGAGGGAGGCGATCTCCTCGGAGTACTCGCGGCTGTGCGACATCTCGCGGCCCAGGAAAGGCTCGGTGTTGCCGTTGCCGAACTTGCGGGCGCCCAGGCGCTCGCTCATTCCGTACTCGGTCACCATGTTGCGCGCGAGGCTGGTGGCCTTGTCGATGTCGTTGGCCGCGCCGGTCGTGGGCTCGTGGAAGACGAGCTCCTCGGCGGTGCGGCCGCCCAGCATCATGGCGAGCTGGTCCATCATCTCCGAGCGCGAGGTGAGGAACTTGTCCTCCATCGGCACGGACATGGTGTAGCCCAGCGCGCGGCCGCGCGGCAGGATCGTGATCTTGTGCACCGGGTCGGCGTTGGGCAGCGCGTGCCCCACCAGGGCGTGGCCGCCCTCGTGGTAGGCGATGACCTTCTTCTCCGCGTCGGACATGACCCGGGTCTTGCGCTCGGGACCGGCCATGACGCGGTCGATGGCCTCCTCCAGCGTCTCCATGTCGATCTGGTTGCGCCCGCCGCGGGCCGACAGCAGCGCGCCCTCGTTGAGGACGTTGGACAGGTCGGCGCCGGTGAACCCGGCGGTCCGACGGGCGATCACGTCGAGGTCGACGTCGGGGGCGATGGGCTTGCCCTTGGCGTGCACCGACAGGATGCCCTTGCGGCCCTCCATGTCGGGCCGGTCGACGACGATCTGGCGGTCGAAGCGGCCGGGCCGCAGCAGCGCGGGGTCGAGGATGTCGGGGCGGTTGGTGGCGGCGATCAGGATGACCCCGCTCTTGACGTCGAACCCGTCCATCTCCACGAGCATCTGGTTGAGCGTCTGCTCGCGCTCGTCGTGGCCGCCGCCCATGCCGGCGCCGCGGTGCCGGCCGACGGCGTCGATCTCGTCGACGAAGATGATCGCCGGGGCGTTGGTCTTGGCCTGCTCGAACAGGTCGCGCACCCGGGAGGCGCCGACACCGACGAACATCTCGACGAAGTCGGAGCCGGAGATCGAGTAGAACGGAACGCCCGCCTCGCCCGCGACCGCGCGCGCCAGGAGCGTCTTGCCCGTGCCGGGCGGGCCGTAGAGCAGCACGCCCTTGGGGATCTTGGCGCCCATGGACTGGAACTTGGCCGGGTTCTGCAGGAACTCCTTGATCTCCTGCAGCTCCTCGATGGCCTCGTCCGCACCCGCGACATCGGAGAACGTGCTCTTCGGGGTGTCCTTGGTGATCAGTTTCGCCTTGGACTTGCCGAAGTTCATCACCCGGGAGCCGCCGCCCTGCATCTGGTTCATGATGAACAGGAAGATGGCGATGATGATGATCAGCGGCAGGAAGCTGAACAGCAGCGACACGAACACGCTGTCCTGCGGGACCTCGACGTCGTAGGCCTCGACGCTCTCACTGGCCTGGAGCTGCTCGGCGAGCTCGGCGCCCTGACCGTTGACCCAGTAGGCCTCGTAGACGTCGCCGTCGACGGTGGTCAGCTCGATTCGCTGTTCCTTGTCGACGATTTGGGCGTCCCGCACCTGATCCTGCTCGATCAGCGAGAACACCCTGGAGGTGTCGGCCTTGACGGGGTCGGCCCCTCCGCCCAAGTCGGTGACTTGGTATACGACAAGGAACATGAGGGCGATGGCCAGAAGCCACAGCCATGGCCCGCGGTACAAACGCTTCAGATTCATCTATACGGAACCCCGCTGGGTCCGTCCCTCCTGACCAGGCGGCCTGCCCCGAAAACCGTGGAGACACCACACCGGGAGAACGGGCGGACTCGGCGCGTGTGAAATCGGCGCGCTGGCTCCACCGCCCCACCGAAGGGCCTCTATGGCCGCCGGAAGCGGGACCTATCGGACATGTGCTCCCTACAATGATGCCGGGATAACCGACGGTACACCCCTGCGGCCGCCCACCGCACTCGCGTGCGGATCGTCCACAGCCGTGATCCGTCACGATGTCAACGCTTGCGGAGGGCTCCGTTGTTCCCGCGGCGCGGGCCGCCTTCCAGGAGCCGCGTCCGCCGGGACCGCGGGAGGCGTCCCGGCGGCGCCGGTCATCGGTGCGCGGTCGGCGCGTGCGCGGCGATCACCGGTACATGTGCGGCGCGAGCGTCCCGATGAACGGCAGGTTCCGGTACTTCTCGCCGTAGTCCAGCCCGTAGCCGACGATGAACTCGTTCGGCAGGTCGAAGCCGACGTACTTGACGTCGAGGTCGACGTCGAAGGCCAGCGGCTTGCGCACCATCGTGCAGATCTCGACCGAGGCCGGGCCGCGCGATCTCAGGTTGCCGACCAGCCAGGACAGCGTCAGGCCGGAGTCGATGACGTCCTCGACGATCAGGACGTCGCGGCCGTTGATGTCGGAGTCGAGGTCCTTGAGGATGCGCACCACGCCGGACGAGGTGGTGCCGGCGCCGTAGGAGGACACCGCCATCCAGTCCATCTCGCAGGAGTGGTGCAGCTCTCGCGCGAGATCGGCCATGACCATGACCGCGCCCTTGAGGACGCCGACGAGCAGCAGGTCCTTGCCGGCGTAGTCGGCGTCGATCTCGGCGGCCAGCTCCTGGTGCCTGGCCTTGATCTGCTCTTCGGTGACCAGGACCTTCTCAAGGCCGTCGCCCATGTCTTTCGCGTCCACGCTTACAAGTCCTCGCTGCTCAGCTAGCGGTTGCCGGAACACCGACCAGGATAGGGGCCGCTGCGGCCGTCCCATGAGCAGCCCTGAACCGGCTCCCGGGCCGCCCGGATCAGCCGCCGGTGCGCTCGCCACCGGCGGAGACGGTGATCCGCCCGCCGACCCGCCGACCGCGGCGGCCCCCGGGGAGGTCGACGTGCGCCTGCCCGCGCCACTCGGTCACCAGCCGGTCCAGCTCGGCGACGTGCCGCGCGGTCAGCGCCCCCGCCGGGCAGCCCGCCGCCAGCGCGGCGCGGCGCAGGATCCGGGTGCGGACCGCGCGGGGCAGTTCGGCGAGAGCCCCGGCGTCAAGGCCGCCGGGGTCGCCGGGGTGGCCGGGGTGGCCGGGGTGGCCGGGGTCATCGGCTCCCTTTCCGTCGCCCGCCGCAGCCTTCAACGGAGGCGCTCCGCGTCCCTCCTCCCGCCCGTCACCCGCCACCGCCCTCAACGGAGACGCTCCGCGTCCCTCCTCTATCTGGTTCGCCCAGGCGTCCAGGGCATCGGCGTCGTCGCGCAGCAGCGCGGCCGTGCGGGCGAGCGCCTCGGCGATTCCCGGACCCAGGACGCGCTCCAGCGCGGGCAGGGCGTCGTGGCGCACCCGCGACCGCGTGTAGGCGGGATCGGCGTTGTGCGGATCGCGCCAGGGCTCGAACCCCATGAGCCCGGCGGCGGCGTGCACCGTGGCGCGGTCGAGGTCGAGCAGGGGGCGCAGGTAGCGGCCCGCGCGCGGCGCCATCCCGGCCAGCGAACGCGCGCCCGACCCCCGGGCCAGCCCCAGCAGCACCGTTTCGGCCTGGTCGTCGCGAGTGTGCCCGAGCAGGACCGCGGCCGAGCGGTGGGCGTCGGCGATCCGCTCCAGCGCGGCGTAACGGGCGGTCCGGGCGGCGCCCTCCGGCCCGCCGGAGCGCGGCACCGCCACCGCGACCTCCTCGACGGGGTCGAGCCCGAGCCCGCGCAGGACCGCGGCGACCTCGCGGGCGCGCTCGGCGGATCCCTCCTGCAACCCGTGGTCGACGGTGACCCCGCCGACCCGCAGCCCCATGCGGGGCGCGACGAACGCGGCGGCCCCGGCCAGCGCCAGCGAATCGGGCCCCCCGCTGCACGCGACCAGCACGAGGTCCCCGGCGTCAAGGCCGCCCAGCGCCCGCCGCACCGCGACCCGCACGGCGGCGACGGCAGGCGGCGGTCCGGTCATGATTCCTCACTGGCACGGCGGAAACGGTGGTCCCGACTTTACCGGGGTCCGCGGAGGCCGCCTTTGGCCTGAGCCGTCCGCGGACAGGCGGACCGGGTCTGCTGTGCGGCCTTGTCGACCGCCGGATGGCGGGTGGCCTGAGGGGAGAAGGCGGCGGCGCGCCGCGACGACGCCCCCGGGCTCGTGCCGGAGGCGTCGTCGAGTCAGGCGCTGCGGAAAGTGTTCATTCGGCCGTCGGCGGAGGCTGCGGCGGGGACTGCGGGCCGACCTCCGGGGGGCCCTGGCCGTTCGGGAGGCCCAGGGGGGAGCGGACCACTCGGGAGATCCACTCCTCCGGGGTGCGGATCTCGCGCATGGTGGGCAGGTTCTCCGGGGACTCCCACACCTTGTTGAACTCGGCCATGCCGACCTGGCCCACGACCGTGCGGACGAAGGCCGCGCCCTCCTCGTACTGCTTCATCTTGAGGTCGAGGCCGAGGAGCTGGCGGATGATCTTGTCGATGCGGTTGGCGCCCTCGCGGCGGCGCTGGAACCGGCGGCGGATCTCGGCGACCGTCGGCACGACCTCGGGACCGACCGCGTCCATCACGTAGTCGCCATGGCCCTCCGCGAGGGTCATGACCGCGGTGATCCGGTCCAGGATCTCGCCCTGCTCCTCGCTCTGGAAGGCGTCGATGAGGTTGGCCTCGCCGCCGCGGACCGCCTCGGCCACGGCCTCGCCCGCGGAGCGCAGCCGGTCCAGGAACGCCGCGGCGTCGATGTCGGAGGCGAGCAGGTACTCGCGCATCTGCTCCTGCACGTAGTCGCGCAGCCAGGTGTTGGAGGTGAACTGGGCGCGGTGGGTCTCCTCGTGCAGGCACACCCACAGCCGGAAGTCGTGCGGGTCGACGTCGAGCTCGCGCTCGGCGTGCACGACGTTCGGCGCGACCAGGGTCAGGCGCCCGGTGGGCGCGTTGCCCTCGGGGTCGGGCGGCAGGAAGAGCTCGTACTGGCCGAGCACGCGGCCGGCGAGGTAGGCGAGGACGGCGCCGAGCTGGACGCCGGTGACCCGCGACCCCACGGCGGTGGTGAGGGCGCCGGCCGAGGAACCGCTCGTGCGTTCGGAGCTGAGGCGGTCGATGATGGGTTCCAGCACCACGCGGAAACCATCGACGTTGGCCTTGATCCAGCCGGGACGGTCGACGATGACCGCCGGGCCGGCCGGCTCAAGGCTGTGCATACCGGTGAACTCGCGCACGTGGCGCTGCGCGGTGACGGAGAGGTCCCGCAGTTGGGCCACGGCCTGGCGGGCCTCGGCGAGGTCCACCTGCGGGCCGGGCCGCACGAGGCGGACACCGGTGTTGACGGCTACGTCCCAGTCGATCAAAGTCACGATCTCAACGTACCCGCTGAAACGCTCCTACACGGGGTCGCGCGCGGATTATCGGGGTTCGCTCAGGGGTGTCCCCGAGATCGGCGCTAGCAGCCGCACTCGGCCAGGACGGTGGCGAAGGTGTCGAGCGTGCTGCCCTGCGCCGCGGGGTCGTTGGCCATGAACGCGAACACCATGAGGCGGCCCTCGGCGTCGTAGGCCAGGCCCGCCAGGGTGCTCACTCCGTTCAGGGTTCCGGTCTTGGCCCGGATCAGGCCGGCGCCGGCGGCCGACTGGCTGTAGTCGGAGTAGCGGTCGTCCAGCGTGCCGGTGAAGTGGGCGGTGGGCAGGCCGCTCAGCACGGCGTGCAGGTCCGGGTGCTCGTCGCCGGAGGCGAGCAGCAGCAGGTCGACCAGTGCCTCCGGGGTGATGCGGTTGTTCACCGACAGCCCGCTGGCGTCCTCCACGTGGACGTCGGGGATCCCCAGCTCCTCCATCACCGCGTGGACGGCCGCGGAGGCGCCCCCGAACGACGGTTCCTCGCCCTCGGCCAGTGCGACCTGCCGGGCCAGCACCTCGGCCATGACGTTGTCGCTGTCCAGCATCATCTTCTCCACCAGGGCGGAGATCGGCGGGGAGTCGACGCTCGCCACCGCCTCGGCCCCGTCCGGCGCCCGCACCGGGGACGGAGCGCCCTCGACGGTGATGCCGACGGCCTCCAACCGCCGGGCGAACGCCTGGGCCGCGGCCAGCGGCGGGTCGCCGACCCGCTGGCTGTAGTTCTGCTCCTTGTACACGCGGCCGCCGTCGAGCATCAGGGCGTGCACCGTGGCGGTGCTGCCCTCGTCGACGTAGCCCTGCTTCCAGCCGGGCGCCATGTCGGAGCCGGGGTACAGGGAGTCGTCGTAGCCCAGGCTCACCGAGTCGACCCCAGCGGCGCTCAGCTTGTGCGCCGTGGACTCGGCCAGCTCCTCCATCGTGGCCGGCCGGGGGTAGGCGCCCGGCTCGACCTCCTCGGTGAGCGTCGAGTCGCCCGCGCCGACGAGGACGACCTCGTCCGGCGCCGAGCCCTGCACGACCTCGGTCGTGATGTGCTCGCCGGGGCCGACCGCGTGCAGGGTCGCCACCGCCGTGACCAGTTTGGTGGTGGAGGCCGGGACGGCGACCCCGGTCTCGTCCCTGGCGAAGAGCTCCTGCCCGGTCTCGGCGTCGACGACGTATGCGTAGAGCCCGTCGTCGATCCCGGAATCCGACATGCGATCATCGAGCTTATCCGCGAGCCGATCCGGATCGACCGGCTCCGCGTCCGACGTCGCCGGATCCGGCGCCTCTTCGGCGTGGGCGACAGGGTAGGGCATCGTCTCCGGTGGGCGTGACGCGATCACGTCTTGGGCGACCACACCTGCCACCAGCACGAATATGTTGAGCAAGGCCAAGGTGAGGAGAGCCTGGACTCGGTCGCGCCGCACCCGGTACCTGCCTTCCTTTGGCATCGCGAGAACCTGTGAACTGATGTAGCGACACTAGTCGTAAGGGAAGCCGAGAACAGCATGGAATTCGACGTTACGATCGAGATCCCCAAGGGCGAGCGCAACAAGTACGAGATGGACCACGAGACCGGCCGGATCCGGCTGGACCGGATGCTGTTCACCTCGACGAGCTACCCGGCGGACTACGGGTTCATCGAGGGCACCCTGGGCGACGACGGAGACCCGCTGGACGCGCTGGTCCTGCTGAAGCACCCGACCTTCCCCGGTTGCCTGATCCGGTGCCGCGCCGTGGGCATGTTCCGCATGCGCGACGAGGCCGGCGGCGACGACAAGGTGCTGTGCGTGCCCTCGACGGACCCGCGCATGGAGCACCTGCGTGACATTCACCACGTCAACGAGTTCGAGCGCCTGGAGATCCAGCACTTCTTCACGGTCTACAAGGACCTGGAGCCCGGCAAGTCGGTCGAGGGCGCGACCTGGGTGGGCCGGCACGACGCCGAGGAGGAGATCAAGGCCTCCATCAAGCGCGCGGAAGAGGCCGGCGCGCACGGCGACACCACGCACATCAAGATCGACTAGCGGGTCGCCGGTCTTGGCCTTGTGCGCGCCGGAGGCGCCGGACCTCCCGGAGCGGGGTCCGGGGGTCAAGATCGGCGGACGGGCGCTCCCGGCGCCCGGCTCATCGGGTCTCGACCGCTGCGCTCGCGGGGCGAGGTGGAGATTTCAGGGCCCGGGTCCGCTGTGCCGCCGGGGCTGCGCGCACGGTGACAGCCGCCCCCTGTGCGGGCCCGACCGTCGAACATCGGTCAGTTCGGCGGTGGCACGGGGCCGATGACCCACGTCGTGGCGGGCACGGTGGCGATCCCGGTGAACTCGATGAGCACCAGCGCCATGGCCAGCAGCGCGCACACCGCGACGATCAGCCCGGGCAGCAGGTAGGAACTGGGCCTGGCCGGCCTCTGGTGCCCGGGCGGTCTGGGGAAGCCCCGCCGGTCGAAGCTGTCGCCCCTCCTGGCGACGTGCGCGCGGTAGCCGGCCAGTTCCGGCGCCGTCACGCAGCTGAGCACCCGGACCCGCAGGGTCTCCGACCGCGGGCCCCCGGCGGTTCCGGCCGCCCCGGGGCATCCCGGTTGCGCCGGCCGCTCCTCCAACGCGGCCTCGACGGTGGCGCGGTGGCGCTCGCACTCGGCGTCGGCGATGGCGAAGAGCCAGTCGCGCAGCCGGTCGGGATCGGGGAGCTGGTCGATGTGGGCGCGGGCGACGACGAAGGTGTCGCGCAGCGCCGTCCGCGCGACGTCGGTGTCGCGCAGCGCCAGCCGACAGTGCCGGTAGAGGGTCTCCCCGTAGGCGTCGAAGAGCAGCGCGCAGGCGTGTGAGGCGGGCACTCCGCCGGAACGCAGGGCTCTGGCCAGATCCCGGTCCGTCATGGTCACAAAATCTACGGTTTCTCCCGGCTCGGTTCACGCTTTTCCCCGAAAAAGTCGCTGTTGGGCCGGTGTCCGGCGGTTCGGATTCCGCGACCGGGGCATTCATGAACGAATTTCATGTTGGGCGCCATTCCCGGGCCGGTGATTCACGGTCCGCGTTCCGGGTTTTCCGGTCCGCGTTCCCGGCTCCGCGGTTCGGTCCGTCACTCCTCGGCGAGTCGCTCGATCGCCGCTTCGGTGATCTCGTCGACCTCCTCCACCCTCAGGACCTCCGGCCGCTCCAGGATGTAGCGGACCGCGCTGCGCGGGCGGGCGATGATGGCCCGCCCGGAGCGCATCACCGGCTCCGGCAGCCGACCCGCGACGGCGATCACCGGCACCACCGTCACCCCGGGCCGGTCCTCGCTCAGCCGCAGCGCCCGATCCACCCGGTTCGCGTGGCCGACCAGCCGCTCCATCGCGCGGGCGGCCGGCACGGCGCCGATCCGCCAGTCGTCGTCCTCCCGCGAGACCGCGTGCCGCCAGATCCTGGTCTCCAGCAGGTAGACCCCGCCCGGCCCCACCGCGAGGTGGCGCGACATCACCACCGGAACCACGTGGTAGCCCTGCCGCTGCAGCGCGCGCAGCAGCCGCCCCCGCCCGTAGGGCGCGGGGACCCGCGGCGCGACCGTGGCGAGCAGCAGGTAGGTGAGCGCGGCCAGGGCGGCCACCAGGATCCCGGCCCGCCAACCGAGGAATCCGGCGCCCATGACGCCGGCGGCGAGGACGACCAGGACTCGTACGGCGAACCGGGCCGACCGCGCGCCGATGGAACCGGACGCGGCGGTGGGCCGCCCGGGGCGGATCGGTCCACCGTCCCCCAATGGTCACCTCCGGCGCGGCCCGATCGTCGGGCGACGAAGGCCGGTCCGTCCGTCGTCCCCGCTGCCGCCGGCCCGCTTCCCGAGCCCGCGCACCGCCGGGGAGGTCGTCGGGAGTCGTTTTTCTCCTGTCGGCGCCGGGTCCGCCGCCGCCTCTCGCCACCGGCCCCCCGAGCCCGCGGCACCGGATGACATGCGCATCCGGCAGTCCCCAATGCCATCACCGAAACCCGTATATCGCAATGTGTTTGGCAAAAAAGTGGCCCGTTCACATAACAGGTTCTGGACGAAAAGAACTTCTGACGCTCATTCCGGTGGTTGCGACTCCCCGGCCGTCCGCCCACGTGACGCAGTCGACACGCCCGTTTCACGGAGCGGCTTGACATCGCCTCCCCCGATTGGTCTGCTTACAAACATGCACCAGCGCATTCATCTGAGCCGGCCGGTCATGGCCCGCAAGGCCTCCGTGGCCCTGCGCCGTGTGGCCAGCGCGCTGTGTTCGCCTCCTTCGTGTTGTCGCTAGACCCGACCGCGCCCGCGGGGACGGGGCCGTTTCCCGGCCCACCCGTCACCCGCCACCGCCCTCAACCGAGGCGCTGCGCGCCACCGCGTCTACTCGTCACCCGCCACCGCCCTCAACCGAGGCGCTTCAGGCTGCGTTTCGCTCCCGCTCCGCTTCCGCTGGGCTCCGCGCCGCGCCGTGCGCCGTCGCTCTGAGGCAGGGCCGATCTCGCTTCTCACTCTTCCGCGCCGTTCGCGGCCCCATGCCCGCGCGCTCGTCACGAAGGACCACCGTTGCCCTACGACGTCTCCAGCACCGCATCCGTACTCCCGCACACCGGGACGCGTCCGACCCGCGCCTCGGTCACCGCCGTGCCGACACCGCCCCCCGACCCCGACGAACTCGCCGCCTCGCTCGCCACCATCGGTGACATCGTGATGGCGGGTCGGCGCAGCGGCTACTCCCACCTGGTGACGCGCCCCGCGCCCACGGTGGGCCAGTTGATGACGGCCGCCCGCGGCGCCGCCGAGGCCCTGGTGCGGCCGGCGCTGTGGCCGCGCCGCCGCGGCCGCTGGCAGCCCGCGCCGCGCGCCGCCCGGCGCCGGGCGGTCGGCCGCATGCGCGTGACCGTGGTGGCGCTGGAGCCCGACGCGTTCGTCCCGCTCTCGGCCGAAGGGCCCGGTGGAGCCTCCGGTCCGGCCGCCGAGGTGCTCCACCTGGTCAGCGGCCGCGCGCACACGGTCGCCACCGCGCCGACCGGCGAGATGCTGGCCGTCCAGGGGCTCACCGCCGGACGCACCCGGGTGCTCGGGGCCTCCGACGGACACCAGCTCGTCAACACCGGCACCGAGACCGCCGTCGTCGTCAGGGTCGGCGGCTGACCCCGGCTCCCCGCTCACTGCGGCGCCCCCTGCGATGCGGCGCGCAGCGCGTCGTCGACCAGGGCGACGGCCTTCAGGGTGACCGCCATGCGCCGCCCCTCGGTCAGGTAGGCGTTCATGACCTGGTCGAGGGCGTGCGGCGGCAGATGACCGCGCAGGTCGACGCGGGTCGTGCGGTATCCCTCGCGTGCGCTCTCCAGGCAGGCGGCGACGTGCTGGCGGGCCAGCCTGGAGAGCGCCACGGGGTGCCTGCGCAGCACGCCGTGCAACCGGTAGTCCGCCGGGACGTGCTCGAACAGCCACACGATGGCCGTCTGCTCGAACGATTCAGAACCCGGCGGATGCACGCTCGCCGGCCAATCCGGAGGCAGATGCTGGTCGGGCATGCCCTCAGCATAACGTCTACTAGAACACGTGTTCGATGGCGAAACGCCGACCGGCGGCGCTTCGCCCGCGATGCGGCGCGGCGCTACTGGCCGAGCGTGCCTCCCGGCGCGGAGTCCGGCGCGGACTCCCCCTCGCTCTCCCCGTCCTTGCGCCGCTCCAACTCGACCCTGATCGCGTTCTCGGCCGCGTCGACCGCTGCGCGCGCGGTGATCACGTTGGTGTGCGCCCGCTCCAGCTCTTCGAGCGCGATGCAGTCGAACGACACCCGTGCGTCGTGGATCGCGGCTTCGAGCTGGCGCGCCGCTTCGTCAAGGCTCATGTTCTCCTCTTTCTCCGACTCACAACGGTCCGTTCAGCGCCGCGGCGCCACCGCGGAACCCGCCGCCACAGCGGTCGCCTCCGCGCTACAGATGCCTACCCGGCTGGGTCTACCCCATGTCAGCCGACTATTCGCCGGGGCCGGGCGGACCGACCGGGCGAACCCGAAACGAGAGTCGGATTTCTCACCTTGCTTCACCTCTTCCACCTGCGAGAACACCGGGATCTTCGATTCCGGAGCGCGCGCGGTGCGCTACACCAGGTCATCGGGGAACCGGTACTGTCACACGATCCGCTTACGATTGCGGTGATCGAGAAGACAGGGGCAGCTCATGCGCAACCGCTATCCCGGGTCCTGCCGGACCTGCCGCGTCCAGGTGCCGGCCGACGCCGGCGCCGCGGTGAAGGAGTCCGGCCGGTGGCGGGTCTACTGCTCCGAGCACGCGCCGGAGGACGCCCCGCCCGGGCCCGCGGGCCCGCCGCGGCGCGGTGACCACCCCGGCTGGCACACCCTCGACCTCGCCGGCTACGACAGCGAGACCTCCTCCAACAACCCCGACAAGGCGTTCCTCGTCTCCGCGGCGCTGGTCGACGCCTCGGGCTCGGCGCGCACCTGGCTGGTCGACCCGGGCGACCGCGAGATCCCGGCCGAGGCCGTCGCCATCCACGGCATCAGCACCGAACGCGCCCGCGACGAAGGGATGCCGGCGGAGCAGGCGCTGGAGGAGATCGCCGACGCCCTCGCGGCCCACCTGCGGGCCGGCCGGGGACTGGTGATCTTCAACGCACCGTTCGACCTCGGCGTGCTCGAAAACGAACTGCGACGGCGCGACATGAAGTCCCTCGCCGAACGGCTGGGGAGCGCACCGCGGCCGATCATCGATCCGCTGGTGATCGACCGCGGCATCGACCCCTTCCGCAAGGGGCCGCGCAACCTCGGCGCGATGTGCGGGTTCTACGGCGTGGAGCTCACCGAGGCGCACACCGCGGTCGCCGACGCCGCGGCGTGCCTGTCCCTGTCCCGCGAGATCGGCGCGCGCCACGCCGACGTCGCCGGCCTGGACCTGCACGCGCTGCACGACAGGCAGGTGGACTGGGCGCTGGACTACGCCCGCAGGCGGCAGGAGTGGCTGGAGCGGAGCAGGCCGGGGCGGAGTAGGGTGATCGACGGCACTTGGCCGATCAGTGTGTCCCCTTGACCTGCGGATACCCTAGAGTGGTCGTTTTGCCCCCGTACGACCGATCCGGCGCGCGTGCCGTTACTCGATCGTTGCGTGCGATCTGAGCGGATTTTCGACCGGCGATGTTCGGTCGGCCACGTAGTGGGTACACAGCGCCCGGTCCGGTACGCCCTATGGCGCGCCTCCGGCGAAACGCCGGCGAAAGCTCCCTTGATCCCTCGGGGCGGCGGTGCGGGCGGACATCCATCTCGTTTGGGAGGAGGCGGCGCCTGAAGCGCCGATCACTGTGGCGGTAGACGACAACAATCCGCAACCGGGCGGTAGCGCCGAGACAGCGGGCTCGACCACCGGTGAGCTTTACACGACCGAAGACCTCCTGTGGGAGCCTCCCGAGGTATCGAAGGCCGAGCAGAAACCGAGGACCGACTGGGTCGTCTTCGGGTTCGCCGGCGCCCTGACGCTCGCGTTCGTGGCGTGGGGCGTCATCGCCCCCGACAACCTCGGCGGCGTCGCGAGCGGCATGCTGAACGGCCTGATCCACTACGGCGGGTGGGGGTTCGTGCTCGCCGCTTCGGCGTTCGTGGTCCTCGCGCTGTGGCTGGCCTTCAGCAGATACGGCAATATCACGCTCGGCCGCGATGACGAGGCGCCGCAGTACAACACGCTGTCCTGGATCTCGATGCTGTTCGCCACCGGCATGGGCATCGGCCTGATGTTCTACGGCGTGAGCGAGCCGCTGTCGCACTTCACCACGCCGCCCCCCGGAACCGCGGGCGGCACCGAGGCGCAGGCGGCGACGACCGCCATGGCGACGACGATGTTCCACTGGTCCCTGCACCCGTGGGCCATCTACGCCGTGGTCGGCCTGGCGATCGCCTACGGCACCTACCGGCGCGGCCGGCGGCAGTTGATCAGCGCCGCGTTCACCCCGCTCATCGGGGAGCGCAACGCCAACGGCCCCGTGGGCAAGCTGATCGACGTGCTCGCCATCTTCGCGACGCTGTTCGGCTCCGCCTGCTCCCTGGGCCTGGGCACGCTGCAGATCGCCTACGGCTTCCAGCACCTCGGCTGGATCCCCACGGTCGGCATCAGCGTGCTGGTCGGGATCATCGCGGCGCTCATGGTCGCCTTCGTGGTGTCGGCCGCCTCGGGCATCGACAAGGGCATCCAGTGGCTGTCCAACACCAACATGGTGATGGCCGCGCTGCTGCTGCTCTTCCTGCTGGTCGTCGGCCCCACCGTCTACATCCTGGACATGATCCCCACGTCGCTGGGCGTGTACCTGCACGACTTCTTCTCCATGGCGGCCCGCACCGAGGTCTCCGGCGGCGAGGGCACCGGCGCCTGGCTGCAGGGCTGGACGATCTTCTACTGGGCCTGGTGGATCTCCTGGACCCCGTTCGTGGGCATGTTCATCGGCAAGATCAGCCGCGGCCGCACGATCCGCCAGTTCGTCGCCGGCGTCATCCTGGTCCCCTCGGTGGTGAGCCTGGTCTGGTTCGCCATCCTCGGCGGCACCGCGATCAACCTGCAGTCCTCCGGGGTCGACCTGGCCGGCCAGGCCAGCGCCGAGGCCCAGCTCTACGGCCTGCTGGAGAACTTCCCGTGGGCCACGGCGGTCAGCGTGGTGGTCGCGGTCCTGGTGGCGATCTTCTTCGTCACCGGAGCCGACTCCGCGTCGATCGTCATGGGCACGCTGTCCCAGCGCGGCGCCAACGACCCGCAGAAGCCCATGACGGTCTTCTGGGGCGTGCTGATCGCCGTCGTCGCCGCGATCATGCTGATGGTCGGCGAGGGCGGCGGCAGCGCACTGGACGGGTTGCAGAAGATCACCATCCTGGTCGCCGCGCCGTGGACCATCGTGATGCTGATGCTGTGCGTGGCGCTGGTCAAGGACCTGCGACGCGACCCGATGATCGTGCGCTCGCACAAGGCCCAGGAGGTCGTCACGGCCGCTGTGGTCACCGGTGCGCAGGAGTACGACGGCGACTTCCAGATCGAGATCTCACCGGCGGAGGACTCCGGCGAGGCCGCGCGGGAGAAGGACGAGGAGGACTCCGCGTCCGCACCGCCCGCCGAACGGGCCGCGGCCAACGGCGGAGCCGTCAAGGACCCCACCCCCTAGGGGCGGAGTCCCTCCCCGTCGAAAAAGGGGCCCTTTCCCGCGCGGGGAAGGGCCCCTTTTTCGCGTTCCCGACCGCTTCGCGGCCCGCATGGGGCGGGCTCTCGGGGGTAGGGGCGCGACCGCACACAGAAACCGGGACACCGGTGCCGCGATCCGCCCCGAGGAGGCGACCGCATGCTCAAGCTCATTCTGGTCCTGTTGGCGATCTGGCTCCTGCTGTCGGTACTGGGTCTGGTGATCGAGGGCTTGTTCTGGCTCTTCGTGATCGGCGCCGTCCTGTTCGCCGCGACGGGCGTGTGGGGCTGGCTGCAGCGGCAGCGAACCCCCTGATGTCTGACGGTCGGGTCCGCACGGGGGGTCGGCTGTCGCGGTGCGCGCAGCGCCGGCGGCGCAACGGACCCGGCCCCGGAAACTCCCGCCCCACCCCGCGAGCGCAGCGGTCGGAATTCGACGGTCGCCGCCGGGCGGGCCCCGCCCCGTCAGGCCCCGACAGGCCCCGTCAGTGCCGCAGTCCGATCGTGGCGCTGGCGCGGCGCTGCGCCGTCGGCAGCCATGGCATCGGGACGAGTTCGGACAGGAACCTGTAGTCCTCGGCCAGCCGTCGCTCGGCCTCGCAGTGGGGAACGTGCAGCCGCCCCCACCAGGCGGCGATGTCGGCCCAGCCCGGCGCCGACAGCGACCCGCCGGTGTGCTGCACCGACAGCGCCGCGCACAGGTTCGCGAAGCGCAGCCGCTGCTCCAGCGGCCAGCATGCCAGCGTGCCGACGATGAAGGCCGCCCCGAACACGTCCCCCGCGCCCGTGGTGTCGATCGCCTCCAGGACCAGCCCCTCCACCTCGGCGCTCTCGCCCGTGGTCTGATCGACCGCGAGCGCGCCCCTGGGGCCGTCGGTGACCACGGCGACCGGCACGTGCTCCGACAGCGCGGACAGGGCCGAGGCCGGGCTGCCGGTGCGGGTGTAGGACATCGCCTCGATGGCGTTGGGCACGAACGCGTGGCAGTGCCGCAACTGCTCCAGCACCGAGCTCGACCACTCCTCCCTGACGTCCCAGCCGACGTCGGCGAAGAGCTTGGCGCCGTTGCCGGCCTGGCGCAGCGCCCACTCCGGCACGTCGCCGTCGGCGCTCAGGCTCACGAACGCCGCCCGCGCCTGCGGCAGGTCGCAGGCCATCTCGCGCAGCGGGACGGGCGAGGGGTGCTCGTGGGTGACCATGCTGCGGTCGCCGCGGTAGGCGAGGGAGACCGTGAACGGCGAGTGCCACTCGGGGAAGCGCCGGGACGCCGAGAGGTCCACCATCTCCTGGCCGGCCAGCGTGTCCCAACTGAAGTCGCCGTAGACGTCTTCGCCGAACGCCGCGGCCACCGCCGTGCGCAGTCCGAGCCGGGAGGCCGCCACCGCCAGGTTGGCCACGCCCCCGGGGCAGGAGCCCATGCCTTCGGCGTCGACCTCCGTGCCGCCGGCCGGCGGCGCCGCGAGGCCGGTGAGCACGATGTCGAAGAAGACGGTCCCGCTGAGCGCGAGGTCGATGGTCGGGCTGTCGGGCTCGCGCGCGCCGGCCAGCACGTCGCGCGGTTCGCCGACCAGTGGCGTGGATTCGAGCTTGTCGTACTCCGGTGCCGGGTCCGCGGCGGCCCCGCCGTTCGCTCGTCCCTTCGTCGCCATGGCGGCCCCCCTGCGCGGATCTGCGATGAGTCAGATAGTGAAGGGTAGTCAATCCGGCCGCTCACCGGCGGCGGACGGCCTCGGCCGCGGGCGCACCGGCCGCGACCGGCCACGGACGGCCGCGGCGCACTACCGTGGGGTGCGGGAAGCGGTCGCGGGAAAGGGGCTTGGGACGTGCGGTTGGCCATTCTCGGCGGAGGCGGGTTCCGGGTCCCCCTGGTCCATCGGGCGCTGCTCGCCGACACCCTGCGCGGTGACGCGCCGATCACCGAGGTGGTCCTCTGCGACACCGACGCGCGGCGGCTGCGCGCGATCGGCGCGGTGCTCGACCGGCAGCGCGACGCCCACCGCGCGGCGCACGGCGAGCCCGGCCTCGCGGTGCGCGCCGAGACCGGGCTCGCCGCGGCGCTGGACGGATGCGACATCGTCTTCTCCGCGATCCGGGTCGGCGGCATGCCCGGCAGGGTGCTGGACGAGCGGGTCGCGCTCGCGGCCGGCGTCCTGGGCCAGGAGACCGTGGGCGCAGGGGGCATCAGCTACGGGCTGCGCACGCTGCCGGTGGCCGGGGAGATCGCGCGGACGACCGCCGAGCGCGCGCCCGGCGCGTGGGTGGTGAACTTCACCAACCCCGCGGGTCTGGTCACCGAGGCCATGTCGGCGGTGCTCGGCGACCGCGTGATCGGCATCTGCGACTCCCCGGTGGGCCTGGGCCGGCGGGCCGCCCGGGCGCTGGGCCTGGACCCGGCCGGGGTCGGCCTGGACTACGCGGGCCTGAACCATCTCGGCTGGCTGCGGGGGCTGCACGCGGACGGCCGCGACCGGCTGCCGGACCTGCTCGCCGACGAGGCCGCGCTGTCCTCCTTCGAAGAGGGCCGACTGTTCGGCCCCTCCTGGCTGCGCGCGCTCGGGGCGCTGCCCAACGAGTACCTGCACTACTACTACATGGCGCGGGAGTCGCGCGCCTCGATCGCCGAGACGGTGGCCGGCGGCGGGGAGACCCGCGGCGAGCAGCTCGTGGACCAGCAGGAGGCCTTCTACCGCGATGCCGCCGCGCGGCCGGCCGAGGCCTACGAGCTGTGGGACCGCGCCCGGTTGGAGCGCGAGGAGACCTACATGGCCGACAACCGCCGCGCGGCCGGCGGGGTCGAGCGGGACGAGGAGGACCTGGACGGCGGCGGCTACGAGCAGGTCGCGCTGGCCGTGATGCGGGCGATCGCCAGAGACGAACCGGCCCGGCTGATCGTCAATGTGCGCAACCGCGGCGCGATCGCCGGCCTGGACGGCGACGCGGTCGTGGAGGTGCCGTGCCTGGTGGACGCGGCCGGCGCCGGCCCACTGGCCGTCGGCGCGCTCACCGGCCACCAGTCGTCGCTGGTGCAGGCGGTGAAGGCGGTGGAGCGCGAGATCGTCGACGCCGTCCGGACGGGCTCGCGCACCCCGGCCCTGCGCGCGTTCGCCACCCACCCCCTGGTCGACTCGGTCGCCACGGCCCGAACTCTGCTGGACGGCTACCTGAAGGCCTTCCCCGAACTGGAGCGGGTGCTGCCCCGTCCCTAGTGTGCCGGGACCCGCCGCCGTGGGTCTCAAGGCCCGCCCCGCCCGAGATTGCGCGCGGGTGGGCGATTCTCCCGTGTGGCCGAAGGCCCGTGGACGGAAAATCGCCCTCACGCGCGCGAAGCGCACGCCGACGCCGTGCGCGCGGAGCGGCACTGCGGTTTCGGCCCGGTGGTCGGGGTGCTGTGCGTCTATTTCCTTGGGTCGGGGTTCATGGTCGGTGTTTCACGCGCTCGGTGGCCGAGGTGAGTGGACGCGGATCCCCCGCTGTCTTGGGCGCGCACCGAAACCGCGGTCGCGTCCTGGCGCGCAGAGTGGCGGCCGTGGGCGGCGCGGCGCCGGGGCGATCCCTGTGGGGGCCTTCGGCCGCGCGAGAGGATCGCCCAGTCACCGCGAATCCCACCTTCGGCCGAGGTCTCAAGACCCCCGGTGGCCAAGGAAGGCCCGCACCGTCACCCGGTCACCGCGGATCCCTCCTCCGGCCGAGCTTCAAAACCCCCGTGGCCGGAGCGGGCGGGAACCGGTCCTACCAGCCGCTCTGCAGACGGCGGACGGCCTCCTCGGCCCGGCGCGGGTCCATTCCGGTGTCGTCGCACACGACCTCGACCGCCTCGGACGCGCGGCCGCGGGCCAGCAGCTCCCGAACCAGGGCCAGGGTCGTGTCCGGCAGCCGCGGCGGCGGTTCGGCCCCGGGCGCGGGCCCGGCGTGCGCCTCGGGCGGGGGATCGGCGTGCGCCTCGGGCAGCGGCGAGTACCCGCCGATGTCGGGCTCGACGGTCTCGGCCGGCTCCTCCTCCGGGGCCGCCTCGACCTCGGGCCCACGCGTCAGCCACGCCGCCAGCGCCACGCCCGCCCCCAGCACGGCGGCCGCGCCGAGCAGCACGAACACCATCAGCAGCAGGCTCATGCCCCGACCTTAACCAGCACCCCGCCCGGCACCCGGCACCCCCGGGCCGCCCGCGCGTCCCGGTCGCCTCCGCTGCACCCGGTTCCCCGCCGACCGCCCGGGTCCCCACGATCACGCCCTCAGCCCGCGGGCCGCGGCCCTCACCGGACCGCCTACGGCTCGTAGTAGTAGTAGTAGACCTCCCGCGTGATCCTGCCTTCGGCCACGGTGTAGAGCGACATCTTCGTCTTCGTGGCGCGCTCGCCGGTCGGTACGTGGATCTCGTCGAAGGTGAAGCGGACGGCGAACCGGTCCTGCGCCACGAACGGGCCCTCGACCTCCACGCCGTGGATCTCGTAGTCGGCGGTGAGCCTGCGGCTGTTGGCCATGATCTCCTCCAGGCCGCGCAGCTCCTTCCGTTCCCCGGCGGTTTCGAGCGGCGCGATCCGCACCATGTCCGTCGACATGAACTTCGGGGTGTCCACGAACCTGTTCTGCCGGAACAGGGAGACGTAGGCGCCACCGACCTCCTGCGCGGACAGCGGGCGGAAGGCGTCGGCGTGGTCGGCGGCCCACTCGCGGAACGTGCGCGCGGGGACGCCGGTGACCTCCTCCACCGTGTGCGTGACCGGTTCCGGCTCGGTGACCAGTGAGCCCCAGTGGCCGAGCGCGCTGTCGACGTAGCCGGGGTCGCCCCAGGAGGCGAGCAGCTCCTCGCGCGCTTCATCGAGCGGGAGCTCGTTCCAGTGCACCGGGAGGCCGGTCGCCTCGCCGATGATGCGGGCCTGTTCGGCCTGGGTCACCGCCTCGGGCCCGGTGAGGACGTACTTCGCCCCGGCGTGCCCTTCCTCGGTCAGCGCCCGCACCGCCACGGCCGCGATGTCGCGCTCGTCGATCAGCGACCGGGCCGCCCCACCGTAGGGCCAGCGGACCGCGCCCTCGCGAATCTGGTCGGCCCATATCAACGTGTTGGTCGCGAACCCGCCGACGCGCAGGAACGTCCACTCCAGCCCGGACTTCTCGATCAGGTGCTCGACCTCGCCCCAGAACCCGTTCTCCTCCGGTGCGCGGTCGTCGCGCACCGACATCGCGGAGAGGTAGACGATGCGCCGCGCGTGCTCGGCGACCACGTCCAGGAGCGCCGGCGCGGCCTCGGTCGTGAAGAACGGCCAGAGCAGGAACACCGACCGCACGCCGTTCAGGGCCGCGTCCAGGTCCTCCGGAGCGTTCAGATCGCCGCGGACGACCTCGACCCCGTCCGGGAGGCCGGCGGGTGCCGGAGTCTCGGGCCAGCGCCCGGACGTCGGCGCCCATGTCGTGCAGCCGGGACACGACGTGCCGTCCGACGTTGCCGGTCGCCCCGATGACCAGGACCTTGCCTTGCTCGGTCATGGAATCCTCCTCTTCCGTGGTGGCGGAACACCGACCGTGCCGATCGGTGGAGGAGCCGGATCGGACTCTCACCACAAGCCTTCAACCTCAACAAAGGTTCAGGTCAATCCGGTGTACCCATGTGTGACATCGCTCTCACGGCGGGACCGGCATCCGCCACGGCGGGCGGAAACGCGAAAAGGCCCCTCCCGTAGACGGGAGGGGCCTTGCCGGATGAGAGCCGCCTGTCGGAATCGAACCGACGACCTATTCATTACGAGTGAATCGCTCTGCCGACTGAGCTAAGGCGGCGTTGTTCGGGCCTCGTGCTCGACGATGCCGGTACCAGTTTAGCGTCTTCGCGGACCGCCCTGACACAGGTTTGTCCACGGGGCGCGGGAGGCGGTGTCAGCAGCGGATGCGGGGAGACCGGTCGTGGGCGCTGGGGAACCGGTCGAGGTAGGTGTCGACGGCGAACTCGACGAAGCGGGACACGTCGGCGAGGTTGGAGACCGGGCCGAGCGAGACGCGCACCGCGCCGCCCGTCGGCGGGTCGGCGCGCCCCGGCACGCAGCCGAGGGCGTCGGCCGTGCGCGGGTCGGGAGCCGGGAGGGCCGCCCTGTCCAGGTTGGACGCCGCCTCGCCGGCCCCCGGGTTGCAGAAGCGGCCGGTGCGCAGCGAGATGCGGTGCGCGGCGGCGTCGCGGGCGACCACCTGCTCGTCGACGACCGCGCCGGCGGGGTCGAGGAAGTTGAAGGCGACCGTGCCGCCGCGGGCCTCGGTGCCGGCCGGGCCGTAGAGCCGGACCAGCGGCATGCCGGTGGAGTGCCGGGCCGTGGTGAGCCGGTCGATCAGCCACCCCGTCAGGCAGCGCACCCGCGTGTTGACCGTGCCCAGTCCGATTCCGGAGAGCCGGCGCAGGCCCGCCTCCACGTCGGGGACGGATAGGAAGTTCGGCGTCCCGTCCTCGAACGCCGACTCCTCCGCCGCCGTCCCGCGCCACTCGCCCCGCGCGCCGGAGGCCGGGACCGCGCCGCCGGACGACCAGGGGCGCCGCAGCCGCGCCAGCGCGTCCCTGCGCGCCACCAGGCAGCCGAGGCCGGTGGGGTAGCCGAGCAGCTTGTACCAGCTCACCGGCATGAAGTCGGGTTTGGTCTCGGACAGGTCGACCGGGTTCGCCGGCGCGTAGGCCGCCGCGTCCAGCAGGACGTCGAAACCGTGCTCGTGGGCCAGGTCGATCCAGTCCAGCGGGTGCTGCACGCCGGTGAAGTTGCTCTGCGCGGGGTAGCCGAAGAGGCCGGCCCCGCGCTCCCCGTCCCTGCGCGGCCGCAGGCGGCCCGTTCTGCCGCCGTGGCGGCGCAGCGCGGCGGCGAGCCCGGGCTCGTCGCCGCGCAGTTCGAGGTCGGTGAGGCCGACGGCGTCGACCGCCGCGCCCCTGGCGCGCGCGAAATCGCGGATACCGGTGACGCAGGTGTGGTTGTCCCGCAGGTGCACGAACCGGCGGCCGGTCCCGAAGGGGTAGGCCTCGCCGACGAGCCGGCAGGCGCCGGTGGCGTTGGCGGTGAAGATCGCGGCGTACTCCTGGGGGTCGGCGTTGAAGTGCGCCAGCACCGCGCTCCGGGTGCGCCGCACCAGTTCCGACGACGCCAGGGACGCCGGGCCCGTCGAGTGCGGGTGGCCGAAGCAGCCGCCGCTCAACCGCGCGGCGTGCGCGCGCACCTGCGCCCGCGCCGGCAGCCCGGCCCCGGCGTGGTCGAGGTAGACGTGGTCGCCCTCGTCCAGGTACCCGTACTCCTCCGCCCGCAGTTCGTCGAGCCGGACGGTCCGCAGGTAGTCCGGGTAGGCCTCGAGGAAGGCGGCCCGCCCCGGAACCGGCCGCGCCTCCGACGGCGCCGGAGGCCGCATCCCCTCCGATTCACGCGTCGCGCCCGCCCCGAACAGAGCGGGCGCGACGTGGTCCCCCAGGTCCATGTCTCCCCCTGACGCGCATTTTCCCGCAGGTGGGAGCCATGATCCGGAGAAAGGGCCGGCTTTGTGCAGAATTTAACCCAGACCAGGGGACCCCGTCGGGGCGGCACGCCCGGACCGCCGCACCGACTCATCCGAAAGCGGGCGCCGAACACATGACCGGCCTTGTTTCGACCACTGAGGTCTGACGGTCGGGTTCGCACAGGGGGTCGGCTGTCGCAGTGCGCGCAGCGCCGGCGGCACAGCAGGTCCGAACCCTGGAAACCTCACCCCGGCCCGCGAACGCAGCGGTCAAAGCTCGATATCGGCGCGGCCTTGGACGTCCGATCCGCGTGTCAGCGCTCCTGGCAGACCATTCCGTCCTCCGGCGCCCGCGCGCTCAGCAGGTAGGTGTCGACGGCCTGGTCGACGCAGGCGTTGCCCATGCGGTAGGCCGTGTGGCCGTCCCCCTCCCTGGTGAGCAGCACGCCGGAGTCCAGGGCCGCGGCGAGGCTCTCCGCCCAGTGGTACGGAGTGGCCGAATCCCGGGTGGTGCCCACGACCAGAATCGGGTCGGCGCCGGCCCCGTCGACCTCGACCGGCTCGGAGACCGCCTCCTCCGGCCAGTACGCGCACGGCAGCGCGCCCCAGGCCATGGACGGGCCGAAGAGCGGAGACGCCTCGGCGGCCTCGGCGGCGGCCTCCTCGTAGGCGCCGATGTCGCGCGGGCTGCGGTGGTCGGCGCAGTTGACCGCGACGAGGGCCGCCGTGGCGTTCTCGTAGTCGCCGCCCGGCTCGCGGCCGTAGAGCAGGTCGCCGAGCTCCAGCAGGGCGGTGCCGTCGCCGTCGAATGCGTCGTCGATCCCCTCGCGGACCTGCGGCCAGTAGCGGTCGCTGTACAGCGCCGCGAGCACGCCCATCTCCAGCCGGGCCCGGTTGGCCTCGCGGCCGTCGCCGAGGGTGCTGCGCAGCGGCTCCTCGCCGGCCTGCTCCAGCAGCCCGGCGAGCCGGTCGACGCCCTGCCGCACGGTCGTGTCCGGCCCCTCCGACAGGGGGCAGTCCGGGCGGGCGAGGCAGTCCTCGACGAACGCGTGCAGCGCCGTGGTGAACCCCTCGGCCTGCTGGACGCCCATCTCCAACTGGTCCAGGCCCGGGTCCATGGCGCCGTCGAGGACCAGTGCGCGCACGCGCTCGGGGAACCGCTCGGCGTAGAGGGCGCCGATGTAGGTGCCGTAGGACTTGCCGAGGTAGGTGAGCCGGTCGTCGCCGAGGGCCGCGCGCAGCACGTCCACGTCCCGGGCGACGTCGGCGGTGCCGACATGCGGCAGGAGGTCGCCGGAGCGCGCCTCGCACGCCTCGACGAACTCCCGGTTGGACTCCTCCAGCTCCTCCAGGCCCTCGGGGGTGACCTCGGTGGCGTCGCCGTCGCCGTCCTCGCTCTCGACCTGGCCGCCCAGGTACTCGTCGAGATCGGCGCGCTCCAGGCAGACGAGCGGACTGCTCTCGCCGACGCCGCGCGGATCGAACCCGACGACGTCGAACTCGCGCCGCACCTGCTCGCTGACGACGCCGGAGGCCGCGCGCACGTAGTCCAGGCCCGAGCCGCCGGGCCCGCCGGGGTTGATCACCAGCGACCCCGCGGGGTCGCCGCCGCCGACCGCGGGCAGCCGCATGACCGCGATGTCCAGCCGCTCCCCCTCGGGTTCGGCGTAGTCGAGCGGGACCTCGAGGGTGGCGCACTCCAGCTCGCCCTCGCACTCCTCCCAGGAGATCTCCTGCTCGTAGAAGAGGGCGAGCGGGTCGGCCGGCTCCTCCTGCGCACCGCCGCCGCAGCCCGCGGCGAGCAGCGCGATCGCGAGGGCGCAGCCCGCCGGGCCGGTTCTGTTCACTCGCTCCCGCTCTCGGTGTCGGTGTGGGGGTCGCCGGTGCCGCCGTGGGCGCCCTCGTAGGCCTGCCGGGGGCCGCAGACGGCGGCGCGGTCGCAGGCGCAGCGCCGCCCGCCGTCGTTGAGCCGGACCACGACCTTCTCGGCCGGGACGTTGTGCCCGACCACGACGCCGTCGCCCTCGGGGGTGCTGACGCGGCCGCCCCGGCGCGGGGTGGTGGCCTTGAACTCCGCGTACAGGGGGTGCTCGTACTTGAGGCAGCACATCAGCCTGCCGCACGCGCCGGCGATGCGCATCGGGTTGACCGGGAGGTCCTGCTCCTTGGCCATGCGCACGGAGACGGGCTCGAAGTCCTTCAGAAACGTCGCGCAGCACAGGTCCCGCCCGCACGGGCCGATCCCGCCCTGCAGGCGCGCCTCGTCGCGGGCGCCGACCTGCCGCAGTTCCACCCGGGCCGCCAGCGCCCGCGAGAGTTCGCGCACGAGGTCGCGGAAGTCCACGCGCTTGGGGGAGGAGAAGTAGATCGTGAAGACGGGCTCGCCCGACTCCCCGGTGACGTAGTCGACGCCGACGACCTTCATGGGCAGCCCGTGCGCCCGGATCAGCCGCTTGGCGACCGGCCGGGCCTCGGCCCGCCGCCGGCGGTTGCGCTCGTCCCTGGCGATGTCGGCCCGCGTGGCCGGGCCTGCGCAGACCGGCAGGCCGTCGACGTCCTCGCTGACCCACTGCGGCGCCCACACGCATTCGGCCACTTCGGGGCCCTCGTCGGTGGGCACGAGCACCTTGTCGCCCACCTTCGGCTCGGCCCCTCCGGGGTCGAGGTAGTACAGCCGCCCGTACCGCTCGAAGCTGACCGCCATCATCATGCCCACGGGGCCACCTTATGGGGTGAACCACACCGCGGGGGTGCTGCGGCCGGTCCTCCGCGCCGTCGCCCGCGCTCTCGGGGCCCGGTCCCGTCGCGCGGGCTCCGGCGGGGGGCGAAGGACCTCACTCGGACTTCACCCCATGTGCAGCGCCGCCGTCATGGCCTCTATGGCGATCTGGGGGTGCACGTTGGCCGCGATGCGGCGGCGGCACTCCATGATGGCGTCGATGCGGCGCAGGGTGGACTCGGGGGTGCTGCCCCCCGCGACGCGGCGGAGGTCGGCCCGGTGGCTCGCGGTGGACAGCTCCACCTGCGCGCCCAACTGGAGGGTGAGCACGTCGCGATAGAAGGCGACCAGGTCCATCAGCGCCAGGTCGTAGGTGTCGCGTTTGATCCGGGTGGCCCGGCGCTTCTGCTGCTCTTCGAGGTCCTTGAGCGCACCGGCGGCGCCGCGGACGGCCTTGGCCACGCCCTTGCCGGTGGAGCCCTCGCCGAAGGCGGCCTTGAGGTCGGACTTCTCCTGCTCATCCAGCGCGCTCGTGGTCTCCTTGGACTCGGCCTCGGCGAGCTCGTAGAGCCGGGCGGCCGCCGACACGCACGCGCCCAGGCCGTCGAGGCGGGCGGGGATCGACAGCACCTCGTCGCGCCGCTCGCGGGCGGCCGGGTCGGTGGCCAGGGCGCGGGCGCGCTCCAGGTGGCCGGCCGCGGCCCTGGCCGCCTCGGCCGCGGCGCCGGGGGCGATGCCGTCGCGCCGGACCAGCGCGTCGACGACCGCGTCGGTGCCCGGAGTGCGCAGGGTCACCAGGCGGCAGCGTGAGCGGATCGTGACGAGCAGGTCCTCGGCCGTCGGCGTGCACAGCAGCCACACCGTGCGCGGGGAGGGCTCCTCGACCGCCTTCAGCAGCGCGTTGGAGGCCGCCTCGGTGGCCCGGTCGGCGTCCTCGAACAGCACGATCCGGAACCGCCCGCCCGTCGGCCGGGAGGCCGAGCGCAGTACGAGGTCGCGGGTCTTGTCGATGCCGAAGCTCAGCCCGCTGGGCCGCACGTAGAGCACGTCGGCGTGCGTTCCGGCCAGCACCTGGTGGCAGGACGGGCAGTGCCCGCACCCGCCGTCGGGGCACTGCAGCGCGGCGGCGAACGCCCGCGCGGCCTGCGCGCGCCCCGAACCGGGCGGCCCGGTGAACAGCCACGCGTGCGTCATGCCGGCTCCGGAGCCGCCCGCGAGCAGCTCATCGGCCGCGCGCGTGGCCGAGCGCAGCCGCTCGATCACCGTGTCCTGGCCCACCAGGTCGTCGAAGACGCTCATCGTCCTCAGCATAGAAGCCCGGGACGACACCGGGGATGCGTCCCGCTCGATCGGGGCCGGCGCGTTCCCCGACCGCGCGCCGCGTTCCCGGGGGCCGACCTCGTCCCGCGCCCGCGCGTCGCGCCCCGTCCCCGGTGGGCGCGGGGCGCGCGGCCCCCGCACCGGTAAGGTCGTGCGCCGTGACAGCCGATGACGGCGGCGCGGCGGGCCGCACCGCGTGCGGAACCCTGCTGAAGCTCACCACGCACTACCGCGAGGAGGGCGGGAGGCTGCTGAGTGCGCTCGTGTGGGACGCGGGCCCCGGGTGGCGCATGGTGGCCTCGGGCGTGCTCGGCGGCGGGATCGGCGACCGCTCCTACGTCGTGAACGCGCAGGTCGACGGCGACTACCGGCGCACCGACCCGGCGCGCCACCTGTCGGAGATCGCCGCGGCGGCCGGGGAGTCCGGGCGCGGCGTGGGGATGCTCACGGCCGCCGATGTCGAGCGGGCGCGGTTCGCCGTCGACGGCGGGGTCGAGGCCGTCGCCACGGTCGGTCTGGGCCGCCCCACCTGGGCCGCCGCCGAGCCCGAACTCGACGAGGCCCGCATCGGCGCCTCCCCGCCCGTCCAGCGGCCGGGGACGATCAACATCATCGTGGCGGTCCCCGCCCCGCTGTCCGACGCCGCGCTGGTCAACGCGGCCACCACCGCGACCGAGGCGAAGGTGCAGGCGCTCCTGGAGGCCGGGTACCCCTGCACCGGGACCGCCTCCGACGCGGTCTGCGTCGCGGCCCTCGCCTCTGACACGTGCACGGCCCCGATCGAGGCGTTCGGCGGCCCCCGGTCGCGCTGGGGCGCGCGCACCGCCCGCGCGGTCCGCGCCGCCGTCCACCAGGGCGCGGTCGAGGACGCCCAGCGCCGAGCCGCCCGCCACTGAGGTTCGCAGAGGTTGCGTGGCCTGGGTCTGGCGAACGGGTGGCCAAGGTCCACTGTGCGACCTTGTCGCCGGGTCGCGACCGGTCCCGTCGGCGCATCCGCGACTTCCGAAAACCTCAATGGCCGCGTCGCGGCAGCCGCGGGGGAATCCGCTACTCCTTGATCACCGGCAGCATGCCGGTGATCTCCTCGGCGTCGCCGGGGACCGGGTCGGGCAGGATCGGGCGGATCCGGCGCTGGATCGCCCGGGTGACCTCCTCCTGCGACTCCTGCGCGTCCAGCACCAGGTAGCGGTTGGGGTCGCGGTCGGCCAGGTCGCGGAAGCTCTGGCGCACCCGCGCGTGGAACTCGGCCGGCTCCGACTCCAGGCGGTCGGCCGGGCGGCCGTGCCGGGCCAGGCCCTGGTCGGCGGGCAGGTCGAGCAGCACCGTCAGGTCCGGAACCAGCTCATTGGTGGCCCAGGAGTTGATCCCGGCGATGTCGGACTCGGCCAGCGCGCGGCCGGCGCCCTGGTAGGCGAGCGTGGAGTCGACGTAGCGGTCGCTGATGACGATCGCGCCGCGCTCCAGCGCCGGGCGGATCACCGCGTTCACGTGCTCGGCGCGGTCGGCGGCGTACAGCAGCGCCTCGGTCCGCGGGGACATGCCCGTGTTCTCCTTGTCCAGCAGCAGCGCGCGCAGCCGCATGCCGACCTTGGTCGCGCCGGGCTCGCGCGTGGTCACGACGTCGAAGCCCTCCTCCCGCAGCCAGATCGCGAGCTGGCGCACCTGGGTGGACTTGCCGGCGCCCTCGCCGCCCTCCAGCACGATGAAGGTGCCGCCCGGCTTCTCGACCTCGGTCGTGCGCGCCAGGGGCACGCCGCGGATCGACGCCATGAGCTCGGCGAACAGCGACACCTCGTGCTCGTCGTTCATCTGCCGGTAGGAGACGAAGGCGACCAGCACGGCCAGCAGCGCGGCGATGAGCAGGACGCCCGCTGAGCCGGAGAAGTCGTAGGTGAGGTCGCCCACCCGGAGCCGGTAGGAGCCGATCAGCCCGGCGAGCACCGGGGCGACCGCGACCGATCCCATGAGCACGAGTCGCGCCGAGGCGTGCAGGAACGCGAACGTGCGGCCCCGGACGTCGTCCTCGACCTCGCGGCCGAGCGCGGTCAGGCCGATCACCCAGGCGATGCCGGCGCCCACGCCCATCACCGTGGTCAGCACGGCGGCCAGCACCATGTTGGGGATCAGGCCGACGAACAGCAGCGCGGCGCCGGCCAGCCCGATGCCCAGGCCGAACAGCCGGCGGCGGTTGAAGTCGCGCAGGATCCGCGGCCCGGCGAACACGCCGATCGCCATGCCGCTGAAGACCGCGCCGAACAGCACGCCGAACCCGGCGTTGCCGGCGCCCAGCGTCTCCACGAACAGCCGGGCGACGCCGATGACCGCACCGCCGGCCGCGAACGCGCCGAGCATGCCGAGGAGCAGACCGCGCACGAGCGGGGTCGTTCCGGCGAAGCGCCAGCCCTCCCAGATCGCGCGCGGCATCGACGGCCGGGAGATGCGCTCGCGCGGCTGATCGGGGATCGGCAGCCCCCAGACGACGACCGCCGCGACCAGGAAGGTGACGCCGTTGATGTAGAGCGCGAGGTCGGCCTCCGGCACCCGCATCGACGGGAACAGGCCGCCCAGCACCGAGCTGAGCGCGGCCAGCAGCGCGAACAGGCCGGCCGCGACCGGGGCCGACCCGTAGGCGGTGAGCAGGCCGAGCTGGTTGGCCTGCTCCAGCTTCTTCTTCGGCACCAGGTTGGGCACCGTGGCGTCCTTCGCGGGCGCCCAGAACATCGCGATGCACTCGGCCAGGAAGTTGGCGATGAGCAGCCAGTCGAGCCGGCCCACGATGGGGATCGAGACGTAGAGCAGACCGCGCAGGACGTCGCCGACGACCATGGTGAGGCGGCGGTCGACGCGGTCGGCCACCGCACCCGCGATCGGGCCGAGCAGCAGCGACGGCAGCAGCTTGAGGACCACCACGCCGCTGACCGCGAAGTACTGCACCAGGCCGCCGCTGTCCTGGGTGAGGATCGCGGCCAGCGACATCAGGGCGAGCAGGCTGAGCCAGTCGCCGAGGCTGGACAGCGACAGCGAGATCCACAGCCGGCGGAACGGCTTGATCGCCAGAACGGTACGCGCCTCGCCCGGCGCCGCGAGTGATCCAGATCTGCTCATGGCGGAAAGCGTATCGACGGTTCGGCCCTTAACCATGCTTTCGGACGGACTCCTATAGATCACGGTATGTGCACAACATCGCTCTCCTGCGCATTCGCCAGCATAGCGGTAAACGTGATCCATACCACAGACAGTGGGCCGGAGCGCTGTCCGGCGGACGCAGCCGTGCCCCCCGACACGACGAAGGCGGACTCCCCTGACGTGCGGAAAGTGCGCCTGACATGAGGAAGGCGCGCCCGGATCGGCGGTGCGGGGCGCGGTACCGGCCCGGGTGCGCGGCCTCAGCTCTTCTTGGCCGTGGACTTCCTGGTCGCGGTCTTCTTGGCCGTGCTCTTCTTGGTGGCCTTCTTCGCCGGGGCCTTGGCCCGGCGCTCGGCGAGCAGCTCGGCGGCGCGCTCAACGGTGATCGACTCCACCTCGTCGCCCTTGCGCAGGGAGGCGTTGGTCTCGCCGTCGGTGACGTAGGGGCCGAACCGGCCGTCCTTGATCACCATGGGCTTGTCGGTCCCCGGCTCGTTGCCCAGCTCGCGCAGCGGCGGCGCGGCGGCGGCCCGGCGGCCCCGCTGCTTGGGCTTGGCGAAGAGCTCCTCGGCCTCCTCGATGGTGACCGTGAACATCTGCTCCTCGGTCTCCAGCGAACGGCTGTCGGTGCCCTTCCTCAGGTACGGGCCGAACCGGCCGTTCTGCGCCGTGACCTGGTCGCCGTCGATCTCGCCGACCACGCGCGGCAGCGACAGCAGCCGCAGCGCGTCCTCCAGGGTCACCGTGTCCAGCGACATCGACTTCAGCAGCGACGCGGTGCGCGGCTTGGCCGCGGCCTTCTTCGACTTGGCCTTGGTCTTGGCCTCGCCGTCGGCCTCGGGCTCCTCCAGGACCTCGGTCACGAAGGGGCCGAACCGGCCGGTCTTGGCGATGACGGTGCGGCCCGTCTCCGGGTCGACGCCGAGGTCGCGGTCGCCGCTGGGCTGGGCGAAGAGCTCCTCGGCCCGCTCCTTGGTGAGCTCGTCGGGCGCGAGGTCCTCCGGCACGTTGACCCGCTGGCCTTCGCGCTCCATGTAGGGGCCGTAGCGGCCGACCCGCAGCATGATGTCGGTGCCGGGCAGCGGGAAGGAGCTGACCTCCTTGGGGTCGATGTCGCCGAGCTGGTCTCCGACCAGTTCCTTCAGGCCCGTCTCCTCGTTGCCGCCGAAGTAGAAGCGGCGCAGCCACGGCACCCGCTCGGCGTCGCCGCGTGCGATGTCGTCGAGGACCTCCTCCATGCGCGCGGTGAAGTCGTAGTCGACCAGGTTCCCGAAGTGCCGCTCCAGGAGCTGCACCACGGCGAACGCCAGGAAGGACGGCACCAGCGCCGAGCCCTTCTTGAACACGTAGCCGCGGTCCAGGATGGTGCCGATGATCGAGGCGTAGGTGGAGGGGCGGCCGATCTCGCGGTCCTCCAGCTCCTTGACCAGCGTGGCCTCGGTGTAGCGCGCCGGCGGGCGGGTGCTGTGCCCCTCGGCCTCGATGCTCTCGGCCTTGAGCGCGTCGCCCTCGTCGACCGGCGGCAGCCGCCGCTCGCGGTCGTCGAGCTCGGCCTCGGGGTCGTCGGAGCCCTCCACGTAGGCCTTGAGGAAGCCGTGGAAGGTGATGATCTTGCCGCCGGCGGTGAACTCGACCTGCTCGCCCGTGCTGGAGACGCCGGCCACCTTCACGGTCACCGACTCGCCCACGGCGTCCTTCATCTGCGACGCGACGGTGCGCTTCCAGATCAGCTCGTAGAGCCGGAACTCCGCACCGGTCAGGCCGGTCTCGGCCGGGGTGCGGAAGGAGTCGCCGGCCGGGCGGATCGCCTCGTGGGCCTCCTGGGCGTTCTTGACCTTGCTGGCGTAGACGCGCGGCTTGGCCGGGACGTAGGAGGTGCCGTACAGCCGCGTGGCCTGGTCGCGGGCCGCGGTGATGGCGCTCTCGGACAGCGTGATGCTGTCGGTGCGCATGTAGGTGATGAAGCCGTTCTCGTAGAGCCGCTGCGCGACCTGCATGGTCTGCTTGGCCGACAGGCCGAGCTTGCGCGAGGCCTCCTGCTGCAGCGTCGTGGTGCGGAACGGCGCGTAGGGCGCGCGCTTGTAGGGCTTGCGCTCCACCGAGCGCACGGCGAAGTCGGCGCCGACGAGGCGTTCGGCCAGCCCGCGGGCCGCGTCCTCGTCCAGGTGCAGCACGCCCTGGGCCGAGCGCAGCCGGCCCTCGGAGGTGAAGTCGCGGCCCTGGGCCACCTTGGCGCCGTCGACGGAGACCAGGCTCGCGGCGAAGGAGGAGGGGTCGTCGCCGGCGGTGTGGCCGACGGCGTCGAAGACCGCCTTGAGGTCCCAGTACTCGGCCGCGGTGAACGCGATGCGCTCGCGCTCGCGCTCCACGACCAGGCGCGTGGCCACCGACTGGACCCGGCCCGCCGACAGTTTCGGCATGACCTTCTTCCACAGCACCGGGGAGACCTCGTAGCCGTAGAGGCGGTCGAGGATGCGGCGGGTCTCCTGGGCGTCGACGAGGCGCAGGTTGAGGTCGCGGGTGTTCTCCGCCGCGTGCCGGATCGCGTCCTTGGTGATCTCGTTGAACACCATGCGCCTGACCGGGATCTTCGGCTTGAGCTCCTCGTGCAGGTGCCAGGCGATGGCCTCGCCCTCGCGGTCCTCATCGGTGGCGAGGTAGAGCTCGTCGGCCTCGGACATGAGGTCCTTGAGCTTCTTGACGTGGGACCTCTTGTCGGAGTTGACGACGTAGATGGGTTCGAACTCGTGCTCGACGTTCACGCCCAGGCGCGCCCACGGCTCGCCCTTGTAGCGGGCCGGGATCTCCGCGGCCTTGGTGGGAAGGTCGCGGATGTGGCCGATGCTGGACTCCACGACGTAGCCCCGGCCCAGATAGCCGGCGATCGTCTTCGCCTTGGCGGGCGACTCGACGATGACGAGGCGACTGCCTCCGCCGCCTCCGGTGTCGTTCGAGCCGTTCCTGCCGGCGCTGCCCTTCTTGGGTGGCACGCTCTTCCCCTACGTCTAGCCTTGCGTCGTCTGTGCGGTCGCTTTTCGCACGCGGGCTGTTCGGTCCCCAGCCACTGACGGTAACCGAAGGCCCCGGGCTTCGCTTCCCGGATCGCTCCGGTCGGCCGGGGGTGGCCGCGCGACCAGAGATGCTCTCTTGACGGCAATACGGCGATCACCCGTGTGAGTGAACGCTATGGCACAACACCCATCGGCAGTCGCAGAATAAGTGCAATGCTTGAGTATGAGTACCAGGAACTCCGCTTTCCACGTGGCAGCTCGCGCAGCGCCGCGCGGCAGGCCCTGACCGAGCGCGCCGAGTACGGCCGGTGGGAGCTCGCACGGGTGCGCGTGTATCCCGACGGCAGCCGACGCGTGGTTCTGCGTCGCAGGATCATCCGACAAATTCGTACCATGTGAATTCACTCACAGCTTGGGCGGAGCCCTTCCCGGCCGCGGAGCGCTCCGCGGTCGGGTCCCCTCAAAGACAAGCGGCGGGTCCTCCCGGAAATTCCAGGAGGACCCGCCGTGTTCGCGTACGTCTTCTCGCGTCGCGGTCGTCACGTCCGCGTTCCCGCCGGTCCACCGCGTCGGACAAGGACGGGAGGGTTGGACCGCCCGCTTCTTCGCCACCGATCCACCGCGTTCGAAAAGGCGGCGAAGGGCCGGGCCGACGACCGCACGTCCGCCGGCCGCGCGGCGCGCGGGCCGGAGTCCACCCGGCCACGCGGCGCGCGGGTCTCCTAGGAGGAGGCGGGGCGCCCTAGGAGGAGGCCGTCACGGCCCCGGTCCTCGCTACAGCCCCGTCGGCACGCCGTCCAGCAGGCCGTCGGTGGGCAGTCCGTCGGTGGGCAGGGTGAGCTGCGGCATGCCGGACAGCTCCTGGGGCGCCTCCTGCCGCATGGCCTCGCGCGCCGCGCCGACCGCGTCGGTGTCGGCGTTCTGCGCGCTCACCGGCAGCTCGACGGGGGCCTCGGTCAGGTCGCCGCCCAACTGAGCGGTCTCGGGCGCCTGGGCGAGCTGGTGGTCGCGGTGGCCCTTGTGGCCCTTGTGCCCGCTCTGGTCGATGACGGCCGCGCCGACGTCCTCGCAGAAGGCGCCCGCGTTGCCGACGACCGACACCGCGTTGCCGCAGACGTTGACCGGGACCTCGGCGTCGACCACGGCCTGGTTGCCGCTGCCGACCGACCCCTCGCCCGAGGTCTCGATGTCGCCGCCGTTTTGGTGCCGCGCCGGGCCCGCCATGGCGTCGCGGCTCTCAGAGCGGAGCGGCTCGGTGCTCCCGGCCAGCTCGGCGGTCCGGGACAGCGAGACGTTCTCGGAGGACCCGGTCGCGCCCTCGATCTCGGCGGGGGCGAGCTGGTGGTCGCGGTGGCCCTTGTGGCCCTTGTGCCCGCTCTGGTCGATGACGGCCGCGCCGACGTCCTCGCAGAAGGCGCCCGCGTTGCCGATGACCGACACCGCGTTGCCGCAGACGTTGACCGGGACCTCGAGGTCGGCCACGGCCTGGTTGCCGCTCAGCACCGACCCCTCACCCGAGGTCTCGATGTCGTCGCCGCCGGCCCTGTCGTGGACGACCGCGCCGACGTCCTGGCAGAAGGCGCCCGCGTTGCCGATGACCGCCACGGCGTTGCCGCAGACGTTGACCGGCACGTCGGCGTTGGCGACGAGCTGGTTGCCGCTGCCGACCGAGCCGTCGCCGGAGGTGACGGGGTGGCTGTCGGCGAGGGAGACGCCGGTGCCCATGGCGATGAAGCCGGCCGTGATGAGCGCGGTCCTGGCCGAGGTGCGAACCCACTTGCGCATTTGGGGTCTTCCTTTCGAACGGATGAAATGAAATGGAATCGGTTGTCGGCGAACGCGGTCGTTCCTGGCTGGAGCGCTGTCGCGGTCCGTGGTCCTCCGGTGTGCCGTGCCTGGCGGGCATGGGGTGACCGGATGACCGGGTGAAAGTGGGTGTGCGGCGCCTTGACGTGGAGTGGATACGCGATGGACGGCGTGGTGCACACCCGTTTGTCCAGCTCCGCCCTGGCGGGGCGGTGACCAGCGTGAATCCCGCGGCGTTCGATGCGGCGGCGCGGGACTCACGCCGGCCCCCGGTCGGCCGACCGGGGAGCCACGATCCGCTATTCGGACGGCACCGAGCTCCGGCGGCGGCTCAGGAAGAGCACGCCGGC
The DNA here is from genome assembly GCF_013408795.1 of Spinactinospora alkalitolerans. Classification (NCBI taxonomy): domain Bacteria; kingdom Bacillati; phylum Actinomycetota; class Actinomycetes; order Streptosporangiales; family Nocardiopsidaceae; genus Spinactinospora; species Spinactinospora alkalitolerans. Next base: position 5,677,479 of record NZ_JACCCC010000001.1, read on the forward strand.
GCCGGCGCTGACGGCGGCGACGGCCATGCCGACCAGTGCCATGAGGTTGGAGCCGGTCACCGGAAGCTGCTGCTCCTGGGCGGAGGGACCGGTCGGGGCGGCCATGTCGTCGTCCCCGGCTTCCGGGGCCCCGGGACCTTCGAACTCATCGTCGGACTCCTCCGGCTTCTCGTCGTCCCCGGGCCCCTCCGGCTCATCCGGCCCCTCGGGGTAATCCGGGTAACCGGGGTTCTCGGGCTCGTCCTCATCCGGCTTCTCCGGCTTCTCCGGCTCATCGGCGACCGCTCCGCTGTCCTCGCAATAGGCGCCCGGATTCCCGACCACCGACACCGCATTGCCGCAGACGTTCACCGGAACATCGACATCGGCCACCACCTGATTACCGCTACCGACCGAACCGTCACCACCGGTGGAAACACCGAGACCGGGGTCCGTGACAGCGGCCCCGCCGTCCTCGCAATAGGCGCCCGAATTCCCGACCACCGACACCGCATTGCCGCAGACGTTCACCGGAACATCGACATCGGCCACCACCTGATTACCGCTACCGACCGAACCGTCACCACCGGTGGAAACACCGAGACCGGGGTCCGTGACAGCGGCCCCGCTGTCCTCGCAATAGGCGCCCGAATTCCCGACCACCGACACCGCATTGCCGCAGACGTTCACCGGAACATCGACATCGGCCACCACCTGATTACCGCTGCCCACCGAACCGTCACCGCTGGTGGTGACGTCGGCGTAGGCCATCGGTGAGGCGGTGAAGAAGCCGGCGGCGACAAGAGCGGCAAATGCCGTTTTGTAGGTTTTCGCAGCCATGGGAGTCCCCCTGTTGAAGAAAGGTTGCTGAGTGCGGGATCGACATGCCCGGGCCCCGAAGGGGTCGCTGACGGGCGCGGGGCGGGCCGAAAACCGCGGTGAGCGAGAGCCTGGAAGTCAGCGGGGCCCTGGACGGGCGCGTCCGCACGGCTCAGGTGCGCGGGGTCCGGCCGCCTGAGATACCTGGACTAGTCAGGAGAGAAGGAGGGGTCGTCGGCGGCGTCGCGCACGACGAGAGTGGGGTCGCCCGGCAGCGCGACGCGCTTGACCAGCAGGTGCAGCGAATCGGCGCGGTGCGCCAGGAAACCCGCGGCCGCCGGGCCGGGGACCGGCGACGAGGAGGGGGAGACGGTGCCGGCGGAGTCGGATCCGCCGCGCCACGGGGCGTCACCGGATCCGGAGTCGTCGGCCGGCTCGTCGGCGCGCTCAGTGGAGAGCGCGCCGTAGGCGTCGGCGGGGCTCCGGGAAGCGGTGCCGGCTTCGGCCGGCTCTTCGCCACTGTCCTCGGACTCCGAGGACTCCGGGGGCGCGTCGTCGCGTCGCGGAGCCGCATCGTCGGAGTCATCGGAGCCGACGGGACCCGGACCGCCGGTCCGCGTCCCGTCGCCGGGGTCGGCGCCGCCCAAGGCGTCCAGGCCGGTCTCCGTCAGGCCGGTCAGGGGACCCGATCCGGAGTCGTCCCGGATCGCTTCCTTCAGGCCGTCCCGGAGCTCCCCGGTCGGCCGGGAGATCCGCTGCGAGACGCTCTCGGTCAGCGTGGCGTCCTCGGTACCGAGGGAGCGATCGACGTAGGAGCCGATCTCGCGGCCGGTCCTGGCCGTGCCGGAGACGACGTCCCCGGTCTCCCCCGCCGTCTCCCGGACCGCGCCCGCGGCCGTGCGCCGCAGGGTCGCGTCGGATCCGTCGGAGTCCGGCAGCGCGGAGCCGGGGAGGGCCCGCAGTGATGCGCGTGCGTCCCCGGCGGCGTTGTCGGCGCTGTCGGCGCTGTCGGTCGCGCCGTCCCTCTCCTGCGCGGCTCCGATCCCGTCCTCGGCGGCGTCGCGCACCTGCGACACCGCGGCGGGGGACTCGAAGGGGAGCTCGTCGGCCAGGGCCGATCCGGCTCCGCCCAGCAGCCATCCCGCGGCGGCCAGGCCGCCCACGGCCAGAAGGCGGCGGAGCGCGGGGGTCGCGGTGCGGCGAACCGCGCGGAGGGGAGCACCCCGCCGCTGCCGGTTCGTGAACACCATGGACGACCCCTCTACCCCTCGTGTGCGTGGCCCTTACTGGTTCCCGTGTGGTTTCCGCGCAGGAAGAAGCGCGGATCATCACGGAGAGCCATTGCCTCTCGACTGAAAGTAACCGTAGCACTACGGAGAGGTATGCGCGCAACCCGAATACCGAAACGCACCGGAATTCATTCCGCGCTGCGCGCGATTGCGACGTGAATTCGGTTAAGGGTGCCGAATTCGAGCATTGCGCCCGAATTCGCCGCCGCCCTCCCGTTTCACCCGGGCGGAATCCGCCGGTCAGCTCAGATCGAGGAAGCGGTCCAGGACCCGGACGCCGAACCGCAGTCCGTCCACCGGGACCCGCTCGTCCACCCCGTGGAACATCCCGGAGAAGTTGAGCTCCGGCGGCAGCTTCAGCGGGGCGAACCCGTAGTTCCTGATGCCGAGCCGCTGGAAGCTCTTGGCGTCGGTGCCGCCCGACATGCAGTACGGGACCGCCTTGGCCCCGGGGTCCTCGGCGCGCAGCGACTCGGCCATGGCGTCGACCAGCCCGCCCTCGAACTCCGTCTCGACCGCCGGCAGGTGGTGGATGAACTCACGGGTGACCTTCGGCCCGATGAGCCGGTCGACCTCGGCGAAGAACTCCTCCTCCATACCGGGCAGGAAGCGCCCGTCCACCTGGGCCGTCGCCGCGCCCGGGATGACGTTGGCCTTGTAGCCGCCGCCGAGGACGGTCGGGTTGACGGAGTTGCGCAGGGTCGCGCCGATCATGCTCGCGATCGGGCCGAGCCGGGCGATGGTCGCCTCGACGTCGTCCTCGTCGAACGGGATCCCGAACGCCTCGCACACCTCTTCGAGGAAGCCGCGGACCGTCTTGGTGAGCCGGAGCGGGAACTCGTGCCGCCCCAGCCGGGCGACGGCGTCGGCCAGTTCGGTGATGGCGTTGTCGTCGTTGACCATCGATCCGTGGCCGGCGGTCCCGCGGGCGGTCAACCGCATCCACGCGATCCCCTTCTCCGCGGTCTCGATGAGGTACATCCTGCGGTCCTCGCCGACGGTGAAGCTGAACCCGCCCACCTCGCTGATCGCCTCGGTGCAGTCGGCGAACAGGTCGGGGTGCCGGTCCACCAGCCACTGCGCGCCCCACGACCCGCCGGCCTCCTCGTCGGCGAGGAACGCCAGCACGATGTCGCGCGGCGGGGTGCGCCCCTCGCGCAGCCGCTGGCGCAGCACGGCGAGGACCATGGCGTCCATGTCCTTCATGTCGATGGCGCCGCGCCCCCACACGCACCCGTCGGCGATCTCGCCGGCGAAGGGATGGCGGGTCCAGTCGGCGGCGTCGGCGGGGACGACGTCCAGGTGCCCGTGGATCAGCAGCGGCGGCCGGCTCGGGTCGGCCCCGGCGATGCGCGCGACCACGCTGCTGCGCCCGGGGTGCGATTCGTAGATCCGCGACTCCACGCCGACCTCGTCCAGCTTCTCCGCCACGTACTCGGCCGCGGCCCGCTCCCCCGGCCCGGAGTGGTCCCCGTAGTTGGAGGTGTCGATTCCGATGAGCTCCCGGCACAGGTCCACGACCTCGACCTCACCCGCGCTCAACCCCTCGTGCTCGTCCGCCATGGCTCTCGTTTCCTCTCCGCTCTCGGTTCCTGCTCCCCATGGTCCAGGCTCCCGCAAAACGATGTACGGCCAACCCCAGACGTTTGCTATCGTTGACCGTGTTCGACGCCGAGGGCGTCAGACGACCCTGTCCGGGTGGCGGAATAGGTAGACGCGCTAGCTTGAGGTGCTAGTGCCCGTTAAGGGCATGGGGGTTCAAGTCCCCCCTCGGACACGAACCCTTTCCCCATGGGATTGGTTGATCGTGTGGTGCGGGTCGAGATTGATCTCGGCCCGCACAGTGCTTTCCACCGGCTGATAGCGCAGCCGAAGGCCGAGGCCTTTGTAGACCTCGGCCTTGTCTGCCGGGTCAGCGTGGTGCAGGACGTCGGCAAGGTTGCCGAGCGCGTCAACGATCGTCATGATCTCGTCCTTGCTCATCCGCCGAGTGGGCCGATCAGCCTGGTCCAGTTTGATCTGGGCGCCGGAGCGCTGGGCTTGGGTCTCCTTCATCCACCCGGTGACCAGCGCCGCATCGGCGCCGGCCTCCAGCGCGGCACGATGCTGGGCGAGCTTGCGATCGCACTCGGCGATCGTCTCCCGCAGCCGCGTGATCTCCCGCATGTGGCCGGAATCCTCCTCCGCTTGGGCGTTGACGAGTTCATCGAGGGTCGCTGAGAGCCTGCCTGGGGCGAACTCCGCGGCGATCCAGGCGTCGATGGGCGCCACCACGTCGCGTTCACGCAGAAACACGTTGCGGGGGTGGTGGGTCTTGTTGGCCAACGCGTACTCCTCGGGAAACCGGCACCGGTAGTAGGGCTCACCGTTGGACCACTGGCCCTGCATCCGCCGGTCGCACAGGCAGCATTCGACCGATCCCCGGAACTGGTAGGGATGACGGGTACGCCGCACCGCATACTGCCCTCCCGGAGTGCGCCCACGTGAGTCCAGCAGTGTCTGAACCTGGTCGAACTCTTCCCGGGTGATCAGCGGCTGGTGGACGGACCGGTCCGACCACACCCATTCGTCATCGCTGTTCCAGCGCAGCTTGGTCTGGTGGCCGAGCTGGATGTCGTTGACATCGAGCAGCACTTCGTCCTTGCGCTGCTTGGCCCACACCTGGTGGCCGGTGTAGCGGGGATTCATCAGAATCGCACGCACCGCTCCCTTGGCCCAAGCGATCCCGCTGCGGTGCCGGTTGCGCTTACGGTCATAGGCCGAGGGCGAGGGGATACCGTCGCGGGTCAGCCCTTCGGCGATGGCGAAGATGCCCAGCCCGGACAGGAACTCGGCGGAGATGCGGCGAACGACCCATTCGGTCTGCGGATCGGGCACCAGCCGGTGCAGCCGCTTGCCGTCAGCGGCCTTGGACGGGTTGGGGTGCGGGCCGGCGTCGGCGAGCATGTAGCCATAGGGCGGGCGCCCACCGAGGAAGCGACCTTCCAGTTTCGCCATGGCGGCCATGGCGGTGCGCACCCGGGTCTTGATCCGGGTGCGCTCGCCCTTGGAGATCCCGCCGTACATCGACATGATCAGCTCGTGGGCCTCGTTGGCGGGATCGATCGCCCCACCGATCTCGGGCACCCACAATTGGACGCCGTAGTGCTCGAACATCGGAAAGGTCATCGCGAACTGGTTGCCGTAGAACGCACGCTGCGGCTCGCCCACCACCACAGCGTCAAACCCGCGATTCGGATCCGACAGCAGTCCCAGCAGCCGACCGGCCTCCGGGCGCCGCTGCGGAGGCACCGAGCGCGAGTGGTCGATGTCGAAGAACTCCGCCACGATCCGCCCGTCCTTGGGCGCGATCAGCGTTTCAGCACGCATGTGCTGCCAGTGGCGTGAGGACTCCGGATCCTGCTGGTCTTCGGTTGACACCCGCCCCAAGAACGCGAAATCCACAGGATCTTTCTTCGGACCTCTGATGGTGTGACCGGGGCTTCGGGTCATCAGTCATCTCCATCTTCGATCGAGTGAGGTGTGTGCTGTTCTGGTGCGGATCGCTGTGCATACGCCTTGCGAATGATCCGCAGCAACGCTCGAGCCGCCTCCGGAGTCAGCGGGGGCGGCTCGTCAGGGACCACGACGCGGACTTTCTCCTGATCGGCATCGTGGTCCCTGCCGGGCCCTGCAGGGTATGCGGTCTCGTCGGGTTTTCCGATCCGTTTGGGCTGTCGGGAGGCCCTTTCTATCCGTTCGGTCACCTCTTACCGCCTTTCGCGCCATGGGCTCGGCGCAGCCGGGTGAGAGCGAGTTCGGCGTATGCCGGGTTGACGTCGATGCCGACGGCGTGACGGTCAAGCTGGTGGGCGGCGAGCAGGGTGGTGCCGGCTCCGGCGAAGGGGTCGAGCACGGTGCCGCCTTCGCGGCATCCGGCTGCGATGGCGCGCAGCGGGATGTCGATGGGGAAAACTGCGAAGTGGGCTTGGCGGTAGGGGCGGGTGGGGATGGTCCAGACGTCACCGGGGTTACGGCCGTTGGGGTGTGCCGCGGCATGCCGGGTCCCGGTTGGTTGCATCTGCGTGCCGTGGGCCTTGCCGCGGAATGCCGGATCAGCGTCGGCGTACTTGCCGTCGGTACCCGAGCGGCGTCGGGCGCTGGGACCGGTACAGCCCTGGGTACCCCGGGTTCCGCCGATGGGCGGCCAGGTGGTGGTGATCGAGTTGCGCCGGGTGCCGCCGGTACGGCTGCGGCGCGGCAGTGTCCGGTCGTCGGTGTAGGGGCGGCGGATCGGGTCGAGGTCGAAGTGGTACCTCCTCTGCTTGACGAAGAGGAATATGTGCTCGTACCGGCAGGAGAGCCGGTCGGTCACCGATTCGGGCATGGCGTTGGGCTTGTGCCAGATGACGGCGTTGCGCAGGACCCAGTCGTGCGTTTGCAGTGCGAACGCCAGCCGCCACGGCAACCCGAGCAGGTTCTTGGGCGCCAAGTCCGAGGCCGGCCGGGTGAAGGGTTGCCGGTCGTGGAAGCCCTGGCCGCGTCGGCAGCCATCGGAGTTGGCGGCGTAGCGATCGCCGATGTTGATCCACAGGGTTCCGTCGTCGGCGAGCACGCGATGGACCTGATCGAAGGTCGTGCACAGGGTGTGGATGTAGTCCTCTGGACTGTCCTCGGCGCCGTACTGGTCGGGGTGTCCGTAGTCGCGTAGCCCCCAGTACGGGGGTGAGGTGACCACGCAGTCCACCGAGGCGTCGGGCATGCCGGAAAGCACGTCGTGGGCGTCGCCGACGAAGATGCGGGTGGCCTCGTCCTCGTGGTAGGGGATCGTCACGCCTCCACCTCCTCGGCCAGTCGGTCGACGGCGATGGCGTGGTAGGCGGGCTGGAGATCGATGCCGATTCCATGCCGACCGAGGTTGCGCGCGGCGACCAGGGTGGTGCCGCTGCCGGAGAACGGGTCCAGCACGGTGCCGCTCGGCGGGCATCCGGCGGCGATGCAGCGCTGGGGGATGTCGATGGGGAAACCGGCGTGATGGCCGTGCCGGCTCGGGCGGGTGCCGAGGGTCCAGACGTCGCCGGGATTGCGTCCCTGGGCGTGGTGGCTCTGCCCCGGGTCGAGGGTGTGTCGGGAGCCGACCGCGTCCCCGGTTTCGTAGGCGGTGTAGCGGTTGGAGCCTCGTTTGCGCGGGCCTTGATGAGGTTGACGGATCGGGTCGAGGTCGAAGAAGTATGAGCGCTGTTTGACCAGTAGGAACAGCAGTTCGTATCGGGTGGCGGGCCGATCGGTCACCGATTCGGGCATGGCGTTGGGCTTGTGCCACACGATCGCCGATCGCAGGATCCAGCCGTCGCCCTGAAGCGCGAACGCCACCCGCCAGGGGATGCCCACCAGGTTTTTCGGGGTGAGCCCGCGTTTCTCGCCGAATCCACGCGGCACGGTACGGGAGTTCGGAGTGCCGTCGAGAGCGCCGGGGTTGGTACGCGGACCGGGTGCGGCGGCGATGTGGGAGTCACCCAGGTTCAGCCACAGCGTTCCCCGGTCGGTCAGCACCCGGTGGATCTCGGCGAACACCGAGCGCAGGGTGTCGACGTAGCCGTTGAAGGTCTCCTCCAGCCCATACTGGCCCTCGACGCCGTAATCGCGTTTGCGCCAGTACGGCGGTGAGGTGACCACACAGTCGATCGAGGCATCGGGGAATTCGGTCAGGACGGTGCGGGCGTCGCCGTAGTAGAGCCGGACCCGACCGTCGTCGTAAGCCGGGGCGATCATGTGGCGTCACCGCCTCGCGTGCCGTTGTCGGCCTGGTCGTCGCGGCATGCCCACGGGGAGCCCTGGTCGGGGTCGGGTCCGGTGTCGGCGTCCAGGTCGGCCTCGGCCAGCGGGACCCGGTCGTGGTGGAGGTAGTAGGTGCTGCCGGACGGCATGCCGCGTGCTGCCGCGGCGGCATACCCGTGCCGGATCGCGGCGTCGACGGCCACGGCCTGCTCCCATGCGGCAGGGTCGGTCGCCTTCAACTCGGCCCAGGAGGAGTCCGAGCGGTTGGGGCAGGCGATGCACAGCGGGTCGAAGACATCGGCGAGGCCGCGCAGGAAGAGGAAGGCGCGGCAGTCCCGGCGGGTCCAGCCGATGTCGAGCAGCGGATAGGTGAAACGCAGACGCTCCGCCTCGGACCGTGTGGCGTGGGCGGCGTGGTCGACGCCGAGCCCGACCGCGCACTCGGCATCGGCGCCCTCCGGCGTTGCATCGGCGGCGAGGTTGCCGAGCAGCCGTTCGGCTTCGCTCTCGACGGCGCGGGGCCGGGAGCGCGCGCATCCGTTGGGCAGGCGGGCGAGGGTTCCATCGGCGTCTCGGCTGTGCAGCGGCAACGCCGGTGCGCGGCAGTGGTGTGCCGCAGTGGGGTGGCCTGCGGGGGTGTGGATGAGGCGGATTCCGGCGTCGGCGGCGATGCGCTTCAGTCGGCGTACGTGGGTATAGACCGCGGCCGGGTACCAGCCGGGGTCGGGAAAGACGGCGTAGTCGAAGCCGGGGATGGCGCCTTGGGCGGCCAGCAGCAGCAGTGCGCTGGAGCCGATGCCGGCGTCGAGGTGGAGCAGCCGCAGGCGGGGCTGCCCGCGATGCGGGCGGAGTCGGTCTGGGCTCATGCGCAGGTGTCGGCGGCGGCCGGGAAACGTCCTATCTGTATATGCAGAACAAGAGTGCCGTCTGCGCTCACCTTTTCGGCATCGGATTCCGCCGTGCGTACGCACCGCATGCGCACACGCCCGCGCTAACCGCCGTCTTCGCTTCGCCTTCCCTGCACCGACGGATTTCTACTCACGCATGATCTGCGCACTGTTCTCGCAGATCCATCGGCGAATATCGTGCGCGTTTTCTGCGTAATGCGCCATGGCTTCATGGAGGCTCCCGACAAGCGAGGGAGTTCACCGATGCCGTGTTCCACTCCGTTTTCCGTACTGCGCCGCTCGTTTGAACTGCTGGCCCGCGAACCCGGCGATCCGGTGCTCGATGTCGCCGACGTGCCCGGGGCTCCGCAGCAGACCGTCGGCGCCGCCGAGTTGGGGCGCTGGCTGCCTCATGCCTCGTCTGAGACCGCTGACGAGGTGTGGCGGCGCATGATCACCCGGATGCGCGGAGGCGATGCCGCCTGGACGGTGGTCGCCGCCGGGCTGGCGCTGCCCGGCCTGTACGGCGCGCGCAGACCGCTGCGCCACGGCCTGGGCGATGAGGTGGCCGACCTGGAAGCCGAGATGCTGACCGCGCTGGTGGCGCAGATGCGGGCCATGGCCCTGGAGCCCGCGGCGGTGTGCGGCCGGCTGCTTTATGCCGCGCGCAAGGCGGGCATGCGCTACCGCTACGCGCTGGACCGTTCCCGACGCCGGGAGCGCCACCGTGAGCCCACGGCCACCGAGGCGGTGGCGGCCTCGGCGCGCGGCCCGGTGACGGTGCTGGCCGAGGCCATCAAGGGCGGGGTGGTCAGTGCGCTGGAGGCCGAGCTGATCGCGCGGACCTACCTGGAGGGCCGGCCGCTCAACCGGGTCGCCCAGGAACTGGGCCTGTCCTACATCACCGCGCGCCGCCACCGCCGAGACGCCCAAGCCCGGCTCGTGCGCGCGGTGGCCGGAGAAAAAGCCGCCGCGTAGGTGAGCGCAGACGGCCCTCCAATTCTGCATCTATGAGTGAGAGCACTTAACAGCTCTCATCTGGAAGGGGCGGGGCACGGCCGAGGAACGTCCTTTGAAGAGTAGAGGCGAGACAGAAAAGGAGAGATCGGCGCACCCGCCCCTTCACCGACTGATCCGTGCTCCATTTTTGAGGTGACGGCTATGCCGGTCCCGAAAAAGCAGATTCCCGTATTCATCGTCCTCACCGCTGTGGTCGGCGTTGCCGTCTTCGGTGATGGCGCGCCGGTGCTGGCCGCCGAAGCCGAGCAGCCCGGGGTCTCCGATCTGGGTGAGGTCATCGACAACATCCGCAACTGGGTGGTGGGCCTGCTGGTGGCGCTGGCCACGCTGCTGCTGACCATCGGGGGCCTGCGCTACCTGCTGGCCGGCGGAGATCCCGGCGAGGTCAACAAGGCCAAGGACACCCTGAAGTACTCCGCGCTGGGTTACGGGGTGGCGCTGCTGGCGCCGCTGCTGGTGGAGATCCTGCGCGGCTTCATCGGGCTGGAGTAGGCCATGACCGCCCGAGCCCGATCCGGCATCGCCGTCGGCGCAGCGGCACTGCTCCTTGTGGCATCGGCCGTTGCCGGAATCGAGGCGGCAACCGCCGTCTCTGCCCCGGTTGCCGCCGCCCCGGCCGATGCGGAGCCGCCGCAGCCATCCCCCGGAGCCCCGCCCGAGCCGCCGCCGGAGGAAGAGCCTTCCCAACCCGAGCCCGGCCCTGAGCCTTCGCCCTCACCGGGTCCCGAGCCCGGCCCGCCGCCCGAGGACGATGGCGGGGAGCAGGAGGCGCCCGAGCCCGAGGGCCGGGAGTGCGGGATGTTCGACTACGCCTGCAAGGTCTCCCAGGCGTTCAACGGCTGGCTGGTCGGGGTGATCGCCGAGTTCGTCGACGCCAACCTGATGGTCGCGGCGACGGGGATGGTCACCACTCCCCCGCCGCCGCCCGGGATCGAGCAGGCGTGGTCGACGTCGCTGGCCGTGACCAACACCGTCTACGTGCTGGTGGTCACCGCAGCCGGAGTGCTGATGACGGCCTATCAGACGGTGCAGACCTCCGCGGGCGTCAAGGAGCTCGCACCGCGGCTGGTGCTGGGCTTCGTCGGCGCCAACGCCTCCTGGTTCCTGTGCGAACTGCTCGCCGACATCGGCAACGCGGTCTCGCTGCGCCTGCTCAGCGGCACCGCGACCCCGGACAACGTGGCCGAGACGATCGGGCGGATCCTGGAGGATCCGGTCGGTGAGCTGCTGATCGTGCTGCTGCTGTTCGCGGTGGCCGGCCTGCTCCAGCTGTTCTTTTTCTTCGCGCTGCTGATCCGCATCATGCTGTGGATCCTGCTGACCGCGGCCGCGCCGCTGGCGCTGGCCTGCCACGCCCTGCCCCAGACCGACGGACTGGCCCGGCTGTGGTGGCGCGCGATGGGCGCGCTGCTGCTCGTGCAGGTCACCCAGGCGCTGACCTTGCGGATCGCGATGACGATCTTCCTGTCCCGCGAGGACATGGACTTCATCGACCCCGAAGGCCTGGCCGGGTCACTGGCCGATGTCGGGGTGCTGATCTGCTGCATGTACATCCTGGTCCGAATCCCGTTCTGGGCGTTCAAGCGGGTGTTCAACTACCAGACCTCCCCCGTGCTCAAGGCCGCGAAGTTCGCGTTGAGCGTCCTGGTGCTGCGCAACATCGGCCGCGCCATGGCCGGGCGCGCCGCAGCCCGATCCGGTGGAGCAGGCGGTATCCGCCCCGGAGGACGCGGGGGCGGCGGTCCTGGAGGAGGCCGCCCGTGGGGTCCGCCCTCCGGCGGTGCGGGTCATCGCCGCTGGGGGCGCGGTAACCGCTATTGGGCCTCTCCCGGCTTCGCTCCCGGGTCGCCCCCAAGGCCGGCGCCGGGCGGCGGGATCTCCGGTGGCCCCGCGCGTGGTCTGTCCGGGCCCGCGCAGGGTTCCCCCGGATCCTCATCGCAGCGTTCTTCCGAGCGGTGGTCTTCCGGTTCCCGGGCTTCGGCATCGGGGTCTGCGCGGTCCGGGACGTCGGGGTCCGGGGCACGGTCCCAGCCGAAGTCCGGCCGCGGTTTCGGCTCCGGTGCATTCAATGCTCGACAGGCGCGGTCGGGCGGGCGGCACTTCCCCGGCGGCTACTCCCAGCACCGCCCCGATCCGCCGCCGCAGACCCCGCCCCCGGATCCTCGACGCCACCGCTCGATGCGTCCGGCCTACCGCCTGCACCCGCCCTCGACATCGAAGAACGTGCCGACTCCGCCGACGAGACCCATGGCGCCGCCGCGCACACCGCCTTCTGCTGCGCCTGCGCTGCAGAAGCGGCCGATCCGGCCCAAACCGCGCCACTACCAGCGCCCCGATCGCCGAAGGAGGTCGTGAATGCGTGTGCGGATGCCCGCCGATGTGGAACGCGAAGACAAGATCCTCGCCGGGCTGACCGCCCGCCAGCTCCTGATCATCGGCGCCCCGGCCATCGCGGTCTGGGCCGCCGTGAGCGGGCTGCAGGACGTCCTCCCTCTCCCGGTGCTGGCGGCGATCACGGTGCCGACCATGGGGATAGCGGTGGCCGCGGCACTGGTGCGCCGCGACGGCCTCGGCCTGGATCAATTCCTGCTGGCGGCGCTGCGTTTCCACCGCTTTCCCAAGCGCCGCGTCACCGGCATTCCCGCCCCGCTCGAGCTCCCGTCCTGGATCGGCGCCGAGCCCGAACCGCTGCCCGCCCCGCTGGATCTGCCGCTGGAGGCGATCGGCGACGACGGCGTGATCGACCTGGGCTCCCACGGCGCCGCGGTGATTCTGTCGTGCTCGACGGTGAACTTCGGGCTGCGAACCCCTGATGAGCAGGCCGCCCTGGTGACCGGGTTCGCCGGCTACCTCAACTCGCTGTCCACCCCGATCCAGGTGCTCGTGCGGGCGGAGTCGGTGCGGCTGGATCCGCTGATCGCCGCCCTGGACCGGGCGGCACCGGCCCTGCCGCATCCGGCACTGCAGAGTGCCGCAACCGATCACGCCGACTTCCTCACCGGGTTGGCCGAGACCCGTGACCTGCTCTACCGGCATGTGCTGCTGGTGCTGCGCGAACCCTCCGGGCAGGGGCGGCATGCCGCGGCAACCGTGAAGCGGCGTGCCGATGACGCGATCCGGGCGCTGGCCGCCGCCGGCAGCAGCGCGGCCGTGCTCGACGGGCCGCGGGCCGCCGCCGTGCTCGCCTCGGCGACCAACCCCACCCGTGCGGGTGCCGCGCCGCCGGAGGGCTTAGCTGCCCCGGACGCGGTGATTACCGGCCCCGAAACGCTGCGGGAGGCATGAGGATGGCGCTGTTCAGATCCCGGACAAAGCGATCGGCCAACCGCGGGGATGCGGTGGCGGCCGAGGTCGACATCGCGCCCCGCCGCATCCGCCTCGGCGATGGAGCGGCGGCGAGCTTCGTCGTCGTCGGCTACCCCGCCGAGGTCGGCTACGGCTGGCTGGAACCGCTGCTCACCTATCCGGGCCGTCTGGATGTGTCCCTGCACGTCGAGCCCGTCCCGCCCAACGTGGCCGCCGACAGGCTGCGCCGCCAGATGGCCCGGCTCGAGGCCTCCTCGCGCACCGGCGCGGAGAAGGGCAAGCTGGAGGACTTCGAGGCCGAGGGCGCCGCCGAAGACGCCCGCGACATGGCCTCCTCCCTGGCCCGCGGCGAGGGCAAGCTGTTCCGCGTCGGGCTGTACGTCACCGTCCACGCCACGACCGAGGAAGAGCTGGAGGAGGAGGTCGGCCACGTCCAGTCGCTGGCCTCCTCGATGCTGCTGGACGCCCGGCCCGCGACCTACCGCCAGCTCCACGGGTGGACCTCGTGCCTGCCGCTGGGCGTGGACCTGGTGGAGCAGCGCCGCAGCATGGACACCGCCGCCCTGTCGGCCTCCTACCCCTTCGCCAGCCCCGACCTGGCCGTGGAGGCCTCGCCCACCGCCGTGCTCTACGGTCTGAACTCCGACTCCTCCGGCGTGGTGGTCTGGGACCGCTGGGCCCTGGACACCTACAACACCGTCGTCCTGGCGCGCAGCGGCGCTGGCAAGTCCTACTTCTGCAAGCTGGATCTACTGCGGTCGATGTATGCCGGGGTGAGTGCCGCGGTCATCGACCCCGAAGACGAGTACTCCCGGCTCGCCGATGCGGTGGGCGCAACCGTGATCCGGCTCGGCGCGCCGGGCGTGCACCTCAACCCCCTCGATCTGGCCCTGGACCGATCAGCCAGACGCGATGCCCTGTCCCGCAGAGCGCTGTTCCTGCACACCCTGCTGGCGGTCATGCTCGGCGGCGCGCTCTCGCCCCACCAGCGCGCCGCCTTCGACCGAGCGCTGATCGCCACCTACCGCCAGGCCGGGATCACCGCCGACGAGCGCACCTGGAACCGGCCCGCGCCCCTGCTCGCCGACCTGGTCGCCACCTTGCAGAGCGAACCCGACGAGCACGCCCGGGACCTCGCCGTCCAGCTCGCCCCCTACACCACCGGCTCCCACCGCGAACTCTTCCGCGCCCCGACCAGCCGGCGCCCGCAGGGTCATCTCGTGTCCTGGAGTCTGCGGGACCTGCCTGAGGAGCTCAAGGCCATCGGCACACTGATGGCGCTGGACTCCATCTGGCGCACCGTCGCCGACTCCACACCGGATCACCCGCGCATGGTCCTGGTGGACGAGGGCTGGCTGCTGATGGCCGAGCCCGAAGGCGCCAAGTTCCTGTTCCGGCTGGCCAAGGCCGCCCGCAAACGCTGGGTCGGGCTCACGGTCGCCACCCAGGACGCCGCCGACGTCCTCGGCTCCGAGCTGGGCAAGGCCGTCGTGGCCAACTCCGCCACCCAAGTGCTGATGCGCCAAGCCCCGCAGGCCATCGACCAGATCACCGCCGCCTTCGGGCTCTCCGACGGCGAGCGGCAGCACCTGCTCACCGCCTCCCCCGGCGATGCCCTGCTGTGCAGCGGAGACCGGCGGGTCGCCTTCCAGGTGGTGGCCAGCGACTACGAGCACCAGCTCGTCACCACCAACCCCGCCGAACTCAATCTTCCCGATCGCCCCGACGGGACCGCCGACGCCGCCCTGGACGTCGACGGGCTCGATGAGGAGGACGACCTGCTGTGAACCTGCTGACCGACCTTGACGAGTTCCCCACCGCTCTGGCCGACCTCGTCATCAGCCTCATCACCGTCCACGGCTGGACGCTGCTACTGACCACCCTGGTCACCGTCGCCGTCCTCCTGGCGCTCCGGATGGTCGCCGGTTGGCTGCGGCACCGCGCATGGGCACGCCAGGCGCGACTGGTGGAGATCCTGCCGCCCCCTGACAGCGACCTGTCCGGCGCCGAGGCCCTGTGGACGCAGATGCTCGGGCTGCTGCGGCCCGCCTGGAAACGCCTGCTGTCGGGGCAGCCGCACGTGGTGTGGGAGTACGTCATGGACGCCCACGGGCTCCATGTGCGGCTGTGGGTCCCCGGCCCCACCCCGCCCGGCCTGGTCGAGCGCGCCGTCGAGGCGGCCTGGCCCGGCGCCGCGGCCACCGCCCGGCCCGTCCCGCCCCGCGCCACCGTGCGCACCCACGGCGGGCACCTGCGGCTGGCCCGCCCGGACCATTACCCCATCGCCGCCCAGCATGAGGACGACCCGATCCGTTCGCTGATCGGCGCGGCCGGCGCCCCCGCCCCCGCTGAGCAGGTGCTGGTGCAGGTGGCGGTGCGTCCGGTGACCGGGCGGCGGCTGCGCCGCGCCAACCGCGCCGCCGCCCAACTCAGGCAGGCGCACAGCGCAGGCGCCGGGGTGTTCGACGCCCTGACCCCCGGTGGCAGTCGGCGCAGCGCTTCACTGATGGCCCTGCGCCCCGAGGTCTCCGGCGAGATCCGTGCCATCCTGGCCAAGTCGACCGCGCCCAGGTTGGAGACCTGCGTCCGCTACCTCATCACCCACCCCGCTGAGGGCGCCGAGGGGCGGGAGCGGCGCCGGGGCCGCGCCCACGCCGTCGCCGCGGCGTTCGCGGTGTTCACCGGCTTCAACCACTACCGCCGCCGGTGGGTGCCATTGCTCGCCGACCGGCTGGCCCACGCCCGCTGGCTCGGCCACGGCGACCTGCTCTCAGCCAAAGAACTCGCCGCTGTGGCGCATCTGCCCGTCGACGAGACCGTGCCCGGCCTGGAGCGCGCTCCGGCCCGGCCCACCCCGCCCCCGCCCGGCATCGCCGCCGACGACCCCGGCACCCGGCTGCTCGGCCTCGCCGACGCGGCCGGGGCCCGCCCGATCGGGCTGCGGGTGGCCGACGCGCGCCACCACATGCACGTCATCGGCGGCACCGGGACCGGCAAGACCACCTTCCTGCTCAACATGATCCTCGACGACGTCGCCAAGGGCCGCGGCCTGGTCTTCATCGAGCCCAAGGGCGAATCCGACCACCTGCTCTCCCGCGTCCCCAAGGAGGCGGCCGACCAGATGGTGCTGATCGATCCCGACGACAACGCGCCCCCGCCCGCGCTCAACGTGCTCGCCGCCGGCCGCGGGGAGCGCGAGCGCTCCGCCGACATGGTCACCGGGATCTTCCGCCGGATCTTCGCCGACTCCTGGGGGCCGCGCACCGAGGACATCCTGCGCTCGGCCTGCCTCACCCTCGCCGGAACCGGCCACGCCGGCCTGGCCAACATCCCCCGCCTGCTGGAGAACGCCTCCTTCCGGCGCCGCGCCACCGCCAGTCTCGACGACCCCGTGCTGAAGGGCTTCTGGGGCTGGTTCGACGACCTGTCCGAGCCCGCCCGCGCCCACGCCACCGCCCCGCTGATGAACAAGCTCCGCAGCGTGCTGCTACGCGGCTTCGCCCGCGACCTGCTCGCCACCACCGACCGCGGACTCGACCTGCGCGCCCTGCTCGACGACGGCGCCGTCATCATCGCCCGCCTGCCCAAGGGCGTACTCGGCGAGGACACCTCATCCCTGCTCGGCTCGCTGCTGCTGGCCCAGGTGTGGAACGCGGTGCTCTCCCGCGCCCGCCAGGCCGAATCCGAGCGCCGCGACATCGGCATCTACCTGGACGAGTGCCAGAACTTCCTCACCCTGCCCTACGGCATCGACGACATGCTCGCCGAAGCCCGCGCCTACCGCGCAGGCCTGGTGCTGGCCCACCAGGACCTCTCCCAACTCCCCCGCGACCTACGCGAAGCCGTCTCCGCCAACGCCCGAAGCAAGGTCTTCTTCGACGTGAGCCCCGAAGACGCCCGCAGTCTCGCC
This sequence comes from Spinactinospora alkalitolerans, assembly GCF_013408795.1. Taxonomy (NCBI): domain Bacteria; kingdom Bacillati; phylum Actinomycetota; class Actinomycetes; order Streptosporangiales; family Nocardiopsidaceae; genus Spinactinospora; species Spinactinospora alkalitolerans. The sequence continues at coordinate 5,694,446 of NZ_JACCCC010000001.1, forward strand.
CGCCATGTGCGGCCCAACCTCGCCGAGCACGACCTGTCCCACCTGGCCGCCTACCAGGCCGCCGCCCGCCTGGTCTCCGGCGGGGCGCTGTCTCCCTCCTTCACGCTGCGCACCCGCCCCCTCCCGCCACCGGCCAAGGGACGCGCCACCGCCGTACGCAAGACCGCCCGAGCCCACACCCAGCCCGCTCCATAGAAGGAAGGACACCGGCTCATGCGCGCACCCACCCGACCCGACCATCGCGGCCCCGTCCGCCCCCGCACCACGCCCGAGGCCATCCACCGGCTCATCGCCCGCCTCACCCCGCGCGACCTGCGCATCATGCGCCTGGTCCACGACCACCGGGTCTTCACCACCGACCAGCTCGCCCGCCTGGAGTTCGGCTCCTACAACACCGCCAAGAAACGCCTGCCCGTCCTCTACGCGTTGCGCGCGCTGGACCGCTTCCGCCCCTGGACCCCGGTGGGCACCGCGCCCTGGCACTACGTCCTCGACGCCCCCGGCGCCGAGATCCTCGCCGCCGAACACGGCCAGACCGCACGCGAGTTCGGCTACCGGCGCGACCGCGTCCTCACCCTCGCCTACCGCTCATCCCTCACCCACACCCTGGGCGTCAACGAGTTCTTCGTCGACCTGACGGCCCACACCCGCACCCACAGCACCCGCCTGGCCTGGCGCACCGCCCGCGACTGCGAGCACCAGTTCGGCGACATCGTCCGCCCCGACGCCGCCGGACGCTGGACCGACGCCAATAAAGCCATCGACTTCTTCCTGGAATACGACACCGGCACCGAGCCGCTGCGCCGCCTGGAGGCCAAGCTCGACGCCTACCACGAACTCGCCCGGCTCACCGGCAACCGCGGCATCGTGCTGTTCCGGCTGCCCTCGGCCAAACGCGCGGACAACCTGCACCACCGCATCCCCCGCCCACCCGTGCCCACCGCCACCGCGATCCACGGCACCCACCCCGCCCACAAGGTGTGGACGCCCCTGGGCTCCTCCACACCGCGCCGACTGATCGACCTGAACGACAGCAGGGCAGAGCAGGCGTTCCCGCCCGGATGGCCGGAGGCCGACGTTGGCTAGCCCCGGCTGCCTGGCCGGCCTCACCGTCCCCCTCGTTCTGATCGGCCTCGCCTTCTCCGCCGTCACCACCGTCCTCGACGACCACGACACCCAGGCCGCGCCCGCCCACGTCGACGGCATCCCCGACACGCTGCTCGACGCCTACGTCCGCGCCGCCCAAGCGCTGGAAGGCATGGAGCCCCAGTGCACCGGGATGCGCTGGCAGATCCTGGCCGGCATCGGCAAGATCGAATCCAGCCTGCTCGCCGGCCACGACATCGCACCCAACGGCGACGTCTCACCGCCGATGATCGGACCCCGCCTGGACGGCACCGGCAACGGCGGCAACCTCACCCCCCACTACGACACCGACAACGGCCGCTACGACGGCGACACCGAATACGACCGCGCCGTCGGGCCCAACCAGCACCTGCCCTCGGGCTGGGACACCTACGGCGCCGACGGCAACGGCGACGGCGAAAAGAACCCGCACAACGCCTACGACTCCGCCCTGGCCAGCGCGAGGGAACTGTGCCTGAGTGCAGGCGAGGGCGGCGTCGACTTCACCGACCGCGCCCAGCTCTCCGACACCCTGTTCCGCTACAACCACTCCCGCACCTACGTCGCCGACGTCCTGGACGCCATCGACACCTTCGACGCGCTGCCACCCCTCACCGACGACGGAACGGGCAGCCGACAAGGCCGTAAAGCGGTGGAATGGGCGCTGCGCCAGGTCGGCAAACCCTACATCTGGGGCGGCGTCGGACCGGCGGGCTTCGACTGCTCCGGGCTCACCATGAAGGCCTGGCAGGCCGCCGGCGTGGGCATCCCCCGCGTCACCACCGACCAGTACCACGCCGGCCAACGCGTCAGCCTCGACCAACTCCAACCCGGAGACCTGCTCTTCTACGACACCACCGACCTGGGCGCCCCCGGCCCCGCCCCCAGCCACGTCACCATGTACATCGGCGACGGACAGATGATCAACGCCCCCTCCACCGGCAGCGATGTCCGTACCGAGTCGATCGAGAGCGAGCTCTACTCCCCACGGTTCATGGGAGCAGTCAGACTAGGCACATCAGTGAGGGACATCAGATGACGAGACATTACTTCGGGGACCGTTCTTGCCAGGGTCAGCCCTTCGGATGTGCACCGTCAGAACGAGGAGGACGGTACTCATCCCCGAGTCCCAATCGGGTGAGGAGTTCCCACATCAACAGCTCAAACATCGGTTCCTGGTCGGCGATCAGCGGCGTGAAGTGGTCGAACACCTCCAGCGCGACCGCTCCATAAATCGACCGCCAACAGGAGAGGAAGACGACGAGCGCCCCGAGCGGCATGTCCACACCGGTTGACTTGCGGTAATCCGCCATCTGTTGACGTAAAAGCGGATCGAGCTCGTCATCGTCCAAGATCTCGTATGGGCGGGTGGACCAGAGCCTCAGGAAAATCGGGCCCCAGACTGCGGCAAGCTGGAGCACCCAGTCGCTGGTCACATCTTCGTGGGCTTTCCCCGCAGCCGATGTTGGCGTGCCGAACAGCAGGCTGAACTCCTGGCGGTGGTCGAGCGACCACCGCCGGAAGCCCCGGCACGGCGCGATCAGACGCGTGGCGATGTCGTCCTCGGGCTGCGCATCCACCACGGCGTGCAGTTCACTCGTGAGCTCGGAGACGATGTCCCGGGCCGTGTACCGGACGATATCCGCCAAGTCGTCGAAGTGCCGGTAGAGAGCCGCCGGTGTCACCCCCACCTTGCGAGCGATCTCGGCGAGTGTGAGCGCCTCGATCCCTTGCTTGGTGATGATCTCCCGCGCAGCGGCCCGTACGTCTTCCGACATCTGCGCACGGAGGCGGTCACGCCGGGTCTCCGGACTCACTGCCTGCTTCCTCCCAGATTCCACCGACGACACCTCGCCGCCGGCTACAGACCGTTCCCACCGATCCCGCTTTGGAGGGGGCAGACGTGCCCGCCCCCTCCTTCCTACCATCGCCGTCACCTGCTGATGAGTGCGGCAACCACGATCAGCAGATACAACGCCGCGAAGATCGCAGGCACCCCTAGCTCGACCCGAGTGAGGGGCACATACCTCCGCCACGATTTGCCCTCTCCCAGCTCCAGCCACTCAGCGTCCCGGTAGGGCAGTGCGGGCAAACGCCGCTCGAGTTCGCCGATAACCCGGTATTTCGCCCCGTTGAGCTGTTTGTAGGAGAGGATCAGCAGGAACCATACCGCGCACTGACACACCGCGATCAGGCCGATTGGCACGACTCCCCAGACGGACACGCCTTTCAGCACCGAGGATCCGAAGGCACCCGCCATCGCGATGAGGGTCGCGTTGACCGTCAGGAAGAAGGTGTTGGTCAGGCTCCGGCGCGCGCTGACCCGATCCGCCATCTCGACGTACAGCCTGTACTGCTCAAGCACTGCAGCCTGGTATTTCTCACCTGCGGCCGTCACATAGTCCTCAGGGGTGACGGCACGATTCCACAGGCGGTCGGCGAGCCCTGGAACACCGTCGGTGACTTCTCGAACTCCTTGGGAGCCGGTCATGTCACCGGTTCTTTCTCGATCGGCCTCGTCGCCACGCCACCGGGTTCTCCAGCTGCCCGTGCGTGTTCGCCATGCTCCACCACCTGCAGGGCGAACTCCCGATTCGCCGGATTCCTGACGCTTGGGCGGACTTCTCGTACCTGAAGCGTCAGACGGTGGCCGAGGGAGACAGAGCCGTCCTGTATCGCCGTCCACAGCTCCGGAGGCATGTTCGAGTAGTGCAGGAGCCCTTTCTTACCGGGGTAGCCGTCCAGCTCGACCAGGACGAAGCCCCTGGACACCTCGATCCGGCACACGGTTCCCGGACCGCGCTCCCCGACCTTCGGGTAGTCGTCCGAAGAGGAGAGTGATGCGGACACGGTGGCCTGCTGCGCCAAGGCGAGCTGGATCTTCTGTCGGTCCGGGTCGACGTTGATGACGACGACCTCGACTTCGGTGCCCGGCTGCAGATCCGCTCCAGGGAGGTAACCGTTGACGTTATGGGCGACCGCGACGAACGCCCCTGCTTGTGTCCGGTTGACCACCCGGCTGGTGAAGACATGTCCCTGCGGGTACTCGGCTTTGAGGTTGGCCCACGGGTTCCGTTGCCCGACGCGCTGAGAGAACCGGCAGCGACCATCGGATTCCATGATGATCGTGCCGTCGAGCTCCCTGCCCACCTTGAACCGCGTGGTCATGTCCTTGGGGATCTCACGCCGGTAATCCACATCGTCCTTACGCATTTCAGCGATCCGGCGGTTGTGAAGGTCGCGGACGATCACGCATTCCGGATCGACCGCCACGATCTCGGCATGGCTCGGCTCAGCGTGGCCTTCAAGGGGCTTGAGCGTCATCTCAGCCGAGGCCGGCTCGCTGAGAGCCTGGCGTAGCTGATCTTTGAGCTCCCGACTCATCTTCGAAGTACCCATTCCATGGAAGGAGTAGATGATCGGGCGCAACAGCCCACGGACATCGGTCGGCACGTCTTCGAGGTTCTCGGCAAGAACGACCACGCGCTTGTGCAGGCACATCGCCCACCCGAACTCCAGCGCCACATCTGCGGAGCGTGTGGAGAAGTCGACGACGACGACACCCGCGCCCTGGACCCCTCGCCAGGCCGCCTCCAGGACCCCTTGGCCGGTGCCAAAGATGAGATCGGCACGGCGAGGAGTGAGGCCGAGGTCCATCGCCGCAGGTGCGTAGACATGCTCGTAGAGCTCTTGGAAGTCCTGCCGGCTTCCGTCGCTGATCGGTTTGGTCTCGTATGGCATCGCAAAGAAGACGACCTTGTCATCGGGATAGTCCGTTCGCTCCAGGTTGATCTTCTCCAAGGCTTCCCCTTCAATAATCAATGTAATGGTCAGCTACAAAGTAACGCCTATTTATAGAAGAAGATAGGGGTTTACCCGAAGTGGCCACTTAAAATAGTGACATTCCCTAAGAAAGCAGACATAAGGGCAGGTGAGCGGCAGCAGCCGATCCGGAATACGGGTCGATGCCCAGAAGCCGAGTGCAGCAAGCATGAAGTACGCCTCGACCGTCTACGGCGTTACTGAGCTACGCGTCACCTTGGTTTGAGCCTGAGCGGAGGGTTGCCGATTCAAGATCGTGAATCGCTGGTCATGGAGATCTCGGCTGGCAGCTCAAGGTGGAACTTACAAGCTCGCGACACCGACGCCACCGCACGGTAGCCTGGATAGTGGCCGTGATGATCTGTCTTGCTTGGTCGCTAGGCACGGAACGGCCCGAAGAACCGACCGGCGAGTCCGGTCGGTTCTTCGCTTTTTCGGGGCGTTACTCGGCGTCGTCTCCCTCTTTGGTGATGGTCTCGGAGGTGTCGGCGGCGGTCAGGATCGGCGAGATCCGGGAACGGGCCAGGTCCGGGCAGGGAGAGGGACGAGGTAAGCGCGTTGTCCGGGCGCGCTCGTCCAGGCCATGACCTGATGGGTGGCCGGATCGACGGCGGCCCCTACCGACGGTATGGGATCGCTGGTTACTCTGGGCTCTGCCTCTTCCTTTCGGTTCTTGTGAGGGACTGGGGATCAGGTGTTTTCGCGGGGCCGGTCCTGTCCGGCCGGCCCCGCTAGGCGGTTCAGCGCTTCAGCGCGCGGTCGCCCGGCAGGTTCAGCGTGTACACGGTCCCGCTGGGGTCGCCGTCGGCGTGGGCGGAGACCGTCATGTCGCCGGGCGTCCGGCCGCCGTCGGCGGGCGGGAGCGCCACGTATCAGCGTCGCCCGTACTCCACGAACGTGTCGCCGACGCACAGCTCGTCCACGTAGACCTCGGTGATGTCCTGTTCTGCGATCGCCGGGCGTTCGCCGCGGATGCGCAGGACGGCATCGCGACCCTTGCCGGTCAGCTCGGAATGGGCGGCGTCGTTGCGGCCGCCGTTGTCGATGAAGCCCGCGGCGGCGAGCCGCTTGAAGCTCGCGGGATTGACGGCGAGGGCGGGGCCGACGTGGTCGGCATCGCGGCCGTCGAAGAGCGCGCACAGCACCACGCGCAGGGTGGGGGTGAGCCGCTGCCAGGTCAGGGCCCCGTTCTCATCGCCGGCGATGGCTGCGCGCCCGGCCGGGGTGATCCGGTGCGGCCGACCGTAGGCCGCGGACAGGGCGTAGCCCAGATCGACCAGGGAGGCCAGGGTGGTGCTGGGCGCCTGGGGCCGGAAGGTGCCGCCGGGGGGTGGTGGAGGCGTGGACAAGCTCGGTGTGCTGACGCTCGGTGAGTCGGATGCGCACGGGACTTCTCTCCTTCTGATGGAGGTGTGAAGGACTGGGGCAATGGGGACGGCCGGTGTCCCGACCGGCCCCGTGGACGGTCAGGTGTTGGCGGGGTGGGGGCGGATCTCGGTGAGGGTGAAGTTCCAGGCGGCGAACGGCCGCCACAGCGCTTCGCCTTCGTGTCGGGCGGGGTCGAGCAGGGCTCGGAGGGTGTGTTCGGCGGCGCGGTCGCGGTCGGTGCACTCGACGGTGAGGATCGCGCCGCGTGGATGGGCGGCCACGTGCCGGCCGGTGATCCGGAAGGAGCGGGTGACGGGGATGGCCACCGCGGTTGAGATCACGGTCTGTTCGAGCAGGTGCGCCGGGTAGGGGCTGGTGGTGTCGCTGAACCGGTCGTGGCCGGGCGGGATGCACGCGTCGATGGTGGCGCTGTAGCCGTTCACGCCGCCTCGCCTCCCGTGTCGCCTTGCTCGTGTGCGACGGTGTCGGTGAGGCGCTGGGCCGGTTCGAACGCGTGCGTCATTTGTCGGAGTCGGCGCATGTCATCGGCGATGCGGATGGTTTCGGCGCGCTGGGCCGGCGCGCGTTTCATCCATTCCTCGGTCAGGGTGTCGCCGACCCCGATCACCACGTGGGTGCCCAGCTCCCACAGCACGGCGTTGACCGCCAGGCATGCCACGGCGAGTGCGTCGACGTCGTTGGCGACCCACACCGCCGACGCCGGGGAACGGCCCTGCTCGCGCATGACCTGAGCGGCGGCGCGCAGCATCCCGCCCGTACCTGCGGCCGGCTCGTGAATCGTCTCGCCGTCGGCGATGCCGAGCATGTGGGACATGAGCTGAGCAATCGGTGACGGTGTGTAGTACTGGCCGTGCGCGGCGCGCGCGTTGCGGCCCTTCATGAGGGTGATCAGCACGCCGAACAGGTCGGTTTCCCAACGTGTCTCCCGGTCGCCGGTCAGGTGGAGCTGTCCTGCCGTCAGCGCGGCGCACGCCGCGCTTCGGGCAGCGTCCACGGTGGTGCCGGTGATGGCGTGTTCGCCGTGCCACACCGCCGCCAGCGGCCACACGGGGTTGATCAGGTCCAGGCGAAGGTTGATGAAGGCGGCCCACTGGTGGCGCATGAACGCCGCGAACTCCTCTGTCGACAGGCCGGTGATGTGGTCGGCTGCGGCGTCGCGCTCCTCGACGGGCGGGGCGAGCAGGGACAGCGCGGCGACGACCGAGGCGGGGACTTCGAGGTGCCCGTAGCCGTGGGCGCGGTGCCAGGCCGCATCGACGGCTTCGGCGATGGCGTGGGCGTGCTGGTCGACGTCGGGATGTGGAGGTGTGCGGAGCCTCTTCCTGGATTCGGGCATAGCGGGTCTCCGGCATGGGGTGAGGGACTGGGGACGGGTGGGGCCGGTCGCTGTCCCGACCGGCCCCCACAGGCGGACGTCAGGACAGCCGGACCGGCATCAGCAGGTGCCGGTAGGCCGCGGGGTCACCGGGACGCTGCCCGGTCTCGGTGATCACGGCCGGCCGGGTGGGGACGAGTCCGGTGTGCACGGTCGCCGTCTCCCCGGTGATGCCGGTCACGGCGTCGGTGAGGAACCTGGAGTCGAAGGCGAACCGGATCGGCTCATCGGGGTAGCCTTCGGTCTTCGCGGTCAGCTCGGGCGCCGCGACGTCGTCGGCGCGCTCTGAGAGCAGCGGGGCGACGGTGAGCGTGCCGGGGGTGACGGTGATGCCGACCAGGCTCCTGCTCTGGCGCTTGGCCGACAGAATCGCCTCGGCCTGGGCGGTCAGCGCCAGGAGTTCGGCGCGCTCGGCGGTGAAGGAGGCGGGCATGCCGGCCGGGAGGTGCTTGCGGTACTTGACGAACTCGCCGTAGATCGGGCGGGTGACCACGCGCACGTTGCCGCAGTCCAGCGACACCAGGTTCTGATCACGGCCCAGCGTGACGCGCTGTCCGGTGAGTTTCCTGGCCAGCTTGGCCAGCAGTGCCCCCGACACCAGCGCCGCCCCGTCCGTGCCGTCCTGGGTGGGCAGGTGGGCCACGGCCAGCCGGTAGCGGTCGGTGGCGGCCAGCGTCAGCCCGTTTCCGGTCACCTCCATGTTGACGCCGGTCAGAATCGGCAACGTGTCGTCACGGCCGACCGCGCACAGCACCCGCCCCAACTCCGTGACGAAGCGCTCGCGGTCCAGGTCCGCCACCGTCGGCGGCGCCTCGGGCAGGGTGGGGTAGTCGGCCAGTGGGTAGGCCGTCAGCGGCACCGTGTAGCCGTTGGCGGTCATAGCGGGAGCGTCCGGGCTCGGCGCGGCGATGGTGACCCCTACCGCATCCGCCTTGCGCTTGCTCTTGCCCTTGACCAGCGCGGACAGCATCCGCACGGTTTCGGCGTGGTCGACGAGCACCCGTCCCGGGGCGGTGGCGGCGTCGGGGACCGTGACCGTGATCGCGGTCTCGTAGTCGAATCCCGACAGCTTCAGGCACCCGTCGGGGTGGCCTTCCAGCAGTACCGCGCCCAGCAGCGGCACGGCGGGGCGCGAGCCGACCGCCAGCCCGACCGTGGTCAGCGCATCAGCGAGCGCGGCGCGGCCGGCGGTGAACCTCGGTGCGGTGCCGGTGGTGTCGGTGGTCGTGGTCATGGTGCGGTTCCTCCGTTCCAAACGGTGCGGTGGGGGTGTGAGGGACTGGGGTCGGTTGAAGGCCGGGGCGGGCTCTGTCCAGCCCGCCCCGGCCAGCGGGGTTAGTTGTCGCTCATGTGGATGTGGGTGAGTCCGGCGTGCAGGTGCCAGCCGCCGAAGGCGTCGGGGTGGTCCTGCATGGCCGCCTCCAGCCGGGCGGCGATGACGTCCATGGCTTCGGTACCGGATCCGGTGACGCATTGGGCTTCGACCATGGCCGCGCCCGCATAGGGCGTGATCGCGTAGCCGATCAGCGGCAGCGCGCCGGCGGGGTCGCAGGCCAGCGGCGCGAGCGCGTGCCGGAAGCGCGCGGCGATCCAGTCGTGTTCGGGCAGGGTGGCGGGGTCGGTGTCCTCGGGGGCGTGGGCGAAGATCTCGACCGTCAGCACGGCCATGGTGTGGCTCCGTTCCTGTGTGAGGGACCGGGGTGGAAGGGGTGGGGTCGGCCGCTGTCTCGACCGGCCCCATCGGTGGTGTCAGGAGTCGCCGTGCACGGTGCTGACGGGGCCGACGTCGACGCTCCAGCCGTCGAAGAGGGTGGACTCTCGCAGCATCTGACGCAGGGTGAGCCGCCATCCCAGCGCGGCGAGACCGGCACCGGGAGCCGTGCACCGCAGGTCCAGCAGCGCGCCGCGCTCGTGCACGCGCACCCGGTAGGCCAGCGGGCGCACAACGACGTCGTCGGGGCCCTGAATCCGCACGACACCGTTCAGCAGGGCGCCGAACAGCGCGCCGACCTCTACGGCCTTCGCCTCCGTCAGCGGTTCGGCGTCGTCGGGGATATGGGTGTGCAGGGTGAGGGTGAATACGGCCATCGCTTCGTCCTTTCGGTGTTGCGTGAGGGACCGGGAACGGTGCGCGGGGCCCGTTCTCTGTCCAGAGCGAGCCCCGCCTGACTCACGCCGCGTCGCCGATCCGGGCGTGAGGGTCGGTGTCGGCCGCGTTCTCCAGCGCGGTGACGATGGCATCGGCCACGCTCAGCACGCGTCCGGCGCTGGTGTGGGCGGTTTCGGCGTCGCCAGCCCATCCGGCCACGTAGGGCACGGAGTAGGCCAGTGAATCGAGTCCCGCGAAGCCGACGACGATGCAGGCGACCGATTCGGCTTCGACCTCCAGCAGCGCACGGGGCGTGGTGGTGCGGCGTGCCTCGTGGTCGCAGGCGATGTGCGCCAGCTCGTGGACCAGGGTTTTCGCCGCCTGCGCCTCGTCGACGCTCGCGCGCATGCGTACCGTGCGCGTGTCCCACCTGGTCCAGCCGTAGGCGTGCCCGCAGTCGCCGCGCTCAACGGTGAATCCGCGCGCGGTGATCTGTCGGGCGATGCCGTCCCACAGACGCGCGGGCGCGATCCCTTGAAGCTCCTGCGGCGCGGCGTCGCTCGCAGCGGGCAGGGGATCACCTTCGGTCTGGGAGACGTCGAAGACGCTCACCAGCTTGAAACCGCGCACCTGAAAGACGGGATCGCCGTTGGTGTCGGTCTCCTCGTTGCCGTCGTCGTCGCGCACCTTGTAGCGGCACGGCGCGAAGATCCGGATGCCTTTCTGTCCCTTGCGGACGCGCCGCCCCGTCTCGTTCCACTGCGACAGCGGACGGACGTCGGTCGCATCCGGGAACTGCGAGATGATCATCAGCACGTTGTTCAGCGAGTAGCGGCGCAGCCACACGCGCGCCGCGATCATCGCGCGCCATCCTTCGGAGGTGAGCAGGCCGTCAACGGCGTGCGTCAGTCGATCGTGTGCGGCCTTGAGTCGTTCCTGTCGCTGCTCGGGGGTGAGCTTCCCTTTCTGCTTTCCCATGGTGTGACCTCCACCAGGAATCCGATGGTTCGGGCACGGTCTCGGTAGCGGCTCGCAGAACGCAGGCTCTGCGAGCCGAAACAGAGATCCGCACGACCGTCTAGGCGTCGGAGGAATCCGGCAGGTAGTAGGCGTGGAGCTGGCGCTCAAAGGCGTGGTAATCGGGATTGACGGCGATTTCCCTGCTGTCGCCCGTGGTGACGTAGCCCCACAGCTCTTCGTCAACCAGAAGTTCAATCGCCTGCATCTTGTTGAGTCGGACCGTTCCGCCCCCGGATTCAGCCGCTGCCATCACCTGTGCGCGCAGACGGTTGAACGGCTCCATTCCCACCAGAGCGAAGACCCGGGATCGGCCGATGACGTCCAGCCGCTTACGGACGTGTGCGGCATCGAGAGCAGGGAACGGGTAGGGGCGACGGTCGCCGCTGTTCCATTTGGTGATCAGCTCTCGCCGGTTGCTCTGCATCTTCGCGTAGTGGTCGGGGTCGCTCCTGCGCAGCTCCTGCCAGCAGGCGTCACAGGTGGCGTATTCACAGGAATCGGCGTGTACGGCCGAGGTGAAGAACGGCACCCACACACCGCAGACCGCGCGGCGTTCCTCGCGTTGGTAACTGAGAACGTTGGTGACCATGTGCAGAACCATGGGAGTACTCCAATCCCGCTCAGCGGGCGCCGTCCCGGAAAACGGGGCGGCGCCCGATGTCCGGTTATGCGCAGTCGTCCACGCGGTAGGTCGAAAGGTCGGTCACCTCACAACCGTTCTCGTCATAGAGGCAGGTAACGAGGGATTCGGCGTACTCTCCGCACCATTCGATCTGGGCGGGGGTGTAGTCGGCGAAATACTCGCCGTCGGTGTCGCCCGGCTGCAGCGTGAGCCAGAGCAGCGCGTGCGCGGCTACCTCATCTTCGGTAACGCCGCTGGGACTGCCCAGGTCGGATCCGGAGAAGACGAGTCGGTCACCGCAGAACAGCTCATAGGACCAGCGCTCGCGCATGTCCGGGCGCACGCCCGCAGGCTCGATGACCAGTGTGTGAGGGTCGGGAGTGAATCCGTCGATGACGAAAGTAGACATGGCACACCTCATGAACGGCACTACAGGAAGAGAGAAGGGTTGGCGCTACTCGAATCGGACCCCGCCGCGCGGACCGAACACCGCGCGCCGCTCAATGCAGGACAGGTCAGCGTCAGCAGAGCGGTAAAGGTCGATGTAGCTTTCCTCGGTCACGGCGGGGGTGTAGACGCTCTCGGGCTCGCGCGACACGTAGTCGAAGTGCTGGAGCCACACCGCGCCGCTTTCACAGCGGGATTTCAGAACCTCGGCGACGTCAGCGAGCGAACCGAAACGCTCGAGATCGTCCGTACCGGACAGTGAAAATGGCCAACCGTGCCAGATTCCATACCAGGCCATAACCGGCCTCCTCGCGATGAACTGTATTGCTTGGTCATTGTCATTAATACCCAAATCGCGAGATCATCTAACGCCGGACACGGAAACTCGTTCGTCTTTTTCACGCAGCAGGGACCACCGAATGAAAGGCGATTGGCAGCCGACGCCGGATATTCCGGACCCTCGGAGTGGCGAGCGGAGTTCAGCGCACGAAAGCGCCGACACCTTACCTCTCATCCAGAGAATCGAACGCACTACCAGCGAGATCAAGAGATATGAATAACCAGCGAGCACGAAAACCGGAAAGAATCACCAGAAAACAGCAGCCGAATACAAGCCACCCCATCAGGCGACGTCATCCATCACCAGGAGAGTCTGCTCAGGCGCTCCGCACCTGTCGGGCGGGACACCGACCGGCCCTGCGAATCGCCGGCCAGGGGTTTTGCGTACGCAAGGGTGGTCGCTCATACGGGTGGAGGGATCGACCGGCGGATCGGGTACCCGTTGGACAGGGCCAGAGACCCGGTTAGCAATCAGAAAACAATCTATTATCGACACAGAGGACCAAGAAACCAGGCGCGGCCAAAAGAGAGGAATCGGCGGGGAGCTCAGCTCCGAACCTTTATGTCAACGCAACCCAGAGACCGCCGGAGTATTTATCCGGAAATTATCGCTGGAGGAGTCAGCCTGCATGTTCCGATCCGGCCGCACACGGACTGGAGCGTCGCAGCATTCTTTTCGAGGGTAAGTGATTCAGCGCGGGAACAGGGACTCCGTTATGCGCTTTCCGGGATGTTTTCGATCAGGTCGCGGATTCGCGTGGTGGGGGCGGCGTCGATTTCCCGGAGAGCCTGTTCGTGGTTTCGGTAAACATTGGTGGCGGCGCGGGTATCGCCGTGGTCCAGGTGTAGCCGGATGAGGGCCAGGTGGGCGTCCTCGCTGTGCGGGTCGATGGCCACGGCGCGGGACAGAAGCGTCCGTGCGTCATCGTGGCCGCTGTGGGAGGCGCAGCGCAGCACGGCGTCGACGAGGCGGCGACGCAGGCGCAGCCGGATCTCCTCGGCCCAGGCGTAGCCGGCTTCGGCGGCGAAGTCTGCGTAGTCGGCCACAGCGTGCCGCAGGGGCGGTTGGGGCGATCCTTCTGCTCCATCGTCCTCGGCTTGGGTGATGGCGGCCTCCAGGTCCCACACGTCCACGCCGACCAGCTCCGGGTTGAGTCGGTAGCGGTCGTTCTCGTGCAGGATGACGGGGCGTTCGTCGTCGGTGAGGACGTCTCGGAGGGCGGTGCGCAGGGCGCTGGTGGCGTCGTGGAAGCGGCGGGTGGAGCGGGCCGCGTTCTCGCCGGGCCACATGTCTTCGACGGCGCGCTCGAGCATCACGCCGTCGGGGTGGGCGGCGAGGTAGGCGGTGACCTCGAAGGCGGAGCGGCGGCGCAGTGTCAGCGGCCGGCCGTGGGCGCTGATGGTGATGCGGCCGAGGACGCGCACCGCCACGGGTGACTGCTCCTGGCCGGAGGCTGCTGCTTCAGCCTCTGATCGCGGGCGTGTGAGGTTCTCCGCGGATGTCTGGAGGGTGGTGCCGTTCTGGTGCGGCGTAGCACCGCCGTGGTGACGCCCACGGGGTTCGGAGGTGGCGGCTGGCAGGTCCACGAGGAGGCTCAGGACGCTGCCGCGGTCGGTGCCGGGCCAGCGGGCGCCGTGCAGGTGGGCCAGGTGCGGGCCGGCCGTGGTGACGGTGTGGGTGCCGCTGATGGTGCAGGTGGCGGGCGGCCAGGAGCCGAGCAGGACCGCGGTGACGGGGCTGGTGCCGGCCTGGCGCAGCAGGGCCTCGATTTCGGGGGTGTGTGCGGGGTCCGGGCCGGCCAGGAGAAGGAACGGTGCCGCCGACGGCGCTTCGTCCTCGTTCTTGGTGGGCTCATCGAGATCGTCGTCAGGACGGCGGAGCAGAAGTTCGGCGTGGAGCAGCGTGATGGCGTCGCTGAGCGAGTCGGCGACGGTGATCGTTGGCGTCTCGCGCTCGGCAAGCAGGGCGACTCCGTCCTCGCCAAGGAACAGGCCCAGGTCTGCGGCGGGGATGACCAGGTTCAGGGCCGGGGTTTCCTCGGCTGTGTGCAGTGCGGCGGTCAGCAGGCTGCGGGCGGCGTCATGGGCGCCGGGGCCGGTGATGCCGAGGCCGGTCTTCAGGTCGATGACTGCGTGGGCGTCGATACGGGGCACCGGTGCTGCCTCGTCTGAGTGTGGGATGTCCTCGTCTCCGACCGTCCCGGCGTCGCAGGTGTCATCAGATGCCTCGACGGGCTGAGAGGAGGGGGCGTTTGGTCGGCTGCGGCGCCGTCGTCCCAGCGCGAAGCCGCCGACGGCCCCGCCCACGGTGGTGGCGGTGAGCAGAAGGCCGGAGGGCAGCTCCAGCACCACGACCGCCTGGCCCTCCTCGTCTCCAGTGGTGTCGTCCTGTTCTTCCTGCGGCGCCGCGGTTTCAGGTTCGGACGAGGTGGGCTTGCCGGGTGGGCGGGTGACGACGGTGTAGGCGATCTCCACTCGGCGCTGGGCCGCATCCGGGGCGCCGTCCAGGAGCTGGTCGGAACCGACTCCGCGGGTCTGCACGGCGGGTGCCGCCTCGCCCAGTTGCGTACGCAGGAATTTCGCCACCGCCTCGGCACGGCGTTCGGAGAGGGCCTGGTTGTAGTCGGGAGCGCCGGCGGGGTCGGTGTGGCCGGTGACCGTGATCGGCGCTGTGGTGCCGTGGGTGCGGATCATCTGCACGACCGGTTCCAGGTCTTCGCGCATGTCTTCGGTCAGGAGGGCGGAGTCGTAGCCGAAGCCGTCGATGGCCCGTTCGCGCTCGACGAGCCCGCTCGGCGACTCCCCTGCCGGAAGCTCGTCGGCACTGGTGCTGTTCGGCTGCGTGGAGGGATGAGTGCCCGCGGTGCTCGGCTCGGCTGTTGCGGGTGCGGCCGTGGTGGCGGCGTGGGCGGTCGGGGCGGTGAGGGTGGCGCCGATCGCGCTGGCCGCGACGAGCTGCAGTGGGCCGAGCAGGCGTCGGCGCGGCGGTCGGCCGCGCAGCCGCGCGGTGGCCTCGGCCGCAAGCGCGAGCAGGTAGAGGCCCCACACCGCCCACAGGGCGATGATGAGCGCCGCGGCGCCCAACCCGGGAGGCAGCGCTCCGCCGCGCAGGTGGGCCAGCACGCCGGTCAGGGAAAGCTCGAGGTCGGGCCAGGCCGGCAGGCTGATGGCGGCATAGGGCAGTCCGGTCAGCAGGGCGATGGTCACCAGGAGGGCGCTGAGCTGTTGGATTCCTCGGGCCACGGCTGTCTCACCTCGGGGCTGTGGTCGGTGTGCTCATGGGCTGGTGTGGGGACCGGCGCCGGCGGTTCCGCTCAGGCTGCGGGTGCCCAGCGGCAGCAGGGTGAAGGTGTGGTTCAGGCGGGCGGTGACGGTGACGGTGTCGCCGTCGACCTGCACGGTGCCCTCGGCGCCGGCCTGGCGCAGGAAGTCTCGCGCCGCCTGTTCGGCGGCGTCGGCGTCGAGGGTCACGTCTTGTCCGGCGCGGTAGGCGGTCAGGTCGAGTTGCTGGGCGCCGGCGCGGGCGGCTTCCTGGGCCAGCGAGAGGGCGCGGCTGCGTGTGCCCAGTGCGGTTCCGCCCTCCAGCACCAGGGCGAACAGCAGGATCAGGGCGATGGAGACGGTGACGACGAAGGCCGTCACCTGCCCGCGGTCGCTGCTCCGAAGCGTGTTCATGGCTGTCCCCGGTAGACGTCGACCACCGCGGTGGCGGTGCCCTGCGCCTCGTAGGTGCCGGGCACGCCCAGTCCGGACAGGTCGGCCAGGTCGGCGCGGCAGGTCAGGTTCGCGCTCACCGTTGAGCCGGGTTCCAGGCCGGAGGTGTCGAGGTCGAGGATGTGGGTGGTGCAGGACAGGCCGTGCGTACGCAGTGCGTTCGCCGCGGCGTCGTGCGCGGCCGCGTTCGCGCCTTCGGCGGTGCGTTGCAGGGTGGCCGCCCGGGCGGCGGCGTGGGCGACGGCGTCGGCGGTGGACTCGGCGGCGACGACGCGGTAGGCCAGCACCGCCAGCAGGGCGATCAGCACCAGCAGAGGGGTGAGCAGCGCCAGTTCGACCGAGGCGCCGCCGTGCTCGTGCCGCCTGTTCACGGTGCACCGCCGGTCGCGGGCACGTAGCGCTCCACCGGTGCCTCCTGCTGGTGTCGGATCGGCCAGGTCAGGCCCGGCAGCAGGCTGGGGACCTGCGCCTGCACGGTGACGCGGGCGGTGATGTCGGTGCGCTCCACGTCCACCCGGACGTCGGTGAGGAGGTCGCCGGCGAGCTGGTCGGCGACCTGCTCGGCGGTGGCCCGGCCGTCGGCTTCGGTGGCGTCGACCGTACGTGTCGCGGCCAGGGTGTGGTGGGTGATGGTCTGGGCCACGTGTCCGGCGTGGGCCCACAGGACGGTCTGCACGACCAGCATCACCAGCAGGAGCAGAAGCGGTGTGGCGATGGCCAGTTCGGCGCTGCCCCGGTCATCGGCTCGGGTCCGGCGCGAGGGCATGGGACTACTCCAGGGTGATGGACTCGGCGCGGTCCATCACGGCCTCGCCGATCACCGCCAGCGCGCCCAGTGCGAGCGCCGCGAGCAGGGCGATGACGACGACGGTTTCGGTGGAGTAGCCCGCATCGGAGCGGCTGGTGAGGCGGGCGGCGATGTGGGCGGTGGTTCGGTTCGGCATCGAAGTCTCCCCTCCGCGGGGTCTACAGGCTGGTCAGAATGAGGCTGAGGGCCGGGAAGCCGATCAGGACGAGGAATCCGGCGAACAAGAGGACGACCGGCAGGCTCATGCGTTCGGTCGCGGACTGGGCGTCGGCGTCGAGGGCGGCCAGGTGCTGGGTGCGCAGGGTCTTGGCCTTGGCGGCCAGGGAGGCGCGCACCCGGGCGCCGTCGGCCCCGGCGAGCTGCAGGCCGGCGGCCAGCTCGGAGAACTCCTCCACGCCGTAGCGCTCGCCCAGGGCGCGCAGCGCCTGCCAGGGTGGTTGGCGGCGCACCGCCGCGGCGCGCAGTGCGGTGCGGATGCGCGCCATGGCCGCGCCGGAGCCGGCCCGGCTTGCATCGTCCAGCGCCCCGGTCACGCCCGCGCCGCCCGCCAGTGCCACCACGACCAGGTCGGCGAAGGCCGCCAGGGTGTGGCGCATCTGCTCGCGGCGCTTGGCCGCCTCGTCGCGCAGCGACAGGTCCGGGGCGAGCCAGACCACAGCGGCGAAGACGCCCCAGACGGCGACGCCGTACAGCGACACCACATCCACACCGGCGAGCAGCAGCACCGCGCCCAGCAGCGGCGGGACGCAGATCCCGAGCAGGCCGGTAGTGGTCTTCTCCGCCAGATAGCCGGGAACATCGCGCTCGCAGATCTCCAGCCGGGCCCGGGTGCGCGCGGTGGGCAGGCCTGACGCGGAGAGCACCGGGACACCGACCGATCCGAGCCGGGCGCTCCACCCGCCCGGCTGGGTGACGGGCTTCGGCGAGAGCGGGGGCGGGTCGGCGAGCAGTTCGGCCAGGCTCGGCCGGGCGAAGCGCACGGCGACCAGCAGCCAGAACCCGGCGGCGAGCAGCCCTCCGCCGAGCGCGCCGAGGACGAACGGGTTCACGCCCCCACCTCCTGCGTGTCGGGCCGGAGGATGCGAGGGCCCAGATCGGTGCGGGCCAGCCGCGCCAGCCAGGTTAGCGCGATCGCCCACAGGACACCGATCACGGCGAGCGCCACCTGCCCGAACAGGCCGTCATAAGGCGCCAGATAGGTGGGGTTGAACACGAGCAGCCCCACGGCCAGGGCGAGGGTGACGGTGACGATGATGCGCATCGCGGTGCGCACCCGCGCCCGGCCGGCCGCCACGCGCACCAGCATCGCCGCCTGCTCCCGGGTGGCCTCGGCCAGGCTGGACAGCAGCGTGCCCAGGTCGGCGGTGTGGCGGCTCGCGGCGCCGGCCAGCGCCGCGGCCACAAGGTCGGCGGTCGGGGTGTCGACCGCCGCGGCGAAGTCGGCCAGCGCCTTGTCCGGGGAGCGGGCGGCGCGCAGCCGGTCGGCCAGCCGCCCCACCTCGGCGCGAATCGGCTCAGGGGCGATAGGGGCGGTGGCGGTGATGGCGTGCTGCAGCCCGCTCGCACCGGCCATCAGGTCGCGGATCTGCTCGGTCCAGGAGGCCACCGCCTCGATCCGGGCCAGCCGCTCGGCGTGCCCGCGGTCGGGGCCCAGCAGGGCGGGCAGCCACCACACCCCGGCCGCCGCGAGCACCACGGCGACGGGCCAACCGGTCAACGCCCAGCCCAGCACGCCCGCGCCGACGGCTCCGACGAGGCGCACCGCCCGGCGCCGGTCCCCGACCAGGGGCCGCAGACGCGCCCGCGCCGCACTCCGGGGCGCGGCCGACGTGGTGAGCAGGAGCAGCCACACCCCGAACCCGAGTGCGGCGCCCCCGAGCAGTCCCAGCAGGAGCGTGGAGGTGCTCATGGCGCCCATCCCCGGGCTTCGCCGCCCACCAGGCGGGAGATGTCGAAGCCGTTCTCGGCGAGGGCGTCGATGGTGTCCGGGCTCGGCGGCGCGGCCGGAAGCAGGCCGCCGTCGCGGGCGCGACGGTAGATCTCGTTGGAGACCACCCGCCGACCTTCGGCGCCCACAACCTCGCGCACACTGGTCACCACCCGCTCCCCGGCCGGGGTGGCGGAGATGTGCACGACCAGGTGCACCGCCGTGGCGACCAGCAGCGCGGTCGCCTCCAACGGCAGCCGCTCGGCCGACTGGGCGGCATAGGCCCCCAGTTTGGCGAACGCCCCCTCCGAGGAGGCGGCATGCACCGTAGTCAGGCTGCCGTCGTTGCCCTGGCTCATCGCGTTCAACAGCGGCACGGTTTCGCTACCGCGGGTCTCGCCCACGATCACCCGGTCCGGCGACATGCGCAGCGCCGCCCGCACCAGCTCGGCCACCGTCACCTCGCCCGCCCCTTCCACGTTGGGTGGGCGGGCGTGCAGGGCCACCGCGTCCGGGTGCGCCCGGCGGTCGCGCTGCAGGCCCAGTTCGGCGACGTCTTCGATGGTGACGATGCGCTCCGATGATCCGATCTCCGCGGCCAGAGCGCGCAGCAGGGTGGTCTTGCCGGCCCCGGTGCCGCCGGTGATGACGATGTTGCGCCGAGCGCGCACCGCCGCGCGCAGCAGCGCCACCGCGACATCGTCCAACGTCCCGAGTCGGCGCAGTCGGCCCAGTGTGGTGGTGCGGTAGCGGTGCCGCCGGATGGAGACGACGGGGGCGTGGGCGACCTCCATGATCGCGTTCAGCCGGGACCCGTCGGCCAGCGGCATGTCCAGGATCGGCGCGGTCGGGTCGAACCGGCGCTCCCCCGAGGGAGAGTCGGCGGCGATGCGGCGCACCAGCGCCATCAGCTCCTCGTCATCGGCCACCACGGGCGGGCGCTGCTCGCGCCGGCCGTCGGCGTAGCGCACCCACACGTCGGTTCCGGTGAGGTTGATGTTTTCGATCTCGGGCTCGTCCAGCAGCTCCTGCAGCGGCCCCAGCCCGCACACCTGCGCCGCGGCGCGTCGGGTCACCGCCTGCTCGGTGGCCGCGTCCAGGACCGGGCGCCCCTGGCCCAGCGCCCGCTGCGCGGCCTCGTCCAGCACCTGGCGGATGGTGCGCTCGGCGCGGCGCCGGTACCCCTCCCCTCCCGGCGCATCGCCGTCGGCCACCGCCGTGCTCAACCGGCGCGTGGCCTCGGCGGCGACGTAGCGGCTCCACTCGGCGACGGTCTCGCTGAAGGCGGGATCGACCACGCGTGCCGGATCCTCGTGCAGCGGCTCGCTCATGAGGCGTTCACCTCCGCCAGGTGCTGCCCGGACTCCTCGGCGTCGATGATCGTGTGGGCCAGCCGACGGGCCGCGGCCAGCAGCGGGCGGCGCCGCGGACGAGCCTGGTGGTACTCGCCGCGCAGGAACGCCCCACCGCGTTCGTCGACGGGGATCCGGCCCCACACCGGCGCCCCCACGGCACGGCTGACCTGCCCGGTCCCTCCGCTGCCGCCGACCACCACCAGCCCCAGGCCGCTGATGCCCAGCCGCAGCGCCGCGATGCTCTCCTTGGCCCGCTTCAACTGGGCCACATCGTCGCCGACCACCAGCAGGGCGACGTCGGCGAACGCGGCCAGGTGCACCGCCGGGGCGCGCGGAATCAGCCGCCCCAGGTCCACGACGGTCACCGTGTCGGTGACCGGCCGCAGCACGCCGGGATGCTGAGCCAGCAGCCGCACCGCGCCGCCGGCGCGGTCGGTCGTCACCGGCGCCGTGCACACCGACTGCCCGCCCGGCAGCCTCTGCGTGTGGTCCAGCAGTACGTCCTGCTGTTCCGCGGGGGTGAACGCGGTGTCGTTGCGGGCCGTCGCGGCCAACTCCACCAGCCCCGGCCCGCTGGGCATGCGCCGCCACGCCGCCACGTCGCCGCCGGAGGCATCGGCCTCCACCATCACCGTCGGTACCCGCACCGGCCACATGCCCGCCAAGGCCAGCGCCAGCGTGGTCACCCCGGGAGCACCACCGAGCGAGAACAGCGCGATCGTGCGCATCAGCGCCCCCGCCCCGAGACCTCGACCACCGCCAGCGCATCAGCCGATGCCGCGCGGGCGACCTCGGCCGCATCGACGCCGTCCACGACCAGCTCCACCCGCGTCTCCTCACCGCCTTCCCCCGGCGGAGTCACCGTCTGCACCCGGGCCTCGATCACCTCAGAAGGCCCCGAGGCGGCAGCGGACTCCTCGGCGTCCGCAGAATCACCGCCGCCGTCGCCTTCGCCCTGCCCGGTGGTGATCAGGGAGACGTACGCACCGCTCCGCAGCGACTCCGGGACCCGGTTGTCGGCCAGGCTCGCGCTGACGACCGCCTCGCCCGCGCCCGGATGGTCCGCGTCGGCGCCCAGCGTTCCTTCCGCGATCGGCGCGTCCTCGCCGATCGGGGCGAGCACCGTCCGCCCGATCAGCACGTCGAGCTGCGCGGCCGGAATCACCGCGAGACTCTCCCCGCCGGCGATCTCGGCGACCTGAAGGTCGCCCGCCCCCACCACGTGACCGGCCGGAAGATCACGGGCCGCGGCCACGATCCCGCTGCGCTGGTCCACCTGGCCCAGCGCGGTCACCACCGCCAGCGCGCCCAACACCATCAGCCCCGCACCGGCCGCCAGCCACCGCCAGCGCCGCGGCCCCGCGCCCAGCAGCCGCACCGGCTCCCGGCCGGTGTCCGGCTGTTCCCGGTCGGTCCTGTCCGCAACTCCCGCCATCTGGCCTGAACTCCCTCCGCAGCAGTTCAGGGCATCCCCCGTCTACCCCGCTGCCTCCACCAATCCCTGCGACTCGACCACATCGAACTCCGCCGAGGACGAGGTCACCAGCGGATCGAGCTCACCGCCGTCGCCCTCCGAGGACTCCCACGTCACCTCCCAGGTGACATCCAGCCCAAGCTCGTATACGCCGCCCGGCTCTCCGGCCGAGGCCCGCGTGTAGGTGTGGCCGCACTCCGGCGACGGCGCCGCCGGATCATCTCGCCCCACCACGAACGGCATCCCCGGACCGGTGCAGGAGACGACCTCTCCATCGCCCATCGACCAGTCCGCGCTCCTCGGCGCCGCGGTCACCGACACCGACCCGCCGGGCACCTCGGCCCGCGCCGACTCCGGCCGCCACGTCT
This sequence comes from Spinactinospora alkalitolerans, assembly GCF_013408795.1. Classification (NCBI taxonomy): domain Bacteria; kingdom Bacillati; phylum Actinomycetota; class Actinomycetes; order Streptosporangiales; family Nocardiopsidaceae; genus Spinactinospora; species Spinactinospora alkalitolerans. The sequence continues at coordinate 5,716,320 of NZ_JACCCC010000001.1, forward strand.
CCTCGTCCACCCACAGCCACACCGGCACCTGCACCAGCACCGGACCATCGGCGCCCGGGGACGTGGCGATTCCCGGCTCTGGCAACCGCAAGGAGTCCCGAGCGTCATCGGCAACGGCCTCCGGGGCGACGGCCTCACCGTCAGCGATCCCCGGCTGATCGAACGTCGTGGCGCACTCCTGCTCCCCCGGAGCGACCTCCTCACAATTCGGCTCGGCCTCCGCAGCGGCTTGAGGCAATCCCCCGCCTCCGGTGTCCGCGCCTCCAGAACCGTCACCTCTTGAATCGGAGGAGGATCCCGGTGAGTCCCGGCCGGACTCCGCGGAGACGTCGCAGCCGGGACCGCCGTTCGACCCGCACTCGGCACGGCCCAGGAACTCCGGATCATCAGCGAACGCCGGCGTGGCGAGGCAGACGGATCCGACTCCGGCGAAGATGAGAACAAGGACCGACCAGCGCCTCAACATGTCCCCTGCTCCCAGATCCGAAGCTGGGAGACCCGCCAGGCGAGCCCGTCATGGCTGACGGTCGCATCGACCTTGCGCGGCCGGTCCTCGTCGGGGGCTTCGCTTTCGGTGGGACTGCTCTGGCCCTGCTCGACCCAACGGGAGTCGTCTACGCAGTCGAGGATGACGACGGTGTCGGGATCCGATGCCGGTGAGACCTCGGTGACATGGGGGTCCAACGCCGGTTCGCCGACAACGGTGACGCCGTCGTCGCCGGCGCCCTGCAGCGTCTGCCGCATCAGCGCAAGTGCGTCCCCGGACGCGTAGCGATCAAGGTCGGAAGGATCGGCTTCACCGTTGTGGGACGCCTCGATTACGACGTCCCACATGTTCTCGTAGGCTTCGAGACCCGCTTCCTCAACCGAACTCCCCGTGTCCGACGGCGTCGGGGACGGCGTGGGCGAAGGCGAGGATTCACTTCCTTCAAGCGCGGCGCAGCTCTGCAGCGCCGCCATCACCAACGCGCCACCGGCCAGTGTGGCGCCACGATGCCCGAAAGCCATCGGCTACCTCACTACGCGACTTCAACCTCACGCTTCCGCGCGGGGTGACGACGCTAGTACGCAGAGCGACGACATCCAATGGGGAGCAGCGCAGATATCGACCGAAAAACGGACCCCTCACTAAAAGGTAAGAAGCGTTCCTGAATACACAACAGACAGTTTCACTTTTACTGCAATCTCTCCAGCGAGACGAACGGCCGCCACCACGCTTCAGCGCACTCGGGTACGGAAGAGACCGCTACCTCGCTCAGTGCATTCCCGGACTTCTTCGGTTGCGGCCGTCGGCCTCGGCGAAGACGGTGACGACCGCGGCGACCATGTCCATTCGGACGGATTCATCCGGTAACTGCCCCGCCTGTAGGGTGCCGGGTGAGCTTGAAGCGTGCCGTGAGCCGGTTGGCGGCGCGGCGGGACCGCACGATGTGGATCTCGGCGTGGGCGCCGTGTTCCAGGACCAGGTTGCGAACCCGAGGCCCCATGGTTTTGCGGTAGTTCCACACGTAGGTGATGAAACCCCAGTGGATGCGGTCGTAGACGCCGGTGGCGTCGTTCTGGCCGCCGCCGTGGGCGAGGCGGCGCTGCAGGATCCCCCACAGGCAGGTGAGCGGGCCGATGTCGAGAAAGACGACCGCGGTGGCGCGCTTGAGCCGGATGGGGAGAGTGGAGGCGAAGTTGCCGTCGATCACCCAACGCGGCTCGGCCACCAGTTCCTCTTGGGCGGCGGCGAACTCCTCCTGGGGCAGAGGATTCCACTCGTCGTCGTAGTAGACGGCGTCGAGATGGATGACCGGAGCGTTCAAAGCCGCCCCGAGCCTGCGGGCCATGGTGGTCTTACCGCTGCCACCGCAACCGATGATCGCGATCCGCTCCACACCGGCAACGCTATCCCGAATGCGGGCGGATGCCGAAGGAATCACTCAACGGACAGGCGGAAGGATTCCATGGGAGTCTCGGCTCGTCTACAGCTCGGCGGGTACCGCCCTCCAGTCAACGCCTCCATAGCGGATTTCCCTCGGCTGGACGCAGTACTCCACGGCATTTGCAGGAAGGGCCGCGGTGGCGGGCCGGCTGGGAAGGAGGGACCGGCCACGGCATCCAGGAGTGGGAGAGGGGATGCCATATGTCGCCACCGCGGCGGCTGTGGGCCTGCGCGGCCACTGCCGGGGCAGTGGTGGTGGAACGGCTGTGGCCGCGCGGACGGTTGGGTCCCTGTGACCGCGGGAGGTCGAGCAGTACCGCCCCCGTTGTCGGCGCTGTTCGCCTCGGCCCCGCGGCCACAGGGGTCTATCCGGCCGTGAGGCCGCTCGGTTGAGGTCGAACCCGGAGCTCGCCTTGGGCGGGGAGGACGCTGCGGGCCCAGGTCCGGGCGCACACCAGGCCGGCCAGGACCGGCTGCGGCGGGAAGAGCTCGCTCAGCGGTAGGGCGAACCACACCGACTTGCCTCCATCGGGAAGTTCGGCGACTCCGCACCGCTGCCGAGCCAGTGCGGTCACCATCGGCAGGCCCCATCCCGATCCCGCCGGCGCATCGACATCGGCCGGATCGATCGGTGACGGCAGGACCGGACGCGTGCGTCCGGCGTCGTGGACCTCGACCACCACACAGCCCAGGTCACTGGGCCACGCCAGCACCGCGACCGGTCCCGCACCGTGTCTGAGCGCATTGGTGGCCAGCTCGCTGGCCATGATCTCGGCATCGCCGAGGCGTTCGACCGACACGCCCAGGCGCCGGAGTCGCGCCGTGACCCGTGTGCGCGCCTGCGCGACGTGCTGTCCGCCGGGCCTCACCCAACGGGCGACGACATCATCCGTATCATCCATGACTCCTCCAGGTCGGCTTCGCCCGCGGCAGAGCACCACGGAGAGACAAGTGCCGTACGCAACGAGCAACAAGCTATCTCGCTCTACGCCATTCGTCCAGTGCCATTGGCACTGAGATAGTCTCTACAGGTAATGAAGGTGAACGACATCAGCGGAAGACGACTCGTCTTCCCGGTCCGGGCACGGGCACAATGACGTAGCGCAAGTGGCACCACACAGGGCACGGAGGAAGCGCATGCCGCCGATCCAGGCACCCACCATCCGCCTTCGCCAGCTCGGCATGGAGCTGCGCAAATGGCGCGAGCACGCCGAGGTCAAGCTGGAGGAGGCCGCCGCGCACCTGGAGTGCTCCACCACCCGGGTCAGCCGGATCGAACTGGCCAAGGCCAAGCCGCGCATCCGCGACGTCCGCGACCTCTGCGAGCTTTACGAGGTCCCCGAGCATCTGCGCGCGCAGCTCATCCAGCTCGCCCGCGACGCCCAGACGCCGGGCTGGTGGACCGAGTACGAAGACGTCCTGTCAGCCGAGTTCGGCTCCTACATGGGAATGGAGCACGAGGCCGCCTCTCTGCGCGCCTACGAGGCCCAGCTCGTGCACGGTCTGCTGCAGACCAGCGCCTACGCCCGCGCGGTCCTGCACGAGACCTCCCTCGGCCTCGCCGAAGACGACGAGGAGCTGCAACGCCGACTCGCGCTGCGCCTCAAGCGTCAGCAACTCCTCGACCGCACCACCCCGCCGTTCCGGCTCGGGCTCGTGCTCGACGAAGCCGTCATCCGCCGCCCCGTCGGCGGAACCGCGGTCATGCGCGACCAGCTCACCCACCTGCTGGAGGCCGGTGAGCGCCCCAACATCACCCTGCAGGTCCTGCCCTTCGCCAAGGGGGCGCACGCGGCCCTGGACGGCCCCTTCTACCTCATCGGCTTCCCCGCCCCGACCCACCCCGACGTGGTCTATGTAGAGTCCCAAGGGGGCAACGCATACCTGGAGAAACCCGACCAGGTCGAACGCCACACCCGGATGTTCGAACTGCTCACCTCCGATGCCCTCAGCAGGGAGGACACCCGCGCCTTCCTCCACCGAGCGATCAAGGAGCTGCGATGACGACCGACCGCACCGGCGCCGACCTGGAATGGCGCAAGGCCACCGCCAGCCAGGGCTCCAGCGGCTGCGTCGAAATCGCCCACACCGACGACGGCACCCTCGTCCGCGACTCCAAGAACCCCGACGCCGGCCACCTCTTCTTCACCCCCCACGAATGGGCCTGCTTCCTCGACGGCGCCGCCAAGGGCGAGTTCCACCACGGTTAATCCGGTCGGCCTTCCGCCGTCCTGCCGTGGAGAAGCCGCGCCACAGAGGCGCAGTCTCGGAACCGACACAGCCCGGGCTTTCTTCGAAGGGCCGATACGGAAAGACGGAAAGCAGGCGGCCTCGGCGGCCAGGCCACCGAATTCCCGTGTGAGGGCACGCGGTTGTCATGAGGCCGTACCGCCGCCCGACGCGGCCGCCGGTGCCTGCTCGGGCGCGTCGGCTTCGGTGATGCTCTGCCGGTACTCCGCGGCTTCGGGTGTCTCGTCGTATTGCAACAGGTCTCCGGCCACACTGGCCAGCAGGTCACGTACCTCCGCCGGTGTGGCGCGGAAGAACTCGCGGCGGTGGTTGACCCGGTTGACGCGCCTGTCTGCGAGTCTGCGGTGCATCTCGGCCTCCACGCCGACCGCGTCGTCGGAGAAGTGCAGAGCGTGCACGTCGAAGTTGAACGGCACCGACGCGTCGCTGAGTTCGCGCACCCGGTCCATGGGGTCCAGGCGCCGGGTCATCCCGACCTTGATCATCCGTTCGCCGAACGATCCCAGGTTGGAGATCACGTACACGTATCCCGCGCGCACGTTGGCGGCGCGCTGGTCGACGTCGTCCATGGCCTTGGCGATGTCGTCGATCTGGTCCTGCAGCCGCCGGGCGCCTTCCTCGTCGCCCTTGTCGCGCAGCGCCGCGAGCGCGTTCTCGTAGTGTCGGCGCTCCTTGTCCAGGCGGGCCTTCTCCCGCTCCAGCTCCGCCTGGGCCTGGCGTTCTTCGCGCAGCCGGGCCTTCTCCTCGCGTTCACGCTCCTTCTCCTCGGCCACTTTGTTGAGGTGGTCGGCGGTCAGCTCCAGTTCCCGCAGGCGCAGCCGGTGGTAGGGGTGGGAGATGCGGATGTCCATCGACCGGCCCAGTTTCTCCACGGTGGCCCGGGTCTTGTCCAGCCGGTCCCTGGCGGTGGAGAGCTTGTAGGGCTTCATGCCGCGCACGAGGTTGTCGGCCTCGTTGTTGTAGGCGCGCAACAGCAGCTTGGAGAACTCGCCGACCATCTTGCGGCCCTCGGTCAGTGACCCGTTCATGGTGAAGGCCGTGGTGGCCTGGACTGCGCCCCCGTCCTTGCGGTTCATCGCCTTGATGTGGTCTTTGAGCTCGGCCAGTGCGGCCTTGTAGGCCACGGAGTCGTCCAGCGGGTGGGCGTATTCGTAGACACCGGCCTCCTGCAGGACCAGCAGGTCCTCGGTGACCACGATGCCCCGGCGCAGCTCGGCCATGCGCGATTGGAGTCGGGCGATCTCCGCGGCGGCCTGCGAGGCGGCCGCCCGGTGGGCGGCCGCGGCCTGATCGCGTTGAGCCCGTTCTTCGGCTTCGAGGGCGGCGATGTCGTCCTTGAGGCGCTGCTTGGCCTGTTCGAGTTCGGCTGCCTCCAGGGCGCCGAGGCGCTCGAGGTCGGCGCGCAGCCGGACGTTGTCGTCGGTCAGCCGGTTGACCTGCACGGCCAGTTCCCGGGCCTTGGAGCGGGCACCGAACACGCCGATGTCGGTGTCGACGTGCCCGTCGGGCGGCACCGATTGAGGCGGACCGGCGTTGGAGGGCGCGGCGATGGCCGGGTGGGTCGGCGGTTGCTCATGGGCGGCCGGAGGCGGTGCTGCAGGGCTGGGCTGAGGCGGCTCTGCCGGGACCCAGAACGGCCAACCTACGGGTGCCGGTCCCCACGCGGGATCGGGCCGCCAGTCCGGGGGCGGAGTCCAGCCGGGTGGAGGCGCCGGCCAGTTCGGCGGAGAGTTGTACCGGTACCCGGCGACGGCGGTGTTTCCCATGGGCTGTACGCCTGCGGAGCTGTGGCCGCCGGGAACGTGCTCGGCGGGGGTCCGAGGTGCCGCCGTGCTCTTGATGTCCTCGACCTCCACCAGGCAGCCGGGTGGAGTGGCAGGGCCGCCTGCCCGATAGGTGTTGACGGCAGCTACCAGTTTCTCGACGAAAGCCGCGACCTCGGCTGCGTAGCCGCTGCGGACCGGCTGGAAGTGCAGGACGTGTGGATCTTCGGCCACTTTGCGGTTCGGGGTGTAGCCGGGCGTGACGATGCGCAGATAGCGCTCGTTGAGCCGGGTGAGCTGCTGTTCGATGCACACGATGCCGGTGAGGGGGATGATCAGAGGCGATGCCTGCTTCTTCGCCGGCATGGCCGTCCAGGCGGTGAAGGTCAGGGTCAGCGAGTCCGCGGAAAGGATCGCCTCGCCCTCCTGGTGTTTGATCGTGGACACGGGGCTCCCAGGGGGAACGGCGACCGAGCGGGGGACGCGGCCGTCAACGGGGGAAGGAGGCCGGCACCTGAGGCGACCGGCCCAACACCTCACACGCTACTGGGCACAGGCTGAATTCGGGCCGGAACTCCACCGGAAACACGCCCAGTCCCGTATAAAAGCGGAATTGAGAACCTTCTCCGTCGTGATCGAGACGAAGCACTTCATGCCCTGTGCCTGACCTTGCTCACCGTGGTCCGCATTTCACGGACCGCGTCTCAGAAGGATTTTCACTGTCAGTCGTGGACGGTTTCGGCCTCGGGTCGTTGGTAGGCGGATGCCTGGATGGTGTAGAGCTCGGCGTAGAGGCCCTGGGCCGCCATGAGCTGGTCGTGGGTGCCGTGTTCGATGATGCGGCCGGCGTCGAGGACGTGGATGTGGTCGGCCATGGCGACGCTGGCCAGGCGGTGGGTGATGAGCACGACCGCGCTGCCGGTGGCGCGGGCATGGTCGTGTATGGCGGTGAACAGTTTGTGTTCGGCGCGGGCGTCCAGGGCCGCGGTGGGTTCGTCGCAGATGAGCAGGGGCGCGTCGCGGTAGAAGCCGCGTGCGGCGGCCAGGCGCTGCCACTGGCCGCCGGAGAGGTCGACGCCGCCTTCGTAGCGCTTGTCGAGCAGGGTGTCCCAGCCGTGGTCGAGGTTGTCGACGACGGCGTGGGCGTCGGCGACGCGGGCGGCGCCCTCAAGGCGGGTCGGGTCGTCGGGGCTGGACATGGTGACGTTGCGTCGGGCGGTCAGCGGCCAGTGGCTGTGTTCCTGGGCGATCACGCCGATGTGGTGGCGCAGCCCTTCGGTGTCGACCTCGGCCAGGTCGGTGCCGTCCCAGCACACGGTGCCCGAGGTGGGGGTGTAGAGGCCGGCCAGGAGTTTGGACAGGGTGGTCTTGCCCGAGCCGTTCTCGCCGACCAGGGCGATGACCTGGCCCTTGCGGATGCGCAGCGAGACTTCGGTCAGGGCCGCTGTGTCCTGGCCGGGGTAGCAGAAGGTGGCCCGGTCCACGGTGATCTCGGTGAAGTCGGCGGGGGCCGGGGCGGCGGCCGGGGCGGGCAGCCGGGCGCGGGCGCGATCCAGGAAGGACAGGTAGTCGTCGAAGTACAGCCCGGACTCATAGGTGCGGTTGGCCGAGGCCAGGAGGTTGGAGATCGCGTTCTGGCCGGTGCGGATGGCCACCACCGCGGCCCCGGCCACCGCCAGCTCCATCGCGCCGGTGGCCAGCAGCGCCCCCAGTGCGGTGAAGACGCCGACGATCGCGGCGCCGGCGGCGGCGTCGCCGCCCAGGCGCACCCACGCCTGCTTGCGTGCCACTCCCATCTGGGTGTCGACGATGTGTGCGCTGAGGTGGGCGTATTCGGCCAGCAGGGGCCGGCGCATGGTGTAGCTGCGGATCTCGGCGCTGGTGGAGCGATCGGTCATGATCCAGTCCAGCATGCGTTTGCGGCGGTCGCCGGTGATCAGCGCCAGCAGCCATACGTAGCGGATCCGGGCGGCGGCCGAAGCCGCCCACGCCTCGGGGAGCACCGCCAGGATCAGCAGCGGGATCAGCACCGGGTGCAGGACCCCCAGCACCCCGCAGGCCGCGGCCAGGCTGATCAGCCCGGTCAGCATGTCCACGCTCAGCGACATCACCCGCTGGGCCTCGTCCACCCCGCGCATGTAGGCCCGGTGCAGCCCGTCGTGGAACCCCTCGTCGTCGAAGGCGCGCAGCTCCACCCGGGTGGTCAGCTCCAGCAGCTCGATCTCGGCCACTCGCGCCACCTTGGGTTCCAGCCGGGCCTGCGCCCAGCCCGCGCCGGCCGAGAGCACGCCCCGCAGCAGCGCCGCGCCCGCCAGCCACGCCAGTGCGGGCAGCGCCGCCCACACCCGCTCCGGGGTCGGTCCCGCGGCCAGCAGCCGCTCCAACACGCCCGCGGTGGCCACCAGGGCGGTGGCGGTGGCGATACCGGCCGCGACGTTGAGCACCAGGCACACTACGGTGTCGAGTCGGTCGGCCCGCCACGCCAGGCGAAACGCCCGCGCCACCAGCGAGGGCAGCCGGCGCCCCACCCCGGCCCAGCCCGCCCGCGTCGCCGCACCCGCGTGGCGCTGCCACTTGAACTCCGCCAGCGGCGGCAGCACCAGCCCCGTGGCCGCCCCCGGCTCCTCCATCCTCCGCTTGGGCTTCTGCTTCCCGCCGATACGCACCAATCCGCTCCTCACACTCCGAAAGGGTCCATAACGGCTCCGGCACTGCGTATCGCGTTCACGCGGCGAGCCGGTCGATGCGGCCGCGGTAGTCCTCAGCCGTGCCGGGGCTGCGCTCGGCGATGCCGCCACCGAGTGCGCGGGCCTGATCCAGCAGCAGCGGCAGGCGTTCGGCGGGGCGCAGGTCGGCCAGCGCGGTGACGGCGGTGGCGGCGGCATCATCGACGCTGCCGCGCCGGAGCTGCCAGCGGGCGCGATCGAACAGGATCAGGCTGTAGGACAGCGGGTCCCCGGCGTAGGCGTCCAGCGCCGTGGTCTGGGCGCTCCAGGCGCCCGGATCCCCGATCAGGCTCAGCACCGATGACTCGTACATGCTCAGTTGGGTTTCGGGGAAGCCGAAGAAGCCGTCGTCGGCCTCCTCATCCGGCACCGACGAGAAGAGCTCGGTGGCCGCGGTGAGGGCGTCGCGGGCGGTGTCGTGGTCACCGAGGCGGGCGTGGGCGCGGGCGGCCAGACCGGTGAGCTGGACCCGGGCGGCGCCGCCGTCGCCGCCGATGCCGCGGCGGGCCCGCTCGGCGACGGCGATCACTTCGGCGGGGCGGTGGCCGTAATAGGCCAGCATCGCCTGGGCCATCGCGCCCCAGGTGCGCATCGAGGCGTCGTCGGCGAGACGCGCATAGCCGCCGGCGGTCGCCAGCCAGTCGCGGGCCTCGGCGTCGTCGTCGAGGTCGGTGTGCAGGGCACCGGTCAGCCCGCACAGCCGCGCGGCGACCATCTGGAGTTCACGCTGGTGGGAGTAGCGCCCGGCCAGCGCGCTGATCTCCTCCAGGTCCTCGGAGAGCGCGGAGAGCAGGTCGGCGGGGGTGCAGGTGCCGTAGGCGGCGATGTGGCGGTCGGCGACGCTCACCCAGTGCTCCAGGTCGGCGGCGGGCAGCAGCCGCTTCAGCGGGCTTTCCAGGCGCTGGCGGACCTCCCCCAGCGGCAGGACCACGGGGGCCGTGGTGGCAGCGATTCCCAGGAAACCGCGTCGGTCCACGTCATCGTCCCCTTCACGGTCGATCGGATCAGGCGCAATCGGCGGGGGTGGAACCGGGAAACCGAGCTTGGCCGGAGACGCGCCGTAGAACAGGGCGAAGAGCCGCCGGTAGAACGGCCCGACACGGTCGGCACCGGCCTCCCAGCGAGACAGCTGAGAGGTGTTGGGTGCGCACGGAGCGCCGGCCTCGTCTCCCACCTGACCGAGGCCGTCGACGACCTGGCGCTGGGTGTGGCCGCAGGTCAGCCGCCAGGCCATCAGCAGCGTCGGCGTCTCCGCCTTGAAGTGGACCGCCTGCACCAGATCCCAACGGGTCCAACCCTGCTCGGCGACGTGTTCACGGAGATCGGCGGCGACTCGGGAGCGCTGACGAGGATCCACACCGGTGACGCTAAACAGACTCCTCCGGTTTGTGAAGACAGCCCTACTTGCGGGTTGCCCGCAACCGGGGTTGCGACTTTTTCCGCAATTGCCGAGTGTGCCTCGGGAGGCCAACGATGGCCTTAACCGCTGCGCATCGACCTCACCACCGGTCCTTGCGGAGGCAGGCATCCCTACTGGAGAGCCGCTCCGCACGCCACAGACTCTTCTATCCCTCTACAGAGAACGCCTGATCGGCAAACCGAGCGATCCAACGGGGAGTCAATGCTTACCCGACAGCCAAGATTTACCGTTCCTTACCGGCAAGCCCCTGTTCTGGTGACAGGAGCGAGCGGCTTTATCGGCTCACATCTAGTGGCGAGTCTGATCTCTAATGGCTACTGGGTGATAGGCGCCGATCATTCCTCTCCGCGGCGGAGCACGATCGCCATGCGAAACCTCTCGGAGGTTCTTGACCATCCGCGTTTCCGGTTCGTGGAATGCGATCTGCGCATCACCGATGTTACTGCGCTCCTGCAGGATGTGAGCACCGTGTTCCACCTCGCGGGTGTGAGTGGAGTCCGCGAGTCCTGGGGGGCGCGTTTCGAGGACTATGCGACTGTGAATCTGGTCGGGACGCAGCGGATTCTGGAAGCATGCTGTTCAGCAGGTGTCCAGCGTGTTGTGCTCGCTTCGTCGTCGAGCGTGTACGGCTCTGCCCCTGGTGGCTCGTCTCGAGTGAGCGATCTACCTGTTCCGGTGTCCCCTTACGGAGTCTCCAAGTTGGCGGCCGAGCGGTTGGCGCTGGCCTATGGCGCGCGTACCGGGGTCCCCTTTGACGTCCTCGCGTTGCGCTATTTCACGGTCTATGGTCCGCGGCAGCGCTCGACGATGCTGATGGCGCGGATACTCGATGCGGCGTTCACGCAGCAGCCGATGACGCTATTCGGTGACGGCTCGCAGCGCCGGCACTTCACCTTTGTCGGTGACGCGGTTGCGGCCACTGTGATGGCGGGAACGTGTTCGCTGGCGGACTCAATCGTAGTCAATGTGGCGGGACCGCGGAGTATCACAATCAGCGATGTCATCGCCGCTGCCGAACAGGCCACCGGTCGAACGATCCCGCTGCGTTTTGAGGCGAATCGCGCCGGAGACGTGGAGGCCTCTGAAGCCGATCTTCAGCTCACGCGTTCAGTACTGGGCTATGAGCCACGTGTTGACCTGGGTGAGGGAATCACCCGTCACTGGGATTGGTACCTCCGGACAGGTCGCAGGCCGACCGCGTCACGGCGGTCTGTGGCCGTAGCGGGCGGTGAGCAGTGATCTTGTTGAAATCCGGCTCGGCCAACGAACTGTTCACTGCGGCTGTGCGAGCGGTGCTGGAGCACGGCGCGCACAGCGCTCCTCGGGGGTTGGAGACCCTGGAGGTGCTGGGAGCGCACCTATGCTTGACGGATCCTCGCCGTCGACTGGTCGAGTTGGCGCCGACACGGGTGGTGAATCCGGCGTTCGCTGCCGCGGAAGCGGTTTGGATCCTTTCGGGCAGCGACGCCGGTTGGATCTATGACTACAACCAGCGAATGTCCGAATTCGCAGATGACGGAGTGCTGCTCGGCGCTTACGGGCCGCGGCTGCGCCGCTGGAGTGGCGCCGTCGACCAACTGGAGCAGGTACGTCGGGTACTGCTCGGTGATCCGGACACCCGTCGGGCGGTCATCCAGCTCTATGACCCCGGTCGGGACGTCTCGACACATAAGGACGTGCCGTGCACGCTGGGCTTCCGCTTCTATCTGCGCGGTGGCCGGCTGCACATGCACACCACCATGCGCAGCCAGGATCTGTGGCTGGGGTTCTGCTATGACGTCTTCACCTTCACCGTGCTGCATGAGTTGATGGCACATTGGACCGGCGTCGAGGTGGGCGAGTATCACCACCACGTCGACTCCCTGCATCTCTACGCCGGGCATTGGGACCTTGCCTCCCGGATTCCGCCTCGCGTGATCGCGAGCAGCCAAGGATCACCGCTCGGCGTGGCATGGAAGGACTTTGACACGGTCCTGGCGCAGGTTCGCTCGGCCGGTCCCGTCCCTGCGGGCGCATGGAGGGAGTTCGCCCAGGCCATGCGCAGCTACCGGCTGTGGAAATCCGGTAAGCGCCCTGCGGCCCGGACACTCGCGCGAGCAACGGGCGGTGTTCTCGGTCCGGCCCTTGAGTCCTGGTACCGGCATCTGTCCGGCCGTCCCAGCATCCCCGCGCGCTGAGGAGGAGAATCGTGACATCTCGCGCTCCTGTGGTACTCGGCCTGTGCTCGGGCACCCATGACTCCGCCGCTTCCCTCATCGTCGACGGCAGACTCGTCGGGCTGGTGGAAGAGGAACGGCTCAACGGCGAGAAGCACACCCGCGCCTACCCCGAACACGCCATCGACTGGCTGCTGGACCGTGCGGGCCTCGTGAGCGAGGACGTCTCCTCGGTGGCCTACAACTTCAGCCCGTCCTTGTATATGCGCGGTGTGGTCCCAAGCCTCGCCTATCTCGCACCGCCTTCCTCCCGAAGGCGCGCGCTAGCACGGGCCCGCAGCTTCCATACGGTCTACCGCCGTGCGAGCGAACGTCTCGCCGACCTCGCCCACCGCTTTCCGTTGGCGAGAGTGAGCGGGGTGGCCCATCACCGTGCCCACGGGATCTATGCCTTTACCGCCTCGGGGTATGAGGACGCGGCCGTACTCATCGTTGACTCCCTCGGTGAAACCGTCACCACCAGCATTGCGCACGCACGCCTGCACGGCGCCGGTCTGCGGTACCGGCCGATGCACCAGATCACCGACCCGGCGTCGCTGGGATACGCCTACGGCGCCGTCACCCAGCATCTGGGATGGCGGCGCGGCGACGAAGAGGGCACCGTGATGGCGCTGGCCGCGCTGGGTGATCCGGCACGTTTCCGCGCTCTGTTCGCCCGCGCCATCGTGCTGACCGAGGACGGCTTCGCCCTCAACCCGCGGGCATTTCCGTTACGGGTGATCTCCAGCCGCTATTCGCGTCTCTCACAGGACTTCGTCCGCATGACCTGCCCGCCTCGGGCGCCGGACAGCGCGGTCGAGAGCGTCCACGCCGACCTGGCCGCGGCATTGCAGGAGCGCACCGAGCAGGTGATGGTGCACCTGGCCCGCCGCGCCCGGACGTTGACCGGCGCACCGTTGCTGTGTGTGGGTGGCGGGGTGGCGATGAACTGCGTGTCCATCGGCCGCATCGTCGAGCAGGCCGGTTTCGATGAGGTCGCCGTTCCGCCCGCACCAGGTGATGCGGGTACGGCGGCCGGGGCCGCCCTGGCGCACCACCTCGATACGTCCGGCGTTCTGGCCAGTGGAGCCGCCCGCCGCTGTTATCTCGGCCCTTCCTTTCCAAGGATCCGTCTGCCGAAGCATCCGCGCCGCGGGCTCGCCGCACACACCATCACCGATCCGACACGGCGCTTGGCGCATGAGCTTGCGGCCGGCCGGATCGTCGGGGTGTTCCAGGGCCGGTTGGAAGCCGGCCCGAGGGCGCTGGGCAACCGATCGATCCTCGCCTCTCCGCTCCTGCCCGATGTGGTCAAGCGGCTGAACTCCACTGTGAAGTTCCGCGAGTCGTTTCGGCCATTCGCACCGGTGGCGTTGGAGGACAAGGCTGCGGACTACTTCACGCTCGACCAGCCCGCTCCGTTCATGTCGATCGCCAGCGGCGTCACCGAGCTGGCGCACCGCACCGTCCCCGCCGTCATCCACGCCAACGGCACCGCACGGATCCAGACACTGACCCGGGAACGCAACCCTTTCCTCGCCGACGTGCTGGCCGCATTCGCGGAGCTGACCGGCGTTCCGGTGCTGATCAACACCAGCCTGAACATCAAGGGCAAACCCATCTGCGGCACACCGGAGATGGCGCTGGACTGCCTCGCCGAATCCGGTCTGGACGCCCTGCTGCTGGAGACGTGGTGGGTGGACAAGGAATGAGGATCGGCTACAGCTTCTGGGGGTTCCTCGGGCACGGGGTCACCGACACCCCCGACGGCGGACGCAGCCACCGCCGCATTCTCGTCGACGGGCTCCTGGACCGCGGATACGAGATCGTCTTCCTTCAGTCCAATCGCGATCTCCTCGAAGCCGGTGACGACCTCACCGACACCTACGACTGGGACGGCGGCCTTCCGGAGATCGACGCGTTGTTCCTGGAGTGGCGCTGGCCGATCCCCGGCCGCAACACCATCCCGTGTCCCGGCCGCGGACACACCTGCGACCTGCATCGGCAAACCGACCTGGTCCGCCACTACATCCTCGGTCGCGGCCTTCCCGCACTGCTGTGGGACAAGGACCAGCAGCTCGCAGCAGACGATCCGCTCCGCACGCAGCACGGCGTCACCGTGTGCGAGCCGGCTCTCTTCCCTCAGTCGGGCACCCGCTCGCTCCTCTTCCCGGTGTCTGACAGCGCGATCGACGGTGCCGACCCGATCTCCCTGGCACAGGCCCACCGCGACCTGCCCTTGGTCTACGTCGGTAACCAGTACGACCGCGACGACGCCTTCGGCCGCCTCTTCGCACCGGCCGCCGCACGCCACGAGCACGTGGTGGCCGGGAAATGGCCCCACACCACGGCATGGCCGCACGTCACCTTCGCCGGGCGGCGCCCCTTCTCCGAAGTGGAACGACTCCACCGCCGTGCTCTGGCCACGATCCTGCTCACCCCGCACCGCTACGCCGTGCACGGTCAATTCACCCAGCGGCTCTTCGAGGCGGTCCTGGCCGGCTGTCTGCCGATTGGACCGGCCGAGGTGCGCGGCGCCGGCCAGGTACTGCCCACGGAGCTGATCGTGAACGACGGCACCGAGGCCGCCGACCTCATCGACCGGCTCAGGCACATCGCCAGTACCGCGCAACACATCGACCTGATCGCAGCCTGCCTGCACCGCCTCGACGCCTTCCGGCTCTCTCGTCAGCTCGCGGTGATCGATGCCGTCCTGCGCCCCTGCGTATCCGTCCGGAGAAAGGAATCCAGCGGTGATCACCCCCACCAAGCATGAGCCCCTGCCGGGTATCCGACGTGTGGACAAGCTCTACCTGGAGCTGCTGTTCCGCTGCAATTTCCGGTGCCTGCACTGCTACCACGGCGCCGACCTGAACCGACCCGAACGAGTAGAGCCTGAGCAGGCGGTCGGGGCCCTGGACTACTTCGCCGAGCACTACGGCTGCGCACAGGTGTGCTTCCTCGGCGGTGAGCCGCTGCTCTATCCCGGTCTGCCCGACCTGCTGGCCGCAGCCAAGCAGCGCGGATTCCACACCGAGATCTGCACCAACGGCTACAGGCGCTACAACGTGCTCGACCGATGCCGATCGCATCTGGACCTGCTGCGCGTCTCTTTGGACGGCGGCACTGCCGAAGCCCACGACCGGATCCGGCGTCCCGGCTCCTTCGCAGCGGCTTTCGACACTCTCACCTGGGCGCGCGACCGCGGACTCGTCTTCGGAGCGACGTGCACGCTGACCGAGGACAACATCGGCACGATCCCCGCGTTGGCGATGCGGCTGCATGAGTTGGGGGCGCGCGAACTCATCCTGCACCGGCTCCGCACGATGGGGAACGCCGCCCAGACTTCTCTACGGGAGGTCACCTGGGAGCACACCGAACGCCTGCACGTGGCACTCACCGGCATGAATCTCACCGGTCTGCACATCAACCGGGAAATCCTGCTGCCCGAGCGCTGCCCTGCCTCCGGTGACGTGGTGGAGAAGCTGGAGATCGCCCCGGACGGCCGCGTCTACCTCTCCTGCGCCGAGGTGGCGGGCAACGGCCGCGATATCCGTTTCGACTTCGCCCGCGCTGCGTTGGTGAATGCGACAGAGTCGGTGACCAGGTGACACGGTGATGGTTCTGATTCCCCTCCGACGCACTCCCCTCTGGAGTAACGTCACTGTTCATGGACAGGATCGCAATCATCGGATGCGGCGGCAGCGGCAAGACCACCATCAGCCGCCTGCTGGGGGCCGCCTTGAACGCTCCGGTCACCCATCTCGACGCCGTCTACTACGACGACGAGTGGAACACCCTGCCCAAGGAGAAATTCGCCGCCGTCCAAGAGGAACTGGTGGCCGAGCCGCGTTGGGTGATCGACGGCAACTTCGCCTCCACCCTCCCCATCCGGCTCAAGCGCGCCACCGCGGTCGTCTTTCTCGACATCGGCCCGCTCACCTGCCTGTGGGGGATCCTGCAGCGCCGCCTCGTCCACGGCGGCGGCCAGAACGACGCCACCGGCGTCTACGACCGCATCCACTGGGGTTTCATCACCTACGTGTGGAACTACCGCAAAACCATGGGGCCTCGGGTTCGCAACCTGGTCCTGGAACACGGCGCCCACGCCGAGATCCACATCGTGCGGTCCCGCCGCGCCGCCAACCGGCTGGTCGAGAAGATCGCTGCCCAGGCCGCTGCAGCCGGTTCCTGACCCGGGGGGAGGCACACCCTGCCTTCCGTTAACCCGTTCCTCGACATCGACCAGATACGCGGTCCTCTGTACGCCGCGCCATACCGGCTCGCTCAGCGCACCGACGCGCTGATCAGTGCCCGCATCAGCGGATCTCCGGTTGTCGAGGTGCTGGCAGAGCTGATCCGTGGCCGACTCCACACGCCCATCGCCGAGGCGAAGCTGCTCGATGTGGGCTGCGGGCGCGGCACCACCAGCCGGGCACTGGCCGCATTGGCGCCACGCGCACTGGTCGCCCTCGATCTCTCGTCTGCGCTCGCCGCCACCGCGCGCGCTCGCCTTCCGGATCCCCATGCGGTGATCGCCGCGGACTTCCACCACCTGCCCTTCAGCGGCGGGGGTTTCGACGCGGCAGTGGCGGCGTTCTGCCTCTACCACGCCTCTGACCCGATCACCGTGATCACCGAGATCGCCCGCTGCCTGCGCCCCGAAGGGCTGTTCATCGCAGTCACCAAATCCCTAGACAGCTACAGCGAACTCGACACCCTGCTCGCCGCCAGCGGCCTGGTTCCCCGTCCGGATGACCGGCCGAGCCTGTATGAGGCGGCACACAGCCACAACATCGCCGCCCTGGCCGCGCCGGTCCTCGACGTCCTCCAGATCCGCCACGACGAGCACCGATTCCGGTTCACCAGCCTGGAGCACCTCGCGCGCTACCTCGCCACCACGCCGAAGTATCCGCTGCCGGACCGGTTCCGTGACGCCCCGCAGCAACTCGCGAAGGAGCTGTGCCAACACCTCGTCGACGGCCCGGTGGAGGCGTCTTCCACCGTCACCTACCTTGTCGGAGCCCGGCGTGCCTGAGCATTTCACCAAGACCTACGAGCATCCCGGACACGCCCAGATCGCGGCCCGCCACCGCCACTGGCTCACCGCGCTGGGCGCCCCCACCCCGGCACTGCACCGCGTCACAGCACACCGGTTGCAGTTTGAGCAGCTCACCGGCCACCACGCCCGCCCGCAGGACCTCCGCAGCGTCGCGCACCTCTTGGGACGCCTGAACGCAACCGCATACCTGCGGGAACTCCGCAACGCCCACCTGGAAAAGGAGTTCACAACCGACGGTGATCTGGTGCTGCCCGGATTCACCGCCCCGCGACTGGCCAGACTGCGTCGGCACCACAACGAAGGGCTGATCACCCCGCGGCAACGCGCCGAAGCCGCCGAACTGATCACCCAGGCCGCCGAGTGGCCCGCCACCTTCTACAAGGACTCCAACGTCCGCAACGTGCTCATCACCGGCTCGGGTCCCATCCTGGTGGACTTCGACGATCTCACGCTCGCCCCCTTCGGCTACGACCTCGCCAAACTCCTCGTCAGCGCCGCCATGACCCACGGCCCTCTCCCCCGCACCACATACACCGAGACCTTGGCCGCCTACATCGACGGCGTCGAAAGTGCCGGCGGACCGGCCGATGCATATACCCAGGGCGATCTCGCCCACTGGTTGGAGATCCAGAACCTGTTCACCTCTCCCTACCTCGGCCACAACGGCTACCGGCACCCATGGCGGGCACCTCGCCTCTGACCGGCCCCGTCGAACCGGAAGGATCCATGAACGCCGCCCTGCTCGCCCAGCTCCACAGCCCCGACCCCATTGGCATCGACCTGGCGCTGCTGCGCACCCGGCTGTATCGCTTCAGCGACGACCGCCGCCATTACGTTCTGGCCGAAGTCCTGGAAGAACGCTTCGTCGACGGCCGCCCGCCACAGCAGGCCACCCTGGACTACGTCGCCTGCTGCCTGAACGGCATCCGAAACATCGGCCGCCCACTTCCCTTCGATCCGCGGATCACCGACGCCGAAGACATCGACCTTGACGCCGAACTGCGCACTCGCAGCCCCTTCACCGTTCACAGTGCCGGCAGCACCGCACAGCCCCGCCAGATCGTCTGCATCCTCGGCGCGCCTCGATCGGGAACCAGCCACCTGCACAACCTGCTCGCCTACCAGCGGCTATTCGCCTACTTCACCACGGTCACCTGCTGGGCCTGGCCCACCCGCAATCTCCGCGTCCGGCAGCGCCACTCCTTCGAAATGCTCTCCGACGACGTCCTGACCGTCGACAACAGAACCACCCGGATCATCCCCGGCCTCGTCATGCCCTACGAAGCCGAAGACGTCTACGCCCGCGCCATTCCGACCTACCGCCACGTCGCCGGCCACAGCTACGACATTCAACCGGCCGCAACCACTGACGCCTCGATTCTGCGGCACGCGATCGACGCCCACACCCGCAACCTCGGCCGACAGCGCTTCCTCACCAAGTCACCGTTCAACGCCTTCCGCATCCCTCAACTCGAAGAGCTCTACGGCAAGACCATCCGCTACATCCACATCACACGGGACCGGAACGACGTCGCCGCCTCCATGACCCGCAACCGCTTCTCCTTCAGCCATGGCGGAGGAGCGCTGGACAGTGGACAGGCGCACGACCTATTCGTCTCCACCATCGTCTCCATGGCCCCCGAAAAACGAACCCTCACCGTTACCCACCATGACCTGATGAGAGCGCATCAATACGTCGTGCCTGAAATCCTCGCCTGGCTAGACGCCAGAATCTAGTACTACAGTCGCGGCCTGCTCCATCGGTGATGATGGCAGCGGCCGGCGATGGCCTGGTGGCGCCTTCCCGGTGAAACCATCGGCAGCGGAACGCCTGGGACCTGCGAGCGGTGGTGAGCAGATCGACCATGGTGATCGGCCTGGCGGCCGGGACCACGCCGTCAACGTCGGCATAACCGGCGGCCTGCACCTTGACCCGGCTACCGCGGGCCACCGACCTCACCGCTTCCGGCCCCGGCCTATCGCCGACGTACGCTTCCAGAACTTCGCACAGGTTGTTCGTCAGCCCAATCCTGAGTGTGCGATTCGAAGTAAGGGTCCCACCACGATGCAGGATCGATAGGTCATGGGCGGCGGCTCCAGGCATCATCTGAAAGAAGGCTGGCTAGGATGCCTGGGCTGTCAGCTCCTTCCAGCGTCTTCAGGGTGAGGTCGGCACCCGCCTCTGTCAGCTCCTCGGGGGTACTGCCCCCCGAGGCGACCGCGATCACGCGGGCTCCTGCTGTGTGTGCTGCCTCGATGTCTTTAGGGGTGTCCCCGATAAGGACCGTATTCGCCTGATTGAACGCAGCGCCGCGCCTTCTCTCAGCGCGCTTTCGGGCGATGCCGACCAGGGCGGGCCGGTCGGAGTCGTCGTCTCCGTAGGCACCGATTTCCAGATCGAGGTACTGGTCAAGACCGAAGGCGCTGATTTTGATCTGTGCGGCTTTCCTGGTGTTTCCGGTGAGAACGGTCTGGATGGTGCCGGGAACACGGCTGAGCTCGCGTAGCGCCACTTCGACTCCTGGCAGCGCCCGGCCCCGTTCTCGCAGTTCGTCCAGATGAGCGAGGTAGGAGTCTGCCTGCGCGTCCGCGAATCGGCGGAACAGGTCCTCGTCGCGGTCGTGGACTCTGTTGAGGTCGAGTGTCTGCTCCAGCAGAACGGGTTCGGTGTGCCCGTGCGCCTTGGCCATACCGGCGCTCATGGGCCGACCGGTGGCCTTCTCGAATGCCTCGCCGAACACGACGCCCCCGACACCGCGGGTCTCGATCAGGGTGTGGTCGACGTCCCAGAGCAGAAGCAAATGGTCCGGCATCGGCGGCTCCGAGTGAATCATTGAAGGGGCGTATTCGTGGGGATGGCGTTTTACCATGTACCCCGGGAATGGGATTCCAGCCGGAGAGGCGGGACGATGTCGCTCGGGAGGACGTTCGCGCAGCGGCTACGGTGGCACCGTCGCAGGCAGGGAAAATCCCAGGCCGTGGTGGCCGGTCTTGCGGGCGTCAACGCCGAATACGTGGGTCAGATCGAGCGGGGACAGCGCACTCCGTCGCTGGATGTCGTCGAGGCCATCGCGAACGCTCTCGGCGTCACCGTCACCAACCTGGTCACCGACGCCACCGATCCCTCGCCCATGGCCGCGGACATCCGCCTGGCCTCCGAACTCCACCAGTCGCTCCTCCTCGGCGCCTCCCGTGACGGCGAGCCG
Organism: Spinactinospora alkalitolerans; assembly: GCF_013408795.1. Classification (NCBI taxonomy): domain Bacteria; kingdom Bacillati; phylum Actinomycetota; class Actinomycetes; order Streptosporangiales; family Nocardiopsidaceae; genus Spinactinospora; species Spinactinospora alkalitolerans. The sequence continues at coordinate 5,736,869 of NZ_JACCCC010000001.1, forward strand.
GAGACCAGTCTGGTGGAACTGCGCGAGCGCGTCGACCATGCCTGGGACACCTGGCAGGGGGTGTCGGATCGCTACAGCCGCCTGGCGGCGTTGATTCCGGGGTTGATCGGCGATGTCGTGCGCGTCTGCGAAACCGGGCGCACGGCGGGAACCGAGGAACAGCGGCTGGCCGCCGACGCCTACACGCTGCTGCGCACGGTGGCGCGCCGGATCAACCGTCCCGACCTCGCGCTGGTCGCGGCCGACCGCGGGCGGCGGGCCGCCGAGCTCGCCGATGATCCGATCCGGCTGGCCGGCGCGCGCTGGAATCTGGCGCATGCGCTGCTCGCCCAACAGGAGCCTCAAACGGCGGAGGAGATCGCTCTGGCCGCGATCGCCGAGCTTCGCCCAGGCGGCGATCGGGACACCTTGGCCATGACCGGCGCACTCTGGCTCACCGCGGCCGTCGCCGCGGCTCGTTGCCGGCGCAAATTCGTGGCCCTGGAGCGCGTGGAGGAACACGCTGCCCTGCTCGCCGAGCGAACCGGAGAGACCAACGTCGGTCGGGCCGCGTTCGGTCCGGCCAACGTGGCCTTGCACCTGGTGAGCATCGAATTGGAAGACGGCCAGGCCGCCAATGCGCTGGCGGTCGCCGACCGGATCGATCCGGCGCCCATGGCCTCCCGTGAGCGCCACACGACCCTGGCGCTCGATCTCGCCCGGGGGCATGCGCTTCGCTTCGAGGCCGGCGCCTCGCTGCTGCACCTACTGCAGGCCGAACGGACCAGCCCTGAGGAGCTGCGGTACAACCCAGCCGCCCACGACACCATCCGGCGGGTCTTTCACCGCGCGCGGCCCTCGCTGCGCTCCCAGGTGACCGGTCTTGCCCAACGCGTCGGAATCGAAGAGCAGATCGTCGCCGATCACACGCTTTCCTAGCTCTGCGCTAGGACTCTGCGAACTCGGTAGGGCCGCCTGCGGACCGCCTTAGCGTCATCCTCGCCGCATGCTCCGAAATGCCGCGAGGAGAAACGATGGCCGAATTCCGGCTGAACACGCCTGTATTCGTCGACCGTTCCAGACAGGACACGGGGATCGGTCGTCCCCGTAGAAACGATTCCAGCAGAAACAGTTCGCTCGGTTTCCGCCGCACAGACTCGACTGCGCACAGCACGTTCAGCGTCGACCTGCGCAATGAGCGAGTTTCCATGACGGCTTTTCCGCCACCTCTTGGCCACCGCCGTGTCCTCCTGCCTTGCTCGGGCGCGTTCTCGGTGCTCCGTTCCTCCGATGCGCCGCGGGAGCGCTGATGGTGCCGCACACTCCGCCCCAGAGCATGAGACCGGCCTCGCCTCTGCATGAGGCGGCCGTACCGCTCTACGGTGACGCGCTCACAGCAGAACTGCCGGTGGCTTTGGAGAATCTGCGGGGTCGGTTCGGGTCGATCGCTCCGGTGGAGATCGCGCCCGGGGTGGCGGCGTGGGTGCTGCTGAGCTATGACCTCAACCAGCGGGTTCTGCGGGACCCGGCGGGTTTTCCACGGGATCCACGGCGCTGGCGCGAGGCCCGCGAAGGCCGTGCAACGCCGGAGACGGTGCCGGGGCCGTTCTGGTACTTCCGCAACGCTTTGGCATCCGACGAGCCCGACCACAGCCGCTACCGCGCGGTGATCGCGGACGCGCTGGCGGCGATCACCGCCTCAGGCGCACGGTTGGCCGTCCGCGAGATCACCGCGGAGCTTCTCGCCGAGAAGGCTCTGAGTGGCCGGTGCGATCTGGTCGCCGACTTCGCGTTCCACCTGCCGCTGCTGCTGCTCAACGGCTACTTCGGGCTGCCCCGCGAGCAAGGGGCGAGGCTGGTCGGCCTGATGCGGCGGGTGTGGGACGGCGGTAAGGACGCCGAAGCCGCCCGGCTGGAGCTGTTCGGCTATGCCCAAGCCGTCACCGTCGACCGGCGCGCCCGTCCGGGCACCGACATCGTCTCGCGCATGGTCGCCCACCCCCACGGGCTCGATGACGAGGAGGTGGCCCACCAGCTCATCCTGGTCATCTCCGCGGCGCACGATCCGCTGATGAACCTGATCGCCAACGCCGTCCACACCCTGTTGGCCGACCGGGAGTTCCGGTCGGACGTGGCCGGGGCGCGCACCCGGATCGAAGAGGCGATCGATGCGGTGCTGTGGCGGTCCCCGCCGATCACGCTGCTGCCCGGCCGCTACCCCACACGCGACATGGAGTTGGCGGGCGCGCGGCTGCGCGAGGGCGACTGCTTGATCATCGGCTACGGCCCCGCCCACGCCGATCCGGTCGTCGCCCCGAAAGCCGGCCCGGTCGGGTCTTCGGGGGCACGAACGCACCTGGCGTTCGGCACCGGTCCGCACCGGTGCCCCGCGCGCGATCTGGCCCGCCAGATCGGTGTCGACGCCGTCGGGGCGCTGCTGGACCTGCTTCCCGACCTGCACCTGGCTGTGGCACCGCAGGCACTGCAACGGCGGCATTCACCATTCGCCCACGGCCTGGACGCACTGCCCGTGGTCTTCACCCCTACCACCATCGCCCCGCCCGCATCCCCGTCCACGACCGGAGCGCCGTCATGCCCCCACGCCCCGACCCCATCGTCCTCGTCCCCGGACAGGCCCGCGCCCAGGCACACGACCTCCAGGCGATCGGCCCGCTGGCACGCGTGGTGGTCGAAGGTCTGGAGGCCTGGGCGCTGACCCGCGACCGTGAGCTGCGCGCCGCGCTGACGGATCGCCGGTTCAAGCGGAACTGGCGCACCTGGACGGCACTGGTCGAGGGCGAGGTGTCGCCGGATCACCCGGCAGCGGCGATGGTCTACCTGGACAACATGCTCACCGGCGACGGTGCAGACCACCGCCGGCTGCGCGGCCTGATCTCCCAGGGCTTCACCCCCAGACGCGTCAACGCACTGCGCCCGAGCATCGCGGCCACGGTCGAGCGCCTGCTGGACGGCATCACCGCAGTCCCCGGCCCGGTGGACATCAGAGCGGATCTGGCCTACCCGCTGTCCCTGGCGGTGTTCGGCGAGCTGTTCGGCATCCCTGCCGAGGAGCACGGCCGCCTGCGCCAGATGGTGGAGACCGCATTCTCCTTCGCCCCGCTCGAGCAGGTCCGCGCCATGCGTGCCGACGTGGACGCCTACCTGGACGAGCTGGTCGCCGCCAAGCAGGCCCGCCCGGGCGGCGACGCGGTCTCGGCGCTGATCGGAGCGCGCGACCGCGGCGACCGGCTCAGCACCGCCGAACTGCGCGACACCCTGTGGCTGCTGATCACCGCCGGATTCGAGACCACCGCCTCGGCGCTGGCCAACGCCGTCGAGATGTTGCTGTCGAACCCTGATCAGCTCGCCCGGCTGTGTGCCGGGGCCCTGGAGTGGCCGATCGCCGTCGAGGAGGTCCTGCGCCAGGCCACCGGCGTCGCCGCTCTGCCGTTCCTCTTCGCCGGAGAGGACATCACATTGGCCGGGCACACGATCGCGGCCGGCGAACCGGTGCTGCTGTGCTATCTGGCCGCGAACCTCGATTCGGCGCGCTACGGCCCCGGCGCCGAAGAATTCGACATCACCCGCTCGCGCCCGCGGCATCTGGGCTTCGGGCACGGCCCGCACGTGTGCCTGGGTGCGGCGCTGGCGCGGCTGGAGCTGGAGGTCGCGCTGTCGGCGCTGTTCACCCGCTTTCCCGACATCAGCCTCGCTGACGGCTCCGCGGCGTCGCGGGCGGCCTCGGTCTTCATCAACGTCCCCGCAGCCGTGCGTGTGCGGCCGGGGCCTGCCGCAGTCGCCACCGGCGCACCCCAGCCACTCACACGTAAAACGCCCGACCACACCGATGAAGGAACCCGGAACCGTGTCTGAACGGATCTCTGTCCCGCCCTACCGCTACGTCAATCCCGGCCCTCAGCGGGCGCGCCACCCTATCCAGGTCACCGATCTCGTGGCCGCGGCCGCCCCTGCTCCTGAACCGGCAGCAGCCCTGCACGGCGACGCCGTCGGCCTGCTCGCTCTGGCCCGCCGGGTCGGGCCGTGCTCGGTCACCGGTCTGGCCACCGCAGCGGAGCTGCCCGAGGCCGTCGCCCTGGCCCTGGTCGCCGACCTGGAGCACGCGGGCCTGGTGCGCATCGACCCGGCCGGCACTCGCCTGGCCGGTGGCCGGGCCGAAAGGGGTGCCGCGTGAGGAGAATTCTGATCGTGGGCGGCGGCCAGTCCGCGCTGTATCTGGGCCACGGGCTGCTGCGGCACGGCTATGAGGTGACGCTGATGACCGCCCAGACCACCGAGGAGGTGCGCGCCGGTCTGCCCTCGGTGCTGCAGTTCACCCCGCCTACTGTGCTGCTGAGCGAACGCGAGGCCGGCCTGCCGGTGTGGGAGAACGACGCTCCGCCCATCGAACGTCTGCGCATGCGGGTGCGGACGGGTGCCCACGAGGTGGCCTTCACCGGGGCCTTCAGCGCCGGCTACGCCGTCTCGGTGGATCGTCGGTTGAAGATGGCCGACTGGCTGGAGCTGTTCAAGGCCCGCGCCGACGAGACCGGGCACGGCCGGGTCATCACCCACGGCGTCACCGTCACCGACCTGGACTACTTCACCCGCCTGTTCGACCTGGTCATCGTCGCGGTCGGCAACGGCGAACTCGGCGAGCTCTTCGACCCCGATCCCACGCGCCAGGGCGGGGCGCATCCGCGCACCGTCGTCCAGGCCTACCTCGACGGCGACACCGTCGACGGCCCGGCGGAGGGGGTGATGGACGTGGTCTCCGCCCAGCCCGGCGGCCCGGACGATGCCGGTGAGGTGTTCTTCGCCCCGGTGCTCACCCACGAGGGGGCCGGGTATGCGGTGATGGCGCTGGCCGCGCCCGGCGGGCCGCTGGATGCGGCGGTTGCGGCCCGGCGAGCACGTGAGCGTGTCCGCCACGCCTTCTCCCCCGACCTGGCACTGCACACCCTGCTGACCCAGACCAAGACGTGGGCGCCGGAGGTCTTTGCGCGGATCGCCCACGCACGTCCCATCCGGGGCTCGGCGGTGCTGGGCCAGCGGGTGGATCCGGTGGTGCGCCACCCCGTCGGGGTGCTGCCCTCGGGTGGCCTGGTACTGGGGATGGCCGATGCGGTGGTGACCACCGGGCCGCTGTGCGGGCAGGGCTGGAACACCTCCACCCGGTGCGCCCAGGTCTATTTGGAGCACGTCCTCGCCCACGGGGACCGGCCCTTCGACGAGATGTTCATGGACGCCGCCTTCACCGCGTTCTGGGACACCTACGGCGAAGCCTCCGCGGCGTTCTCCGAGATCAGCCACGGCGTCTTCCCCGCCCATTTCCCGCACCTGCTGGGCGCGGCCGGCGCCTTCGGCGAGGTCGCCGACCGGTGGGTGGACGGCATCGACGACCCCCGCAAGCTGCGCGACTGGATGTTCGACGCCGAGCGCGCCCATGCCTACCTCGCCCAGCTCACCACCTCCGCTTCGTGACCGACTCGCCTCTGCCTGTGCGTTGAAGGAGTCCGGCATGCCCACCTCCCACCACGACGTCCCCGCCCGCGCCCCGTCTCTTGCCGACCGGATCGTCTACAGCAGCTTCGGCCTGGCCTGCTATGAGGCCGTGGTCGCCGCCTCATGCGCGGCGGTGTGGCGCTGCCCCCGCTCCGTTCTGCTGAAGCGCCTGTACCGCCCGCACGTGGGCGCGCGGCACCTGAGCATCGGCGTGGGATCGGGCGCGCTGCTGGACCGGGGCGACTTCCCCGTGCCGCAGCCCGATTTGCACCTGCTCGACCTCAATCCGGGTCCGCTGCGCCGCACCGCAGCCCGACTCGTCCGATACCGCCCCACCACCCACCGGGCCGACGCCACACAGCCGCTGCCGGTCCCGGCGCGGTTGTTCGACTCGGCCGATCTGACACTGATGCTGCACTGCGTGCGCGGTGCCTCGATCACCCAGAAGGCGGCGGTGTTCGACCACGTCGCCCGGGCGCTGCGGCCGGGCGGGGTGGTCTTCGGCGCCACCGTCCTGGCCCGCGGCGTGCCGGCCAGTCCGGTGGCGCGGCGGCTCACGGCCTTCTACAACCGCACCGGGGTGTTCTCCAACCGCGGCGACCATCTCGCCGACCTCGACACCGAGCTTCGGGCCCGGTTCGGCTCCGTGCACCTCGACGTCGTGGGCTGTGTCGCGCTGTTTGCGGGGGTGGCCCGGTGAAGACCCCCAAGCGTACGGCTGCGATCACCGGGATCGGCTGCCGCCTGCCCGGCGGCGTGCGCGGGCCGCAGGCGTTCTGGGACCTGCTGGTGCAGGGCCGCGGCGCCGTCGCCCCGGTTCCGGCCTCCCGGTGGAAGACCATGCGCGATCTCCTGGCGCCCGAGGATGCACCCGTCGAGCCGTGGCAGGCCGGCACCATCGACATCGACGACTTCGACCACGGCTTCTTCGGCATCAGCGCCGAGGAGGCGGCGGTCCTGGACGCCCAGCAGCGGCTCCTACTCGAAACCGTCGTGGAGGCCCTCTACGACGCCGGCCTGCCGCTGGCCGCGATCGCCGGCGGCCGCACCGGCGTCTACGTCGGATCGGCCAGCGTGGACCACGCCATGCTCGCCTTCGCCCCCGGCCGGCGCCCCGGCATGCTCACCGCCGGCGGGGCCGGGGCCAGCATGCTCGCCGCCCGCACCGCCCACGCCCTCGATGTGCACGGCCCCGCCCTGACCATCGACACCGCCTGCTCCTCCAGTCTGGTGGCCGCCCACTACGCCCGCCGCGACCTCGAGTCCGGTGAGATCGACACCGCGATCGTCGCCGGAACCAACCTGCTGCAGAACCCGCTGATCACCCGCGCCTTCAACGACGGCGGCGTCCTCTCCCCGACCGGGCGCTGCCGCCCCTTCGACGCCCAGGCCGACGGCTACGTGCGCAGCGAAGCCATCGCCGCGGTCATCCTCCAACGCCTTGATGACACCGGCCCGGATCGAGACCGTGCCTATGCGCTGCTGCGCGGCAGCGCCGTCAACTCCGACGGCACATCCATGGGCGGGCTGTTCGCGCCCAGCCGCACCGCCCAGGCCGCCCTGCTCGAGCAGGCATATACCGCTGCGCGGGTGCCCATGCAGCGGGTCGGGTTCGTCGAAGCCCACGGCACCGGCACCAAATCCGGCGACCGCGAAGAAGCCCTCGCCCTGGCCGCGGCGTTCGCCCGCACCGACGCCGACCCGCTGCTCATCGGGTCGGTGAAGTCCAACCTCGGCCACACCGAAGGCGCCGCCGGAATCGTCGGTCTGATCAAGGCCGCCCTGATCGCCTACCACGGCCAGATCCCGGCCACCCTGCACCACACGCAGATGCGCCCGACCCTGACCGCCCTCCCCCTCCGCGTCCCCACGGCCACCACGGCATGGCCGCGCCGCAGACACCGCACCCGGGTGGTGGGAGTCTCCAGCTTCGGCTACGGCGGCACCAACGCCCACGTCATCCTCACCAGCGCCCCGCGCTCCCACCGCCGCACGGTTCCCATCCCGCGAAAGCCCGAGGAGCCGGTCATCCTCCCGGTCTCCGCCCACACGCCCCAGGTGCTCTCTGATACCGCTGCGGACCTGGCCGCCGCTCTGGACGACGGCGTCGACCTGCCCTCCGTCGCGGCACTGGCCACCACCGGCCGCGACCACCACGCCCACCGCGCCGCCGTCATCGCCACCATCCCCGAAGACGCCCGCGCCGCACTGGACGCGCTGGCCCACGGCCAGACCCACCCGGCCCTCATCGGATCGCACCACGCCGAGCACCGGGCTCGGACGGTGTTCGTGTTCCCCGGCCAGGGCGCCCACGAACCGGCCATGGGCGCGGTGCTGGCGGCCCGCTTCCCCGTGTTCTCCGCGACGGTCGAGCAGGTCCAGGCGGCCATGGCCCGCTACGACGGCCACGTGCCCTGGCGCCCCGGTACCGTCCCGACCGGAGTGGCCGCCGTGCAGCAGGCGATCTTCACCATCCAGATCGCGCTGGCCGGACTGTGGCGCTCCCTGGGGGTGGACTCGGATGCGGTGGTGGGGCACTCACTCGGTGAGATCGCCGCCGCCCACACCACCGGCGCGCTGTCCCTGGACGATGCCGCGCGGCTGGTCTGCGCCCGCAGCCAACACCTCGCCGCCGTCGCCGACCAAGGCCACCTGCTGGCCACCGGCCTGACCCGTGAAGCCGCCGAAGAGATGGTCACCGCCCACGACGGGCGGATGTCGGTGGCCGCCGACAACGGCCCCGCCCACACCGTCCTCACCGGTCCCGCCACCGACCTCGACGCCCTGCACACCCACCTGAACGCCGACGGCGTGTTCGCGCGCCGAGTACCTGATAGCCCACCCGCGCACAGCCCGCTCCTGGACACCCGGCTGGAATCCTTCGCCGCTCAGATCACCGGGATCCGTCCGAAGGCATGCCCGGTGGACTTGGTCTCCACCGTCACCACCGAGCCGATCCCCGGCGGCCGACTCGACGCCGCCTACTGGACACGCCAACTGCGCGACCCGGTCGAGCTGCACGCCGCCATCCGCCGCATCGCCGAACAGGCGACCACGGTGTTCGTGGAGATCACCGCACGCTCCACCCTGGCCGCAGCGATCGAGGACACCCTGGCCCACCACCGCCTGCCCGGCACGATCGTCGCCCCCGGCGTCTCCGCAGCCGGCGACGAGCACGCCCGCTTCCTGGCCGCCGCCGCCGAACTGTTCACCCACGGCCACGCCCCCGCCTGGCCGGTGAGCGCCCGGCGCCGACCCGCCGAACTACCGCCCCCGCGCTGGCACCACCACTCCACTCCCGCAGCGCCGCCCCGGTCCCCACTGGCCGAGGCGCTGTCAACCGCCCCACCCGATCAGCGCCGCGCCATCCTCGTCGACGCCGTCCACGCCAGCGTCACCTCGCTCCTACCTGACCGGATGCTGACTATCGCCGACCGCGACACCGAACTCGACCTGCTCGGCATCGCCTCACGTGACGTCATGGTGCTGCGCGAGCGCATCCGCCGCCTGCACCCCACCCTGACCGGAATCGACGCCCCCACCCTGCTCCACGCCCCCACCGTCAACGGCATCACCGACGCCCTCCTGCCCCACTTATCCAAGCAGCGAAGCCCCGAGGCCGCCCACCCGCCAACCAAGCCTCCCAGCCCATGAGGGACCCAGTCCTCGGCTCGCCACTCTGCGCCCGTAACCGCTTCCCACCCGACAGGCCAACGACCATGCCCAGCAAGAACTCTTCCTTCCCGCCCGACATCGATACGAGCACTCCCAGCCCGGCGCGGCTCTACGACTACTACCTCGGCGGCAAGGACAACTTCGCCAGCGACCGCCAGGCCGCCCAGCGCCTTTATGCCAAGATTCCCGAGCTGCGCAGCATGGCCCTGGCCAACCGGATGTGGTTGCGCCGGGTGGTCAAGCACATGGCCCAGGCCGGCATTCACCAGTTCATCGACATCGGCTCCGGGTTACCCACCCAAGACCCGGTGCACCAGGTCGCCCACCGCCACGCCCCCGGCTGCCGGGCCGTCTACGTCGATAACGACCCGATCGTGCTGGTCCACGCCCGCGCGCTCCTCGCCGACGACCCGGCCACCACCACGGTCGTCGAGGGCGACCTGCGCGATCCGCGCGCCATCCTCACCCACCCCGAGACCCGACGGCTGATCGACTTCACCCAACCCGTCGGACTGCTCCTGATCGCGGTGCTGCACTTCCTCCGCGACGCCGACCACCCCTACGGAGTGGTGCGCCAACTGCGCGACGCGCTGTGCCCCGGCTCCCAGCTCGCGATCTCCCACGTCGACAACACCACCGCGCCGGAACGGGCGGCGTTCCTCGAATCAGTCTACGCCGCCTCCAGCGCGCCGGGCCAGACCCGCAGCCACCACGACATCGCCGCCTTCTTCAACGGGCTGGAACCGGTCGATCCCGGCCTGGCCTACGTGTCCGACTGGCGCCCCGAGTCCGGCGACACCTACTTTCCGCCCGAGAAGGCCTGGGTCTATGGCGGCATAGGACGGATCCTCCGCCCCGCAGCCACCGACGCTCACGAGTGAGCCGATGACGGCACCAAGCCGCGGGCCTCCCGAATCCTGCCGCTTTTCGCCCACCTCTTGAAGGAAGCGGATCGCACATCCCTGCACAGCCCACCACTGTCCTCTGGCCTCGCCACGACAGCGACCGGCCTCCCCGAACCAGAAAACCAATCGTGACTGCTACCTCCTCTTCCCCCGAGGCGACGACATACGCCACCGGCGACGCGAGCCCGGCTCCACCCGCTCAGGGGTGACGATGGCTCGTCCCCGAAGCCCCGCCCGCGCACCTGCTCCCCCAGCCACATTCGATGCCGGCCTGGCCGGCCTACTCCACCTTCGGGCCCGGCCCCACCATCCCCCATCCACCTATGGCATCGATCTAGGAAGTCTCCTCAATGATCCGCACTCGGATTCTGCTCGCCCTCACCGTCACCGCCCTCGCCGCCTGCCTCAGCCTCGGCGCGGCGGCACTGGCCGCCGCCGCACCCGCCGAGCCCACTGCGACCTCAACCGTCAGCGACTCGAGCTCGGGCTGGTGCTGGCGCAACTACTGCCTCATGAATGCACCGGCCTAACCGGCGAGGCCCTTTGGCCCGCAGCGCGGCCCCACCCGCACCGCGGGATCTGGTGACCGCCGTTGGCGTCATGCGCCGGCTCTACGCCGAAGGCATCGCCACCGGCGCCGCCGTCTTCAGGACCAAGGCCCTTCCGAGGCCAGGGGTGGCAGGGCCAGTGACAATCTGTCACGCCCGCACGGCCCTCGCCTCAGAGCGCCGGTGCTGTGGTCCGGATCGTCCGTGCCTCTCTCGGAAAGCGAGCCAACCATGGCCCCCTGGCGTTCCCGGTATCGGTCAAGGGCGTGGTGATCCGCGACGAGCGGGGCCTGCTGCTGCGCAACGAACGCCAGGAATGGGAACTGCCCGGAGGCAAGACCGACCTGGGCGAAACGTCCCAGGAGTGCGTGGCCCGCGAGATCGAGAAGGAGACGGCCTGGCCGGTGATGGTCGGCCCGATCCCGGACTCCTGGATGTACCACATCGATGCGGTGGACCGGCGGGTCTTCATCATCACCTACGGCTGCCGCACCACCGCCCGGGCGCCGGTGCGGGTCTCCCACGAGCACAAGGAGGCCGCCCTGGTCGGCCGCGACAAGATCGACGGGCTGGTCATGCCCGAGGGCTACAAGCACTCGGTGCGGGCCTGGTTCGACCACCCGCTGCGATGAGCACGACGGCGCCGCGGTGGCTGTGGGTGCGTCCCGAAGCCCGCCGGGCGCTGGGCAACGGCGACATCGGAACCATCCTGGTTTTACAGGCCCCCGACCCATCTCTTCTCCAAGGTGTCGGATGACCAGGGCCGCCGTGCTTGGCGTCCGACTGTAGAGGAAGAACCCTATGCCGGATATGCGTGCTGTGCGGGCGCGTGGGGCATGGTGGAGCCGGAGGTGGTCCGATGGACGGTGAGGACCCGCAGCCGCAGGGCCGTGCACACCTCACGGAGGCGACCGCGCAGGAGATCGCGCGGCGGGCGTGTGCGCTGGCCGGTGTGGACGCCTCGAAGCTGGAGCGCCTGGGCCCCATCGGCGACAACGCCAGCTTCCGCGCCGCAGGCGAGAACGTGGTGGTGCGGGTGACCTCCGCGGCGAACCTGCCGCGCGTGCAGCGCGAGCTCGGCGTCGCGCACTGGCTGCTGGGTGAGGGGTTTCCCGTTGTACGGCCTGCCCGCTCAAAACCGCTGACCGTCGACGGGCACGCGGTGACGCTGTGGCAGGAGATCGACAACCCCGCCCTCGCCGACACCGGCGAACTGGGGTGCCTGCTGCACCGACTGCACGCGCTGCCGCCGCCCCGGACATTGAAACTGCCGACGCTGGATCCGCTGGCCGGAGCCGAACGCTACCTGGCCTCGGCCGCCGGGCTCTCCATCGGCGACCTCGACTTCCTGCACCGCCGCCTACGGCAGCTGCGCCGGGCCTACCGCGGCCTGGACTTCGCCCTGGAACCGGGCGTGGTGCATGGCGACGCCCACCGCAAAACGCCGTGCGCGGCTCCGACGGCGCCGCGGTGCTGCTGGACCTGGAGCGCTTCAGCGTCGGGCCGCGCGAATGGGATCTCGTCGTCGCGGCGGTCTATGAACGGCTGGGCTGGTACTCGACGCAGGAGTACGCCGGGTTCGCCGACGCCTACGGCTTCGACATCACCGACTGGTCCGGCTTCGACGTCCTGGCCGCGATGCGCAGGCTGCGGATGACCGCGTGGCTGTGCGCCCGCACCGGCCGCGAACCCCACCTGCTACCCGAAGCACGCAGGCGCATCGCCTCACTGCGCGACCCGCGAGCCCCGCACACCTGGACACCGGGCACCTGACGTTCAAGGTCAGGCTCTGACGCACAGCGACAGCTGGTTTCCATCTCCTTCCGGCTGGCATGACCGGTTCATCTCCACGTGTGTGGAGAGCAGATGACGTAGGAGAACGTATCTGCATGTGGCCGCGGTTCACCTCCACGTGCGTGGAGAGCAGTGGCGCCCGAGGCCGAACACGACGCCTTGCGCCGGTTCACCTCCACGTGCGTGGAGAGCAGAAACCCACGGCTTCGTTGACGAACTGCGGACCCGGTTCATCTCCACGTGCGTGGAGAGCAGGTTAGACCCGCTCCAGGGCGGCCTGGAGGTCGCGGTTCACCTCCACGTGCGTGGAGAGCAGGCCCACACCATGCGCCGATCTGCCGTGCGCCGCGGTTCACCTCCACGTGCGTGGAGAGCAGCACCCTGAGGAAGAGTGTCCGGCCTGATGATTCGGTTCACCTCCACGTGCGTGGAGAGCAGTCATACTCTGCTCCCCACCCTGTCGGGCTCCACGGTTCACCTCCACGTGCGTGGAGAGCAGTTGGGTGCCTTGAGGATCTGATGGTTGACCGGCGGTTCACCTCCACGTGCGTGGAGAGCAGGCCGTCACGACCTGCCGCCGATCCTGCTGCACCGGTTCACCTCCACGTGCGTGGAGAGCAGGCCGTCACGACCTGCCGCCGATCCTGCTGCACCGGTTCACCTCCACGTGCGTGGAGAGCAGTCCCCGCGATAGCTTCCGGTGGCATCGACTCACGGTTCACCTCCACGTGCGTGGAGAGCAGCCGCGTGTCGCCGACGCGTGAATACTGGCTCTGGCACGGATTCGGTGAAGCCTGGCTCTTCTCCGATCAGGCGGCGAGCAGCACGCGCTTGCGCAGCAGGTCCGGGTTGGCGCGCCCATACATCTGCCGCTTCAGCATCTTGAGCCGGTTGACGTGGCCTTCGACCACGCCGGAGCTGTGCGGCAGCGTCAGCCCGGCCACGACGGCGTCCCAGTCGCGGCCCAGACCGCGGACGAAGGAGTCGAGTTCGGGGATCCGCTCGCCCCGGGCCGCATTCATCCACTCGTCCAGTCGGTGGCCCTGCCGGTGGGCCATCATGCGAGCGAAGCCCTGAACACGCTCGCTGAGACCAGCCAGTTCGGGACAAGCTCGGAGTACAGCTTTGAGCTGGAGTTGCTGCTCGTGTTCGAGGTGGTCGGGGTGGCTGAGGATCCAGGCGGTGACCTGACGGACGGTGGGCGGCTGGGCGGGTTCGGGCGCAGGCACTGACTGGCCGCGCCAGGGGCGGATGTGGTCGCGCACGCTCGCATAGCTTCCCCATAGCCCTGCTGTTGGAGTTCGTCCCAGAGCACGACGGCGTTGGTGCACTCGTGGGCGAAGCGTTCGCGCAGGTAGGCGTCGTAGCGTTCCAGTCGGCGGGGGCGCTTGCCGGTGCCGTCGTGGGCCAGCAGCTCCTCGGCTGTGGCGGCGCGGGCGAAGCGGCGCACAGTGTTGCGCGCGAGGTCGAGTTCGCCGACGATCTCGGTGATGGTGCGCCCCTGAGCCAGCAGGTTGTGGACCTGTCGGTGGCGTCGGCGGGTGCGCTCGGCCAGCGGCCCCTGCCTGATTCCGGGAGACTCGGCCGGCGGTGTTGTCGGTGCCGGTTCGGGCGTGGTGCGGGGCAAGTCCCGGCGGTGGCGGGCGACAGCGCGCTCCACGGCCGCGGCGAGGTTCTGCCACAGGTGGAACCGATCGGCCACCTGCACCGCCTCCGGGGCGCCCTGGGCGATGCCGTCGGCATAACCCCCGGCCCGGTCCCGGCAGACGACCTCCACCCCGGGGTGCTGGATGAGCCACTCCTTGAGGGCCTGGGCCGAGCGCTCCGGCAACAGCTCCACCGGGCGCCGGGTCTGGGCATCGACCAGCAGGGTCCCGTAGACATGGCCCTTGCGCAGGGCGAAGTCATCGACGCCCAGGACCCGGGGGACGCAGACCTCGGGCTCGCGTTCGGCGCGCACCTGGCGCAGCAGCGTCATCCGGCTCACGGCCGCGGCCACCCGCGCTGCCAGGCGTGCTCCGGCGCGCCCGCCCAGCGCCATGCCGATGCCGGCGAGCACGTCGCTCAGCCCCCGGCTGCGACGGGCGTGCGGCACGGTCAGACCGGGCACCTGCCCAGCGAAGATCCGACGCCCGCAGGCGGGCACATCGCAGAAGAACCGGCGGACGCCCAGGTGGATCAGCACCTCCTGGCCGGAGACGGGAGTGTCGGCGAGGCGGCGGACATAGCGGCTATGCACGCGTTGTGACCGGGTCGCGCAGACCGGGCAGGCGGCGTCTTCGGCTCGGGTGGACGCCACGATCCGCACCGATAGCCCGGCCCGGTACACGTCATCAATCCGCAGATCGACCAGGTGCGGGAAGAGCAGCGTGAAGAGGGAGGAGAGCGACACCCCGCATCATCGCGGGATCGGACCGACATCCGCAGGCGATTCACCGAATCCGTGCCAGAGCCCATTTTCAAGCGACGTTGACACCGCGAACCTGTCCCGCAGGGTGAAAGCCCAACGGTTCACCTCCACGTGCGTGGAGAGCAGTCCTTCTGCGACCGCCGCGCCGAGTCCCGCAGCGGTTCACCTCCACGTGCGTGGAGAGCAGGCTCAGGTCCCATCGCGGGGGCCACGCGGACACGGTTCACCTCCACGTGCGTGGAGAGCAGGCCCGGCCGCGTCATAGGCCCGGCCTCTCCCCCGGTTCACCTCCACGTGCGTGGAGAGCAGACGCGCAGCAGGAGCTTTCCGCCGCATTCGCGCGGTTCACCTCCACGTGCGTGGAGAGCAGGCGTCCAACATCGCCTTGGGTGCGACTGCGGCCGGTTCACCTCCACGTGCGTGGAGAGCAGACCTCCCCGCCGTCGGTCGTCCAGGGTTTGGCCGGTTCACCTCCACGTGCGTGGAGAGCAGGGGGCAGGGCAATTTTCTTCCCTCTCTCAAGACGGTTCACCTCCACGTGCGTGGAGAGCAGCTCGTAGGTCTCACTCATCAGTGGTCTTCTCGCGGTTCACCTCCACGTGCGTGGAGAGCAGACCGTACTCCCCGTCCACGAGGATTCCGGCGTCGGTTCACCTCCACGTGCGTGGAGAGCAGCGGGTCGTCCTGGAGCCGGAACCTGACGGAGACGGTTCACCTCCACGTGCGTGGAGAGCAGGAACGCGTCCAGGAACCCACCGGCGACATCCACGGTTCACCTCCACGTGCGTGGAGAGCAGACGATCGAGCAGTTCACCGGCGCGCTGGATGACGGTTCACCTCCACGTGCGTGGAGAGCAGTCCATCCGCGCGGACCCGCCCTGCTCGATCTTCGGTTCACCTCCACGTGCGTGGAGAGCAGGACACCCGGGCGTGTCCGGCTCGTTCATTGTGCGGTTCACCTCCACGTGCGTGGAGAGCAGCCGGACGGCCTCCGCCGATTCTTCAATCGCGGCGGTTCACCTCCACGTGCGTGGAGAGCAGCGGAGGCGGTCCATGTGCGTGCCGCCTAGCGCCGGTTCACCTCCACGTGCGTGGAGAGCAGGGTCGTCGTGATCCCAGCACGGGAGCACAACTCGGTTCACCTCCACGTGCGTGGAGAGCAGCCGAGCGTGTATGAGGGCGAAGTGCTCGCGAGCGGTTCACCTCCACGTGCGTGGAGAGCAGCCACGACATGGCCGTGCTGAAGTCGGCCCAGCCGGTTCACCTCCACGTGCGTGGAGAGCAGAGTCGTTCCGGTCGGCAATGAAGTCGACGCAACGGTTCACCTCCACGTGCGTGGAGAGCAGCGCAGCGCCTTCTCCATCTCGGTGTCGACGGCCGGTTCACCTCCACGTGCGTGGAGAGCAGGAGCGGTCTGTGTCTGTTTGATAACAAGAACAGGGTTCACCTCCACGTGCGTGGAGAGCAGCAACCCGACCGACGGCTGACACCGACCGACCGCGGTTCACCTCCACGTGCGTGGAGAGCAGAGGGTCCCGCCCACGCCGAGAGCGGTCGTGGCCGGTTCACCTCCACGTGCGTGGAGAGCAGACGCTGCAGCGTGCGGCGAACCTCTGGAATCTCGGTTCACCTCCACGTGCGTGGAGAGCAGGCTGGCGGCACCGCGGTGATGTCCGGCCGCGACGGTTCACCTCCACGTGCGTGGAGAGCAGGCTGGCGGCACCGCGGTGATGTCCGGCCGCGACGGTTCACCTCCACGTGCGTGGAGAGCAGTGCTGCACCGGTCGGGGGTCATCGACGGTCCGCGGTTCACCTCCACGTGCGTGGAGAGCAGGCGGCGATCTGGACCAGTGGCATCTCTACCGGCGGTTCACCTCCACGTGCGTGGAGAGCAGGCGGTCCCGCGCGTTGCGTGCTGAGTCTGGAGCGGTTCACCTCCACGTGCGTGGAGAGCAGTTGGCGATGGCCTGTACCTGTTCGTACTCGGCCGGTTCACCTCCACGTGCGTGGAGAGCAGGACTGGGCGGCGGTGAAAGCATCGCGCGCCTTCGGTTCACCTCCACGTGCGTGGAGAGCAGGCGCGTGAGCAGGCCGAAGGGCTCGCCAGCTTCGGTTCACCTCCACGTGCGTGGAGAGCAGGGCGCTGAGCTTCGCGGCCCAGTGCACGAGCGCGGTTCACCTCCACGTGCGTGGAGAGCAGTCGGAAAGGCTCACGGGCCGGTTGCCTTCCGACGGTTCACCTCCACGTGCGTGGAGAGCAGTGGGACCGAAGGACACCGCGTCACCCCCTGGCCGGTTCACCTCCACGTGCGTGGAGAGCAGTTCTTGGTGTCCATCGGCGGGCCTTTGCGTTTCGGTTCACCTCCACGTGCGTGGAGAGCAGGGGGAGTCCGGCGGCGTCCGCTTCCCGCTCCGCGGTTCACCTCCACGTGCGTGGAGAGCAGGGGGCCAGCCGGGAGACCGCGCGAAGGGCGTCCGGTTCACCTCCACGTGCGTGGAGAGCAGGCGGCCCCGCGCGTTGCATGCTGGGTCTGGAGCGGTTCACCTCCACGTGCGTGGAGAGCAGTAGAAGACCGGGTAGCGCGTGGAATCCGTCTACGGTTCACCTCCACGTGCGTGGAGAGCAGGTGAGAGTCTGCTGAGTGGCGGCCGCGCCCGGGGGTTCACCTCCACGTGCGTGGAGAGCAGGGTCCCGGGCGGCGCCCGTTGCGAGAGGAGCCCGGTTCACCTCCACGTGCGTGGAGAGCAGTCGTCGGTGTCGAGGCCGGCCTCCAGCAGCCACGGTTCACCTCCACGTGCGTGGAGAGCAGGCGATCAACGAGGCCCTTCCGGAGGACACCGTCGGTTCACCTCCACGTGCGTGGAGAGCAGGCCGTGAACCCCTCGGGGTGGACCGGGAAGTTCGGTTCACCTCCACGTGCGTGGAGAGCAGGAGGCGGACCCGAACACGCAGAAGTCCACCCTCGGTTCACCTCCACGTGCGTGGAGAGCAGTGACTAAGTCGCTGGAGCGGCTGGAGCGCACGCGGTTCACCTCCACGTGCGTGGAGAGCAGTCCCTGTAGCGAGTCATGTAGGTGATTGTCCCCGGTTCACCTCCACGTGCGTGGAGAGCAGGCGGCCTTCCGGTACGCCTCCATCTGCGCGACCGGTTCACCTCCACGTGCGTGGAGAGCAGCCGGCGCGCGGCTGGGTGGACGTGGGCTACTCCGGTTCACCTCCACGTGCGTGGAGAGCAGTTGCCCACGGCCTTGATGACCGGCGCCATCGCCGGTTCACCTCCACGTGCGTGGAGAGCAGGGGTGGTCGAAGTCGGACACGAACTGGTCGTGCGGTTCACCTCCACGTGCGTGGAGAGCAGCTCAACAGGCACATCAGCGAAGCCCTCGCCCCCGGTTCACCTCCACGTGCGTGGAGAGCAGACTTGTTGACCTGCGGTTTCACAAAGGCACGTTACCGTTTTCGGCTCTGAATTCGATGAGCTGGAGGCCATCGAAGTCGACCACACGCCGACGGCGCTCCCCTGCGGTTTTGATGACATAGCGCTGCTCGTTTTCGGCGGGGTGGATGCATACCGCTGCTCCTTCGCCGACGGAGGCGCTTACGGCTTCCCAGAGTTTGTCGCGGACTTTGGCTGAGACCGTGCCGACGTAGAGGCCTGGAGCGGGTTCGGTGAGCCATCGGCTGATGGCTCCTCTGACGTGGTCGGGGACCGCGGTTGTGGAGATGACGACCATGTTGGACATGTGCGCCTACCACCCGGGGTCGAGTGCGTGGTTGATGCCTGCATCGACGGGGCCAAGGTCGGGGTCCCACAGATGGACGAGTTCGGGGTTTTGTGTCTCTTCTCCGGTCTCGTCGAGCTCGGGGGCGAGGAGTCGTTGGATGTCGTGGATGATGGCCGGCATGAGTCGGTAGAGCCGGAAGTCTTCGCGGAGGTTGCGGCGGGCTTCTCGGTCGGGGTTACCGCTTTTGTTGAGGGAGAAGGCCATCGGGATGGTGTGTTTGGCTTTGTACAGGTCGGCGATGTCGTAGACGAAGGCATGCTGTTTGCCGCTGTGGACGAAGCCGAGGGCGGGTGAGCATCCCAGGGCGAGGATGGCGGCGTGCACGACGCCGTACAGTGCAGTGTTTGCGGCTGATAGTGCTTGGTTGACGGGGTTCTGCTGGTCCCAGTTCTCGGGGTTGTAGTTGCGTTTGAAGCCGCGTATGCGGTGCTTGTCGGCGAGCATCTGGTACATGAGCTTCATTCGCTGGCCTTCCAGGCCGCGAAGCTGTTGCAGTGTGATGCCTTCGGGGACACCGGCGCCGAATCGCATCTCATACATGCGCACGGCGATGGCGAGACGGGCGGTGTCGTCGGCCCAGGCCCGGGCTTGGCGTTCGAGCCAGTCGGTGGTGAGTTCGCTGGGTTGGCTGGCCGAGTACATCCGTACCGCGCCGGAGCCGGTCCACACCACGGTGGTGCCGTGGCGGGCCATGGTGGCCATCGCGGGGTTGGTGGCCGAGGTGCCGGTGCCCAGTAGCACGCATGCCAGGGATGCGACCGGCAGGTAGACGCGGTCGGCGCTGCCGTCGGTTTTGGCGACTTGGGCGCACACTCCGGTGTCGTCTTGGACGACGCGCACGTTCTCCAGGTAGAGGAAGGACAGGGAGTCGGCGATGCGCGGCAGCATCGCCAGGGTGGGGGCTGAGAGGGCGCGCCTGGCGCTGCTGAAGGAGGTCGACACGAGGAGGCTCATTCTGGTCTTTGTGCTGGGCCGAGGCTGAGCAGGCCGCAGCCGTAGGATTTGGCTCGGCCGATGCCGTTGAGGATGGCTTGGCGCAGCAGGTCGGCGTCGGTGACGACGCCGACGCCGTCGAATCGGGTGGCGGCGTGGCGAGTCTTGCCTGCGCAGATGTCGGGCAGACGGCTCTGGGTCAGGCTGAAGGGGTGCAGGCCGTTGGTCGTGGCGCGGGCCAGCCACCACAGTTCACCGCGTTCCCCGGTCAGCACGGTGAGCTTTCCTTTTCTTCGGGGGTCGGTGGTGGAGTTGCCCACGCGCTGGGTGGGGTTGGCCGCGATGCGGTAGCGCACGTGGGCGCCCGTGCTGAGGTTCTTCAGCAGTGGGGTGAGTTCGCGTGTGACGATGGTGGCGGCGAAGCCGTTGGTGAGTCGGTCGAGCCGGGGCTGGGTGTGTGTCTGCACGAGGATCTTGACGCCTGCCGGGGTTTCCTCCAGCCGGTACAGCAGGCCGGCGGCGCTGCGTGGGCGCTCCCCGAGGTCGTCGGGGGCCAGGAACATCAGTTCCTGGTGGAGGCGGTTGGCGTCGGTGATCTGTTTGGCGATGCCGGGGTGGCGCTGGTTGAGGGTGATCTGGGTCAGCCAGGCGTTCATCGGGCCGCCCCTTGGATGTAGCGGATGAGTTCGGCTTGGTAGGTCTCGCTGCGTCCGAAGCAGCGTGCGGCGGGCACGGGGGTGGAGACGACGCTGACGGGACGCGGGCGGTAGCGGCGGTCGTGGCGGGTGAACTCGGTGGGGGTGTCATAGAGTTCGCTTCGCTGCCAGGCGTCGTCGTGGTCGCCTTCGTGGACGAAGTCGAGTTCGAGGTCGCTGCCGTCGCGGGGCGCCCATCGGGGCACGGGCACGTGGCGGCGGAGCTCGGCGACCGGATCGTCGACGGGACGGTCCAGCAGCAGCGGCTGTTCCGGTGGGCAGGAGCGTCGGCCTAGGAACGGCTGCCATCGTGGGCGGCGCAGCGCCGCAGCGACATCGGTGACCAAGATGTCGGGGCCTTCGGTGGCGACGGTGAAGACCGCGTCGGAGAGGTAGTGGCGCTTGGTGACGATGGTGGCGGTGGCTGCACTCTGCCGTTTGCCGTCGGCGGTGAGCACAGTGCGGGCGCGGGGCAGACCACCGCCGATGGTGTGGAAGTCGACCAGGCGTACACCGGGGCGGTCGACGCGGATGGTGAACCGCAGCTGGTGCAGGTCCCCGAGGGGGTGTCCGCGCTGGATACCTTGGGCGGCGGCGATGAGCCCGAGCAATCCGGAGCGGCTGGGAAAGCTCAGCGTGTCGCGTTCGCCGAAGAGACTGTGCTCGCCCCAGCTCTGCAGCGGTCCGGCCAGCCGCAGAAGCAGCCCGCTCACGCGGACTCCCTGCCGTAGGCGGCGGCGACCGCGGCGGTGGTGAGGTCGGCGAAGGATGCGTGGTGGTCGCCGAGCTGGGTGAGTTTGTCGCGGCCGGCGATGGTGTGGCCGCTCCACAGCCGCTGATCGGCTCCCAGCAGCGTGTTGACCGATTCGGCGTAGGCGACGATCTTGTCCAGCGACGGCGCGAGGTGCCCCTCGGCGGGCTGGACGGGCGCTTCGAAGGCCGTGGCCAGGGAGAGCGGGCGGTCAGCGCGCACGGCCACGTGCACCAGGTCGGGGACGCTGGCAGGGGCGGTGGCGTTGGCTTTGCCGGTGGGCAGTTTGGTGATGAAGGCGTCCAGGAAGGTCTTGACGAGTTCGCGGGCGGCGGCGGTGTCCTTGCCGAGGTTGGCGTCCAGTCCGCGCAGATCGATGTTGGCGTAGCGGTAGAAGGTGCCGGCGCTGAACATGGCGGTGTTGATGTGGCCGCTGCCGGGAATGCCCAGCTCCTGCTCGACGTCGTCGACCGCGGAGAAGAAGTCGTATTCCACGCTGGTGCTGTGGGTGGTGAAGGCGTGGGCGAGCTGCACCGCGCCGTCGACGTTGGCACCGGGAAGCTCGGCGAGCATGCGCCCGAACAGGTTGATGGTGCCGTTGCGTCGGCCGAGCACCTCGGCGATCGCCGCACCGGGGAGCACGCCCTTGCGCTTCTTTTCCGGCTTGGCCTCCTCGACGACCACCGCATCGCGGTGCTCGGCGGCGATCGCGGTCAGCTCCTCCATGCCGGCCTCGGGCAGGTACAGCAGCACCGAGGTGGTCAGCACCTCTTCGTCCTGTTCGTCCTTGCTGCGCTCCAGTTTGATGCCGCTGCCCGCGGAGCGGGCGACCTGGCGGCCGGCGGCCTCGGCCTCCTCCTTGGGCCAGCCCTGCTTCTCCAGGCGCTCGGCGACACCGCGCACCACGCGGCGGGTGCGCACAGCCGGATCGCCCAGGACGCGCTCGACCTCGTGGCGGATGACGCGCTTCCAGCTCTGGCTGGAGATCCGGGTGCGTTCGACCCCGCCGAAGACGACGGTCTTGGGCGCGCCCTGGTCGTCACGGTTGAGGTTGGAGAAGGGGACGGTCTGCAGGGCGTGGATGTCAATGAATCGGGGGGTGCTCATGTGTCCTCATCGGTGTCGGTGATGCTGGTGTGCTATTTGCGGTCGCGCTGGGCCTTGAGCCGGTGCAGGGTGCGGTGGTAGCCCTGCAGCCAGTTCTTGACCACTCGGTCGCGGTCGTTCTCCCACTCGGAGAGGTCGCAGGCGAGCTGGACCCAGTCGACGTGGACGCGGGAGTTGCGCAGCTGGAAAACGAGCCGGGGCAGCTGGCGGTGGACTCCTGCCGTATCCTGTCGGCACAGCAGGTGCAGGCGTCCCTCAGCCGCGGTGTCGCCGATGGCGCGGCGGTCCACGGCGTGGGCCAGTACCACCCCGAGGTTGCCGGTGAACGGCGAAGCGGGCTCTCCGGGCACCTGGGTGGAATCCGGCTCCTCGCTCTCCACCCCGCGGCCGCGTTCCTGGCCTCGTGCGGCCGGCGGCTGAGCCGCAATCAGCGCGGCCACAGCCAGGAATGCCCGCTCGGTCGCCTCGTCCCGGTCCCCGGGAAGGTGGGGTTCGACGTGGCGGTGGGCGTGCCAGCAGCGCGGGTTGCCCGGCTCCATGCCGACCGCGCGCCGCAGCTCTGCCCGCGGTCCCGGTTTATCGAGGATGCCGCGCACGTCTGCGACCAGGCTCGTCGCTCTCTCACGGATCTTTGCGCGTCGCTTGTCGCGCGTGGACGGTGGCGCGCTCATACCTGCTCCTCTTCGCGTTGCCAGCCGCGCAGCACATGGGTGCGGCAGCCTTCGATGACCGCTACGTGCCGCGGGTCGTGGGTGTAGGCATCGGTGGCCGCCTCGTAGGCGACCAGCGCGATTCGGATGAATTCGTTGCGCACCTGAACAGGCGGCTCATCGGCCGTGATGAGCCGCCAGAACCTGCGCTCTGCCGTACTCCAGTAGCGCGCCTCGCCGACGCCGAGCCAGGGCACCTTGGCTTCGCTACTGCCGACCAGCTCGCGCCAGGCACGCATCAAGGCGGTGCGCAGATTGCCGCCGACCTCCTCGGCGTCCTGGCGCGCCCGGCCGATGTAGTTGCACCGGTCGGGGCGTTTCTCCTCCAGGTAGTTAAGGACCGGCGGGGTGGCGCCGGAGAAGAACTGGCGATCGCGTGCCTGGCCCTCCTGGTCGAATCCGAACGAGCGCACCCGCACCTGGTCGACACGTGACCGGTAGAAGTCGCTGTCGTGCAGCGTGGCCAGGTCGTCGATGATCGCCGGGCGGCGTTCATCGCTGTCGCCGGGGGTCTTGCGCAGCAGCGTGTCGAAGTCGCGCCAGATCGCCCGGTCGGCGTTGGCTCGGCGCGCGTAGCGTTCCCCTTTATTGCTGCGCTGATAGATCAGGTACGGATCTTCGGCCTCCCCTTGCGGTTCACGCCAGGCCCAGGTGATGCGGGCATCGACCACGGAGCGGCCGTCATCGGACGGGCTGAGCAGCAGCGCATGCCGGAAGCGGCCGGCCAGCAGCCGCGCCAACCCGACGGGCGGAGCGGGAACGCCGAGCGGATCTGGATCGTCCTGCTCCTCCCACGGCGCAGGCCCGCCTTTGCCCTCCTTGAGGAAAGGAATTCCCAGGAGCAGCGTCTCGAACAGGTTCCCTCCGATGGGATGGAAGGAGATTGTGCTGCGCAGCGGGCCGGCCGTGGTGTTTCTCGCGCTCGTGGTGTTTCTCGCGCTCGGGTTGTTCACCGCGCGGGGCGTGCTCATCCCTGACGGCCCGTAGTAAAGCCAGGCGAGCAGATGCCAGGCCGCCTCTGCCGTGGGCACCAGGCGCGGCCGGGCGTCGACGTCGTGAGAGAGCCACACCTGGGTGTTGCCGGCGGCTCGCCCCCACACCAGCTTGTTCACACCTGAGCTGACCGGATTGCCCTTGCTGTCGACGCACTCCTCCGCCAACCGCCGGTCCTGCAGGAAAGGCCGACGGGGATGGAACAGATCGAAGCAACGGAACGGCGCATCGAAATACTCACGGACGTCTTTTTCCTTGAAGCGCCCCGCTTCCAGCAACCGATCGCGCGCGTCCAGCCAGTCGTTGTGATCGCCATGGAGGGCAAGGCCGGCTACCTCAGCGGCGATCACATACAGCAGCCGCATCAGCCCTGACGTCGCTGGAGGCAGCGGCACGTTGACATCAGCGATGTCATGGGCTCGCAGGAAGAGGTCACGCAACCCGACAGCAGACGGACGGTCGGCAGTTTCCTTTCGCCATCGGACCGGTGTCCACGGTTGATTCGTCAGATCGTAGGAAGGGGGAGACATCGCAGGCTCCTCACGGACGCCTCGGGAGGCAGGGGATAAGGTTCATGAGGTTCTCCACGGAAGTGGAGGTGAACCGGTTGCCGAGGATCAGTCCACGATCTGATCCAGTTGCTCTCCACGCATGTGGAGGTTGGGCCGCCCTGTCAGGGCGGCCCACTGCAGTTCGATACACGGACCATCAGCAGAGTTATGTAGCACTGAAGCAGTGGCTTCTGACATTTCTCGGAAGCACCCTTCGCTCCGAGCTCGAAAGAGGCCGCGTACTTGCCGTTAGTGCTAGAAGAAAGCTATCGGAAGGTTGCCGAGGACTTCTGCGGTTTCCGACTTTTACTTCTTCTCGATCAGCAGTCCCTGCTCACTGTCTAGGAGAAATACCTGGTCACGGATGCACACAGTCTCGATTTGGCCGTTTTCGGCCACACGGTGCGGCAGCAGCACCAGATTCTGCAGGTGCGGCTCCTTGCCCCACTCCTCTGGTGGCTTGTTGGCTTCCCCGCGCCCCTCCACGAGCTTGGCCCGCAGCGGGATGGTGTGGCGCATGACAGCGGCCCGCTGAGCGCGGGTGAACCGGCCCTGCTCATTGGGCTGGGGGAACGAGGGCCCGTCGGCGGCTCCGAGCCGGTAGGTTCCGTCCTGGTCGACGAAGCAGGGCAGGACGCGGACCGAGTCAGCGTCGAATCGGGTGGAGACGAGCTCTTCGGACACCTCTCGATCGGTGATCCTGTGCAGATGCTTCAGGCTCTCAGGCGTGTCGATCCCGAGCATGTCGGCGGCTTGCAGCTCGACGAGATTGGCACCGATGCGTTCGATCTCTGCAGACTCGAAGCCTTCGAGCAGCGGATCTTCGGGGCCGATGCCATCGCCGGGGTTAGCGGAGTCGACCATTCCTTGCACATGGTCAGGGATGCTGATCGGGTCGGCGCCCTGCTTGGTGAGGAGGCGTTGGGCACGGATGAGTGAGGCATGGGGGTAGACGTACTTCCACGCTTCAGGGATTCGAGGGGTATCCCCGCCGGGAGCGGTGAGCACTACGAGTCGTGGAGTTGCCGCCCATCCGGGACGTGACTTGTCGTTGCCCTTGTGCCTGTGCCCTCGGCCGGCTCGCTGCAACAGGAGTTCCATTGGGGCCAGGTCGCTGATGACCAGGTCGAAATCCACGTCGAGGCTCTGTTCGATGACCTGCGTTGCCACCAGAACGGAGGGTTTCGCCCGTTTCCCGTTCTTACCGAAGGCGGCGATCACCTTGTTGGTGATCTTTTCTCGCTGCTGTGCCGGGAAGCGGGAGTGCAGCAAGCGCAGCTCCGGAGGTTCATGGCCGGCTTCCGCCAGATCAGCGAACCATCCCCGTAGAGCCCGATACGTCTCTTGTGCCTGGGCCACCGTGGTGCAGATGACCGCCGCGCACCCGCCCTCTTCCACCAGCGGCTGCAATTCGGTGCGCAATGCCGGCAGCCGATCGACCAGATCACCTTCTCTGATCGTGAGCGGCCGCAGGGACACCGCAAGTTCGCGTCTGTCCTTCTCTGGCACCGGCACTGCTTCGGTGACCGGCTTGGGCATGTCGCGCTGCACGTAGGTCCAGCTCGGATACGTCTGCTCCAGATCTGGCGGAGCGGCGTTGCCGTCTCGCCCGAGGTAGGCGGCGGACAGTTCCTGAGCGACGTGTCGAGGCAGGGTGGCCGAAAGCAGGACGACCGGCGCTCCCAACTGACCAAGCCAGCTCAGTAGGATCGCCAAAAGCTTGCGCATGTACGGACTGAAGGCATGGACCTCGTCGATGATGACGGTCTTGTGCGCGAGTCCCAGCATCCGCAGCACGTTGTGGCGGACCGGTAGAACCGCCAGCAGCGCCTGGTCGATGGTGCCAACAGCAGCCGGGGCCAGCAGTCCCCGCTTGGCCCCGAGCAACCACTCGGTCACCGCAGTACGCAACCACTCGTCATCGCTGGATACCTCACCGGCATCCTCTGCCTGTTCTTTCCCCTCCAGCATCGAATAGATCGGACTCAGCCATGCCATGCCGTGCAGCAGGGTGAGCGCGGCCGGGTCCGGGCTTCGGCGCCCCAGGTACTCCGAAAGACGGCGATACATCTGGTCAGCGGTCGCCATGGTTGGAAGAGCCACGTAGATTCCGGACGTGCCGGCCACATCGCCGATGATTCGAGCTGCATGGAAGGCGGTCTCCGTCTTCCCCGTGCCCATCGGCGCCGCGATCATCAACAGCCCCGGTCCCGTGACCAAGCCGGGAAGCTTCTCGGCGATACCCGCTTGGAGAGCATTGGGAGGGAAAGGAAACTCCTGCTCAAAGCTCCCGCCCCGCAGTCGCAGCCGCATCAGGCCGGCATCGGCGACCAGCTTCGGCGCTTCGGCCAGTGATCCGCGGAAGAAGGACCGTAGTGACGCAAGATCTCCCGATACCGGCCGATGCTTGAGGCGGCGCTTGATGAAGGGGATTTGGCTGGCCAGCCAGTCGGCCAAGATGATCAGGCCACACGCCAAGACGGCTGCATCGCGGCCAATCTGGGGCGGCGGCTCTGGTGATCCGAGTACCGACTGCACCGTCTTGAGCGTGGCAGTGCGCTGCTCATCCCATAGGCCATTGCCGATCCCCAGATAGGGGCGCTTTTCCAGACGCACCTTACCGGGATCGACTTCGTGAAAGCAGCCATGGTGCCCACCGAGCAACTGAGCGACAAGCCGGGCAACCGGGGTACGCCTCCCATCGGCATATCCGGCCTGCTGGAGGGCACTCGCCAGCCACAGGTGCGCAGCAACATCATGCCCGACCTTCCGGTCATCGGGGCTCAGCGGGTACCCATGCGGAACAGACACCTGCCGCTGAAACGACGGGGTGATCTTACCGATATCGTGCAGACCTGCCCAAAATTCCAGCAGTCTGCCAGCATGGTCCACCGTGACTTCCATCTGCCGAGCCAGCCACCGGCGCATCCCGGCAGAAACCACATCACGCCACAGAATCCGCATAGCGGCCGCCGCGTCAAGCAGATGGCAGACTAGAGGATAGCGCTCTTCGTCGAGGCCTCTCGATTTTCCCCATATCTGCAGGTCGACGCTCACCTCTCCTGCATCTTCAAATTCCATCAGCGCCCCTCCAGACACCCGTATGCGGCGAGCACCGCTGATACTAGACACAGGCAATGACACCGGAGCCTGCATACAACGCAAGGCTGAGAGCAACTGCAGTGCGCATCCAGACTGTTCTTAGAAGAACGACCGAGCCCTGCCCATAAGCAACCTTTTCTAAAGAGGTAAGTAGTAAGGCTCAACTCAACGTACGTGGAGAGCAGCGACCCCCCGCTGGCGATGAACCCGAGAACTCCCGGTTCACCTCCACGTGCGTGGAGAGCAGCCAGCATCATCGGTATGCTGCCCAAGCCCTTTCGGTTCACCTCCACGTGCGTGGAGAACAGGTAGGCCGAGCGCGGTGGCGTGCGCCGCATCGCGGTTCACCTCCACGTGCGTGGAGAACAGCCGGGTTCGGCGTAGAACGCGACCACGTCCAGCGGTTCACCTCCACGTGCGTGGAGAACAGGCGCCGCGCCGCCTGACGTGGGCCGAGACGCACTGGTTCACCTCCACGTGCGTGGAGAACAGGCGCGGGACTTGGTGTACCTCCGGTGGCTCCCCGGTTCACCTCCACGTGCGTGGAGAACAGTTCGAGAAGTCGCTGCCTCCGAAATTACCGACCGGTTCACCTCCACGTGCGTGGAGAACAGACCCGGAGGAACGCAATGCCTAGCCGCCGACGCGGTTCACCTCCACGTGCGTGGAGAACAGCATAGGGCGGTACAAACCATTCTGAACTCCACCGGTTCACCTCCACGTGCGTGGAGAACAGACCCCTTCCCGCCGAAGGATTCTTCTCTATCTCGGTTCACCTCCACGTGCGTGGAGAACAGGGTCGCCCTCCCCGCCGGAGCCGGAGTGGTGGCCGGTTCACCTCCACGTGCGTGGAGAACAGGGGCTTGCCGCCGCGGTCCTTCCACGGTTCGGCGGTTCACCTCCACGTGCGTGGAGAACAGCTCCTCCGCGGTCGTCTCTCTAGGGTCGCGGCCGGTTCACCTCCACGTGCGTGGAGAACAGGCACCCCAACCCCTGAACCACACCCACCTTTGCGGTTCACCTCCACGTGCGTGGAGAACAGCAGAAACGCCGCGATGTCGGGGGTGCCTTCGACGGTTCACCTCCACGTGCGTGGAGAACAGGAACCCGGCTGCGGCAGCGGCAACTTCATCGGCGGTTCACCTCCACGTGCGTGGAGAACAGCTCCTCCGCGGTCGTCTCTCTAGGGTCGCGGCCGGTTCACCTCCACGTGCGTGGAGAACAGCAGGAGCTGCTGGCGGTGCCGCAGAACATCTTCGGTTCACCTCCACGTGCGTGGAGAACAGCCCCTCACGGGCCCGCTCGCCGTCGAAGCCACCGGTTCACCTCCACGTGCGTGGAGAACAGCTTTTGAAGGACGCTGACGAACTGTTGGAGTCCGGTTCACCTCCACGTGCGTGGAGAACAGCAGGAGCTGCTGGCGGTGCCGCAGAACATCTTCGGTTCACCTCCACGTGCGTGGAGAACAGCAATTCCACTGAGACCATCAGGTCCGGTGGTCCGGTTCACCTCCACGTGCGTGGAGAACAGTACACCTGCTGTTCGGCACCAAGCTTGAGAACCGGTTCACCTCCACGTGCGTGGAGAACAGCCATGTTCCCTGTGTTCCCTATGTTCCCTGTGTGGTTCACCTCCACGTGCGTGGAGAACAGCGCCCCAGCGGGACACATCAAGGGGAACACTGCGGTTCACCTCCACGTGCGTGGAGAACAGGGCACCGTTGCTCTCACGGATCAGCCCTCCACGGTCGTCCATGCGGTTCACCTCCACGTGCGTGGAGAACAGCGTTCCCTCCGCACGCGGCCGGATTCCAGCAGCGGTTCACCTCCACGTGCGTGGAGAACAGGAAGGACACCCGATGTACACATTGGCAGCGGTCGGTTCACCTCCACGTGCGTGGAGAACAGACCAGGCGCTCGCACTCGAAGTCGAGCGCGATCGGTTCACCTCCACGTGCGTGGAGAACAGCGCCAGGCCACCATCCTGGGCGCCCACGACAGCGGTTCACCTCCACGTGCGTGGAGAACAGGGTACTCAGCGGCCCGTGATCGGCTACACCTCCGGTTCACCTCCACGTGCGTGGAGAACAGACTTGTTGACCTGCGATTTCACAAAAGCACATTACCGTTTTCATGTCTAAGTTCAACGAACCGGGAACGGTCAGTAGTAACAGTCCCACCCCAGCCATCGCCGGGCGCGCAGCGCTGCCCGGTACCCCTGCGAGAGGTACACACCAGCACATCCCTCATACCTTTCACGCTCCTCAGATTCCCTGAAACGTAGATGGCCAGCCTGGTAGACGGATGCATAGAAATGCCCTGAACACAAGGCCTTGACACTGCCATCCGCTGACAGCGAGAACAAGACTGCCATTGCGGCCACCGTAGTGTGCACCAGTCCGAGTATGCGGAAGTAGGCACCACCGCGTTGATCATCGCTAGCGGTGGGCCCGCCACGATCAATCCCCACCGTAGCCTCGGAGAGGGCTCCATTACCGGCCCATTTTCCTTGGGACCAGAGGGGGCAAGCGGCGGCTGAACGACGTGCCGAACACCTCACGAAAGAACGAGGCCCACGCTGGAGAGAGGCGGTGAGACATGAACATCTCCCACTCGCGGTTACCTTGGCAAGGCAGAAGCCACAGATCCGGAATCTGTATCCCCGAACAGCAGTGACAGCGTCTACCCGAAACGACCTTGCTGTCCCCGCTGCTTGATCAGCCGTCCCCAGCGGTCCTTGCGGTCGAAGTGTGCGGCGATCTCTTTGCCACTGGGCAGTGAACCGTCCTTGCGCCGGTTGTCCAGCGCCCAGCGCCACGCCTCCAGCTGGATCCGTGGCACAGCCTCGAAGGACTCCGAAATATCCGAGACGGCCGCCTCCCCGCCATCGTCCGCCGCTTCGACCACCCGCAGTCGCGGACGCCGCTCCTCTTCCCCGTGTACAGGATCGCTGGCGGAGCGGCCAGCATGGGTGGACCCGACCTCGACAGCGGAGCCCGCTCTGCTCCGTGGGCTGCGCCTGCTCATCGCCTGCGATCGCGGTGCGTACGCCATGGGCACTCGCCTGGAACTCGCGCATGAGCAGTTCGTAGGCGCCCATCAGCGCGAAGCTCGGCCAGGCGTGGATCACCCGCGACCACAGGGCCGGGTCGGCGACCGCGACGTTGGCCGCGAGACTGGCCACGCTTCCCAGAACCAGCAGCGTCCACGGCAGCGCCCCGCCGTGGCGGCCGTGGCGGGCGTCGGTGAGCAGCGCCATCGACGAGGCCACGATCATCCCGCCGACCGACAGCGGGAGCAGGGCGGCTCGCCATCGCGGTTCACCGTGGCGCTGCGCCGGCTCGAGCATGTGCGAGTAGAACACCGCCGCCGCGATCACCGCCGGCAGCAGCACCGCCAGGATCGTGGTCCACCGGGACCAGACAGACCGCTCCACCGCGCGTCACCGCCCGTCCGGGGACGGGTGGTGACGCGCGGCCCGACTCCGGAAGCTCCACACGCTCCTCGATGACGAGCTGGCCCGCGTTCCCATCTACGTGGCACCCTGCACGGGATGCCGACCCTGTGGTGCTCGACCAGTCCCAAGATCGACGAGTACGAGAAGCTGGGGATGCTGGAGGCCGGGCCACAGCCGGCCGTGGCTCGGCCGACCCTGCTGATCGCCGGCAAGGAAGCGGCTCCACGACGTTCGGGGTCGGGCTGGCCGAGCAGGGGATCACGCTGCTTCGACCCTCGCCCAAGCGGGAGAAGCCCCAGCCCGGCGAGCACCTGCTGAAGTCTGATGCAGCAGCTGATCGAGTCGATCAACGCCCTTTAAGGGCCAGCGCGACCTGGAACGATCGACGGGTGAACCTTCGAGGACGTCTCGGTCAGATCGGCCGGCAGATCCCGACCATGGCCGCAGCGACCTGACACAACCACCACACCGGAGCACTGGTCACGCGCTCCCTGAGCGCCTACGGCCACTGACCGAAGAAACTACTCGTCTCGCTCGGCGAGTCGCGATTCCGGGTGCGGAGGAACCGGGAGCTCCCTGCCGTCCTCGACACCGATGGGTACCAGCCCGTAGACGTCGAGCTGGGCGGTATGTCAGCCGATGGCATCTTCACGTCGGTGGTACGACGTCTCGAAGACCTCGGCGAGCAATGGCTGCTTTCGCATGGCAGCGAGAAGCCGGAGCACTCCGCCAGTGTACCTGACAAGCCGGCTCCTTCACCGTCTGGTCATAGAGATACTCCGACGAGAGTTGGATCCAGTGCAGTCATAAGTCAAGGTCATCGCCGACATCGGCGCATCCCCACAGGCTTACAGATGTCCGCCCTCCAACAGGCCGCGCATGGCGTCCTCAGCTCGTCGAATTATGAGGCATCCATCGTCCCCGCTGAAGACCAGCACATGACTGCCCGGATCCAGACCGGCCTCTGCCAACACTCCCAGAGGGATCACAACCTGGCCGCTCTCGCCGATCGTCAATTCCGCAGGCTCTCGAATCATGCCACCAGTGTGACAAGCATCGACCAGCACGTAGCGACACGGCTCGGACGTGTGGGATCCACGCCCGGAGGTCCCGGGAGCCTTTTCTCAGCAGATCGTCGAAAGCTCGACCGGCTCATGAGAGGGCTCGCCCCGGACTCTCCGAGCTCGGCCAGGCCGCCGTGGCACCGCGTCAGCGCCGCACGGGCTTCGGAGCGCACCCGCCTGACAGTGATGATGTTCATGGTGACGTTGCGGGTGGTCTAACTCGCCGTCTGACAGCGCCGTCCGGGAGGACCACTCGACCACCGTCCGGCACGGGCTTGTTGCCGATCACGCCGATGTTCCAACGAACGAGCGCTCCCGACTTGTTGCGTCGTCTGATGTACTCGAGCATCAGGTCCCGGGCCGCGTCGACCGTCTTCGGGTGGAACCTGTAAGCGTCGACGAAATCGAGCACCGGCTGCAACGAGACACCGCGCCAGAGCGCTCGGCCGGGCGCGAAGTCGGGGTCGGCCCGTCCCTCACGGTTCGCCTCCGCCAGCAGCGCTCTGACGGCGGTCGCGTTGGCCGCATGCCATTTTCTCGTCTTCCCCGGTCTTCTGACATGGGAAATACCGGTTCTCCACCAGTTGGCCGCCGTAAAGGCCGCCGCGCGTACGGCGTTCTTGGATTTCGAGGGTGCGGTGACGCGCATCTTCGGGTGGGTGCGGATTCTCACCGCCATATCGATAAGGTGCCACGCTCGGTGAGGTGCCGATCGATCTCCCGGCGCATCTCCGCCTCGACGGTGGCCAGGTGGGTGAACCATCGACGCCTCTCCTCGGGCATGAAGATCCGCGGCAGGTCCTCGTACCCGGGCCGATATCCGAACCAGCGCCCCATCTGGAGGAGGGAGTCGTAGACGCTGGAAGAACGGACGAAGTAGCTGACGACCAGGCCTTCCAGAGTCAGTCCTCACGAAGAGGTGTTGCCGCCGACCGCGATCACGTTGACGGGACCGGAGTCGTAGTCGAGACGGTCGTTGCTCCGGTAATGGTCCATGACGATGATCGTCGTGAAGCGACATCCCCGAGTCGGGGGAGGATCTCGTCGAAGTCGAGCACGGTGTTGTTCCACGACGCGGGGTCGCCCCTGCCTGCCTCCTCCTCCCACAGGACTCGCAGCTCGTCGATCACATCGGTGTGTTCGAACAGCCACGGGCGACTTCGCCGCACAAGGCGTTGAGTACCGGCCCGTAAGAGTCGTGGACACGGGTGTCCGAGTGCGCGTGGATCAACATCGAGGAGTGTTGACCGCTTTGACCGCGGACATGCCTGGCGGCAGTGGCCAACCAGAACCGGAGGACGACGCGGCGGAGGGAAGCCGTGGCTCGAGGAGCGAATCCCGCAGCGGCGGCCCTGCTCGCCGGTCGGAGACTGCTCAGCTCATCGGCGGGCACGGTCCTGATCATGTCGAGCCCGCCGGGGACCTCCCCGTCCAGGGGGTTGCGTCCGAACAGGGTCTCCGGCTCTCGGCGTCCGAGTCAGGTGGGGAGGCACCTCGGGTAAGGGGCTGAGCTGCGGTGGGAACAGCGCTCGAGCAGGTCGGCGGTGCGATCGGCCATACGATGGCGACGCGCGGACACAGCCGTATCTACCCGATGACAGCCGACCTCGGCGGGGAGGCTTTCTCCACCGCCGTGCCGACTCATGGGCTCCTACATCATCTTCGGATCGTCTGTGGCAGTTCACGGCGAACGGTGCCGACGACGCCGGCGGCCTGCCGAGTCGTCGGGTTCACGGTCTCCACGGAGCGGCGAGCGCGTACGGCGGGCGCCGGAAAGGAAGCGTCGCCGTTCTCCGGGCGTGGGCTGCTGTACGTGGAATCCGTACCGGCCGCTTTCCAGGGAGTTCCGCCGGACACCGCAGCCGTGAGGACCTCGTCGCCGAAGTCGAGTGCGGCGGCGAGGACGTGAGCCGCGAGGCGTGGTGGGATGGCGTTGCCGATCTGCTGTGCGATGTCACGACCGGCCCAGGGATAGTCGGCCGGGAAGGTCTGCAGCTGTCCAGCCTCGGCGAAAGTGAAGCGGGGACGTTCGAGACCGCCGAGCGTCACCACGCGGTTACGGGAGATCTTTCCGGTGACGGTGGCAGCAGGCTCGGCGGAAGTGCGCCGGCCCCGAGCCTTGGGATCGCCGCCGGTTCCGTAGTTGGAGACCACGACGAACGGTTCCGATCGATCGAGTGCGTCGCCCATCGTCACCCATTGCTTCCGCTCCGGGTCTCCGGCGTCCCGGGGCACCCTCTTTCGATAAGGGCGATGGGTCGCCTTGGGCATCTCGGCCTTGTCGTTGAGACGAGCGATCAGAATGGCGCGTCGGCGAGTCTGCGGAACCCCGAACTCCTCCGCGCACAGCACCCCGCAGGCCACCGAATAGCCTCGGCTCTCGAGGGCTTCGCCCACCGCCTTCCACACCGGCAGTACGGCGGGCACCTGCTCCAGCACGATCGCCTCGTAGGGGCGGCCTCTCTCGACCGCCGCCAGTGCCCACCGTAGGGGCTCCAGCACCAAGGCCGTGCGCTCGTCCTTCAGTTCGGCCAGGTCCGCGGTGACGTCCTCGTCGGCGGCCATTCGCTTGGCGAAGTGGAGCACATCGTCCAGGGCGCGACGTCCGGCGCCGCTGCCTGCGACGGTATACGTCTGGCACGGTGGCCCGCCCGCGAGGACGGTGGCGTCGGGAAAATCCGCCGGCCCGAAGGCGCGCACGTCGCCCTCCTCTGTGCGCAGCCCGGCTGCGCGGCGAGTGGCGCAGGCGTCCGCGTCCATCTCGATGCCGATCACGGGCACCGTCAGCCAGCATGCAGCCACATCCAGTCCGCCCGGTCCTGCGAACAGATCCACGATCTCGGCGGCGTGCACGTATTCTCCTGGCTGTGGGGGTGGAGGCGAGTGGTGGCAGAAGAATCTCGTGCGGGCAGTCGCCGCTGTTCCACCCTTGAAGCTCGCCACTGACGGCGACACAGCATATCCCTGTCCATGGTGGCCAGCCACCATGGACACCCGGTTCCATGCCCGGTCGGCGCGGCTTCCTCTCGTCGCTCGCCGTCCGGATCCCGTGCTTCATCAGCGTGGCGAGGCGGCCGTCCTCCGGTCGAGCTTCAAGCGGTTGTCGCACCGGTCGTATGAGACGAAGGTCCCTGGTGAGATCGAACAGGCAGCCTGGAAGCGGTCTGCCGGTGCGAAGTGGGAGGACTCGGCTCTCCTCGAGAGTCCATCGCCCTTCCGTTCAGTGAGATGGAGCGACTACAGCGGGTCCCGCACGGGCGAATGTCGAAGAGCCGTCCACGTTTCGGAAGGTCTCGCACGAGTATCCTCAGCACGGCGGAGAACGATTCCGCCGTCACCCTTCGCCGAAGGCGCTGAGACGGTTTCCGGGGGGACGCCCCCACCTCGGCCAGATGGTCCCGAGAGGTTCCACACGCCCGGAACCGTCGACGGAGATCGCGGCAGACCCGCGGAATCACGGTTGCGGCCTTTTCACCGATTGCCGCGAGGCGGTCTCGTACAGAGCGCGTACGCGGGCGGCGGCTTCAAGGGGATCTTCGTGTTCCCAGACACGGAGTACCGCCCACCCTGCCTCTTCAAGCAGGCGATCCGTCTGTCGATCACGTTCGCGATTCGCCTCGACCTTGGACGCCCAGTATTCGGCGTTGGCCTTGGCGACCGTGTGGTGTTCGGGGCACCCGTGCCAAAAGCATCCGTCGAGGAACACGGCCAACCGTGCACGAGTGAATACGAGGTCTGCCGTGCGCCTGACAGAAGGAATCGGTCGGAAGGAGACACGGTATCGGAGACCCATGGCATGAATCGCGCGCCGCAAGGCCAGCTCGGGCTTGGTGTCACGCCCCTTGTTGGACTGCATGCTGCGTCGCGTGCCGGGAGTGGAAGCCCACGATGTGCCCGGGGCATTGCGCTTGGTGTGTCCGGTCATATGATTCCTCGCCCCAGAGTGTGCCGCTGCAACTGCTCAGGCCCCGCCTCCTGTGGACTCCCGTGCTCGCTACGCCCCACGATAGTGAGCACGCCAACGGGAACATCGCTGGCCGTTGAAAACGCCCCACGATCTGCCGGCATCTGAAAGAATGGAATGTTCGTTGTAGGTTCCCATCCCCTGCCTTGAGGAACCGGTCCGATGGTGAGAAGTCGCCCTTGTCGGTGGTTGCGTCTACAGTCCATGGCAGGTCGATGGTGCGTGACGTGACGCACTGCCGAGGAACATGGGCGATCGGCGTTCAGGAGCCACATAGGTGCAGGTCTGGCAGGGATGCATTGCGTTGTCGGCGGCCGAGGCGGTGCAATCGTGACGATGAAGCGTACCGAGTGGATCCCCGACGCGGGGCTGGTCCGTGAGGTCGACGACCTCTTCGGGCGGGCGATCGATTCATACCGTGCTAATCCGAACCTGATTGCGGAGCACGCCAACCACGAGGAGTCCATCCGGGTCGGCGGTTACTCCAGCCGCACGCTCCTGGAACTGGTGCAGAACGCGGCCGACGCCATGTCGGGAGCTGACGAGCACGAGGAGGGAGCCGGGCGGGTCGAGATCGTCCTTGACCTCGACCACCAGACTCTGTACTGCGCGAACGCCGGTCGCCCGTTCTCGCGGAGTGGCCTCACCGCGATCGCTCACGCACACCTCAGTGGCAAGAGGGGCGACGAGATCGGGCGGTTCGGACTCGGGTTCAAGTCGGTGCTCGCCGTCACCGATGCTCCGCAGGTCTTCAGCCGATCGATCTCCTTCGAGTTCAATTCGACCAAGGCGAAGGAGACGATCGCGTCGATCGGGTCGGCGGCCAAGAGGTTCCCGGCCTTGAGAACCGCGACGCGGATGGATGCTCAGGCCGAGTTCACCAAGGACCCGATCCTGGCCGAGCTCGCGGAGTGGGCGGTGACGATCGTCAGGCTGCCGCACGCGTCGAAGCTGGAGAACCTCAAGAAGGAGATCGAGGAGTTCCGCTCCGAGTTCCTCCTCTTCGTCAACGCGGTGCGTGAGGTCCGGCTCCGGGTGATCGGGACGGACGAAGACTTCGTGACGAGCCATGTGTCGCGTGACCTCGGCGACGGCAGGTTCCGGATCGAACGTCCCGATGGTGACCACGATGAGTGGTACGTCGAGAACCGGATGCATGCACCCAGCTCCGAGGCTCGGGCCGAGGTCGGTGAAGCGGTGTCGCGCGACCAGGTGAAGGTCACGGTCGCCATGCCGGCGCGCTTCGCCCAGAGGAGGACGGGCGAGTTCTGGTCGTACTTCCCGCTTCAGGACAAGACCTCTGCATCCGCCCTTTTCAACGCTCCCTGGAGCGTCAACGACGACCGCACCACGCTGCTCGAGAACACCTACAACCGAGAGATCCTCGTGACTCTCTCGGAGATGTTCGTCGACATGCTGCCGAAGGTCTCGTCTGTCGACGATCCGGCTGCGCACTTGGACTACATGCCGGCGCGTGGTCGTGAGGCCCACTCGTTCGGCGACGAGATCCTCTGTGCCCACGTCCCGCAGATCGGGGCCGAGACGGCGCTGATCCCCGACGCGACGGGCGTCATGTGCACGCCGCAGGATCTCCGTCCTCTCGACTTCACCGTCAGTGACACGTCCGAGAGTGACCACGAAGAGTGGATCAAGTCACCCAACACCGGCGACGACGTTCCGCACTGGCGTTGCTACGTCAACAACCAGCGTGTGACTCGTCTGCGGCAGCTCTACGTCTACAAGTTCTCCTCTGCCTTCCCGGACCGACGGTCCAGGGACGAGATGAAAGCGCTGGAGGAGATGCCCAAGAGAGGCGTCCTGTCGTGGCTGCGTGAGTGGGCAGAGGGAGCCGACATGGACTCTGCCGCGAGGGCACTCGACTTCGTCCTGATGAACCCCAAGATCGACGGCATCAGGTCTGCGAAGGTCATCCCGACGACCAGCGGGATGCGGTCCGTCAATGATCGTAACGAGGTCTTCCTCAAGCGTGTGGACGACGTCGACATCGAAGGAGCGAGTTTCGTCCACCCGGGTTTCCTGGCGATCCCCGGCATCGAGAAGAAGCTCCGTGAGAAGGCCGGGTTCCGGGACCTGGATCCGCTCGCGATCCTCCAGGCCAGGCTGGGCAAGCTGTCTCCTGCGTCGGGAGACGAGGAACTCTCGAAGTTCTGGGACGCGGTCCTCGACGTACCCATGGACCAGGCTCGGAAGGTCGTGTCCCGCGACACGGCAGGCTGCATCAAGGTACCGACGCGCGACGGCGGCTGGTCTTCGCCCAGGCACGTGTTGGACATCGACGGGCTCGGTGACGGCATTCGAATTCGAATGTTGGACCGGACGAGGTGCGTTCCGCAGGTCGCGCATGCAGCAGGGGTCATCCATGCTGCGGTGTCCGTGTACTCGGTCGAGGACGAGGTCCACTTCGAGGACTACCACCAGTACGTCATAGACGAGCTCAACCGGAGGCTCGGGCCTGGAGAGCGCCCCGTCGAACGGATCGAGTTCGACAGGAACGACGGCCCCGGTCCCTTCTCGACGCTCCTCATGCTGAAGGAGGCACAAGCACCGGACCAGGTCCGTGAGACGTGGACGGTTCATCTGCTCGCCTTCGATAAGGGGGACGACTGGACCTGCGAGGACATCGACACGGGCCAGACCCACCGAGTCGTCTCCCCTGTTCGATGGGCAGCGGAGCGGGCAGGGTTGGTGCGGTCGACTCGCGGCTACCGGGCTCCGGGCCGGGTCGTGTCTGCGTCGCTCGTCGAGTTCGAGGCCCTGCTGCCGCTCTTCCGCGGACCGCGCCCTGTCGAAGACGCTCTGGCGCTGCCGAAGGAACTGGACAAGGTTCCCGCCGACGTGCTGCGTGAAGCGCTCGAGGCGGAGCTCATCCCCTCGCAGGTCAAGGACGGCACTCTGACGGAATTCGTCCTCGTCGCCGGCGGGATCGCGTTCCCCGACGGGCACCCGGTGCTCATCCCTGCCCGGGTGGGACGCGGCATCGAGGCGAGGCGGCCTGACACGGTGTACTTGGCGACCACCGAGGAAGAACGTACTTTCCTCGCTTCGCGGCACAAGCCGTACCTCCGGGCAGATCAAGATCAGGTGGACCTGCTCGTCGAAGCGGTCGGATGTCGCCGGTTCGAGGACAGCTTCTCCTTCTCCCTGCTGGCCGAGGGCCGGCAGGACGGGGAGCGCGTCATCGACTTGTACACCGGACTCCGTTCGACGTTCGCGGAGGACAAGGTCATGAACGCGACCGTGGCGAAGGCCGTCCACATCGCGAAGCGCGTGACCACCGAGGACGGCGTCGAGGACCAGTCGCTCGAGTGGCACCTGGACGGGCTGACGCTCGTGGTCCGCGCGGACCTCGACGAACGGCGTGTCCTCGAGATCCTCAACGAGGCATTCGACTTGAGGCTGTCGAACGCCGAGCTGAGCGATGTCCTTCAGGCAGGCGTGGACCAGCGTCTGGAGGAACAGCGGCAGGAAGCCCGTGTCGCCTCCAGTGATGCAGAGCGTCTCGAGGTGTTCTTCGGCGAGGACACGCTGAAGGAGAAGCTGCCGAAGGGACTCTGGCAGGCGCTCGAGGGACAGGACCTGGTGGACGACTCGACGTCCGTCGCGAAACTCTTCCTGACCGTCTACGGCAGCGACTCGATCCGGCTCCTCGAAGACCAGTTCCGTAACGAGGGATACACGGACGTTCCGACGACGTGGGCGGGCGGCGCACCGACGATCGCCTGGCTTCGGAAGATGGGGTTCGGCACCGAATACGCCGGACGTCGGAGCCAGCGCCAGGACGACGAGTTCGTCGTGCCCGGTGCCGTGAAGCTCAACCCTCTGCACAACTTCCAGAAGCACATCAGTCGGCAGCTGCAGGATGTGTTGACGCTCCAGGAGCCGAACGGTCGCGCGCTCAAGGGCATGGTCGAGCTTCCGACGGGAGCCGGGAAGACCCGTGTCGCCACCGAGACCGTGCTGCGACTCTTCATCGGCGGCGGAATGCGCGGAACGGTGCTCTGGGTCGCGCAGTCGGCCGAGCTTTGCGAGCAGGCGGTGCAGACCTTCAGCACCGTTTGGCGCGGGCTCGGCGATGAACGTCCGTTGACGATCGGTCGGCTCTGGGAGAGCAACACCGTCCACGAGCCCGACACCGAATTCAGCGTGATCGTGGCCACCGACGCCAAGCTCGAGACCGTGATCGACACCCCTGCGTATGAGTGGCTGAGCCGAGCCTCTGCCGTCTTCATCGATGAGGCACACCGTGCCGGCGGATCGAAACGGTACACGCGAATCCTGAGGTGGCTCGGTGTCGACGGCCGTAGTTGGGAGCGGCCTCTGGTGGGTCTCTCGGCGACCCCGTTCAAGGGGAAGATCGACGACGGAGAGCCGACGAAGGAACTGGCGGCTCGTTTCGGTAACCGCAAGATCAAGGCCTTCGAGGGCAACGCCTACGAGGAGCTGTCGCGGATCGGCGTCCTCGCTCGGGTCAAGCACGAGGTGCTGCCGGGCATCGACGTCGACCTGAAGCCGGAAGAACTGAAACACGTGCAGTCCAAGGGCAAGCTCGAGCCTCAGGTGCTCGACCGCATCGGCCGAGACCAGGCACGAATAAAGGCTCTCGTGAACCACATTCTGAGCCAGGACCCCGAATGGCCCATCCTCGTGTTCACGCCGAACGTCCTGTCCGCCCAGGTCCTTGCCGCGACGCTTCGTTATCGGCAGATCGAAGCCGCAGCGGTCAGCGGTCAGACCGGACGGCAAGAGCGCCGCGACATCATCGAGAAGTTCAAGAACGGCGATATCCAGGTTCTGGCGAACTGCGACCTGCTGATCCAGGGCTTTGACGCACCTGGTGTCCGAGCTCTGTACATCGCGAGACCGACGTTCAGCCCCAGCGCATACATCCAGATGGCCGGCCGCGGGCTGCGCGGTCCCGCGAACGATGGCAGTAAGGAGTGCCTCATCGTGGACGTCGCCGACAACTTCGGGGCGGTCAACGACTTTCTCGGGTATCGCGCCTACGAGGACCTCTGGCTGGAGCAGGGAGCATGATCCTCGTTCCGGACCTCGCCGACATCGAGACGACGACCACCAGCAGCGCCGAGCGTCGGGTCGCGCGCCTGCTGCAGTCGGTCGACGGGCCCAGCGACGCGGTCGCCTTCCACTCCGTCAAGTTGCGAAGCCACGCGGTCAAGCAGCAGGGAGAGGCGGACTTCGTCGTTCTCTGGGACGGAATCGTGATCCTCATCGAGGTCAAGGGAGGGGGCGTCAGGAAGTACGACGGCGTCTGGTACAGCATCGACCGCCACGGTGACTGGAAGAAGTTGCGTGAATCTCCGATGGACCAGGCGCAGTCGGCGATGTACGCGTTGCGGGGCATCCTGCGCGAGGAAGGTGTCGGTTGGTTCGCGACCGAGGCCGTTGCCGTCACGCCTGACATCGATGCCCCTCCTCCTGCCGTCGAGTGGAAGGGGAGCCACTGGTGGGCCAAGGACCAGATGAGCATCGCTGGAATGACGAAAGCCTTTGAAGAGGTCGCCGACGAGGCCAGGACCGCCCCCTTCGGGGTCAAGATCGCGCGGTCCGAGCATCTTCGGGCTCGCCTGTTCGGTGAGTTCACGCGGATGCCCGTCATCGATGCGCAGCGTGGCGCCGTCATCGAGGAACAGAACCGAGCGACCGATGGCCAGGCCCGGGTTCTGGCCGCGCTCTCGCGCAACCCGAGGATGCTCGTCTTCGGTGGTGCGGGTACCGGGAAGTCTCTGGTGCTGGCAGAGGCTGCGAAGCAGGAGGCGGGCGAGGGGAAGTCGGTTCTCATCACCTTCCACTCGCCTTCCCTGGTCGACTTCTTCGGCCCGCGGATCGTGGGGAGAGACATCGATCTCCTTCCGTTCGCCGACCTGTCCGGTGACAAGCAGTACGACGCCGTCTTCGTCGACGAGGCACAGGACCTCATGAACGCCGCCGGCATGGACGCACTGGACGCCGTGATCCGCGGAGGTCGAGCGGGCGGCCGGTGGAGGATGTTCCTCGACCCCAACAACCAGGCACGCGTGGACGGCGAGTTCGATCCCGACGTGTGCGAGCTGGTGCAGCAGGAGGCGCTCCAGTACGACCTCGACCGGAACGTTCGCAACACCCGGGCGATCGTCCACGTCGTGCAGGAGTACCTCGGCGCTGACGTCGGAGACCCGGGCATCGTCCACGGTGACCGAGTTCAGTGGCGGTGGACCGAGGGGACGGCCGACGTCGCGGCGGCCGAGGCCGTGGCTCGAGACCTCGTCGGGAACGGGGCTCGCCGCGAGGACATCTGGATCATCAGCGTCTCCGCAGATGCCGAGCCGCGAAGGAGCAGGGCCGGATTCCTCGTGACGAACCCGCGGTTCACCAAGGGGCTGGAAGCAGAGCACGTCATCGTCTGCGATCTGCCGCAGGAATACGACGACCGGGGACTGGCCGCGTTCTACGTGGCCGTCACGAGGGCCCGAGTCACGCTCCACGTGATCGCTTCCAAGGAAGACAAGAAGCGGCTCCAGGACCTTCTTCGAGAGCAGGTTGGCAAGTGAAGCTCGCAGCGGCCCAGCAGGAGGCGCTGAAACACCTCCGCGCGTCCTACGAGGGGCCTGAGGCGGGGGACGAGGAGGTCACGGCGAACCTGCCTCACCGGCAGTATGCCGTCGGCATGCTGTTCCCGAGCGAGACCGTGGCTCGTGGTTCTCATGACGGCGAGGACGCGGATGAAGAGGTCTCCGCCGACGTCCCCGACGGCGATGTCGAGGAGGACGGCGCCGGGATCCCCCTGGCCGAGGACTGGCGGCCCTCGTCGGTCGCGATCTCCTTCGTCACCGACGGCGACTCCGTCGACGTCGACTTCTCGTGCGGCACGTACGCCGCTGTCGACGGAGACGGACCGCCGAGGTGGCGTCGTACCCCGTTCTCTGCAGACGACCTCGTTCTCCGTCGGGGAGAAGGGCCCGTCGCTCTGGACGTAGGAGACGTTCCTGTCGAGGTCGGGGCACGTTGGCGCGATTTCAAGGGTGACTCCTTGGTCACGGTGCACGTCCGGGTTCTGACCGAATCCACGAGAGACGACCGACTCGACATCGCTCGGATGCTGTTCCAGGTTCGGCTGGCCGTCGCTCCTTCCGCAGGTGCGCAGATCCTGGAGTACGACACGACGCGCTCGTTCGACGCCGATCCGGAAACCGCCGAGCTGCGCCTGCGATACCGCAACAGAAAGGTCTACGCGGTCGGGCACGGCATGGCTGCGGACTGGGAGTTCACGGCGGGCCGCTGCACCAGGGCCTTCCTCGACCCGATACCGGCCTTCGTCGTGCCCGCCGTCGAAACCACGGGGTTCGACGAGGGGACGGCCGAGGCCAAGTCCTTGGAGCTGGAGCACCTCCAGCAGGTCGACACGGATCCCGATGCGGTACTTCGGTCGCTGGACGCCTTTGTCGACGCCTTCGCCGGGTGGGCTGCCGAACAGATGGAACGAGCAGAGGCCTTCGGCGATGACAAGGCCGTGGCGATCCGGATCGCCGAGCGTTCTCAGGATGCCGTCGACAGGATGAGGGAAGGCGTGAACCTCCTCCGGGCGCCGGGACGGCAAGACCTGCGAACGGCTTTTTCGCTCGGCATGGCTGCCATGCGTCTGCAGATGCGGCAGGCATCGATCAACCGCGGGGGGTCGGAAGGTCGGGTGCCGGAGCCGCGGTGGCGCCCGTTCCAGCTCGGTTTCCTGCTCGTCTCGTTGGCATCCACCGTTGACGTGACGCACAAGGATCGGGACCTCGTCGACCTCATCTGGTTTCCGACCGGTGGCGGCAAAACCGAGGCATACCTCGGTCTCGCCGCGATCGAGATCTTCCGTCGGCGGCTTGCTCATGACGTGGCCGGTGGAGGGACCGCCGTGATCACCCGGTACACATTGCGGCTCCTGACCTCTCAGCAGTTCCAGCGTGCTGCGGCGCTGGTTTGCGCAATGGAGAAGCTGCGGGCCACGGACGAACGAGTGAAAGGGATGGTGCGGTTCTCGATCGGTCTCTGGGTGGGCAACGAAGTCACCCCTGGCACGCGCAGAGAGGCGCGGAGTGCGCTCGAGCGTCTGCAGAAGGCCGCGCGTCCGGAAGAGGCGAACCAGTTCCAGGTCGAGAGCTGTCCGTGGTGCCTGACGCCGTCGGTGCCGAAGGCCAAGAGCAACAAGCCGCAGGACTATGGCATGCGCCTGGTGGGAAACGACGTCGTACTCCATTGCGTCGACGAATCGTGCGCGTTCAGCGGCGAACTTCCGCTCGCGGTCGTCGACGAGGTTCTGTACGACGAACCGCCCACGATCCTGCTGGCCACCGTCGACAAGTTCGCGCGTCTGCAGTTCAGGCCCGAAGCCGGCAGGCTGCTCGGGATCGGGACCGCCTTCGAGCAGCCGTCCATGGTCATCCAGGATGAGCTGCACCTGCTCTCGGGGCCGCTCGGGACCACTGTCGCCGTCTTCGACGCAGTCATCCAGCTCTTGCTGAGCCGTTCCGGCGCCAGCCCCAAGATCATCGCGTCGACTGCCACCATCCGTGCGTCCGAGGAGCAGGTACAGGGACTGTACGGGCGTGACGTCGCCCTGTACCCGCCATCAGGGCTCGACGACGACCGCACCTTCTTCTCTCGCCCCGTGGAGAGTGGAGAAGGACGTCTCTACGTCGGCCTGATGCCGCAGTCGGTCTCTCAGCCGTCGGCCGTCATCGCGGCGGTCACTCCGATGGTGGAGATGCCGGAGGCGCTCGCTGCCCGTGTTCCGTCTGCCGCATCCCGAGATGCGTACTGGACACT
This sequence comes from Spinactinospora alkalitolerans, assembly GCF_013408795.1. Lineage (NCBI taxonomy): Bacteria > Bacillati > Actinomycetota > Actinomycetes > Streptosporangiales > Nocardiopsidaceae > Spinactinospora > Spinactinospora alkalitolerans. The sequence continues at coordinate 5,781,620 of NZ_JACCCC010000001.1, forward strand.
GGTCATGTACCACAACAGTCTTCGTGAGCTCGGCCGGACGGGGACGCTGGTCGTCGACGACGTCAACGGCCGTCTGGAGCCTCGCGCCGATCGGCTCGGCTTCCCGCTGCGTCCTGTCAGGGCGGGGAAGGTCTTGGAATTGACGAGCCGCCGCGGAGCCGAGGAGCTACCGAAGGATCTCCGTGCGCTTCGAGTCAGGGCCGACGAGACGTCGGACGCCGTCGACGTGGTCCTCTCGTCGAACATGCTCTCCGTCGGCATCGACATTCCGAGGCTCGCCCTGATGCTCATGGTGGGACAGCCGAAGACCACGGCCGAGTACGTTCAGGCCACCAGCCGTGTCGGGCGCGGAGACACGAAGGGCGTCGTCGTCACGCTTTTCAGGTCGAGCAGGGCCCGCGATCGGTCGCACTTCGAGACTTTCCGTGGCTACCACGAGGCTCTCTACCGCAGCGTGGAGCCCACGAGCGTGACGCCATGGTCGTTGGCCTCGCGCGACCGATCTCTCGCCGGCGCACTCGTCGCATTGCTGAGGCAGTCGTTCGGCCCGCTCGCCGACAACGACGCGGCAGGTCGGTTCGACCTCGAGGACGACAGGATCAGCGACGCGGTCGAGCGACTCGTCGAGCGGTTCCTCGGGTACGTGACGCGTGCCGATCGCCTCGAAGCCGAGGAGACGAGCGACGCCGTGTGGAGCCTGCTGAGGGACTGGGACCGTCGGGCGGCACAAGCACGCGAGTCGGGCGACTCCTTGTACTACGAGCGTTCGGAGAAGGAGCAGGCGGCTCTGTTGAAGAGATTCGGTCAGCCCGGCGAAGGGTGGCTCGTCGGAGACTCGATGAGATCCGTCGAGCCCAACGTGGCGGTCGAGGTCCGGGAACCGCAGGAAGAGGTGCACCGTGGAGAAGATCAGGCATGACCTGCGCCTCTCCGAGACGATCTCGCCCTTCGGTGTCGGAGCGATCGTCGACGTCCGAGGCGAATCTCTCATGGCGCCGGACACGTCCTGGTGGGACAAGAAATACGCTCAGGAGATCAGCTGTGAGCGTCTGATGGCCCGCCTCGGGGCCGGTGTCCTGAGACAACCGCCGACGCATGCGAGCCGTGCCGGTAAGGAAACTCCTGCGTTGCCGTACTGGCGCTTCCCTGCATGGCGGTTCTGCGAGCGCTGCGACAAGCTCTCGAAGCTGACCGGGAAGAAAAAGGGCAAGTGGAGCAACACCTGCGAGTGCGGTGGCCTGCTGGTGCCGATGCGATACATCGCCATCTGCGAAAAGGGCAGCCACGTTCAGGACATCAGCTGGTTCCGGTGGGTGCATCGTGGGCGTGCGGCGAGCCTGAACGAAGCAGTCCGGTTCTGCCGTGACTACAAGTCGCTCAGGTTCAGGAGACTGGCCAATCGTGGTGAGGGCCTCGCATCACTGATGGTCAAGTGTCATGGGTGTGGGAACTCGCGCACCCTCGCGGAACTCGTCACGAACGGGGCTCTGCAGCGAGACGGGATCCGCTGCGCGGGGCGGCAGCCCTGGGAACCGGAAGGCTCGGTCAAAAAGCCTTGCCCGCATCAGCTGGTCGCCGTGCAGCGCGGTGCCACGGGTAACTACATCGCCGAGAGGATCTCGGCTCTCGACATACCGGAAGAACGTCCGCAGTCGGCGGAAGCGGCAGACCAGATCCGTGGGCATGTGTACTTCGAGAAGGTCGTGACGGACAACGGCGGCCCCCAGGCGCAGATGGTGGCAGGGTGGATCGCCGAGGAGCTCGGAGTGACGCCGGAGACCGTTCTCGCCGTGGCAGGAGGAGAGGAGACAAGCGCGGACGAGATGCTGCTCGACCTCAAGGACGGTGAGTGGGCGGCATTCCTGAAGAAGCTCGATGGCGGGCGCGACCGTACGGGGAGCGACTTCGTCGTCGACGGGCGAAGCCTCGAAGGCGTCGCGGGACCGCAGAGCCTCCTCAGCAAGATCAGGGGGATCGGGCAGGTGCGTCGGGTCCGTGAGGTCCGTGCCCTCCGTGGATTCCGGCGGCACGATGCGGACGCGGCCATGATCAACGCCGATCTGGGACCAGACCAGTGGCGTCGGCCCACCTATCCGGCGATCGAGCTGTTCGGAGAAGGGATCTTCCTGCGGTTCGACGAGGAGAAACTCGCCGAATGGGAGGCGCAGCCGGAGGTGCAGGCACGCGCCGGCATCCTCAAGAAGCGCAGAGTCGACTCTGCATGGGCCGGCCGCCTCGACGTGCCCGAGCCCAGGTACATCGCCCTGCACACGCTGGCGCACCTGCTCATCCGTCGGCTGGCGTTCGCAAGCGGTTATGCGTCCGCCGCGCTGCAGGAGCGGATCTACGCGAACTCCGACCGTACCGACAAGACCGCCGGGATCCTGATCTACACCGCAGCGGGAGATGCTCAGGGGACTCTCGGCGGGCTCGTCAGGCTCGGAGAGCCTGACAAGTTGATCCCGCTCCTGGTGTCAGCCCTGGACGACGCAGACTTCTGTTCCAACGACCCGGTCTGCATCGAGAGTGACCGGCAGGGGGCCTCGCAGCTGAACCTCTCGGCTTGCCACGGCTGCTCCCTGGTGAGCGAGACCTCCTGCGAGACCGGAAACCGACTGCTGGATCGACAGCTGGTCCTGGGCGGAAGCGACGTGAGGGGACTGCTGGACGACGTTCTGACGGAGGTCCGGCGGCCCAGATGACGACTCTTGAACGGCCGTTCTGAGGTCCGGCGGGGGACGCCGGGGCAGAGCAGGCCTCCTCGGCCGTCGGCATGATGTGATGGCACTCCTCGTGTTCAGGCCGTCAACACCGTTCGAATGTGGGCTCCGACACGGATTCGGTGAAGCCCCTGCGGAGGCCCCTCCTGTCCCGCAATGATGCGAAGTTTCGCTCTCCGCTCCCTCCTCTCTAGTGACGCTGTTCTCCCGCACCTGGCCGGTCTGCGGATCGACGACGTCGTCCGGAGCGGGCTCTCGATCCGGACCGCGGTGACCACCCGAGTGCCGGAAGCCCTCTGCCCGGTCTGCGAATCCCCGTCGCGTCGGGTGCACAGCCGCTATGGCCGCCGCCTCGCCGATCCCCCCGTCTCCGGCCAGGAAGTGCTGATCCACCTGGGAGTTCGCCAGTTCTTCTGCGAGTAACCCGGATGCCAGTGCAAGATCTTCGCCGAGCAGGTACCCGGACTCACCGCCCTCCAACGCCTTGTTCTGTACCGGGTGTAGTGGAGGCTCTGGTGTGTCCCGTGTTTCATGGATTCGGGTTCCTGGGCTCTGGTTCCACCTGACCCGAGAAGGGCATCGTGGGACGTCGTGGATACCCGCCGGAGTTCCGACGCAAGGCCGTGGACCTGGTCGAGTCCGGACGCAGCGTCGCGGACGTGGCGCGCGACCCCGACATCAGCACCGAGACCGTCTACACCTGGCGGCGCCAGGACCGCATCGGCCGCGGCGAAGAAACGCATCGCCAAACTGGCCGTGCGCCGCCGGGCCGGTGAGCTGCTGGGGAAGGCGGTGTCCCCGAAAGAAGGTTCGGAGCGATCGGGGTGATGGCCGACGAAGGCCACGCGGTGCAGGTCGCCACACGGGTCCTGGGCACCTTGCGAGTCGGGCTTCTACGCCTGGCGCGGCCGAGGCCCCTCGGCGAGGTCGATCCGCCGTGTCATGCTTACCGGCGCGTTCCACCGGATCCACGCGGCTTCCAAAGGTGTCTACGGCCTGCGAGGCGTCCATGCCGGACTCGCCCTCGGGTACGGGGTCCGGATCTGGCGCAACACGGTGGCGATGCTCATGGCCCGCGCCGGGCTCAAAGGGATCGGCGGGCGGCCGAAGCGGCGCCAGCCGCGTCCGGACCTGGCCTCTTCCGACCTGGTGGACCGGCAGTTCCAGCGGGAGCGCCCGGACGAGCTGTGGGTTACCGACATCACCGAGCATCCCACCAGGGAGGGCGAGGTCTACTGCGCGGTCGTGTTCGATGTGTGCTCCCGGCGCGTGGTCGGGTAGGCGAGCGACTCCTCCCCGACCGCTGCTCTGGCCACGAACGCACTCGGCATGGCCATCGAGGACCGCAATCCGGCCCCGGGGGCGATCCACTCCGGTCACGGGGGGCAGTTGGGTCCTGGGCCTTCACGCGTCGGGCCGGGGAGTCCGGTCTGCTGCCGTCGATGGGAACGATCGGGGACTGCTACGGCTGTGAGGATGAAGCCACCGCCGCCGAAACGACCTGGCTCGTGCTTACGACTGACTGGGACAAGGCCGGTGTAGCTGTCACCGCCACCGTTGCGGAAGTGGTCGAGACCGTGGAGTCGTGCGGAGCCGCCGTGTCCGGGATCCCGTGGCGAGCCTGGGCCAACGAGACCCCGGAGCGGAAGGGGCGGAGCATCACCGCCGAGGGGCCGCACTGGCTGGAGAAGGTTCCCGTCACGGCGGACGGGCAAGCGGTCGCGGCGCTGTCGGAGGAGGTCGAGGTGCAGAACTTCGCGGCCCGGGACGAAATGTCGATATTCATCCCGGGCAGGGACTCGATGGACAAGTACAGCACCGCGCTCTCGCGCCTGGCCAAGCATCCCCTCGACGCCGCCTACATCGACGTCTCCCGCATGCGCTTTGTATTACACGACGACGGGGTCGAGACCGCCGCGGCGATCTGCAGACTCGACGGGACCGGCGGGATCACAGCAGGGTGGTGACCAGGCGGAAGCAGGTAGCCGCGATCGCCAGCCAGCCGATCACGCCGAGGATGTTCTGCCACCAACGGTTGCGCATCGTCCCCATCAAGCCGCGGTGGTTGGCAAGCACCAGAATCAGCAGCCCCAGGAAGGGCGCCACGACCACAGTCAGTGCCTGGGCCACGATGATCAGTTCGATCGGTGCGGCGGTGGACACGGCTGTCACCGCCGCACCGAAGGCCAGCACGAGGAGGATCGCTGCCTTGACGCGCCGGTCACGCAGGAGGTTGCCCCATCCGAGAGCGTCGGAGAGGAGGGTGCCGCCAGCGCTAGCGTTGGCGACCATCGAGGAGAACGCCGCGCCCGCGAATCCCACGGCGAAGACGAGGCTGCCCGCAGGCCCGGCCACCGAGCCCAGGACCCCGCCCAGCCGCGAGGCGTCGGCACCGCCGGTCCCCTGCAGCACCGCCGCGCTGGCCACAATGACCAGGATCGTCATGATGCCCGGCGCCACGATGCCTGGGACGGTGTCCGACAGGGTGGCCTCGCGGTACTGCGCGGGCGCCCGGCCGCGTTCCCGGGTGGTGTAGCCGGCGTAGAAGGCGGCGTTGATGGAGAAGTTCGTGCCGACCAGGGCGATGAGTAGCAGCCCCACCCCCGAGGGCAGCGTCGGAGCGAACCCGGCGCCGACCGCGCCCCAGTCGGGCCGCGACAGCACGGCCGCTGCGACGAAACCGGCGGCCATGAGCGCCACGACGAACAGCGTCATTCGCTCGAAGACGCGGTAGTAATCGCGAGCGAACAGCAGCGCCGCGACCACTGCCGTGCATGCCAGTGTCCACAGCACCGGATCGCCGCCGAAGACCATGGACATCCCGAGTCCTGCCCCCACGGCGTTGCCGACCGAGAACATCAGGGTGATGGCGAAGACTCCGAGACCCGCGCAGATGCCCCACCAGCGGCCCAGTGTCCGCTTTGCCGTCTCGATCAGCGAATGGCGGGCCGCCAGGCCGATGCGCACGGACATGTCGGTGAACACGACCATGAGCGCGGTGGAAATGACGATGACCCAGATCAGTGTGTAGCCGTACTCGCCGCCGGCCTGGATCGCGGAGGTAAGGTTGCCGGGACCGAACTGCCAGGCCCCGACGATGAAGGCGGGCCCCATGAGGGCCAGGGCGCGCAGCATGCGCGAGGAGCGGCGGCGCGTCGCCGAACCTGCTCGCTCGGGTTGCGGTCGGGCGTCGTGCATGAGATGCCTCCTGGCCCGCGGCGCCGCGGGCGGCGCCGCAGGCGGCGCGGCGGGTGGTGTGGGGGATGGGTCTACATCAGTCCGGCGTGCTTCAGTGCGTCTGCGATCTCCGAGGTGGCCGACTCGGGCAGGGGAAGCAGCGGCGCGCGGACGGTCGCGTCGGGGATGATCCCGCGCAGGTGTAGCCCGATCTTGAGCGCGACGGTGCCCTCCATGTGAGAGCCGCGGTGGTAGACCGCCTTGGTCAACGGCAGCAGCTCGTCGTGGACGGCGCGGGCGGCTGCGTAGTCGTGCGCCTTGCCGGCCGCGACCAGACGCACCATGGGCTCGGGGGCGAGGCCCCCGTAGCCCACCAGCGCCCCGTCGACATCGAACATGGTGTGCAGCAGGTACTCATCGTGGCAGGTGAGGATCTGCAGTTCGGGGAACTCCGCGCGCAGGACGGGGATCTCGGTGTCCCAGCGACGCATGTTGCGCACACCGTTCTTGGTGGCGAACACCCCGGGCTGGGCAGCGATGTCGAGCTGGGTCTCAAGGTCATAGCTGGCCTTGGTGACGTCGGGGTACTGGAAAAGGATCAGCGGGAGCCCGGACTCCTCATGGACAGCGCGGTAGCGCTCCTGCGGGGCGCCCTTCTGGAAGCCGAAGCGCAGCCACCCGTGCGAGGGGTAGAGCAGGCCGGCGGCGGCACCGGCCTCGACCGCGCGCTGGGCCTCCTGGGCAGCGTTCATAGTGCCCTCGGCGGTGATGCCGGCGATGATCGGCACCGCGCCGTCGACGGCCTCGACCAGCGTCCGCACCACCGCGGTCTGCTCTTCGGGTGTCAGGCTGGTGCCCTCGCCCGCATGGCCCAGGCACACGAGCCCGGAGACCCCCTCGATTCCGGCGAGCCAGCGGCCCAGACCGGCAAGGGCCGCGTGGTCGACGGCGCCCTCGGCAGTGAACGGCGTGACAGGAGCCGGGGTGACTCCACGCAGATCGAGTGCCATGGTCGAACTCCTTAGGAAACGTTTGCGGGAACGTTTGCATTCTGCTGTTGTGACCGTCCCCACGTCAAGTCGTGACCGCAGCCTCAGGACTACTCGGGCCACCGACGGCGGGCGGTCTACAGTGGCCTCAGCGAGCACGAACGGAAAGGACGCGATGAGCCAGGAGGACACCGACACCGGCGGCGCACCGCCTCCAGCGAGCACGCCGCCGACGATCCACGACGTCGCACGGCGGGCCGGGGTCAGCACCTCGACCGTCTCCCGGGCACTGGACCCGCGCCTGCCCCGCTCGCGCAGCGCCGCGGCCGCCCGCGTACGCGAAGCCGCTCGCGAACTCGGCTACACCCCCCACTCGGTGGCCTCCAGCCTGCGCCGACGCGGCACGAACACCATCGGGGTCCTGGTGCCGCGACTGAGTGACACCGTGATGGCCATCGCCTACGAGGAGCTGGCCGCCGCCTGCCAGCGGCGCGGCTACTTCGCCATCGTGGCCACCACACATGACGACGTCGAGGAGCAGCGCTCCGCCGCCCAATCCCTGCTGCAGCGGCGGGTGGACGGGTTGGTTCTGACCACCGCCCGACTCAACGACTCCTACCTCGACCACCTCCGTTCCCAGGGTGTGCCCCACGCCCTGGCGCTGCGCACCGACGGCATCAGCCCGTCTTCGCTCGGCGACGACGAACTCGGCGGCTACCTCGCCACCCGCCATCTACTCGACCTGGGACATCGCCGGATCGCATGCGTGGCCGGCCCCTCCTATGCCTCCAGCTCCACCGGCCGCTGCGAAGGCTACGTACGGGCGCTGCGCGATCAGGGCGTCGAACCAGACCCCGCCCTGATCCATCCCTCGGCCTTCAGCATCGAGGCCGGCGAGGAGGCTGCGGACGCCCTGCTCCGTGCGCCCGATCGGCCCACAGCCGTGTTCGCGATCAACGACAACACCGCCATCGGCGTCCTGTCCGCGGCGCACCGGGCCGGCCTCGCCGTCCCCGACGAACTCTCCATCGTCGGCTACAACGACATCCCCCTCGTCGGCCACCTGCCACTCCCGCTGACGACGATGCGCGTCCCCTTCCGCGACATTGCCGCGAGCGCAGTCGACCTCCTGTTGGCCGACCCCGACACCGCTGAGGAACGCCGATACGTCCACGCCCCCACCCTCATCCCCCGCGCCTCAACGGCCCCACCCGCCGACGCGTAGAGACCGTCGGCACAGCGCCCCTGCCCGACGGCTCGACAAACGCCCGACCGAGCCTTCCCGGGAGTGTCAAGTTAATGGCTCTGTCCCGTTTTCGGTTTGCGCCGTGAGGCGCTGCTGGTTCGAGTGGAGGTGAAACCGCTGTCGCAGCAGCGGGGGTGAAGCTGAGGGCAGCCGCCCCGGGTGATGCCGGGAAGGGCGAGAGCCGCCCTGACAACGCCGGGACGTGACCAGCACCGCCAGATGGGGCGGGTCCGGCAAGCGTGATGGAGAGGAGTACGCGAGAAACCGGCGCTTTACGTCTCTTAATGGGACACCGGCTCGAACCTGGCGGACCAGGGCCGGAAGCGGTGCGCATCCAGGGAGAACTCCTCCGGGACTGGAGAACTCTTGGGGCGATATACAGAAGCCGCCCGGGAAGCCCGGGGAAAGGCTGCGGCGTACTCGTGGCGATACCGCAGGGACACAGTCGGGCTCCTCCTTCATCGAACGAACCACAGTGAACACGGGAACCGCCCCGAACTTCGCCCCATACCTGTCTCCGACAGGCTGTCGGGGCTGGGCGCATCGACCGCCGATCGGTTCGGGGCGGGGCGGAGCCGCCGTAGTACTCCGAGGCCGGGAAAGCCGGCCGCACGGGGAAGGGCGGCAGCGGTATCGAGAAGGGACGGATGCTGCAATGCCAGAAGGCGCCCCGCCGAATGGCGGGGCGCCGGGCCCTGGGGCTCGGGTACTGGAGATGCAGGCCAAGCTTCACCGTTGGGCGGTGGCCGATCCCGGCCGCCGGTTTGATGACCTGTTCAACTTCGTGCACGACCCAGCGACGCTGCTGGTGGCGTTCGACCGGGTCGCGGGCAACCAGGGAGCCCGGACCCCGGCATCGATGGCCTGACTGCTAGAGATGTCGAGGAATCGATCGCCATCCTCGTCGCGCGCTCGCGCAACTCATCGGGGTACTTACGGGGTGCAGTCATGCTCGGAATCCTTCCGGGTCTTCGATGTCTCCATCAAACCCGAGACAATCCAATCAACGTCTTCAGCGCCGCATCGGCGCGGGCCGTGGCTGCCGGAGTGGAGGAGACCGGGGTGGAGATGGCGATTCCCAGCACGTAACCGGTGTTGACCTCGGGGCTCTCCAGCCAGGCGCGCAGCCCCGGGTGGGTGCCATAGACCTCGTCGCCGGCCCCCACGACGACAGGCGGCCTTCGGCGTGCAGATCGGCCAGAGTCGGCGGCCCAGTTCCGGTTTGGTCGCGAAGGCGACCTCCTCGGGCCCCCGGGCCTGGCTGCGGCGCTCCTGGTCGGCGGCCTGCTCGGCCGGTAGATACAGGCGGGCACCCACCAGCGCGTGCCCGGCGGCGGTAGCCAGACGAAGTCACATTGATTTCACGTCGCCCCATTGACTTCACTAGCCTCTCGATACAAACTCCATATATGGAAAATACATCCGGGCGTGCCGAGAGCCCCCAAGACGACGCGCAGCCGGACGGTTCGGGCCGACCAGCTTCTCTCCGCTGACCGCGCTGGCCGATCTTTCACCTCGTCGGAATTGCGGCTGTCGATCCTCTCGCAGTGTCATACGACGTCACTGCGTAGGTAATGCGCTTCGTAGTGGACGTGCGGGCGCACAGGTTCACCAGGCGGGTCACGATTTATACGGATACATGGTCCAGTTCTCTTGCGCCGCACAGGTCGGATATACCGTCTGCATTCGCAGACCCGTGAGACATAGGAGACCTGATGCCCCCCGGTGCGAGAACCAAGGCCGACCATGCCTACCAGGTGCTTCGAAAAATGATCGTGACCGGCGAGATCCCCGCAGGCGAGCCGATTGACGAGGCCGCACTGATGGCCATTGTCGAGTCCGGGAGGACCCCGGTCCGCGAGTCACTCAAGCGTCTCGAACAGGAACAGTTCGTCGTCTGGCCCCCACACAAGACCCCCTACGTGCGGAGCATGTCGCTGGACGATGTGCACCGGCTATACGAGGCACGAATGCTGATGGAGGTCCCCGCTGCCAGTCTCGCGGCGTCCCGAGCGACATCAGGTCAGATCCAGCTGATACAGCAACGGCAGGAGGAACTCCGCCGGGCTGCGGAAGTTGGCGATGTCTACGGGTCCATCGAGGCCGACCACGCCCTCCACATCGCCATCACCGAAGGTTCCAACAACAAGTTCCTGACCGAAGCCGTGGACCGGTTGAACTGTCGATCGCTTCGGCTGTGGTACGTCGCCCACGAGCGAGTGGGTGTGGAAAAGGCTGCGGAGCGACACCAGGAGATCATTGACGCCCTGCGAAAAAACGCTCCGGAGTCAACGGCCCGAGCGGTCCGGGACCATATTCGGACCTCTTATGAGCGCCAGATCAAGATCAATTTCGAGACTCTCGTCGATCCGTCAACCAACATTGGCCGACTCTCCTTAGAACTTGCCGCCCCATCAGACGAGAAGGGGTCAACCCGTGCAGAATCTGCGACGCGCCTATGCCAGTAAATCCGGAATCGCAATCGCGTCTGCCTCCACGCTAATGCTCACTGCCTGCAGCGTCGGCGAGACCGTCGAAGACTCAAGCAGCAGTGGGCAGCTCAGAGTAATGGGGTACGCCGGTGTGGTGGAGCAGCATTACACGGAAGCGGTCATCGAACCGTTCATGGAAGAGTATCCCGATATCGAAGTGGAGTATGTCCCCAGCGCTTCGTCCGCCGAGATGCTTGGAACGCTCCGCAGTGAGCAGAATTCCCCAAACACCGATGTCGCGTTCCTGGATATATCCATCGCGAACACCGGAAACGAGGAGGGGATATTCCAGGAGCTGGATCCAGAGAAAGTTCCAAACTCGGAGAACATCGAGGACTCCGATTCGGAGATCGACGGTGACTTCGGACCTCCGGTGACCTTCGACAACCTTGTACTCCTGTACAACAAGGAGAAAATAAGCGAGGAACCGACCAGCTGGGAGGCACTGTGGAGCGACGAGGCCGCAGGTGAGATCATTATCGACGGCGCACCCGACCTCCAAGGGATGAGCCTCATGCTCATTCTCAATGACATCGAGGGGGCCGACTACAAGGACACCGTCGACCCGGGGATCGCTCGACTGGCCGAAATTGCTCCCGACGTTCAATCATGGGAGCCCACTCCCGACGCCTACACCATGATCAACAACGGGACCGGCGCCATTGGGGTTGGGTGGAACGCGCGTGCCCAGTTCTACGCTGATGAACCCGACTCCAACCTCGGCGTGGCCATTCCGGAAGAGGGAAGCGTCTTTCAGACCAATTCCATCAACCTCGTCGCCGGGACGGAGTATCCCGAGGCCGCCCAGACCTTCATCAACTACGCGCTGAGCCCTGAGGCCCAGCAGTCCTTCAGCGAGACGATGTATTACGCCCCCGCCAACAGCGAGGCAGAGCTGGACAACGCCGTGACCGCTCGGACCGCCACTACGCCTGAGCGGCTGGAGAGCATCATCGATATCGACTGGAACTACGTCGCCGAGCAGAACGATGCATGGACCGAAGTCTGGCGGCGCGACATTATCGGAGGTTGACATGGTCAGTCCGGCACCGCAACCGCCGAGCGCGGCGACGGATCACGCCACACACCTGCGTCTCTCCCACCTGTCGAAGATCTATCCCAAGCAGTCCGTGCCCGCGGTCGACGACGTATCCCTCAGCCTGGAAAAGGGCAAGATACTCGCACTGCTTGGCCCATCTGGGTGTGGGAAGACCACCATGCTACGGATGATCGCCGGGCTGATCGACGCCACGAGCGGACGTGTCGAGGTCGACGGTGCGGACCTGACTCATGTCCCTGTCCACAAACGTGGAATGGGCATGGTCTTCCAGTCCTATGCGCTGTTTCCTCACCTGGACGTGTCCCGCAATGTCGCTTTCGGACTGGAGATGCGTAGCATCTCGGCAACCGAGCGGGACAGACGTGTGCGTGAGGCCCTGGAGATGGTCCAGTTGGGCCATCTCGGCCAGCGACGGGTCAAGGAACTGTCCGGGGGCCAGCAGCAGCGTGTCGCGCTCGCACGGGCGTTAGTCATTGAGCCGGCCGCGCTGCTCTTGGACGAGCCCTTGTCGAATCTGGACGCCAAACTCCGCGACTCGATGCGCACGGAGATCCGCTCCATCGTTCACCGCTTGGGGGTGACCACCGTTTTCGTCACCCACGACCAAGACGAGGCACTGTCCCTGGCCGACACGATCGCGGTCATGCGCGATGGGCAGATCGAGCAGGTTGGGCCCCCCGAACAGATCTACGAACGTCCGGCATCCCAGTTCGTCGCCGACTTCGTCGGACGCGCCAACCTGCTCACCGGTACCATCGTCGAGGCCGACAGCGATACGGTCAGCGTCGAGGTTAGCGATCTGGGGGCGGTCCCCGCTGCCGTTCCCATCGACGGCGCGGTACCCGGGACCGAGGTCACCGTCCTAATCCGCCCGCACCAGGTGACGGTCGCCACCGATACGCCTCGCGGCGCCCCTTTCCACATCAAGGGCCACATCAGCGACCGCTCCTACAAGGGCGAACTGCTCACCTACACCATCCGGGTCGGAACCCGCGAAATCATCGCGGACTCACTGGCCGGGATGGGCGGCAGTGACCACGCGACCGGGACCGACGTGTTCGCAAGCTGGGACCCGCTCGACTCCCTTATTCTCCCGTAATCGCGCACCGCTTTCGGTCACATACCGTCTCTCGCCATTTTCCTGCCGCGGCCCGCGATGCCTCGCGCATGCCCTGAATGCGACTCCAGAAAGGACAAACCGCAATGTCGATTATCATCAACAAAGACCTCCCCGAGCTTCCAAAGGAGCTGGTCGACGTCATCTCCGCCATCGAGCCGCCGACCTTCGGACATTTTCTGGAGGAAGGGTTCTGTGACCCGGCGATCTCCCGGCGGACCGGCACCGGCGTGCTAGTGGGACGCGCATTCACGGTACGGACCACCGCCACCGACTCCACGCTGGTACACAAAGCCACATCGCTGCTGAGCCCGGGGGACGTGCTCATCGTCGACACCGGTGGGGACGTGCGCCACGCCCCGGTCGGGGGAGTCGTGGGCCACGCTGTCGCCGTCTCTGGAGCACTCGGTGTGGTCGTCGACGGCGTCTGCACCGATCTCGCGGCACTGCACAGCAGTGGGCTCAGTGTCTACTCCCGCGGAACGTCCGTACTGACCACCAAGCTGCACGGCATCAACGCCGGGGGCATCAATGTGCCAGTCGTGTGCGGCGACGTCGTCGTACGTCCGGGCGACGTCGTGATCGGCGACGAGAACGGCCTGATCATCGCTGATCCCGCAGCGGTACAGAGTGCGCTCCCCGCCGCGCGGGCCTCTGACGACAACGAGCCCGAGCTGCTGCGCCGCATCGATAACGGTGAGGCCCTCCCTCAGCTATCCAAGGCGGATGCACTGCTGGCCGAACTCAGCGTCTCCAGCTAGGGCCGATCCCTATGGCCAGCCCTGTCGCGACACGCCCAGACTCCGGCCGAGACCGGGTCCCTCGCACCCGGCGCAGCAAGCCGATCCCGCTGCTGTTGCTGCTCCCGGGCATCATCGGCCTCGGTATCTCGTTCATCATCCCGTTGCTATGGGTGGCGCGGATGTCGCTGAACGAGGGTGGTTCGGCTGGCGCGATCATCGAGACGATCACGCTAAGGACCTACGTCGAGGCGCTTACCGACGGCTTCACCTGGGAAGTCACACTCAATACGCTCCAGCTGGGTGCCCTCGTAACGGTGATCACGCTTGTCCTGGCCTATCCCGTGGCGTTGTTCCTCACCCGCACCACGTCTCGTTGGCGTGGCCTGCTACTGGCTCTGGCGGTCGCTCCGCTGCTAACGAGCCAAGTGGTGCGGACTTACGGCTGGATGGTCATACTCGGCAACTCCGGGGTGGTCAACGAGAGCCTTTTGTCCATGGGACTCATCAACTCCGCATTGCCGCTCGCGAACAACTTCACCGGGGTCATCATCGCCCTTGTGGAGATCCTGATGCCCTACGGCATCCTTGTCATGGTTGCGGGCTTCGGGAGAATCTCTCAAGAATTGGAACAGGCGGCCGGGTCGCTGGGAGCGAACGCCTGGCACCGCTTTTGGCGCGTCACCTTCCCACTCTCCCTGCCGGCAGTTTTCACCGCGGGCCTGCTTGTGTTCGTACTGGCCATCAGCTCCTTCGTGACCCCGGCACTGTTGGGTGGCGGACGGGTCTTCGTGCTTGCCACCGAGATCTACAACCAGGCCATGTTGACCCTGAACTGGCCGCTGGCAGCCGCCCTCTCAATGATCCTGTTGACCATCTTCTCGGTGTTGGTCGCCCTGTACCTGCGAACCATCCGCCGGTTTGAGTTCTGACCCGGAAGGAGGAGACAAATGTCGGAATCTCAAACCACTGTCCCGTGGCAGGACATGACCCGTCGCGGGACGCGGCCCCGACGGCGCCGACCCCGGCTCGGCCGAACTGTATGGAACAGCATCATCTTCCTGCTGTACCTGTTCCTGCTGGCTCCCGTCCTCATCGTCTTCGTGATTTCCTTCGACACCCAGACCTACCTGGGATTTCCGCCCGAAGGCTTCACTCTGGACTGGTACATCGGCTTTCTGAACAACCAGGAGTTCATCCGGGGACTCCAGGTCAGCGCGGTCGTCGCCACCGCCACCGCGACCGTAGCCGTGCTGGTGAGCCTGCCAGCCTCACTGGCCTTGACACGCCATAGCTTCCGGGGGCGCAGCGCCTTCGCCAACCTGTTCCTCAGCCCACTGCTGGTGCCGACGGTCGTCCTGGGGCTCGCACTCCTGCTGGCTCTGAGCCCGTTCGGGCTGATCGGCACCTACCCAGGGCTCGTAGTGGCGCACCTCGCCATCACAATTCCCTATGTCATCCGAACCACGATGATCGCGCTGTCTTCCGCCGATGTCAGCTGCGAGGAGGCGGCCAGGACGCTGGGGGCCAGTCCGTGGAACACATTCCGCAGGGTCACTTTGCCGTTGGCCGCACCCGGCATCCTGGCCGGTGCGGCGATCGCCTTCATCATCTCTTTCGACGAGGCAGTGATCGCACTGTTTGTCGTCGGCCCTGATGCCACAACTCTGCCCGTCGAGATCTATCGATACGTCGAATACCGAACTGATCCACAGATCGCCGCTGTCTCCGTGTTCGTCGTATGTGTCTCGGTCATCTTCGTAGTGCTCATCGAGCGCATCCTCGGCCTGAAGCGGGCGTTGCGGTGATCACTCCCGACCGTGAATAGCGCAGAGTTCGACGGCCCCACCCCCACTCACGAAGGAGGCCCATCACATGCTCGCCTCGGTCGCACAGTTCGCCGCCGCAACCGACAAATCCGCCAACCTCGGCACTGTGTCCGCCCTCATCCAACGCGCCGCTGCCAGTGGCAACGAACTCGTCGTCTTGCCCGAGAACGCAATGTGGTCCGACCCCGGTCACGCCGCCGACATCACCACTGCGGCGGAACCCCTCGATGGCCCGTTCACCGTCGCCGTAGAGAAGTCCGCGCGTGAGTTCGGCATCACGGTCGTCGTTGGAATGTCGGAGGCCAGCCACCACGACTCGGGCAAGCCGACGAACACAGTGATTGCTGTTGGCAGCGACGGTACCCGCCTGGGCGTCTACCGCAAGGTCCACCTGTACGACGCGTTCGGATACCGGGAGTCGGACCGCATCGAGGCCCGCGCGCCACAGGCACTCACCTTCACGCTGGGCGGAATCACCTTCGGTGTGATGACCTGCTACGACATTCGCTTCCCCGAGATGGCCCGTTTCCTCGTCGACGCCGGTGCTCAGGCCCTGATCCTCCCGGCGGCATGGGCGGTTGGCCCAGCCAAGGAGGACCACTGGATGACACTGGCCCGCGCCCGCGCGATCGAGAACACGGTCTACGTTCTGGCCAGTGGGCAAACCGGGCCCGCCTGCACAGGGCAGAGCACAATCATTGACCCCATGGGACACCTCGCCGCGAGCGCGGGCGAGGCTCCTGGAATCGCATCGGCCGTCCTCGACCCGTCCCGCCTAGAGACCGTGCGCGCGAAGAACCCCAGTCTCGCCAACCGAAAATTCGCTGTGACAGGAATGGGGCTGTCGGCGACACGTGAATACTGACCCCTAGCCTCGATCTTTCGTGGGGCTCCGCCATCGGGGTGAGGAGCTCGGTCCTTGCTCCAGGAGCGGGAAAGGGCCGGCCGAGCTTGGCCGGTCGGGTGGTGGCCGTCTGAACGACGAGCATCTGTTCGTCGGGGCGGAGTTGGCGAGGACGGCCTCCCGCCCACTTAGGGTCCAGGCAGCCCAGCCCCTGGGCGTTGAAGGCATGGATGACATCGCGGACGGTGTCCTCGTCGGCGGCGACCAGGTTGGCGATGGCGCCCACGGTGTTGCCGCTGGAGGAGGCCAGGATCATCATCGCGCGGCGGTAGCGCACGGTGCTGCTGCTGCCGCGGCGCACGATGTGCTGGACTTTCTGTCCTTCCTGGTCGGTGAGTCGGCGGGCTCGGACCGGTTCCGCCACTGCTTTTCCCCAGGGTTGACTGCGCGGTCGCAGTCAACCCTGGCACCGATCACTCGACCCGGCGAACGTTTCCGGTCAGAGCACTAGCTTAGACCCGAGACCGGGTTCAAGTTCCTGCGGCGCGAAGCGCCCCAAGACCTGTTCGACAAGGCCGAGGCCCCCAGATGGTTCTTCAACGCCGAGCTCGTGATCGGCACACGCTCGAAGGGGTACCGGATCACTGAGATCCTTTCGGTGTTCACCCGCAGGGCGGTCATGGGCACCCTCCGGGGGCTGCTCGCCTACCGCCGCCAGACCCGCGGTGCGCCTGGCGCGATCCCTGCTACCAAGCCGGGCCTTTGGCTCCGATCCACATAGGAGCGCTTCCGGCCACGAGTTCCGCGGCCACGACCCACGTGGCAGCCACGCCGAACTCCGAGCTGAGGCCAGTATCCATCGCTCGTCCGGTGGTGGTGCGGTACCGGCCGGAGTAGTGGCGCCTCCCGTCAGGGCGCCTGTCGACCGGAACGATGCCTCACGCAGCGCACGGCCGACACAAGTCGCAAGATTCCCAAGGATTATTGGGGGCCAGTCCCCCGGAGAGCTTCCCTATGTGCGATGCTGAATCCTTCTCCACGCAGTCCGGGCGGTACCCGGGCTGACACGAGCCCCACGGCAACACGGCGGGCGCGGACCCAGCCGACATGCCTCCTCGATCTTCGATTTCCCTCCCACGGGTGTGCCCGCGGTCGCGTCGCGGGCGCACCCGCCTACCCCTGCACTGAGGAGCCTCCCGTGCGCATCGAACGGTTCGTCGCCCACCACAGCCCGAGCAAGGCCCGCATCTTCGCGCTCACCAACGAGGGCGAACACGACCTCGAAGCCGTCACCACCCTGTCCGCCGACCACACCGCCCTCGCGGGAGAGCTGGTGGACGCCCTCAACTTCCACCTCTTTGAAAGGGACGAGGATGAGCTCACAAGTGTGCTGGACCAGCTCCCTGACCCGGTCCAGACTGCCGTCCGCCGTTTCCTCCACGAGGCCGGGCCACCTGCTCCGGGGGACTACACCGATATGGGGCCCATCAGTACCGTCCGTCAGATCTACTTCAGCGATTCCCCCGAAGACGTGATCGAATTCCTCGACGCCGCTTACATGATCGGCTTCGGTGTCCGTGTCGCCAACGAGATCCGAAGTGACGGGGAGACAGGTTGGGAGTTCCAGATGCGCTCCGAGGAGTCCTTCGTTCCCGCCACTGCTGAACCCCGCAGCTGGCCGCTCCCCGAAGGTCTGCCGCTGATCAGGACCTGGACCTCAAAGGAACCCACCGGCGGTCACCCGGCCGGTGCGGCGTTCGCCGTCGCCCGTAAGGCCTCCCTAGAGGGGAGATACGTCCGCATCCACACCCTCTCCCACGGGGACAGCAGCGATGCCGAAGGCACGGCCACATCAGAATTCGTGGTGGATGTGTTCGACGCCCCGCTTCCCAACGAGGAAGCGGAGTGACGCCAGGACCCAAGTGGTGACTCCACCTGGAACATAGATCGGGGCGGCCTCACACCACTGCTTGGTCGAATCGTCCTTGCTGGCCCCATTGCTTGATCAACCGGCCCCAGCGGTCCTTGTGGTCGAAGCGGGCCGCGATCTCGCGGCCGGTGGGGAGGGAGCCGTCTTCGTGGCGGTTGGCCAGGGCCCAGTGCCAGGCCTCGATCTGGACCCGCGGCACTGCATCCGACGGGTTCACGGTCTCCGTGGTAACGGCCACCCCAGGCTCGTCCGCTGCTTCTACCACGTGCAGGCGCGGGCGACCGTCAACGTGGTGAGACAGCACGCCTTCGTGCTCGGCTTGAGCGGGCGCCTCCGACGCGGCCGATTCGGCCTCGGACGGGCGTGCGGCCTGCTCATCGTCGGCGTTCGCCGTGCGTACGTCATGGGCGTCGATGCGGAACTCGCGCATGAGCAACTCGTAGGCACCCATCAGAGCGAACGACGGCCAGGCGTGGATCACTCGCGACCACAGGGTGGGGTCGGCCACCGCGATGTTGGCCGCGAGGCTGGCGACACTGCCCAGGACGAGCAGCGTCCAGGGGAGCAGGCCGCCGCGCCGACCGTGTCTGGCGTCGGTCAGCAGCGCCATGGATGAGGCGACGATCATCCCGTCTACGGAGAGGGGAAACAGGGCCGCGCGCCAGGCGGGTTCGCCGTGGCGCTGGGCCAGCTCGTACATATGCGAGTAGGAGACCACCGCGGCGATGACGGCCAGCATGAAGACGGCGGCGATGGTTGTCCAGCGGGACCAGCGGGAAGAATCCATTCCAGGTCACCGCCCGTCCAGCGCGAAGGATGTGGACAGCACCAGGGGTTGCGATCCGTATGGGGGAATGGTTCGAGTCCCCCCTCGGACACTTTCGGATCTCCTATGAGGTGCGGGCTGAAGACCACTTCGGCTCGCACTTTCTGTTCGTCGGGCTCGTAGGTGAGCTTCAAGCCGAGCGTGCGGTACAGGTCGGCCTTGTCATCAGGATCAGCCTGCGCCAGGGCATCGACGATGTCACCGACTTCACGGATCATCTGAGCGATAGCTGTCTCGTCGAGACGGTCACGAGGGGCTTGAAGTCGACTCAGTCGGATCTGGGCGGCTTGGCGCTGAGTCTCGGTCTCGGGTGGCTGAGACCGCAGCGCCGCCGTCAAGCGCTTCGCGGTACTGGCGAAGCTTGCGTTCGCACTCCTCGATCTCCATGCGGATCTTCTGCTCCTCTGCCGTGTGCGGGACGTCTCCTTGGTCGGCGGCCATGGCGGCGATCGCCTGGTTCAGCCGTTCCGGAGCGAACTCGCGCGACAGCCACGCGTCCAGTTCGGGACCAATAGGTCTTCGCGCAGGTAGACGTTGCTCAGCCCCATCGCCTACGAGCAACAGACAGCTAGTCTGAAGCTCACCGCCTGATTACCAGGTCTCCACACTCCAGAGGGAAGCCCCGGCATCACCGTAACGGTGGGGTTCCAGCCGTACACGAGAGCACGGCTGGACAGAAGTGTCTTCGCCGCAGGACATAGGCAAGCGTGGGTCTGGTCGTGGGCAGCCGGGGTGTGGACAAACCGCCGTCGCTGTGCCTATCGACGGAGGGTACGGTCATCGCGCGGTGTAGCCGCCGTCGACAGGCAGGGCGACTCCGGTGACGAAGCCGGCTCCGGTGCTGCACAGCCACAGGACGGCCTGGGCGATCTCCTCGGACGTTCCGAGTCGGCCGATGGGCTCAAGAGCTACAGCCTCGGCCTCGTCGAGATCCCCCTTGGCGATCATGTCGCTGACCATGGGGGTGTCGATGGTGCCGGGGCAGACGGCGTTGACGCGGATGTTCCGGGGGGCGTATTCGAGAGCAGCGCTCTTGGTGAGGCCGATGACTCCGTGTTTGGTGGCGTGATAGGAGGCGCGCCCTGGGCCGCCGACGAGGCCGCCGAGGGAGGAGCAGTTGACGATGGCGCCGCTGCCCTGGGCACGCATGTGCCGCAGTTCGTGCTTCGTGCTGGCCCATACGCCGCGCAGATTGATGGCGTTGACGCGGTCGAACGCTTCGGCGCCTTCGTCGGCCGCGTCGCTGAGTGGAATCTGGATGCCGGCGCTGTTGAAGGCCATGTCCAGGCGTCCGAAGCTCTCCACGGTCTGGTCGGTTGCGGCGGCGACGTGGCCCTCGTCGCTGACGTCGCAGGGGAGGGCGAGGACTTGGTGGCCTGCGGCGGTCAGGTCATCGGCTGCTGCGGTCAGTGCGGCTTCGTTGATGTCGGTGAGGGTGACGGCGGCGCCGGAGGCGGCGAAGGCGCGAGCGGTGGCCAGCCCCATGCCGGAGCTGGCTCCGGTGATGAAGGCGACCTGCCCGGTGAAGTCGTAGGTCGGGTTCATGACGGCCCTTTCGAAGGCTCAACGGTGTGAAGGCGCGAAGATCAGGGTGAGGCTGTGGCCGGCGGTGGCGAGTGGTGGGTCCAAGTCGGCGCCGATGAGGGCGAACCTGGTCGTGATCAGATCCAAGAAGTGACGCGTGCGAGGGTGCCCGGGCCGCCCAGCCCGCCCAGGGCTGGGCGGCCCGCGAAGGGGACTGGATCAGACGGTGAGCATGGCCTTGATCGCGCGGCGCTCATCCATGGCCCGGTACGCCTGGGCGGCCTCGCCGAGCGGGACGGTGAGGTCGAAGACCTTGCCGGGGTTGATCCTCCGCTGCCAGATCAGGTCGATCAGCTCGGGCAGGAACCGCCGCACCGGCGCGGGGCCGCCGATCAGGTGGACCTGGGAGAAAAAGAGTTCCTCGCCGCTGAGGGTGACGTCGTGGTTGACGCCCACGAAGCCGACGTGCCCGCCGGGGCGAGTGGAGCGGATGGCCTGTTCCATGGACTCCTGGGTGCCGACCGCTTCGACGACGGAGTGAGCGCCCAGCCCGCCGGTCAACTCCTCGATCTTCGCCACGCCGTCGTCGCCGCGTTCAGTGACGATGTCGGTGGCGCCGAACTCGCGGGCGAGCTTCTGGCGCGGCTCGTGGCGGCTCATCGCGATGATGCGCTCCGCGCCGAGCTGCTTGGCGGCCAGGACCGCGAGCAGGCCGACCGCGCCGTCGCCGACGACCGCAACCGTCTTGCCGGGGCCGGCCTCGGCGGCGACCGCGCCGAACCATCCGGTGCCCAGCACGTCGGAGGCGGCCAACAGGTCGGGGACCAGGTCGGCGTCGGGCGTGCCCGGCAGGGGCACGAGGGTGCCGTCGGCGTGCGGGATCAGGGCGCGCTCGGACTGGGTGCCGACCTGGGCCATGAAGACGCGGTTCACGCAGGAGGAGGGGTAGCCGGAGCGGCAGATCTCGCAGGTGCCGCAGGAGGCGACGAACGAGCCCACGACGAACTGGCCGGGCTTGACGTTCGTGACCTCGCTGCCGACCTCCTCGACGATGCCGACGTACTCGTGCCCCATCGGCATCGGCCCCTCGACCGGCTCGATGCCGCGGTAGGGCCACAGGTCCGAGCCGCAGACGCAGGCCGCCGACAGCCGGATGACCGCATCCGTCGGGGCGGTGATCTTCGGGTCGGCGATCTCCTCCACCCGGACGTCGCCGGGAGCGTGCAGTACAGCAGCGCGCATGAGAGTTACTCCTCGTGTTTCGGGCCGGCCGCGGAGGCGGCCGGGATGGTTATCGGCGATTGGAAGGGCCCGGGCCGGTGGGCGCTGTGCGGTACGTGGGAGTGTCGCCCCTTCGTCACCTGCGCGCCCGCTCCGGGCAGGCCCCCTCCCCGCCGACCGCGCAGTCGGCGGGGAAGTCTTACGTTCCGGCTGCGCGGTGGATGCCCGCGCCCGTGGGTGTCGTGGGTCGGCGCCGTTGGACGACGGCGATGGCGATCGTGGGGATCAGAGTGAGCGCGGTGATGGCGGTACCGACCGCAGAGGGACGTGCTCCCCAGGGGGAATCGAGAGCGAGGCCGGCGATCCAGGAGCCGATGGCGGTGCCGAGGTTGAACGCCGAAACGGCCAGTGCGGAGCCCAGGGTGGGTGCCTCGCCTGCGAAGCGGACGCCCAAGGAGATCAGCACCGGGTTGGCGCCGAGCCCGAACAGCCCCAGCAGGGCGACCAGCGCGACCGTCGGCGCGGCGTAGCCGGACAGCAGGCAGATCACCGGCAGCAGGACCGTGGTCGCCGCAGCCGCAACGATCGTCGTCGCGTGCGGACGCCTGTCTCCGAAACGGCCTCCGGCAAGGAAGCCCGCCAGGGCGCCGACGCCGAAGCCGACCAGGACCAGCGGCACGAGGCCGGTGGCCAGATGGGCCCGGCCGGTCAGCAGCGGCGAGATGGAGGAGTACGTCGACAGCACGCCGCCGGTCGTGGTCGCGCAGGCCGCCGGCGCCGGCCGCAGGCGGCCAGAGCGCAGAGCGGACAGCTCGGACCTCATCGAGACCGCCTGGTGGCCGACGGCGTCGTGCGGAACATAGCGGGCGATGAGCGCCATGGCGGCCACCGCGAGGACGGCGAGCGCCCAAAACGGTCCCCGCCAGCCCACGAGCTGCCCGGCGAAAGCGCCGAGCGGCACCCCGACGACGTTGGCGAGCATCGCGCCGGCGCCCACGACGCCCAGGGGCGCGGGAGCTCGCGGCGGGACCGGCGGCGCGGGCGGCCACCACGTTGGCCACCGCCCAGAACGCTCCCGTCGCCAAGGCCGTCACGAACCGCGCCGCCAGCAGCAGCGCAAAGCTGGAGCCGAGAGCCACGATGACGTGTCCGGCCGCGAAGACGCCCAGCGCGAGGATCAGCGTCAGCATCGCCATCAGCGGCGCGCCGACGGTCATCCCGACCGCGGAAACCGTGATCAGCAGCCCGGCCTGGGCCACGCTGACCTGCACCTCTCCCGCAATCTGGGGCAGTAGACCCGCCACCACGGACTCGGTCGTGCCCATCAGAAACGTGCCCAGGGCCAGCACGTACACCACGAGCGGAAGCCGAGTGGGCGGACGCTCGCGGTCACCGACCCGCAGGTCGGCGGGGGCGTGGAGGGTTCCTCCTCGCGTAGTCATGCGTTGTCTCCGCAGGAGATCGGAATCGAGGTACGCATCCCACGAAACCGTCCCTCTCGCATGCGCGGGAGGCTGCGTTTATGGGGGGCACAAGCTCAACCCCCCTTCCGCCGGGTTCGGGCCGTAGCGTGGAGGGCATGGAACGCCGCTCCGACAACCGCGCCGACATCCGTGACTTCCTCGCCCGTCGGCGCGCCCAGCTCGCCCCGGAGCAGGTCGGGCTGCCTACCAGCGGTCGGCGCCGGGGGCCCGGGCTGCGCCGCGAGGAGGTCGCAGTCCTCGCGGGCGTGAGCACCGAGTGGTACACGCGGCTGGAGAAAGGCCACATCAGCGGCGTGTCCGAGGACGTCCTCGATGCGGTGGCCCGCACCCTTCAGCTGAGCGAGGACGAACGCACCTACCTGTTCGACCTGGCCAAAGCCGCGCAACCCACCCGGCCCGCCGCCCGGCGCCGTCGCAAGGCCGTCGACGTCCCGCCCCGCGTGCAGTGGCTGCTCGACTCCATGACCCTGTCCGCGGCGTTCGTCAGCAACGGCCGCCTGGACATCGTGGCCACCAACGCACTCGCCCGCGCCCTGTTCGCGCCCATGTTCGGCAGCGGCACCACAGACGAACGCGGCCGCCCCAACTTCGCCCGGTACTACTTCCTCGACCCCGCCTCGCACGACTTCGTCGACGACTGGGACAGCGCCGCCGACACCACCGCCGCACTGCTGCGCGCCGAGGCCGGCCGATACCCCAACGACAAGGCATTGCGCGAGCTCGTCGGCGAGCTATCCACCCTCAGCGCCGAGTTCCGCACCCGGTGGGCCGCCCACAACGTGCGCATCCACCACGGCGGCGTCAAACGCTTCCAGCACCCCGACGCCGGCCCCCTCGAGCTCACCTACCAGCCGCTGGACCTGCCCATGTCCGCCCACGAGGCGCACTCCCTGACCATCTACACCGCCGAACCGGGCACCACCGACGAGGACCGGCTCAAGCTCCTCGCCAGCTGGACAGCGACCCGGTTCCGGGAAACAGGGTCCACCGGCGATAGGGACCTTTGAATTTGGCTCCGACCGGAGCTCCGTAAAGATCACGGACGGGTGAGGACGCGGTCGGACAAAGAATCCGTCGCCGAGACGCGGTCAACGCCCGCATCCGCCGGGCGGTGAAGGCCTGCGGGCACCTCCCCACCGAACACGCCGCACCCAAATGCGTCTACCTGGCGCTGATGAGTCTGGATCCCAAGGGCACCGGCCGGGCCCGCTGGAGCGCACGCCGGAAGAAGGCGCTGAACGCCTTCGACCTCACCTTCGACGGCCGCCCCACCACGACACGCCGCTGACCAGGAAAAACAGCCACACCATTAACTTGACACTCTCCCTCCCCCAGGTCGTGCAGTCCGTGCGGGTCCCGCCGGCGGCCGAATAGCTGCGGTGACTCCCCGATGTATTCCACGTACCGGTAGGAGCTGTCGGCGATCATTGAGGGGCCTTCCAGGCCTGCGTCGTCCCGGGGACTAGACCCGCGCCCGGGCCGGGAACAGGTCGTTCTTCGCCAGTGGATCGAGGGATTTCGGCAACCACTGCGAGGCGGGGTGGACCGTGCGCCAGTGGCGGGCGATGTCTGCTCGGCGTGCCACCCAAACGTCAGGATGCTCTGCCACGAGGTCGAGGAACCGGCGCAGATCCGCAGCACGTCCTGGTCGTCCGCTGATACGCAGGTGCAGGCCGACGCTCATCATCCGTGGGCGCTCCGCGCCCTCTTCGATGAGGAGCTCGAGGGCCCGTGTGAGGTAGGTGGAGAAGGACTCGGACTGGAAGCCGTAGGTGTTGACGTACCGGCCGTCGTTGTTGTCGAGAGTGTAGGGGAGCACGAGGTGGGCGGTGCCCTCGACGTCGACCCAGTACGGCAGGTCGTCGCTGAAGGAATCGGAGTCGTAGAGGAAACCTCCGTGCTCGACGACGAGGCGGCGGGTGTTGGCGCTGTTGCGGCCCGTGTACCAGCCGAGCGGCGCCTCGCCGCAGACGTCGGTGTGAATCTGCACGGCGCGCTCGATGTGGGTGCGCTCGACCTCCGGCTCGAGTTCGGCGTAGTTGACCCACCGCAGGGAGTGCGAGGCGATCTCCCATGCGGATTCCCGCGCGGCCGCCACCAGGGCGGGATTGCGGCTGAGCGACTCCGCGACGCCGAAGACCGTCACCGGCAGACCCCGCTCTTCAAAGAGCCGGCGCAGCCGCCAGAAACCGGCGCGAGTGCCGTATTCGTACTGGGATTCGACGTTGAGGTTGCGGCGGCCCCGCAGCGCGGTGGTCGGTTCCTCGGTGAGGAAGGCTTCCGAGGCCTCGTCGCCGTGCAGGATGCTGTTCTCGCCGCCCTCCTCGACGTTGACGACGAACTGGACAGCCACCTTCGCGCCACCGGGCCACTGTGCGTGGGGGGGCTCGCTGCCATAGCCGGCAAGGTCGCGGGGGTAGTCGCTGGACGGGGAGGCGAGCGTCATCGGAAATCCTTGCCTTGATCGGGGATGCCGCTGCAGAAGGGGAACGATACCCTGAGCGCGGCAAGCGTCGGTCAGTTTTGACTAACCATGGTCGCCGAGGGGCGCCGCGTCAAGTGCGTCGCCTCGGCAGCCTGCCCCCGGCCGCGGGGTGAGGATGAGCCGGCAAGAGAGACGAGGCGTCCGGAAGGACAAGCGAGAGGACGACCGTGAACGACCGCGAAGGAGCAATGCTCGCGCTCCTACAGCTGATGTCGGCGTCGAGCGGACCACTCGGTACGCGCAACGCCCAGCGCGAGTTGGCGAAACGGGGCAGGGAGCTCAGTGAGTCCTCCGTCTCGCGTCTGCTGCGGGAGATGGACGCTCGGGAGTGGACCACGCCCGTGGGCACCAAGGGGCGGACACTGGCCAGGGAGGGGCGGCGCCGCGCGGCCGAGGCGGTGCTGGCCCATCGCGCTTCGGACTCGTTGCAGCACTCGGTGCGTGACGCCAAGGACCTCCTTGACCTGCTCAGGGCGCGTTGCGCCGTCGAAAGCGCGGTCGCGGGCGATGCCGCCCGCGCACCCGATGAAGGTCGGCTATTGCAGCTGCGGGACCTGTGCGCCCGGCATTCCCGTGTCGTCGGCAGCGCTCCGCTGATCGAGCAGCCAGGGCTGCAGTTTCACCGAGGTGTCGTTGAGATGTCGACGAACAGGATGCTCAAGGTGGCCGCGGAGATGATGCTTGCGCCGCGCCTGGACCGGGTCGAGGCGGTGCTCGACACGGTCCTCGCCACTCGCCGGGACGAGGAGAAGGTCGTCGCCGAGCATCAGGCGGTCCTGGACCGTATTGCGCAGCGGGACGCCGACGGCGCAGAAGAGGCGATGAGGGCGCACTTCGAGGCGATGATCGCGGCCGTGGAGACGTCGATCGTCGGGGGGAACGAGGTGCTCGTTCAACGACTGCTGGACTGGGTGCCTGCGGGTGACCATCAGTGAGCAACGTTCGTCACTATTGACAGACATCTTTTCCTGTTCAAAACTGTCGGACACCATCGCACGTGCGATGGTGCAGCACACCGACGACAGGAGTAGGCATGCGCCAGGCAGGCACCATGTCCCCAGCCCGGATCTACTCGCGCCCCAGCGGGGCCCGGTACCAGGACGAGCACCGCAAGTGGCAGGGCATCCCGTCGATCGAGCGCACGCGCGGCGGTCGGCTGTACGTCAACTGGTACACCGGGATGGAGACGGAGACCGGGGGGAACTTCGTCGTCGTCACGAGCAGTGACGACGACGGCGCCACCTGGAGCGGTCCCAGGTTCGTCGTCGAGCACGACGACCCCGAGGTGCGCGTGTACGACCCGTGCCTGTGGCGGGACCCCTCCGACCGGCTCTGGCTGACGTGGAATCAGAGCCGCGACTTCTTCGACGGCAGGGTGGGTGTCTGGATCGCCACGACCGACAATCCCGACAGCGACGAGCCGGTCTGGACCGAGCCTCGCCGGATCGCCAACGGACTCATGATGAACAAGCCCACCGTGCTCTTTGACGGTACGTGGCTGTTCCCAACGGCCATCTGGGCCTGCCACACACCCACTGAGGAGCACCCGCTGGAGGCGGAGCGGTTCTCCAACGTCTACGTGTCGACCGACGAGGGTGAGACGGTCTCCTACCTCGGCGGGGCCGACGTGCCCAACCGCAGCTTCGATGAGCACATGGTCGTCGAGAAGAGCGACGGCAGGCTGTGGATGCTCGTGCGGCGGTTCGACGGCGTGGGCGAGAGCTTCTCGGAGGACGGCGGCAAGACATGGTCGCCCGGCCGCCTCAGCCACATCGACGGCCCCTGCTCCCGCTTCCACATCCGCCGACTGCCGTCGGGCCGCCTGCTCATGATCAATCACGCGGACTTCGGTGACCGGCGGTCCCGCGAGGAGATCGAACAGCAGGGCAACGTCAAGGAGTGGAAGGGCCGCACCAACCTCACGGCCTTCCTCAGCGACGACGACGGTGCGACGTGGCCACACCGGCTCCGCCTCGACGACCGCGAGGACGTCTCCTACCCCGACGCAGCCATCGGTCCCGACGGCCAGATCTTCGTCGTCTACGACCATGACCGCTTCGGCGACCGGGGCGTCTACCTCGCCCGGTTCACCGAGGACGACATCCTGGCCGGCCGACTGAACAGCGCCGGCTCCGCCACCCGTGTCCTGGTCAACCGCGCCCTCGCCCTGCCCGAACCCGAAGGCGACTCACCGTCGCCGCTCAACCCGGCAACGACCGGGTGACCCCACGGTGATCACATCCGCAAAAGGGCGCAAACCCACATCTGCTTCCGCACCCACCAGCAGAGGAAAGATCCATGACAGCGGCACAATCCATGTCGGCGAAGCGCTGGAGTACGCTCCCCAACTGGAAATTCCAGCTACTCCCCCGGGACACCCGCACGATCATCACGTGCGTGTTCCTCGGGCTCACCATGGCGGTCATCCTCCAGATCACCGAGCGCCTCGACCTTGCCCTGACCGGCGGCAGCATCCCGATCGTCTCGGCGATCGTCGTCTGCGCGATCTGGGTGCCCTCCGCGGCGTTCTACGGTCTGACCGGAGCACTGATCACCGCCTGGATCAACCCGATCATCTCCAACCTCACGGCCTCCCAGCCGATGGCACCCTTCCTTTTCCTCACCAACGCCGCGCACACGGTCCCCGTTGCGCTCCTGGTGTGGCTGATGAAGTCCCGTGACAAGGGACTGAAGCTGTGGCAGCTCGTCATCATCGGCCAGATCGGCGGCCTGGGCGACGCGCTGATGTTCGGTGTGGGCAACCGTGCCATCCTTCACCTGCCCTGGGATTTCATCGTCGGCCAGATCCTCGTCGTCCAGCCGTGCTACCTCGCAGGTTCCTTCATCACCTACGGGATCATGCGCAGGCTGATCAACACGGGACTCGTCCGGAAAGAACGCGACTTCAAGGCGGCCACCGATGCCATCTGACCGGTCCACACGGCTCCGAGGAGTTCCACGATGAGCGGAACGATGCTCTACCAGCCAGGAGAAACGTTCCTGCACCGTGCTGACGCACGAGCGAAGATCGCCGCCATCATCGTCGTCCTCGTCGTCGCACTGACGACGACGCGCATCGATGTTCTCGTCGCGCTGACCGCCGCCGTCGTACTCGGCCTCGCCGTGCTCGCACGGATCACGCCGGCCTCGTACGCCAAGGCGCTCTTCCTGATCGTCCCGCTCATCCTCCTGCTCACCCTCCTGCAGGCCCTGGTCCAAGGCGGGCCGGCGATCGCCACGATCGGCGGAGTATCCCTCTCCAAGGAGGGCGTCCTGCTCGGGCTGGGTATCGGGATGCGCCTGTTCGCCATGGGCATCTGCTTCTACGGGTTCTCGGTGACCACCAGCCCGTCGGACATCGCGCTCGCGCTTCACAAGGTCGGCGTGCCGTACAAATTCGCCTACCTGACGAGCTTCGCGTTCCGGTTCCTGCCCCTACTGCAGGACGAGGCGAGGACCTTGCTCACCGCCATGGCGGTCCGGGGATCGGCCGAGAGCAGCTCACGCCATCCGCTCCGCCGCGGCCGCGCGATCGTCCGGATGCTGTTCCCCATGCTCGCCGGCTCGATGAAGCGCAGCGGTGAGATCGCCCTGTCGATGGAGCTGCGCGGCTACAGCCTGTCCGGTCCGCGGACGTTCTACCGGGCCTCTTCGTTCCGCGCGAGCGACGCCTTCCTGGTCATCGGCGTGCTCGTCCTGGCCGCCGCACTCTTCGCCATGCGATGGCAGCTGCCCGCACTGATCGCTGAGGGGGCATGAATATGACTGCGCCGGCTCTGGCAGTGTCCGGCCTGACCGTCCGCTACGAGGGGGCCGACCGGCGTGCGCTCGACGATGTCGGCTTCGACGTCGCCCAGGGAGAGATCCTGGGCATCCTCGGTCCGACCGGCGCCGGGAAGTCCACCCTCCTGCAGTGCCTGTCCGGCGTCATCCCTCGGCACGAGGACAGCGCCGCGATGCGGGGCGACATCGAAGTCTTTGGGCGCCGGCTGTCGGACTTCGCCGGCCTTTCGGAGGTCACCGAGACAGTCGGTCTGGTCATGCAGGACCCGGAGGTGCAGCTCGTCAACACCGTGGTGCGAGAGGAGCTGGTCTGGGGCATGGAGAACCGGGGAGTCCCGGTACCGGAGATCGAACGGCGCCTGCAGCGGGCTGCCGACCTCTTCGACCTCGGCAACCTCCTGGACCGGTTCACCCACGCTCTGTCGGGCGGGGAGAAGCAGCGCGTCGTCGTCGCCTCGATCTTCTGCCTCAACCCGCGGATCATGCTTCTCGACGAACCGACGTCCGAGCTCGACCCCGCCGGCACCGAAGGCGTCATGGACGCCGTCCGCGTGCTCGCAGACGAGGGCGTCACCGTCATCGTCGTCGAGCACAAGGTCGAAGAGCTGGCCGTCTACGCCGACCGCCTCATCGCCATGCGGCACGGCCGGATCGAAGCGGTCGGCACACCGCGCGAGGTGCTCCCGGGCCCCGCGGCACCGGACCGGCCCCAGGTACTCGACATCGCCCTGCAGCTGAGCGAGCAGGGGCATTGGGACGCTGAGCTCCCGCTGTCCGTCCCGGCAGCAGTGGCCACCTGGCAGTCGATGACGCACGACCAGCACAGCGACAGGAACCCCTCATGAGCCACTCAGACGCCGCCATCGAGATCGTCAACGTCGAGCACACCTACGGCGGGAGCACAAAGGCCCTGCGAGGGGTGAACCTGACGATCGGCCGCGGCGAATTCGTCGCGATCATCGGCAAGAACGGCTCCGGCAAGACGACTCTCGCCAAGCACTTCAACGGCCTGCTCCGGCCGACGAACTCCGACGGTCAGGTCCGTCTCCACACCGGGGACGGCAAGACCATGGACACCCGCCGCTCACGGCTGCACCACCTCGCCCCGACCGTCGGATACGTCTTCCAGAACCCGGACCGCCAGATCTTCCACGACACCTGCCGGGAAGAACTCGAATACGGGCCGCGCAACATCGGTGTGGACCCCGCGGCCCTCGCCCGATCGGTGTCCGAGACCCTGGAGCTGGTAGGTCTCGAGGGACGCGAGGAGGCCAACCCCATCCGCCTCTCCCGAGGCGAACGCCAGCGCCTCGCCATCGCCTCGACCCTCATCATGGGCTGCGACGTGGCGGTCATCGACGAACCCACCACGGGCCAGGACCGGGCAGAGTCACGCAAGATCCTCGACTCACTCGCCCACCACCACGCCCGCGGCCGAACGGTCGTCATCATCTCCCACGACATGGCGCTGGTCGCCGAATACGCCACCCGTGTCATCGCCATGCGCAACGGCCACGTCCTCACCGACGGCACGCCGACGGAGGTCTTCTCGCAGCGTGAGGTGCTCCAGGAGACCAACATCCGGCCCCCGCAGGCGGCGGTACTCGCCGCCGAACTCGGCCTGTCAGCCGTCCTCACGGTGAACGACGCGGTCCGCGAGATGAGCAACGTCCGCACGCACGCACACCCCAACACACCCCTCCCCCACGGCGACAAGGTCTACTGAACATGCACTACCTGGTCACCGGCGCCCGCGGCTTCGTCATGAGCGTCCTGGTCAAGGAGATTCTCACCATCGAGCCCGACGCCGTCGTCACCGCCGTCGACCTGCACGCACCCGATGACATGCTCACAAGTTTCCTTGCCGGCCACGAAGGGCGAGTGCAGTACGTCCAAGCCGACGTCACCGACAGCGGCACGGTAACGGACACCCTCGCGAGAGCTACACCGGACGTGATCGTCCACGGCGCCACGGTCACCCACGACGCGCAGGCCGAGCACCGTGATCCCAAGCGCTTCATCCATGCCAACGTCGGGGGCACGACGACTGTGCTCGACGCTGCGCGGCGCACCGACTGCGTGCAGCGGTTCCTCCTCGTCAGCAGCGGTGCCGTCTACGGATCTTCCCCGGAGCGGTTGCTCACCGAGGAGTCCCCGCCCGTGCCCGACGAGATGTACGGCATCAGCAAGGTGGCCGGCGAACTCATCACGCAACGATTCGGCCGGCTGTACGGCTTCGATGTTCCCGTCGCACGACTGACCAAGATGTTCGGCCCCATGGAACGGCCGAGCTCGGGGCGCGCCATCATGTCCCTGCCCTACCACCTCGCGGCAGCAGTGGTACGGCGCCAACCCATCCCGCTCACCGAACGGACACTTCAAGCGGGCGGTGACTGGCTCAGCGCCACCCAGGCCGCCCGTGCCCTGCACCTGCTCGCCCGTGGGGAGGGTGAAGGCAACGGGACCTACAACATCTCCAGCGGCATCCGAACCAGCGTCCCCGATCTCCTATCCCTGTTCGGCGTTGACCCCGTCGAAGTCCCAGCCGAAGCGGCTGACGCCGACATGGACTCTGACACCGAGCACGGAAAGAACGGCATCTACGCATCCGACCGCGCGCAGCGCGAACTGGCCTGGACGCCGACCGACCTCAAAGACCAGGTCGCTGAATACGTCGAATGGGCCCGCGAGCACCCGGACTGCTTCGCGGCAGGCCGGTGACCGCCGTGGCACTACAGCGCAGCGGGCTCGTCACCTTCGGCGAGTCAATGGGACGAATCGCCGCCGACCAGATCGGCCTCCTTGACTTCTCCCGCACATGCACCATCTCGGTCGGAGGCGCCGAGAGCAACGTCGCCATCGCCGCCGCTCGTCTTGGCGCGGACGTGACCTGGGCGGGCCGCTTGGGTCGTGACAGTGTCGGAGACCTCATAGAACGACGCCTCAGGACAGAAGGGGTACAGCGACAGATCACGCGCGACGACAGCTTCACCGGGCTCATGGTCTGCTCACGCAGGACCAACGCCGGCGTCCGGGTCGACTACCACCGCGCCGGGAGCGCCGGCTCGCGCCTGACACCCGACGACGTAGGCGAAGACCTGATCCGTCAGGCGGCCGTCCTCCACGTCACCGGCATCACGCCGGCCCTGAGCGACACAGCGCGGGCCACGACGCTGTGGGCCGTGCGCACCGCACAAGCAGCAGGCGTGCGAGTGTCCGTAGACGTCAACTACCGCAGTAAGCTCTGGCGTCCCGACGAGGCGGCACCGGTGCTTCGAGAACTGGCAACCCATGCCGACACCGTCTTCGCCGGCCCCGACGAGGCCGCGCTCGTCCTGGGAATCGACGAGGCGTATGCCGCCGTGGAGACTCGCAAGCCGATGGCACTCGCTCACGCCATGACCACCCTCGGCGCACGCTCAGCGATCGTCAAGGACGGCCCGCGGGGCTGCGCCGCCGTCATCGACAACCAGCCGTATGTACAAGCCGCAGTCCCCGTGGACACGGTAGACCCCGTGGGCGCCGGCGACGCGTTCGTAGCGGGCTACCTCGTAGAACTCCTCGCCGGCAGCGACGCCCGAACGCGCCTGGCGACCGCGACACGCGCCGGCGCCTATGCGGTCACGGTCCCGGGAGACTGTGAGGGCCTGCCGTTCCGTCACGAAATCGACACCTTCACCGCGGCGGAAGACGTCGCCCGCTAGGGCCTGGCCCAGCCCCGCCATCCGAACAGGAACAGGAACCCACCCTCGTGCCCGCCACCCCAGCAGACTTCGCCCGGTTCTTCGACGACTCCTTCGCCGCCGCCCCACTCATGGCCATCCTCCGCGGCTACTCGCCCGAACGCACCGTCGATCTGGCCACCCGAGCCTGGGACCTCGGCGTGACCCAGGTCGAAGTCCCCCTCCAAGACCCCGACGCCGTACCGTCCCTCGAGGCGGCCATTACCGCCGGGGCACAACGGAATCTGAGCGTGGGAGCCGGCACCATCACCACACCCGAACAAGTCCACATCGCCCGAAAGGCGGGTGCGGCCTACACCGTCGCCCCCGGGTACGACGAAGACGTCCTCGACGAAAGCCTCGACGTCGGCCTCCCGCACCTCCCAGGTGTCTCCACGCCCACAGAGGTAAGCAAGTTGCAACGGCGTGACATCCACTGGGTCAAGGCGTTTCCGGCCTCCCACCTCGGCCCCTCCTGGATACGCGCGGTACGGGCGCCGTTCCCGAGCCTGCGCATCGTCGCCACCGGCGGCGTCGACGCCGAGAACGCCGCGTCGCTCCTCCACGCCGGTGCACGCGTCGTCGCGCTGGGCTCCGCCCTGATAGATCCAACCCAGCTCGATCGCGTCACCGCGCTCATCTCGAAGAACCCAGCCGACAGCGAAGAGCCGTCGACCCCCTGATGGCCTCAAGCACTGACACAGGGCCGCCCGTTGCCACACTGGACTCAACCGGTCGATGCAACACCGGCTTACTGGAGTAAGGCTAGCTGGTCATCGAGTGCCTCGGCGGGTGTCTTCCACTGGAGTGTCTTGCGGGGTCGGGACTTCGCCGACTACGCCCGGACCGCGGCCGCGCAGGGCGCGTGGGACCTCTGAGAGCCGTGGCGACCGTATCCCGCGCTGCTGAAGGCCCGTTCCCGGCCATTGTCAGACTCCCGGTCTAACGCGGCGATTCGGAACGCCGGGCCCATGTCGGTTTCCAGGTCTCGACGATGTCGGGACGGAAGGGCTGTATGGAGGCGAGGTGGTTGCGCAGCGTGGTGAGGGCGGGATGCGGGGGTCGAAGTTCGACTGGTCAGTCCGTGTCAGTCCTTGGGCAGCCAGACGCGCATCGTCGACGGCCCGCGCCGCGCCCAGCGGTGGTAGGGCACGAGGCGGACGGGTTGTGCTTCGGCCCCCTCTCGCGCGGGTTCGGTCGGGGCGTAGGGCGCTCCGTCGCCGACCGGGGGTTGGAAGCGGCCGTGCACGGTGGCACCGCTCGCGGCGTCGCGGGGGCGGGCGCCGGTGTCCACGCGCAGGTCGTCCAGGTCGCCGCCGTCCTGGTCGGTGGATTCGGCGCAGAGCACGAGCGGGCCGCGTTCGACGGCCGCGCAGCCGCGCACCGCGTCGATCCGCGGATCGGGGAAGGCCCAGCGGGGCGGCATGGGCAGCTCCAGCCGCAGTTCCTCGCCGACCTCGAACGCGCGGTGGAGACCGCGGCTCCCGGTTCCACCAGGCGGCGGCCTGCGGCGTCGGTGAGGAACGCGCCGAAGGCCCATTCGGGGACCCGCAGGGTGAGGGACCACGGCCCGCCGCCGGTCTCGGTGACGCGGACGGTGACGGTGCCGGTGTCGGGGTAGCCGGTGCGCACGCTCAGGCCCACCGGTCGGCCGTCGTCGAGGCGGTCCGCGACCTGGGCCGGCGCATCCCCGAGGACGTGGCGATCGTCGGATACGACAACTGGGAGGTCTTCGCGGCCGAGTGCCGTCCGCCGCTGACGACCGTGGACCTGAACCTCCAACAGCTCGGCGCCACCGCGGTGCAGCACCTGTTCAGGGCGCTGAGGGGAGAGAAGACCTCCGGCGTCGTCCGGCAGCCGGGCCGATTGGTCATTCGGGAGTCCACCGGCCCGGCCCCTCGCACCGCGGCGCCGTAGAGACCGCCGGGATCCGGCCGGGCAGCGGAGGAGTGTTCATTCGGTCGGTTCCAGGACCACGGTGCCGGTCCCGCCGTCGATCGTGATCATCTGCCCCGTGGAGATCCGCCGGGTGGCGCCGTTGAGGCAGATGACGGCGGGGATGCCGTATTCGCGGGCGACGGTGGGGCCGTGGGCCACGACCGATCCGGTCTCGGTCACCAGGCCGCCGGCCGTCATGAACAGCGGCGTCCAGCCCGGGTCGGTGGTCGGTGCCACGAGGATCTCGCCCGGCTCGACGCGGGCGCCGACGGGGTCGAGGACGACCCTGGCGCGGCCGGTGGCCCTCCCCGGGGCGGCCGGCGCTCCGGCCAGTGTCCCGTCGGAGGCGGGAGGCGGCGGCAGGAGCGCCTCGACGTCGGTGCCGTCCGACATCAGCGCGCCGGGGACGCTCCTGCGGCGCAGTTCGCGCGCATAGACGGCTTTGCGCTCGGCGACGAGCCGCCGGTGGTCGACGTCCCGGTGAACGGCCGAGCGCGCCTCCGCCAGGTCGAGGAACATGATGTCGCCCTGGGCGTCGAGGAGTCCGCGCTCGGCGAGTTCCCCGCCGACGAGGTGAAGCTGCCGGCGCATCTCGGCGAACGGGATCAGCCAGGCGAACTTCGCCAGCTCGCGCATACCGGCGAGTTCCCGCGAGCGGCGCATGAGGAAGGCGGCCAGGCGGCCGCGCACCGGCCGGGCGCGGCGGGCGCGGCGCGACAGTTCGCCGATCTTCGCCTCCGCCCTGGCCGCGGCGCGTTCGAAGCGCCGGTCCGGGGCCTGGTCGGGGTCGTCGAGGCGGAGGTAGTTCGCGATGCTCGCGAAGAGCGGGGCGGGGTCCTCCGCCCAGCGAGGCGTGCCGATGTCGACCTCCGCGGTGGCGCGGTGGCCGTAGCGGCCCAGGAAGTCCGCCATGCCGATGTCGGGCAGTGTTCCCGCGCGGTACATGGCGGCGAGCTCGCCCGGGTCGGTCTCCGTCAGCAGGGCGCGGTGCTCGGTGGCGTCCGCGGCCATGCGCCACAGGGCGAGGTCCATCTCGGTGGTGACGTTGAACGGCATCCCACCGAGGACGACCGCCGCCTCCGCTTCGGTGGCGACGCCCTTCAGCAGCGCCGGGACCATCTGGGGAAGGAGGACGCCGGCCATCGTCGGCATCACCACCTTCGCCATCGGCCCTCCGACGACAGAGGCGTAGGCGTCGTCGACGAGGTAGCGCAGCCGCTCGGCGGCGGAGGCCGATCCGCCGGGGCCCTTCTGCCGCCTGAACTCCTCGACCCCCCGCCGGGCCCGGGCGCGGGCCGCCTCGGGGCGGGCGATCGCGTGGGCGATGCCGAAGAGGGCCGGCGGGCCGAACCTCAACGCCAGCAGGAGGACGGACCCCACGGGGAAGGACGCGCCGGGCCCGGGGGAGAAGCGCGGATCGTCCAGCAGGTGCTCGACGGAGGACTGGACACGGGGCCCGTAGACCTCCAGTCCTTCGGCCAGACGCGGACGGACCCACTTGTTGCGCATGAGGCCGGTCATGTCGATGTAGAGCCGCCCGCCGATGTCGACCATGTCGAAGAGGGCCCCGCCGGGGCCGGGTGTGAAGCCGGCGACGGCCAGGACGCGTTCCCAGGCCAGTCTCATCATGGCCATGCCCATCGGGGTGAACGGCCGGAGCATGCCCTGGACGTGGCCGACTTCGAGGTAGAGGCGGGGATCGGGGAGCCCGGTGTCCGGGGGGAGTGGGAAGAGCGTGGTGATGGGCCGCGACTGCAGCAGCCAGAGGGTGCCGTCGCGATCGTAGGCCCACTCGACGTCCTGCGGCGCCCCGAAGTGCCGCTGGAGCCGCTCCCCGGCCGCGCGCAGCTCGTCCAGCCGGGCGCGGGTCAGGCATCCGTCCTCGGGCCCTTCCGGGGGACCGGCGGCGTCCATGACGTAGTGGTCGGGTGCGACGGTGCCCTCCACGACGGAGGTGCCCAGGCCGGGGGCAGCGTCGACGACCATCCGGGATCGGCTGCCCGTCAGCGGGTCGGCGGTGAACAGCACTCCCGCGGCCTCCGCGTCGATCATGCGCTGCACGACCACCGCCATGCGCACTCCTTCGCGGGCGATGCCGTTCGCCTCGCGGTAGGCGAGCGCGCGTTCGGAGTCCAGGGAGTCCCAGCAGCGGCGCACGGCCTCGACCACCTCGCGCTCGCCCCGCACGTCCAGGAAGGTGTCCTGCTGGCCGGCGAAGCTGGCATCGGGCAGGTCCTCCGCTGTCGCGCTGGACCGCACCGCGACGGGTCCGCCGCCGAGGCGGCGGTAGGCGTGGACCAGCTCGTCCTCGGGAAGCTCACCCGACTCGTAAGCGCGGGTGGTCAGGCAGAAGCCCGGGGGCACGCGCTCCCCCATCGCCGCCATCGCGCCGAGTCCGGCGGCCTTGCCGCCGACCGTGTCGGCCGTTCCCGCCGCGATCTCGCCCAGAGCGGTCACGTTCATCGCGCATCCTCCTCGCGGCCTCGGCGAACGACTCTGCGGCTGAAAAACCGCACGAGCGCCTCAATGCGGTATACCACTCCGCCCCCGACCGCGTCGGCGCCGTCCGCATCCCAACGGCGCATCGAGGTCGCCCGAAAAGCCTTTATGGCCTTCTGGTCGGACTCTGACCGCCGCGTTCGCGGGGTGGGGCGGGGTTTCCGGGGATCGGACCCGCCGTGCCGCCGGCGCCCCGACGCGGCCTCCGCGGACCTCGGCACAGGAGATCGGGCCGGCTACTCCCTGGCGAGCAGCTCCCGGAAGTGGCCGAGCATGCGCTCGGGGTCGGGGGCGATGCCGGTGATCAGCTCGAAGGCGTGGCAGGCCTGGAAGACCGCCATTCCGCCGCCGTTCAGCGTCGGGCAGCCCCGCTCTTCGGCGCGGCGCAGCAGCTCGGTGCGCACCGGCCGGTACACGATGTCGGCCACCCACATCGGCGGCCGCAGCAGCGCGACCGGCACGGGCGTTCCCGGATGGTGCGCCATTCCGATCGGCGTCGCGTGCACGAGGCCGTCGGCTCCGGAGAGGAGCCGGCCGGGCTCGGCGGCGTCTCCGGGGCGGCACCGGCCCCCGGGGAACCGCTCCTGGATGCGCGCGGCGAGCGCGGCGGCCCGGTCCGCGGCGACGTCGGCGATGACCAGCTCCCCCACTCCGGACACCATCAGGGCGTGCGCCACGGCGGCCCCGGCGCCCCCGGCGCCCAGCAGCACCACCCGCTCCCGGGGCGCGCCCGGGAGCCCGCGGGCCAGCGACCGGGCGAACGCCGACCAGTCGGTGTTGTGCCCGATGGCGGATCCGCCCTCGAAGACCACCGTGTTCACCGCGCCCAGAGCGGCCGCCTCGGGAGAGAGGCCGTCCAGGGCCGCCAGGACGAGCTGCTTGCACGGGTGGGTGATGTTCAGCCCGTTGAAGCCGAACCCGCGCGCGGCGTGCACCAGGTCCCCGACCGACTCCGGCGCCAGACCGAGATCGGCGATGTCGATGGTGCGGTAGACCAGGCGCCGCCCGAGTTCACCGGCCTCGCGCTCGTGCATCGGCGGGGTGAGCGACGGGCCGACCCCCGAGCCGATGAGCCCCACGAGGAAGGATCTGGGGTCGGAATCTGCCTCGACGCCGGTGGCCTGCACCGCTACCTCGTTTCGGATCGTGCCGGTCACTGGGACCGCTCTGCTCGCTGGGCCGCCATCCGGAAGGGGGTGTTTGCGGCGCCGTAGCCGTCGTAGCCCCCCTTCCGCTGCACCACCTCGAAGAACAGCCGGCCGTCCAGCATCGGTGTGTAGAAGTGGAAGAACTCGCCGTCGCCGGCGCGGTCGTAGAGGATCCCGTGCTCCCGCATGCGCTCACGGATGGCGGGGCTCAGATCCGTACGGCTCGCGAGGTCGGCGTAGTAGTTGTCCGAGATGCGCAGCGTCGCCACACCGCCCTCGCCCATCGCCTGCGCGACGGCGAAGACGTCGCCGCAGCCCAGTGCGATGTGCTGGGCACCGCCCGCGGCGTCGGCTTGGAAGCCGCGCCCCAGCACCGACGCGTTCAGCGCGATGCGCAGCGCGGCGTCCGGCCGGGTGAGCGCCCGGCTGCGCACCAACCCGTCCGGGGCGGCCAGCTCCAGGTTCTGCGCGGGTTCCAGCCCCAGCACGGAACGGTAGAACAGCGACGCCTCGTCGAAGTGGTCGAAGGGCTGGAACAGGCCCACGTGGTCGATCCCGGTCAGCGGAGTGGCGCTCCCCCGCCGAAGCCCCTGCGCGGCGGGGGCGGAGAAGTCCTCCAGCCAGGAGTCCCCCTCCACGGCGCCGGCCGGGCAGAAGAAGACGGACGTCCCGTCCGGCGCCGCGACCGCGTGCAGGCGCGATTCCGAGGGGTCGCGCCGCCGCGGCAGCGGGGGCGCGAGCAGCCGCTCGGCCCGGTGCGCCGCACCGTCGGGGTCCGCGACCGCGATCCCCAGGGCGGTCGCGGCCGCGTCCCCGCTCCAGGTGTGCCCGAGCCGCGGATCCGCCGAGTTGAGCAGGATCCGCGTGGCGCCGTGCCGCCACATCTGGACGGGTTTCGAGCGGTGATCACGCGTGTGCTCGAAGCCGAGCGCCGCCAGGACGGCGCGCACGCGCTCCGCCGAGTCCTCCTCCGCGGCCACCTCGACGAAGGCGTACCCGGCGGGTTCGACGGGGTCGGGCAGACGGGTGAGCGTCACCGCGGGCCGCGCACCGGTGGGCGCCGCACCGTCGCCTCCCGGCCCGTCCTGCTCGCGGCTCAGCGCGTCCTCCAGAACCGACAGGGACCGCAGCGCGTCGGCCGCCGTGCGCCGGGGGTCGGAGGCGCGGAAGACGTCGTTGAAGACCTCCAGGGAGAGGGGCCCGGTGTAGCCGGCCGCCAGCACGTGCCCGGTGAACGCGGTCAGGTCGAACCCGCCCTGCCCGGGGAAGCACCGGTGGTGGCGGCTCCACTGCAGCACGTCCATGGCCATGTGCGGGGCGTCGGCGAGCTGCAGGAAGAAGATCTTCTCCCCGGGGATGCCGCGGATCCCGGCGGGATCGTCGCCCTTGGAGAGGATGTGGAAGCTGTCCAGGCAGACCCCCAATGAGGGGTGGTCGGCCTCGGCGACGACGCGCCAGGAGTGCGCGTAGTCGTCGACCCGGCTGCCCCAGGCCAGCGCCTCATAGGCGATGCGCACCCCGAACGGCGCGGCCGTCTCGGCGAGACGGTGCAACTGCGCCGCCGCGCGCGCGTCGTCGTCGATGGCCGACTCCGAGGCGTTGGAGCAGACGAGCAGGGTGTGCACGCCGAGCTCCACCATCAGCGCGAACTTGGCCTCGGCCCGCCGCAGGTTGCGTTCCAGCCGGGCGTCGTCGACGCCTTCGAAGTCGCGGAAGGGCTGGTACAGGTCGAGGCCCAGTCCGAGCGACTCCGCCAGCCCCCGGACCTCCCGCGGCGGCATCGGGGAGGCGACGAGGTCGTTGTCGAAGACCTCGACGCCGTCGAATCCGGCTGCCGCGGCCGCCCGCAGCTTCTCCTCCAGGGTTCCACTGAGCGACACGGTGGCGATGGAACGCCGCATGCTCCTCACTCCGATTCCTCGTGGTCGGGCTCGCGGTCGGGCGGGTTACTCGGTCCCCTGGAAGGACTCGTAGAGCGCCAGCTCATCGCCGTCGAGGTCGTCCAGGAAGTACTCCCGGGCCCGGGAGCGGAAGGCGTCCACGTCGACGTCGTCGACGACCTCCATGGCCCCGGTCTCCTCCCACTCGGCGAGGATCTCGGCCTCGGCCTCCTCGACGCAGGCGCGGTTCTCGGCGCGGACGTCGCTCACCGCCGTCTGGACCGCCTCGCGCTGCTCCTCGTTGAGCCGGTCCCAGGTCTGGCCGGAGACGACGATCATCTGCGAGCCGATCTGGTGGCTGGTGAGGCTGATGTGGGTCTGGACCTCCTGGAAGTTGTCCCCGTGGATGGTCGGGACGGGGTTCTCCTGGCCGTCGACGGTGCCCTGCTGCAGGGCGAGGTAGACCTCCTCGAAGGCGACGGTGGTCGGGGTCGCGCCCAGGGCCTCGGCGTTGGCGAGGTAGATCGGCGAGTCCGGGAAGCGCATGCGCAGCCCGTCCAGGTCGCCGGGGGTGCGGATCGGCTTGTCGGCGGTGAAGTGGCGGTCGCCGAAGTACCACACGTCCAGGATCCTGGCGCCGGTGGCCTCCTCGAAGTCGCTCTTCAGCTCCTCCGACCGGTCCGAGTCGAAGAACGCGAACATCTGGTCGGCGTCCTCGAAGGCGTAGGCCGCGTCGAAGACCCCGATCGGCTCGTAGGCCGAGCCGAGCGCGGCGGAGCCCTGGACGTCCATGTCGATGTCGCCGGACATCACCGAGGCGAAGGTCTCGGTGTTCGCGCCGAGCTGGCTGTTGGGGAACGTGTCGATGGAGACGCCGACACCGGCGTCCTCGACCTGCTGTGCGACCAGGTCGATGCCGCACCGGGTGTGCGGGTGGTCCTCGGTGTAGCTGTTGGCGAAGGAGAGCGTGAGCTCCCCGTCGGCGGCCTCGCCGCCACCGCCGCAGCCGGCGAGGCCGAGAGCGGCAGCGGGGACGAGCGCCATCCAGCGGTATCCGGTACGCATCGAACGCCTCCTAGGGGAATGGTGCGGCGGGGTGATTCGGGGTTAGAGGCCCAGGTGGTCGGGGAGGAACAGGACCAGATCCGGCGCCACGGTCAGCAGCACGAGGACCAGTACGAGCGGGATCAGGAACGGGGCGGTGCCGCGGAACACCTCGTGCATCGGTGACCTGGTCGCCGAACCGAGGACGAAGAGCACGCCGCCGATGGGCGGAGTGAGCAGGCCCAGCATGAGGTTCAGGATCGCGATGACGCCGAAGTGCACCGGGTCCACACCGAACTGCACGGCGATCGGCAGCAGCACCGGCACGGTGATCACCAGCGCGGCGACCGGCTCCAGGACCATGCCGATGAGGATCAGGACGAGGTTGACCAGGAGGAGGAACACGACCGGGCTGTCGGTGAGGCCCAGCAGGAACGACGCGACGTCCTGCGGCACCCGTTCGCGGGCGAGGATCCATCCGAGGAGTCCGGAGGCCGCCAGGATGATCGCGATGGACGCCGCTGCCGTCGCGGTCTCCACCGCGATCCGCCACAGTGTGCGGAGGCTGAGCTCGCGGTAGCAGAAGCCGAGCACCATGACGTAGGCCGCGCCAACCGCGGCGGCCTCGGTGGGGGTGAAGAGCCCGCCGAGGATGCCGCCGAGCAGGATGACCGGTGCGCCGAGCGGGCCGATGACGCGCACGGTGGCCGCGCTCACCTCGCCCCGCGTCGCGCGCCGACCCGCCAGGTGGGGCTTGTCGCGGCTCCAGAGGAACACGGCCAGGACGAGCCCGCCGGCGACCAGAAAGGCGGGGACCACCGCGGCCGCGAACAGGGCCGCGGTGGACACCGCGGCGACCGACGCGTAGACGATCGCGGGGATGCTGGGCGGCATGATCGGGCTGATCAGGCTGGACGCCGCGGAGAGCCCCAGAGCGAAGCGGCGGGGGTAGCCGCGGCGGACCATCGCCGGGACCTCCATCTTGCCCAGCCCGGCGACGTCGGCCAGCGCGGCCCCGCTCATCCAGGAGAAGCCGACGCTCACGCCGATGTTGACGTAGCCAAGGCTCCCGCGCACCCGGCCGAAGAGCACCTGGGCGAAGGCGAAGATGCGCTCGGCGATGCCGGTGTGGTTGGCGGTGACACCGACCAGGACGAACAGGGGGACCGCGAGCAGCGGGAAGCTGTTGACCTCCTGCGCGGCCGTCCGCAGGCTCAGGCCGGTGGACTGGTCGGTCACCGCCATGTAGGTGACGCACGGGCCGAGGATGGCGAAGGCGATGGGGACCCGCAGCGCCAGCAGGACGAGGATTCCCAGGATGACCAGTCCGGCACTCATCGAATCGGCTCCTCCGGGTCGGCGCCTTCGGCGGGCAGCGCGTCGGGATCGGGGGATCCCGGCAGGAACGCGTTGGCGACGGCGCGCAGCGCGGCCAGGGCCAGCCCGGCCATGGGGATCGCGTAGGTCCAGGACACGGGGATGCCGAGCGCCGGCGTGGTCTGCGGCGAAGCGCTGAGCACCAGTTCGGCGGCCTCAACGGTGAACGTCAGGCACACGGCCGCGACCACGAGGTTCGACAGGATCCAGATCGTGCGCTTGACCCCGGCCCAGGGCAGGAAGTCGGCCAGCTTCAGGGTGATGTGCTCATCACGGCCCACCAGGTATCCGGCCAGGGAGAAGGTCAGCCACACCAGCGCGTAGCGGGCGAGCTCACCGGTCCAGACCCAGCCGACGACGGGCAGGTGGCGCTGGCTCGCCTGAGTCAGCATCAACGCGGAGATCACGAACAGCAGCGCGACACCGACGATCATCTCGCCGGTTTCCAGCCATCGGATCGGCGCAGGGCGGGACCGCGGTGGTCCATCGCCGGATGTTTCGGGGGCATCAGTCATCCGGAAAGGCTCCGCTCAACGAACAAGACACGTATATGCGCTGCTCAGAGAGCAAATCAGCCCCCATCCGCAGAACATGTGTGTGAACACTAGATTTCCGGGGACGGCGACGGCAAGCGATTGCCAAATATTGTCATCAGGTGTGCAAAATGGACGCATGAGCTCCCCCAAGCGCACGACCATCTACGACGTCGCCCGCGAGGCCGGCGTCGCGGCCTCCACCGTCTCCCGCGCCTTCAGCAATCCCCGGCGGGTCAACGCCACCACCCGCGAACACGTGCTGGAGATCGCCGAACGCCTCGGCTACCGGCCCAACCCGCTCGCCACCGCCCTGCAGTCGGGGCGCACGGCCACGATCGCGATGCTCGTCCCCGACATCACCAACCCGCACTTCTTCGGCACGATCCACGGCGCGGAGCGCCGGGC
The DNA here is from genome assembly GCF_013408795.1 of Spinactinospora alkalitolerans. Taxonomy (NCBI): domain Bacteria; kingdom Bacillati; phylum Actinomycetota; class Actinomycetes; order Streptosporangiales; family Nocardiopsidaceae; genus Spinactinospora; species Spinactinospora alkalitolerans. Next base: position 5,825,636 of record NZ_JACCCC010000001.1, read on the forward strand.
GAGCGCGGCGGGGATCACCTTCATCCTCAGCTACACCGAGGAGTCCGCCGACAACGAGCGCAGCCAGATCGAGCGGCTGGCCCGGTCGGTGGACGGCTTCGTGCTCGCGGCGAGCCGGATGTCGGACGGCACGACCGTCGAACTCGCCAGGGAGCACAACCTCGTTCTGGTGAACAGAGAGGTCGAAGGGCTGCCCAGCGCGGTCGTCGACAACGGACCGGGAAGCTGGCAGATCGTGGAGCACCTGGCCTCACTGGGGCACCGTTCGCTGGTCTACCTCTCCGGACCGCACCAGTCGTGGCTCGCCGGGGAGCGGTGGCGCGCGCTGCGCGCGGGAGCGGAGCAGCGGGGTATGACGGCGGCGCGGCTGGGACCGTTCCCACCGCGAGTCGTCGGCGGCGGCGCGGCCGCGGACGCCGCCCTGGTCTCCGGGGCGACGGCCGTCGTGGCCCACAACGACCTGCTGGCGATCGGCATCCTGCGCCGGTTCGCCGAGCGCGGCGTGCGCGTCCCCCAGGAGATCAGCGTGGTCGGCTACGACGACATCTTCGGCGCCGACTTCTGCGTGCCCGCGCTCACCACCCTCGCCGGCCCGCACGAGGAGGCGGGCCGCGCCGCCGTGGAGCTCCTCCTGAGGAGAGGATCCCCCTCCGCCGCGGAGACGGCCCCCCGCCGCGTCACCCTCTCCTCCCACCTCGTCATCCGCGACTCCACCGGCCCGGCTCCGAGGTGAGGCGCGCCGGGGCCCGGGGCGGGGACGCGGCCGGGCGGACCGGTGGAGGCGGGTGGTCGGGGTCCGGATGTGCTCCACCGGTTCGATGAGTCCGCGGACGTCGCACCGATTACGGACAAGGGGTGACCGCAAATGCTCCTAGCGTCTCCGCCATGACGGAAGGAGTTTCCATGACCATTCTCGTGACCGGCGCCACCGGCAACGTGGGCCGCCCGCTCGTCGAGCGGCTTCTGGCCGCCGGGCACCGGGTCCGCGCCCTCACCCGCACCCCGGAGAAGGCCGGCCTCCCGGCCGGCGCCGAAGTGGTCGCGGGCGACCTGACCGAGGCGGCGAGCCTGTCCGCGGCCTTCGAGGGCGTCGTCGCCGCACATCTGATCAGCTTCAACGGAGCGGACTTCGCGCCGCTGGCCAACGGCGCGGAGATCATGGACCTGGCGAAACGGGCCGGCGTGCGCAGGGTGACGGTCCTCAAGGAGGACGTGGCGAAGAGCCCACTGGACGAGGCGGTCGAGGCCAGCGGGCTGGAGTGGACCCACCTGATGCCGGTGGAGTTCATGTCCAACGTCCTGGAGTGGGCGGAGTCGGTCCGGACCGAAGGCGTGGTCCGCGAGGCGTTCGCCGAGGCCAAGAGCGCGATGGTCCACGAAGCCGACATCGCCTCGGTCGCCGCGACCGCGCTGACCGGCGACGGCCACGCCGGCCGGGAGTACTGGCTGACCGGGCCGGAGGTGCTGACCCACCCGGACAAGGTGCGCACGATCGGCGACGTCCTCGACCGCGACGTGCGCTACGTCGAACTCGGCGGGGACGAGATCGTCGCGGAGTGGCGCCGCAGCGGCTTCTCCGAGGACGACATCGAGTTCTTCCTGGCCATGCGGACCGACCCGCCGGAGGCCGGGTACACCGTGCTGCCCACCGTGGAGGAGGTCACCGGCCGCCCGGCCCGGACCTTCGCACAGTGGGTGCGGGAGAACGCCGCCGCCTTCGGAGGCTGAAACGGCGGTACCGGTGCCGCGCCGCCCACGCCGCCTGCTCGGGCTCCGGACCGAAACCGCGGTGTCGGTGCGCGTCCAAGGCGACGGGTCCGCTCCGCGTACCGGGGTACGACGGTCCTCACCGAATCAACGACTCAGGACACCAGGGGTCACGCGGGACAATGGTCCACCCGCACGCCGCTTCCGTCCTGGGGCGGGCCTTGAAAGCCCCTTGGGATGAGGGCGGAACCCAAGAGGAGCACCGCGATGGTCACCTGGCGCCGGCTCGGGCCGGAGGGCGCTCCGCCGTCCGGGGCGCCGACCGCCTGACCGCCGAGTGCGGCCGGGCCTCGCGCCGGGCCGTTCCACTCGAAGAGGCCCACGTCACATCGGGCGCCGATGAGTTCCGCGTCGACCCGTCGTCTACATAAGCAGCGCCTCGAACAGGCGTTCGCCATTGTGGACGAGAGGACCTCCATGGAAACCGAAACCCTGACCGGGCGCGGGACTCGGGCCGGGCGGCGCGAGTGGCTCGGGCTCGCGGTGCTGGCGCTGCCGACGCTGCTGCTGTCGCTCGACATGAGCGTGCTGTACCTGGCGCTGCCGCACATGGCCGCCGACCTCCGGCCCACCAGCAGCCAACTGCTGTGGATCATGGACGTCTACGGGTTCATGATCGCCGGGTTCCTGATCACCATGGGCACGCTCGGCGACCGGATCGGCCGCCGCAGGCTGCTGCTGATCGGGGCCGCGGCGTTCGGCGCCGCCTCCGTCCTCGCCGCGTACTCGACCAGCGCCGAGATGCTGATCGCGGCGCGCACCGTGCTCGGCGTCGCCGGCGCCACCCTGATGCCCTCCACGCTGGCGCTGATCAGCAACATGTTCACCGACCCCAAGCAGCGGTCGATGGCGATCGCGGCGTGGATGAGCTGCTTCATGGGCGGCACCGCGATCGGCCCGGTGGTCGGCGGGGTGCTGCTGGAGTGGTTCTGGTGGGGGTCGGTGTTCCTGCTCGGGGTGCCGGTCATGGTGCTGCTGCTGGTCGCCGCTCCGGTGCTGCTGCCCGAGTACCGCGCCCCGGCCGCGGGGCGGCTCGACCTGGTCGGCGTGGCCCTGTCCCTGGCGGCGATCCTGCCGATCGTCTACGGGCTCAAGGAGCTGGCCAAGGACGGCCCGTCGGTCGGGGCGGCCGCGGCGATCGCGGTGGGCGCCGCGGTCGGGGCGGTGTTCGTGCGCAGGCAGTTGCGGTCGGCCGACCCGCTGCTGGACCTGCGCCTGTTCCGCAGCCGCTCGTTCGGCGCCGCGGTGGCGGCCATGATGGCGGGGGCCGTGGTGATGGGCGGGATGTTCCTGCTCATCTCCCAGTACCTGCAGATGGTCGGCGGGCTCTCGCCGCTGCGGGCGGGCCTGTGGCTGATACCCCCGGCCGTCGCGATGATCATCGGCACGCTGCTGGCCCCGTCGCTCGCGCAGCGGATCGGCCGCGGGAACGTGATCGGCGGCGGCATGGCGGTCACCGCGGTCGGGTTCGCGGTGCTGACCCAGGCCCCGGCCACCGGCGGGGCGGCGGTGGTGGTCCTCGGGATGGTGATCGCCGTGATCGGGCTGGGACCCGGCGGGGCGCTGGGGACCGACATCGTGGTCGGCTCGGTCCCGCCGGAGAAGGCCGGGTCGGCGGCGTCGATGTCGGAGACCAGCGGGGAGTTCGGGATCGCCATGGGGGTGGCGCTGCTGGGCAGCCTCAGCACCGCGATCTACCGGGGCGAGGTCACCGTCGCCGAGGACGTCCCGGCCGAGGCGGCCGCCGCCACCCGCGACACCCTCGCCGGCGCGGTCGCCGCGGCCGAGCGGCTCCCCGCCGACGCAGCCGTCCACCTGCTCGAACCGGCCCGCGAGGCGTTCACCCACGGACTGAACGCGGTCGCGGGGCTGGGCGCGGTCGCGATGGCGGTGTTCGCCGTGCTCACCGTGGTGCTGCTCCGGCCGGGGCGCCCGAGCGGCGAGCACCGGCCGACCGGGCAGGGGACCGCGCAGGAGCCGGAGCGGGAGGTCGAGCGGGCCGCCGCCCCCTGAGCGTCGGGGCCCGGAGGCGTCCGGAACACGGGGCACCGAGAAAACCGCGGCCCGAGCGATGAGTTCCCGCTCGCCGCGCGGTCTGCACCGGTGACGGACGAAAGAGATCACCGGAGAAACCAGGAGGAGAACATGACGAAGCCCAAGCTGGACGGCATGCTGCTCGCCAGCACCGACCCGGAGCGGCTGCACGCGTGGTACGCCGCGCTGGACCCCGAGGAGGACAGCAAGGTCGACTCCTACCGGGTGCTCAAGTTCGGCGGGTTCCACCTGCTGATCGACTCCCGCGAGGACATCGGGGGCGGCAACCCCGAGCCCGGCCGGATGATCGTCAACTTCGACGTGACCGACGTGCGCGCCATCGCCGAGCGCCTCGACGGCATGGGCACGCGCTGGCTCGCCGAGATCGAGGACCGGGACGGCAGCCTGTTCGCCACGGCGATCGACCCCGACGGCAACTACGTCCAGTTCATCCAGCTCAGCGAGGAGCACCGAGCGGCCATGTAGGAGGCCGGTCAGGAGGCGATCATGTTCGGTGACAGCAGGGCGTTCAGCGGTTTCTCGGTGGACGACCCCGCCGCGGCCAGGCGGTTCTACGGCGAAACGCTCGGGCTGAAGGTGTCGGAGGTCGAGGGGATGGAGGAGTACGGCCTGCTCACCCTGCACATCGCGGGCGGCGGCGACATCCTGGTCTACCCGAAGCCCGACCACGTGCCGGCGGCCCACACCGTCCTCAACTTCCCGGTGGACGACATCGACGCGGCCGTCGACGAGTTGGGCAGGCGGGGCGTGCGCCTTCTGCGCTACGACGGCCTCGACCAGGACGACAAGGGCGTCAGCCGCGGCGGGGCCCGCTGATCGCCTGGTTCGCCGACCCGGCCGGGAACGTGCTCTCCGTGCTGCAGGACCGGTGACGCCGGCGACCGCGGCGGATGCGCACGCCCCCGGCGGACGCTCCGGCCGCGGGCGGCTCCGCGAGTCTCGCGGACGCCGTCCGCGGGGGCTGACGGCGCACCGCCGTCGCGTGCCCGGCCGGTGCGCGGGCCGAGGGGTGATCTGAAAGACCCGCCCGAGAGCGGGCCCGGCCCGCGGCGGATTCCGAGGGGGCGTCCGCCGCGGGCCGGTGGCCGTCCCCGACCGGGGGCGGGGCCGGCCGGGCAGGGTGCGGCTCAGGCGTCCCGGTCGGGCGCCCCTCCGTTCACGCTGCGCGGCACGCCCAGCGGGTTGGCGTCCCGCAGCGCCTCGGGCAGGAGTTCGTCGGGCATCGCCTGGTAGGTCACCGGGCGCATGAAGCGCTCGATGGCCGCCGTCCCCACCGAGGTGTGCAGCGGAACCGACGTGGCCGGGTAGGGCCCCCCGTGGTGCATCGCGTGCGTCACGGCGACCCCCGTCGGCCAGGAGTTCCAGAGCACGCGGCCCGCGCGGTCGCGCAGCTCGTCCAGCAGCTCGCGCACGGCCCCCTCCCCCGCTTCGGCGGGGGTGCCCTGCACCGTCGCGGTCAGCTGCCCGCGCAGGGCGCGCGCCGCCGCCACCAGCTGCGCCTCGTCGGTGTAGGTGACGAGGAGGGACGCGGGGCCGAAGCACTCCGCCATCAGCTCCTCGCCGTGCCGCAGCACCTCGTCGACCGTCGTGGCGAGCAGGGCGGGGCTGCGCTCTCCCGCCTCGCCGGTGCCGCCGGGGACGACCGTGCGCACGGCGTCGTGCCCGGACAGCCGCTCCAGTCCGGAGTCGTACCCGCCCATGACCCGGTCGTTGAGCAGCTGTGCAGACGCCAGCCCGCGCACCCGCTCGGCGACGGCCTCCTCGATGCCGGAGCCCTCGGGGACGAACAGCAGCCCGGGCTTGGTGCAGAACTGGCCCGCACCCATCGTGTAGGAGCCCGCGTAGCCCTCGGCGACCTCGTCACCGCGCTCGGCGGCCGCGCGCTCGGTCACGAAGACGGGGTTCAGGCTCTCCATCTCGGCGTAGAAGGGGATCGGCTCCGGACGCGAGGCGGCCAGGTCGCCCAGCGCGCGCCCGCCGGCCAGGGAGCCGGTGAAGGCGCCGGCCTTCACCCGCGGATCCTGGACCGCGAGACGTCCCGCCTCTTCGCCGTGGATCAGGCTGAAGACGCCCTTCGGCGCACCGGCCTCGGCCAGGGCGCCGGCGACGATCCGCGCGGTGCGGGTCGACAGCTCCGGGTGGCCGGGGTGCGCCTTGACGATGACGGGGCAGCCCGCCGCCAGGGCCGCGGCGGTGTCCCCGCCCGCCACGCTGAAGGCGAAGGGGAAGTTGCTCGCGCCGAAGACCACCACCGGCCCCAGCGGGATCATCATGCGGCGCAGGTCGGGCCGGGCCCCGGGCGGCCACTCGGGGTCGGCGGTGTCGAGGGAGGCGCGCAGGTAGCCGCCGTCCTCCACCAGCTCGGCGAACAGCCGCAGCTGGAAGGTGGTGCGCGCCAGTTCACCGCGCAGCCGGGGCTCGGGCAGGTGCGACTCCTCCCGCGCGACGGGGACGAGCTCGTCGGCCGCGGCGTCCAGCGCGTCGGCCGCCGCTCGCACGGCGGCGGCGCGCTCCCGGGGGCGCAGCGCCGAGAACTCCCGGGCCGCGCCCTGCGCGGCGGCGAGGGTGTTCTCGAGCTCCTGCGCCGAGGTGTCGGGGTAGGTGCTCATGAGCCTCGATTCCTTCCTTTCCGCTTGGGATGGGGCCTGTGCCCGGGAGCACCGAGACGCTCCCGGGTGCTACTGCGGGGGCGCGGCGAACACCAGCCCGTGCCCCGGAGGGGTGGAGCTCGTCGCCCCGGACGGGCCCACGGACACCCCGGAGGGGCGTTCCAGGGCGCCCAGGTCGGCGAAGGAGGCCCGCTCGATGTCCTCGACCATCTCCACCGCCGGAACGCACTGGGCGAGCTGCGCGGAGAGGTCGGGAAGCAGGTGGGGGGCGATCGGGACGCTGAACGCGGCCGCGAGGTCGGCGATGCGCAGGAAGGGGGTGATCCCCCCGACCCGCACCACGTTGGGCTGGGCGATGTCGCACACGCCGCGCACCAGCGCGTCGCGGAAGGCCCGCACGGTGCGCAGGTTCTCCCCGATCGCGAACGGGATCGGCGTGACCGCCCGCAGCCGCGCATGGGCCTCCAGGTCGTCGGCTGCCAGCGGCTCCTCGATCCAGTACGGGTCGAACCGGGCCAGGGCGCCCAGCGCCCGGGAGGCGCGCGACAGGTCCCACCGCTGGTTGGCGTCGACCATCAGCCGGCCCTGCGGGCCCAGGATCTCCCGCACCCTGGCGACGCGCTCCAGGTCGCGTTCGAGGTCGGGGGAGCCGACCTTCATCTTGACCGCGGTGTGTCCCGCCGCGGTGAACCGGCGCACCTGGTCGCACAGCTCCTCCAGGCTGCGGTCCAGGTTGACCCCGCTGCCGTAGCAGGGCACCGAGTCCCTGCGGCGGCCGATGAGCTCGACCAGGCTCACCTCGAAGGAGCGGGCGCGCAGGTCCCACAGCGCGATGTCGACCGCTGCGAGCGCCATCGCGGTGATCCCGCCGGGACCGGCCTCGTGCAGGTGGGCGTAGAGCTGCTCCCACCGCGGGGCCGGCGCGGGGTCGCGGCCCTCCAGCAGCGGCGCGCAGTCCTCCTCGATGACCGCGCGCACGGCCTGGGCGCCGACCCGCGGCGTCCAGGCGAACCCGATGCCCTCGGCGCCGGTGTCGGTGGTGACGGTGACCACGACGACGTCGTGGAAGGAGACGCCGCCGTCCCAGGTGCCGTGCAGCGGGAACCTCCGCACCGACGCGGACGTGCTCGCGATCCTCATGTCCGGCCCTCTCCCGCTGCGGCGAGCTCCAGTCCGCGGCCGATGATCCGCTCCAGCTCGGCCGCCTCCGCCTCGGAGGGCTCCACGAACGGCGGGCGCACCGGGCCCACGTCGGTCCCGCGGATCCGCAGTCCGGTTTTGACCAGCGAGACCGCGTAGCCGGGGGTGCGGTCGCGAAGGGCTGCCAGGGGGCGGTAGAACGCGTCGAGCAGCTCCTCGGCCAGCGGGTCCCCGGCGCGCCAGGCCCGGTAGAAGGCGGTGGCGACCTCGGGGACGAAGGCGAACGCCGCCGACGAGTACAGGTCGACGCCGATCCCCTGGTAGGCGTGCACCGTCAGCTCCGCGGTGGGCAGCCCGTTGAAGAAGGTGAAGGGCCCGGCCACCCGTCCGCGCACCGCGAGCACGATCTGGCGCATCCGGTCGAGGTCGCCGATGCCGTCCTTGATCCCCACCACACCGGGCAGGGCCGCGATCTCGGCCGCGGACTCCACGCTCAGCGCCATGGTCGAGCGCTGGTAGACGATCACCGGGAGCCGCACCGCCCGGGTGACCTCGCGGACGTAGTCCACCAGGCCGCGTTGGGGGGCGCCGACCAGGTAGGGGGGCAGCAGCAGGACGCCTTCGGCACCGGCCTCGTGCGCGGCCCTGGCCTGCTCGACGACGGTGGGCAGGCTTCCGCCCGCGCCCGCGACGACCGGGACACGTCCGCCGGCGGTCTCGACCGCGGTGCGCACGACCGCGGCCTGCTCGGCGTTGGAGAGTGCGTGGATCTCGCCGGTGCCGCAGGCGGCGAAGACGCCGCCGGGCCCGTGCTCCAAGCCGGCGCCGATGTGGGAGGCCAGCGCCGCGTGGTCCACGGCGCCGTCCCGGTCGAACGGTGTGACCGGGAAGAACAGGATGCCTTCGAGGTTCATGGTGTTCCTTGTGATCGCGATGGGGATGGCCGGGTCGGTTTCAGTCGATCTCGGTGCGCCACGTGTGCCGCGGGCGCCACCCGAGCAGTTCGCGCGCCTTGCGGGAGGAGAACGCGGCGACGCCCTCGGCCAGGTCGGCGGCGCACTCCTGCGGGACGCCCGCGTGGCGCGGCAGCAGGTCGCTGAGCGGGCCCTCGGCGAGTGCGTCATCGGCGCCGACGAAGAACGTCTGACCGTTGGGGACGGTGTCGGCCTGCTCCAGCAGGAGGGCGGCGAAATCCGCTGCGTCGCGGGCGTCGACGTAGTTGAACAGGGAGACCGCGGCGAGCTCCGGGCGCTCCAGGCGCTCCCGGATGGTTCCTCCCCCCTGGATGGGCGCGCCCTTCCACTCCTCCTGGGAGACCACGAAGCAGGGGCGGAACGCGTGGAACCGGCCGCGCCCGCGCGCGGCGAACCCCCGGACGATCTGCTCGGCGACGGCCTTGGACATGCTGTAGGAGTTCCAGGGGGCGATCGGGTGGTCCTCGTCCAGCGGCAGGTAGGACGGCCGCCACCCGCCGGGGTTGCCGTACCCCGCGACGGTGGGGCTGCTGGCCACCAGCACCGTGCCGACGCCCAGGTCGGAGGCTGCCTGGCAGAGGTTGAAGGCCAGTCGGGCGTTGGTCTCGAAGGTGCTGATGTCGCTGCGCTGGAACGGCGCCGGGACGGCCGCCAGGTGCACGACGGCGTCCGGGCGGAAGTGGGCGATCACCGAATAGCACTCGCCGGCGTCGGTGAGGTCGGCGGGGAAGAAGGGGAACCCCTCTCCTCCTCGCGCCGGGGCCGTGTCGACGCCGGTGACCTCGTGTCCCCGCTCGGCGAGGCCACGGAGGACGCTGCGCCCCAGGCGCCCCGATCCTCCGGTCACGAGCACATGCATTGGGTTGACTCCTCCTGTGTCTCTGCGTGCGGGGCTTTGGGCGGTCCAGATCATCGACGGGAACGGAGGGCCGCGGCCGTGGCTCTCCGTCGTTTCCCGTCACCGAGCTAGGGGCGGGCGGCTTCGATCGCGTCGAGGGCCTCGCCGAGGTCGTCCTCGTGGGCCTCGCGCACGCCGGCCAGCGCCTCGCGGAACGGGTCCTTGTCCTCGACCTCGTGGATCTCGACGCCGTTCTCCTCCAGCACGCCGCGGCTGCGCTCGGTCTCCTCGGCCCACAGCTCGCGCTGCTTCTGCGAGGACTCGGCGGCGACTTCCCGGACCAGTTCGCGGTCCTCCTCGCTGAGGGACTGCCACACCGACTCGCCGACCAGCAGCACCTCGGGGACCCGCTGGTGCTCGTTGAGTGCGATCTCGGGGGCGACCTCGTAGTGCATGGTGGAGACGTAGCTGGGCAGGTTGTTCTCGGCGCCGTCGATGACGCCGGTCTCCATGCCGCTGTAGACCTCGCTGAAGTCCATGGCGGTCGCCGATCCGCCCATCGCCTCGATCGCCTCGGCGGTGAGCGAGCCGGGTTGCACCCGGATGTTCTGCCCCTCCAGGTCGGAGGGCTCCTCCACCGGCTGCTCGGTGGTGTAGAAGCTGCGCGCGCCGGAGTCGTAGTAGGCCAGCCCGGTGAAGCCGCCCTCGCTGAGGTCCTCCATCAGCGCGGTGCCCTCCTCGCTCTCCAGGAAGGCCCAGAAGTGCTCGGGGCCGTCGAAGATGTAGGGCATCCCGAACGCCTCCCAGGTGGGGACGAACTCGGCCACCAGGTTGGCGTTGGTCCGGGTCATCTCGACCGAGCCGAGCTGGATCTGCTCCAGCACGTCGCGCTCTTCGCCGAGCTGGGCGTCGGTGTAGACGGTGACGTCGATGCGGCCGTTGCTGCGCTCGCGCAGCTCGTCGGCGAACCACTGGTCGGCCTCGACGGTGGGGTGTCCTTCGGGGTGGGTCTCGGCGAGGCGCCAGGAGATCGTGCCCCCGTCCCCCGACGACCCGCCGCATCCGGCCAGGACCAGGGGCAGCACAGCGGCGAGGGCGGCGATCCGCAGTCCCGGTGCCGGGCGGCGGCCGTGGTCGCGCTTCATGGTGATGGGTCCTCTCTTCAGGCGATGCATGGGGATGGCGCGGGCGGGGTGTTCGGCCCCGGGGCATCCGCTCGCGGGTCAGAAACCGAGCAGCCGGGGCAGGGTCAGGGAGAACTCGGGGACGTAGGTGACCAGCAGGAGCGCGATCACCAGGGGGACGTAGAAGGGCAGGACGCCGCGGGACGCCTCCTCGATGCGCACCTTGCCGACGGCCGAGCCGACGAACAGGACGCTGCCCACGGGCGGGGTGATCAGCCCGATCGCGAGGTTGAGCATGAGCATGACGCCGAACTGCATGGGGTCCATGCCCACCGAGGTGACGACCGGCAGCAGGATCGGGGTGGTGATCAGGATCAGCGGGGCCATGTCGAGCACCGCGCCGAGCATGATCAGCAGCAGGTTGCACAGCAGGAGCAGCAGGATCGGGTTCTCGGTGAGCCCCGTCAGCCACTGGGTCAGCGCAGCGGGCAGTTGCATCACGGTGAGCAGGTAGCCGTAGGCGCCGGCGGCGGCGATCAGGAAGAGCACCGTGGCCAGCGTGCGCATGGTGCGCTGCAGCATCCCGACGAGCGCGCGCAGCGGCACCTCGCGGTAGACGCCGAACGTGATCAGGAAGGCCCACACGCAGGCGATCGCGGCCGACTCGGTGGCGGTGAAGACGCCGCTGAGGATGCCGCCGATGACGATCACCGGCGTCAGCACGCCGAGAAGGCCCTGCAGGACCACGCGGGGGACGTCGCGCATCGGGATGGGCTCCCCGCGCGGATGGTTGTGGCGCCGCGCGAGCAGGTAGCAGGTCACCAGCAGCAGCAGGCCCAGGGCGATCCCGGGGACCAGGCCGGCCATGAACACCCCGCCGATGGAGACGCCGCCGCCGGCGGCGAGCGCGAAGATGATCATGTTGTGGCTCGGCGGGATGAGCACCCCCTGCGCGGCGCTGGAGATCGTCACCCCCACCGCATAGGCGGGACGGTACCCCTGCCTGCGCATCATCGGGATCATCACCGCCCCGATGGAGGAGGTGTCGGCCACCGCCGACCCGGAGATTCCGCCGAAGAACGTGCTGGCCACGACGTTGAGCATGGCCAGGCCGCCGCGCAGCCACCCGACCAGCACGCTCGCGAAGTCGATGAGTCTGCGGGCGATGCCGCCGGTGGCCATGATCTCGCCGGCCAGGATGAAGAAGGGGATGGCCAGCAACGGGAACGAGTTGAGCCCCTGGACCATCTTCTGGCCGATGACGGGCATCGGGATGTCCAACCACAGCGCCGCGCCCATGGAGGACATCGCCAGCGACAGCGCGATCGGCACGCGCAGCAGGAGCAGGACGGCGAAGCCGCCGAAGAGGAGGGCGGCGCCCACGGGGTCGATGTTCACCGGTGTTTCTCGTTTCCGTCGGGGTCCGCGTCGCCGTCGCTGCCGGCCGCGTCCGGTCCGTCTCCGGTCGTCGTCTCGGCAGCGGCCTGGGGCAGCAGCCCGAACAGCTGCAGAGCGCTGTAGAGGGTGATCAGCACACCGGCGACGGGCATCACGGCGTACTGCACCGAGGTGGGCAGTCCCGTGGCCGGCAGCGTCGAGTTGGCCATCAGCCGGGTGAACTCGCTGCCCTGGACCACCAGGTAGACCCCGAACACCAGCATGAGCGCGGGGGCCAGCCGACCGACGACGGCGTGCAACGCACCGGGAAAGCGGTCCACCAGAAACCCGAGCGCGATGTGGCTGCCGTCGCGGATGCCCTTGGCGATGCCCAGGAAGGCGATCCACCCCAGCAGCAGCAGCGCGGTCTCCGAGGACCATCCGGGCGTGGATCCGAGCACGTAGCGGCTGAAGACCTGCCAGGTCACGACCAGGACGAGCACGACAAGGCCGGTGAGGGCCAAGGCGTCGGTCGCCAGGTCGAGCACCTTCAGACCTCGTCGGTAGATCCGCGCCGCCGCATGGACGGGCGGTGTCGAATCCGGCATCTCGACTCCGATCAACACTCGCTGCAATGCGTGCGTCACTGCACGCCAACAGGTCAGAAACCGGTTTCTAACCTAACCAAAGTGATACATCTGTCAACCCCTTATGGCGCCGATCATGCCGATCGCCGGTTCAGCCCGTCCTGTGCGCACGCCAGGCAGCCCCGGGGCCCACCCCGGGGCTGCCCGATGCTGCGCCGCTATCGACGCACGTCAGCGGGGCCGGTGCTGTCCCGCACCTCCAACCGCGGGGTGAAGCAGACGTCGGCCGGAGGGTCCTCCTTGCGCAGCATCGCCGCCAGGCGCTGCCAGGCCTCCCGCCCCAGTTCCTCCTGCGGGACCGACACCGTGGTCAGCCGGGGAGAGATGTAGCGGGAGAAGGGGATGTCGTCGAACCCGACCACGCTGACCTGGTCGGGAACCGCCACACCGATCTCGGTCATCTTGCCCAGGGCCCCCAGCGCCACCAGGTCGTTGTAGCCGATGACGGCCGTGGCTCCGGTGGCCAGCGCGCGATCGGCCGCCTCGTAGCCCTCCTCCAGCATGGAGCCGCACTCCACGATGTGAAGCTCGAAACGCCCGCGCGCCGACTCCTCCAGCGCCTCCATCCGCTGCCGGTTGGACACGCTGGCGCGCGGACCGGACAGGAAGGCCACGCGCGTGTGCCCCAGCCAGGCAAGATGGGCGCAGACCGCGCGGACTCCGGAGGAGTAGTCGACCGAGACGGTGGGCGCCTCCAGCCCGTCGACGTGCCGGTTGACCAGGACGAAGGGTTCGATGGTGGGGGCGAGCTCGACCAGTTCCCTGTCATGGCTGCGCGGGGAGCACAGCACCAGCCCGTCGGCGCGTAGCCGGCTCTCCTGGGCCAGCAACGGCTCCTCCAGAGGCAACTCGTGGCTGTCGGTGACCAGCAGCCGGTAACCGTCCCGGCCGGCCGCCCGGCTCACCCCGCGCAGCACCGATTGGAACATGGGGTTGCCCAGGTCGGGGACTGTGATGGCGACCAGCCCGGTGCGCCCGCGCGCCAGCCCCTGGGCGATCGCGCTGGGGCGGTACCCCAGGGACACCGCGGCCTGCTGGACCCTGCGGGCCAGCTCCGGGGCCACCGACTCCTGGTTGTTCATCACCCGCGAAACCGTGGCCGGGGAGACGCCGGCGGCCTTCGCGACGTCGCGGATGGTGACGGTCTGTCCCCGTCCACGCTGCGGCGCCCTGTCGTCCGCCGCCCCGACGGCGGCTTCTCCGACCTCTCCCATGCCTACGTTGACCCCGCTTCCGTCATAGCGCGCCCCTCGGGAAGAAACCGCTTTCTAAGCGTCAGGGTACAGCACCGCCTGCCGGCTTTCATGTGCGCCGCCGTCCGGTTCCGGCTCCAGCCCGCAACGCGGCCCTCTCCGCTGAAATGCCTGTACCGCGGCTCATTCGGTGCGCTCTGACAGGGGAGTGGACCGCCACTTTACCGGCGGCGGCGCGGCGCCGCCGCGAACCTCCGGGGATCGTTGACGAATTCTCCCTTCTCCATTGACACGGAGACGAATCCGGGCTTCTCATGAGAAACCGGTTCCCGGAGGGGGTGCGGGCGCGTCGCAGCGCCCTGCGCCGAAACTCCACAGCCACGGAAGACGGAAAAGGAAACCATTGCGCAGGATCTCAGCCGCAATCACCACCATCGCGAGCGCGGTCGCGCTCGCAGCGGGCACAGCGGGGCCGGTCAACGCCGAGGAGCAGGCGGAACCGGCTCAGGGCTGGGAGCTCGCCGAGCAGATCAAGGAGCGCGTGCAGCCGCCGGAGTTCCCCGACCGGGAGTTCCTGCTCACCGACTTCGGCGCCGACCCGACCGGTGAGCGGATCAGCACCGACGCGTTCGCCGCCGCGATCGACGCGGCATCGGAGCGCGGCGGAACGGTCGTCGTCCCCGAGGGCGAGTTCCTCACTGGCGCCATCCACCTCGAAAGCGACGTGAACCTGCACGTCAGCACGGGGGCGACGGTCCGCTTCAGCCAGGACCCGCAGGATTACCTGCCCGCCGTGTACACCCGCTGGGAGGGGGTCGAGCTCTACAACTACTCCCCCTTCATCTACGCCCACGACGTGCACAACGTGGCCATCACCGGCGGCGGCACCCTCGACGGGCAGGCCGACGAGGAGCACTGGTGGCCGTGGAAGGAGGAGTCCAACGGCCAGGGCGGGGTGATCGAGACCGAGGACCGCGACGCCCTGTTCGAGATGGCCGAAGAGGGGGTCCCGGTCGAGGAGCGCGACTTCGGCGCGGACAGCCGCCTGCGGCCCAACTTCATCCAGTTCTACGAGAGCTCGGACATCCTGGTCCAAGGGGTCACCCTGACCAACTCGCCGATGTGGATGATCCACCCGGTGCTGTCGGAGAACGTGACCGTCGACAGCGTCGTCCTGGACAGCCCGGACGGCCCCAACAGCGACGGCGTCAACCCCGAGTCGAGCAGGGACGTCGTGATCAAGAACTCCGTCTTCGACAACGGTGACGACTGCATCGCGATCAAGTCCGGCCGCAACGCCGACGGCCGCCGCGTCAACGTCCCCAGCGAGAACATCGTCGTCTACGACAACGAGATGCGCGACGGGCACGGCGGCGTCGTCATCGGCAGCGAGATGTCGGGCAGCGTGCACAACGTGTTCGCCGAGGACAACACCATGGACAGTCCGGAGCTGCTGCGTGCGCTCCGGATCAAGACCAACTCGGTGCGCGGCGGCACCGTGGAGCACGTGTACTTCCGCGACAACAGGGTCCCGCAGATCTCCGATGAGGTCATCCGGGTGAACTTCCGGTACGAGGAGGGTGACGCCGGCGACCACACTCCGGTGGTGCGCGACATCAACATCGAGGACGTCCACAGCGTGGGCGGCGAGTTCGCGCTGTACCTGCGCGGCTACGAGCGCTCCCCCATCAGCGACGTGACCATCACGGACTCCTCCTTCGCGGACGTGGAGACCCCGATGCGGCTCGAACACGTCGACGGCCTGACGCTGAACGACGTGACCATCAACGGCGAGCACTACGACGAGACCATCAACCAGGGCGCCTGACCCTTCTCCTCGCGCCTCCTCCAACGTCGGTCTTGGCCTCATCGGGGTTGAAACGGCGGTTTTGACCCCCCACAACGCCAAGATCGACGAGAGAACCACCGTGTGCGCCCGGCGGCGATCGCGCGCACCGGCCGACGAAGGGCCGCCCGGATCCCCGGGCGGCCCTTCGTGCTGGTCGCCCGCGCGCGGCTCGGGCCCGTCCGGCGTCTTCCGCGCAACGGAAAACTCACTGACTGTTTACAGCCGACCGTGTTCTGGTTACCCTCCTTATTGGGAGCGCTCCCATGACCTAGGTCACACCGACCGGCCCAGACAAGGCTCGCACCTCCGGAGCGGTCGGCGCCCGGCAACCCTTGTCCCTGCCGAGTGGGAGCGCTCCCAGAGAGGCGAAGACGCATTCAGCACCGGCCCGACCGATCCTCCGTCCCCCGGGAGGTAACCGTGCCACCGGCTCGCTCCGACCCCCGTCCCCCGACTCCGCTCCCCCGCCCCGTCCGGGCACCGGCCACGGCGCCTCCCCCGACCGCCGCACCCCGCCCGTAGCCGGCCGCGCGGCCGAGCGGCCGAGCGCCCGCAGCCCCCGTTCCCCCCACTCCCCTACTTCCCTGATTCCCCGAACGGCGCGACCGTGCCGCCACCGTCGCGCCGCCCCCGCCATGCCCACCGACGGATCCGACGCGCCCGACGGCGCACCCCCATTCCCGCCCAACCGATGACCGCCACCCCCGGCGCTCATCGCGCCGCCACCCGATGGAAGCAGCGGGTCGCGGCGCACCACCCCGAACACCTGCTTCCGATCCCGATCCGCCGGAGATCTCCGTCCGGCGGATCACCCCCACTAAGGAGGACACGTGAGGTCAGGCAGAAAGAGAGCGGTCCGCTCCGGGCCGGCGCGAGCGGCGGCCGCCGCATCCGCGTTCGCGCTCGGCTGCACCGCGCTGGTCGCGACGAGCGGCCCGGCCGGTGCGGCGACCGGCTGCGAGGTCGAGTACACGGTGGTCAACGAGTGGAGCACCGGCTTCACCGCCGGCGTGACCGTCACCAACCTGGGCGACGCGCTCGACGGCTGGACCCTGGAATGGGACTTCGCCGGCGACCAGCAGGTCGGCAACGGCTGGAACGGCTCCTACAGCCAGTCGGGTCAGCACGTCACGGTGGAGGACGCCGGCTACAACGGCACCCTCGGCACCGAAGCCAGCGTGGAGATCGGCTTCAACGGCACCTATTCCGGCAGCAACAGCGTGCCGTCGTCGTTCACGCTGAACGGCGTCGAGTGCGACGGCGGGACGACCGACCCCACGGACCCGCCGGAGGAGCCGGACCCGGACCCCACGGACCCGCCGGAGGAGCCGGAACCGGGTGAGCGCGTCGACAACCCCTACGTGGGCGCCGACGTGTACGTGAACCCGCAGTGGGCGGCGAACGCCGAGGCCGAGCCCGGCGGCGACGCGGTCGCCGACGAGCCGACCGCCGTCTGGCTGGACCAGATCAGCGCCATCGAGGGCAACGACAGCCCCACCACCGGCAGCATGGGGCTGGTCGACCACCTCGACGAGGCGGTGGAGCAGGCCAACGGCGAACCGCTGGTGTTCCAGGTGGTCATCTACAACCTGCCCGGCCGGGACTGCGCCGCGCTGGCCTCCAACGGCACGCTCGGCCCGGAGGAGATCGGCAAGTACAAGAACGACTACATCGACGTGATCGCCGAGATCATCGACCGTCCGGAATACTCCGACCTGCGGATCGTCACGACCATCGAGCCCGACTCGCTGCCGAACCTCGTCACCAACGTCGGCGGCCGCGAGACGGCCACCGAGAACTGCGACGAGATGCTGGAGAACGGCAACTACGTCGAAGGGGTCGCCTACGCCCTGGAGGCGCTCGGCGCCGTCCCCAACGTCTACAACTACGTCGACGCCGGCCACCACGGCTGGATCGGCTGGGAGGACAACTTCGGCGCGTCCGTGGACCTGTTCTACGAGACGGCGCAGACCGGCGGCGCGTCCCCCGAGGACGTGCACGGCTTCATCGTCAACACCGCCAACTACTCGGCCCTGGTGGAGCCGTACTTCGACGTCACCGACAACGTGAACGGGCAGATGGTGCGCCAGTCCGACTGGGTGGACTGGAACAACTACGCGGACGAGCTGTCCTTCGCCCAGGCGCTGCGGGACGAGGCCGTCTCGACCGGGTTCCCCTCCGACATCGGCATGCTGATCGACACCTCCCGCAACGGCTGGGGCGGTGACGCGCGGCCGACCGGTCCTGGCCCGCAGACCAGCGTGAACGACTACGTCAACGAGGGCCGCGTCGACCGCCGGATCCACCTCGGCAACTGGTGCAACCAGTCCGGCGCGGGTCTGGGCGAGCGGCCGACCGCCGCCCCGGAGTCCGGCATCGACGCCTACGTGTGGGTGAAGCCTCCGGGCGAGTCCGACGGCTCCAGCGAGGAGATCCCGAACGACGAGGGCAAGGGCTTCGACCGGATGTGCGACCCGACCTACGGGGGCAACCCGCGCAACGGCGACAGCGACAGCGGCGCCCTGGCGAACGCGCCGATCTCCGGCCACTGGTTCTCCGAGCAGTTCCAGGAGCTCCTGGCCAACGCCTACCCGCCCGTCCAGTGACCGTGAGGAGGTGACGGCCTGACGAGCTGAGAAGCGCACCGTGCGAGCCGCGTCCCCGGTCCGTTCCGACGGGCCGGGGACGCTTCGTTCCCCTCGTCCGGCGGGTCTTCCAGCAGGCCGGATCGGCGCGGGCTCACTGTCCGCGTGCCGTTCGGCACCGCCGGAGCACCGCGTCGAACAGGGACCACCCGTCGACCTCGGCGGCGCGGTCGAGGTCCCGGCCGAGCGCACCGGGAACGTCGATCACCGCCCGCACGGTTCCCGGCCGGTGCAGATTGAGGTAGGCGCCGTCACCGGCGCGCACGACGCCGCCGCTGTGCATGGCCGTCCCGTCGCCGACGAGGCGGCCGGGCCCGGCGCGGAAGGCGACGCGGACCGCGTCCTGCGAGCCTGGTGCGAGCGGCACGCCCAGAGCTGACGACGGTTGCGAGGAGCCGCTGCGGCGGCGGTCCGGCCCGGACGGGCCTCTACCCCTCCGCCGCGTCGTGCTGCCTGCCCGCGAGGAAGTGCGTGATGCCGCGCGTCGCCGCGTAGAGGTCGCGGTAGTGCCGGTAGAACTCGCCGTAGACCGCGCCGCGTTCCGGGTCGGGTCGAATGGTGGTGGCCGCGGGGTTCCACGCCCGTGCGTCGGCGTCCAGGCCGATCGCCTTCGCCGCCATGAACGCGTCGCCGAACGCCGCCCCGATGGTCTGCTCCGGGACCTCCTGCACCACCCCCGCCACGTCGGAGACGATGCGGGGCCACAGGCCCCCCTGGGCTCCGCCGCCGACCGCGACGATCCGGTCCGGGGCGCCGCCGGCCTCCCGCATCGCCTCCAGGTTGTGCCGCACCCCGTAGGCGGTGCCCTCCAGGACGGCGCGGTAGATCTCGGCGCTGCCGTGGCGGGTGGTCAGCCCGGCCAGGACGCCCCGCGCGTCCGGATCGAACAGCGGGGTGCGCTCGCCGGCGAAGTACGGGAGCAGCAGCAGTCCCTCGCTGCCCGCCGGAACCTTCTCCGCCGCGCGCACCAGGTCGTGGAACTCCCCGCCGACCAGTTCGCGCAGCCAGTCGGTGACGGCCCCGGACGTCGCCATCCCCGCGGCCAGGGTCTCCGTGCCGTCGAACGCCCCCTTGGTGCCCCACAGCCCGGCGTGCGGGCGCAGCCGGTCCACGACCTGGACGAGGAACATGGTGGTGCCGTACATGACCATCGCGTCGCCGGGGCCGCGCACCCCGACGCTGGCGGCCTCGGCCCAGGCGTCGATGGTGCCGGTCGCGACCGGTGTGCCCGCGGGCAGCCCGGTCAGCCGGGCCGCCTCCCGCGTGACCGTCCCCGCGATCTCGGTGGACCAGGCGAGCTCCGGCAGCTCCAGGCCCGGCGCGACCCGGTCGGCCCAGTCGCGGGCCCACTCCCCCCGCCGCATGTCGTAGAGCGGGTCGCACTGGCTGGCGGAGTGGTGGTCCAGCACGTAGCGCCCGGTGAGCCGGTGCACCAGGAACGAACTCGCCATCAGCAGCATCCCGGTGGAGGCGTAGACCTCGGGCTCGTGCCGCCGCAGCCAGGCCAGCTTCGGGCCGACCGCCTGCGACGTCAGCCGGCTCGCGCCCCGCTCGACGATCCGCTCGGCCCCGAACTCCGCCGTCAGTTCGGCGATCTCGGCCGTGGCGCGGGTGTCCACCCCGTACAGGATCGCGGGGCGCAGCGGGGTTCCGGCGGCGTCGGCGGGCAGCAGGCAGGGCCCGATCCCGCTGACGCCGACCGCGAGCACCCGCACCCCGTCGGCCCGGTCGAGCAGTTCGCGCACGATCGCGGTGAAGTCCGCCCACCACACCGACTCCGCGTCGTGCTCGACGTGGCCGGGCCGGGGCGTGGACGTGCGGTGCGGCCGGTCGGCGCGGGCGATCAGCGTCCCGTCCGGGGCCACCAGCACCCCCTTGGAGCTGGAGGTGCCGATGTCGATCCCGAGCAGCGCCTCGGTGGCCATGTGCGTGAACTCCCTGGTCGTGGGGGGCGAGACGGTTTCGCCGGTGCCTCAGTTGCGGGTGAACTCGTCCAGCCGGATGCCGAGCAGCTCGGTGACCGCACGCATCTGCGGGCGGACGTCACCGGGCACGGCGTGGATGTGGTTGGCGCCGAACCGGGACAGGAAGTCGGGGGCCTCGGCGTCGAGCCTGGCGAACGCGTGCGGCCATTCCGGGGTGGACTGCTTGGTCAGGGCGTCGGTGGTGGCCTCGTCGAAGTTCTCGAAGTCGCCGAGCATGAGCTGCAGCCGGTAGTCGCCGTCGATGCGGGTGAGCCTGGCCAGGGTCATCCGCCCCGGCGCGGCGATGTGCTGCACGGACGCGCCGCCCGCGGGGAAGAAGAAGACCTCGGGGAACAGGTGCACCTTGGCGAGGTTGTCCGCCGGGTCGTCGCTGCGCGCCGCGTACCAGGTGGCGTGCTGGCCGGAGTTGCACAGGTCCCAGATGTCGCGGTCGCCGTGGTAGTGCCGCACGTCGGCGAAGAGCACCGGGGTCCGCGCGACGTGCTTGAGGAGCTGCATGGTCAGGGCGCCGTCCATGTCGGCCTCGGTGGCGCAGACGTGCGGGTCCTTGGGCCCGTTGTGGTCGTAGGGGTCGTTCAGCAGCGCCTCGGCGACGTCCATCGTGCAGAAGTGCTCGGTGAGCTCGGGCTGGCCCTTGATCCCGGTGAAGTCGAGGCGGTGTTCCTCGATGAGGCCGCGCATCGCCACGTAGGTGCCGATCTGGCGCTCCAGCAGGTCGGGGGTGAGCTTCTTGCCGTCGTAGTGCACGTTGGCGTGCCGTTCGAACCATTCGCGGCCGCGCCGCAGCTCGGCCGGGTCGGCGGCCTCGGTGCGGCGGACGATCTCCCACTGGTCGATCTCCTCGACGTCGACGCCGAAGAGCCGCTGCCACTGGTCGGTGTTGGCGACGGCGGTGTTCATGCCCATGGGGCGGCCGCCGATCCGGCCGAACGTGCTGCCGCGCAGCGCCCCGACCGCGTGCGCGGCGTCGGCGCGTGCGGTGATGTCGGCGACCAGGGCGTCGTCGGGGGCGCCCCACAGCCGGGTGTGGGCGCGCCCGATCTGGTCCAGCGCGCCGCCGGCGGCGAGCATGCCGACCATGCCGGGCTCGGTCGGGTCGATGCTGGCCAGCAGCAGCAGCGGGCCGGGGGTGGCGTCGGCGGCGAGCATGGTGAAGTGCGGGAACGCCCAGACCGCGTAGTGGAGCACGGTCAGGTCGACGCCGGCCGCGGCGACCTGCCTGGCCGCCGATGTGGCGGCCACGTTGCTCCCGACCGGTTCCCCGCCGCGCACCACCTCGTGCCCTGCGGCCTCCAGTGCACCGACGAGCGCGTCCTCCTTGCCGAGGACGAAGTCGCGCACGCCGCGGTGCACGTGCTCCCTGCCGTCGGAAATGCTGATCACGCCGATACGGGCCATGGCTGGCTCTCCTCATCTGCGGACGTCCGCCGTCGGGGGCGCGGACGCACGGGGCTTCGTGCTCCGGGTACCGGGGGCCGGCCGGGCGGGCGGCCTGTTCGGGCAACCGGGAGAAATCGTTTTCGCGGGTGACGCTATTCTGAGATCCTGCCGGGTGTCAATGCATCGCGGGGACACCCGACCGGCCGGGTCCGTCGGGCGCGGGCCCCGGCCGGCGGGCGCCGCTCCGGCGGGTGCGGGCCGAGAAAGCAGGTCGCCAACAGGCCGCACGTCTGGTGCTTGCGCGTATGCGCGGGAGGAGATGGTTCATCCGATGCCGACGATCAGCGACGTCGCCTCGCGGGCCGGGGTCTCACCGGCGACCGCGTCGCGGGTGCTCAACGGCAAGTCCACCGTCGCGCCCGACCTCGCCCAGCGCGTCCAGGCCGCGGCGGCCGAGCTGCAGTACCGGCCCAACGGGCTGGCCCGCAACCTCCGCCGCCGCGAGACCACGGTCATCGCGCTGATCATCGGCGACGTCGAGAACCCGTTCTTCACCTCGCTGGCCCGCGGGGTCGAGGACGCCGCGCACGCCGAGGGCTACTCCGTCATCCTGTGCAACTCCGACGAGGACGCCGCCAAGGAGCGCCGCTACGTCGACGTGGCGCTGCAGGAGCGCGCGGCCGGGGTCGTGCTGTCCTCCACCGGCTCCACCGAAAGCATCGGCATGCTGCGCGACCAGCGGATCCCCTTCGTCGCGGTGGACCGCCCGGTGTCCGGCGCGCCCACCGACACGGCCGTGGTCGACACCCGCAGCGCCGCCGCGGCCGCCACTCGGCACATGATCGAGCAGGGCTACGAGCGGATCGGCTGCATCGCGGGCCCCGCCGGGATCGCCACGGCCGACGACCGGCTGGAGGGCTACCGCGACGCCCTGCGCGCGGCGGGCCGGCGCGTCCCGGCCCGGCTGGTGCGCCACAGCGAGTTCAAGGCGGCCGGGGCCAGGAGCGCGGCCATGCAGCTCCTCGACCGCAGGGAGCGGCCCGACGCCCTGCTGGTCGCCAACTGCGTCATGGCGCGCGGGGTGCTGGAGGCGATGGCCGAGCTGGGCCTGCACAGCGGCCGCGACGTCGGTCTGGCGGCGTTCGACGACGACCCGTGGACGACGCTGATCACGCCCCCGATGACCGTGATCGCGCAGCCGGCCTACGATCTCGGGCTGGTCTCCACCCGGATGCTGCTCTCGCGCATCGCCGCCCCCGAGCGCGCGGCGACCACCACGACCCTGCACGCCACCCTGGTCCCCAGGGGCAGCACGCAGCGGTGAGCCCGGCGATCCGAGCGCCCCGCCCCTGATGAGGGGGCGCGCTCGGATCGCCGGCCCGGGGCGCTCGCTAGAGCAGTCCCCGCGGGATCCTCTCCGCGGCCGGGGGCAGGGTGAACGGGCGGTGCGGCGGCACCTGGTACCAGAACGCCACCGACGACAGGTCGTCGCTGCGCTTGTTGGCGTGCCCGTGCTCGACGGTGACCCGCACCGAGCGCTCGAACATCACCGGGTCCTCGACGTGGAACCGGTACAGCGAGACCTGCCCGCTCCAGTTCGGCCCGCCGGGCAGGGTGACGCCGTGGTAGGGGGCGTGGTGGGTCTGGGTCGGGCACCAGGCGGTGTTGAAGTAGTCCTCGGTGCCGGTGCCGTGCAGCGTGGGCGGGAACGACTCCCCGTCGATGAAGATCATGTCGTCGCCCTCGCCGTACCAGTTCCACTCGCGCGTGTCGCGCAGGTTGTGCACGTTGAGGACGCAGCCGACGTAGTGCCCGCGCCCCTCGGCCTCCAGGATCGTGTAGTTGCCCGCGCCGTCGAGGTTGGTCCCCTCGAACAGGAACTCCGGGTTGGTCTGCCCGGCCTCCGGCCGCCCGTCCGTCGGGTTCTCCCTGCGCCACTGGGCGTGGAAGTAGGCGAGGTCGGGCTCGTGGCGGGCGTAGCGCTCGTAGTCGATGTAGTAGTAGAAGAACACCGGTGAACGGCTCAGTTCGCTGACCAGCTCGACCTTGGCGTGCTCGGCGAAGGGCATCGCGAACCAGCAGTTGAAGGACTTGCCGTCCTCGGGGCTCATCTGCAGCGGCGCCGAGACGAAGTTGACGGTCCGGCCGTGCCCCACGCCGAAGAAGTCGCCGAGGGGGACCCACACGGCGGGGTGCTCGGCCCCGTCCCAGGTGATGCGCAGCGCGAGCTTGCGCAGCAGATCCGTCTCGGCCTCGCCGGGCCCCTCGTGGTCGGGCAGCGCGACCGTGCACCAGATGTGCGTGACGGCCCCGGGGCCGTCGATGTCGGCGAGCACCGCGGTCTCGCCCGGTCCGACGGTGAGCCGGTCGTCGTTGCCGCCGCTGCGGTCCCAGCTCGACGCCCGCCCGCGCCGGGCCGTGCGCAGCCGGGCGAGATCGCGCAGGCTGCTGCCGTGCGTCCCGTAGCTCGACGCGTCTTCCATCGCAGAGTCCTCTCGACTGATGTCTGATGATCGGGTTGGCACAGGAGGCCGACTGTCGCAGTGCGCGTAGCGCCGGCGGCACAGCGGTCCGAGCCCCGGAAGTCTCACATCGCCCCGCAGACTCGACAGTCGAAGCTCGGCCCGCAGGGCGTGCGGAACAATCCAAGAAATCCTTTTCCGACGCTAGCCAGGTGGAAAAACCCCGTCAAGGGAGAAGACGCCGGGCATCCACTGCGGTTAACGGCCCGGAAACAGGATCTTGACAGTGCTCCGGGTTCGGTCTTATGTTTCCGAGAAATCGTTTGCTCCGTTCCCGGTGCACCTCTCAGCACCACACCGGGCAATGAGGCGCACGGCCGGCCCGCGTATCCGCCCATTCCCTCCCGAGACCACCGCTCGGCACCCCACCGAGCCGCACGGTACAGGAGTTCGTGATGGTCCTCCGACATCCCCGCACCGCCCGGCGGACCGGCCCGGCCGCCGTTCCCGCTCCCCCGAAGCCGACGCCGACGCCGCCCCCGCCGCGCTCCCCGGCCGCTTGATCCGGCCGGGCGCCCCGGCCGTCCTCCGGGGCGCCCGCCGCTCCCCCACTCGACCACGCTCTTTCTGAGGAGCCACCTCTCATGACAAGCAGAGCCGCGCGCCCACCCGGGTCCCCCGGCCCGGACCGGCGCGCCTTCCTGCGCGGGGGCCTCGGCCTCGGCGCCGCGGCGGCCCTCGCCCCGGCCCTGGCGAGCTGCGGCTCGCCGGGGGCCGACTCCGGCGCGCTGTCCTTCTGGTCGTTCAACGGCGGCGCGCCCCAGCAGGACCCGTTCACCCAGCAGCAGAGCCAGTGGTACCTGGACATCATCGCCGACTGGAACGCGGCCAACGAGCAGCAGGTCGCCGCGCAGTACGTCCCGCTCCCGGTCTACAACAACGGCAGCAAGCTGCCCACCGCGTTCGCCGCGGGGGACGGGCCCGACCTGTTCGTCATCTCCCCCGGCGACTTCCTGCGCTACTACAACGGCGGAGTCCTGCAGGACCTCACCCCGCACATCTCCGACGAGGCGCTCGACGACTTCCTGCCCGGCGTGCTCGACACCCGCAGCGTCGGCGGGCGGGTGTACGCGCTGCCGTTCGAGGTCGAGCCGATCGCGATGTTCTACTCGGTCCCGGCCCTGGAGGCGGCCGGGCTGTCCGAGGGGGACCTGCCCGAGACCTGGGAGGAGCTGCTCGACGTCGGGGACCGGCTGCGCTCGGCCGGCCAGGCCGGCATCGCGCTGGAGAGCGAGCCCGGCTACTACCAGAACTTCGTCTGGTACCCGCTGCTGTGGCAGACCGGCGGCGACGTCGTCACCTCCGAGGGCGAGGTCGTCTTCGACTCCCCCGCCGCCGCCAAGGCGCTCGGCCTGTGGAAGGAGATGGTGGAGTCCGGGATCTCCCCGCGCCGCAACCCGGCGGCCGGCGACGCGGTCACCGGCTTCACCCAGGGCCTGGCGTCGATGTGGCATCGGGGCATCTGGACGGTGAAGGAGATGGAGAGCGCGGCGCCCGACTTCGAGTACGGCGTGATCCGGCTGCCGATCCCCGAGGGCGGCGAGTACGTGACCTCGCTGGGCGGCTGGGCGTTCGCCGCGAACTCCCGGGGCAGGAACCCCGAGGCCGCCGCCCGGTTCTGCGCCGAGTCGCTGGCGTCGATGTCGGACGCCTCCATCGACCGGCTCACCGACTGGTCGATCGGGGTGAAGACCGACATCCCGCCGCGCCGCAGCTCCCTGGAGCGCGCCGACGCCGCCGGCGGCTACGACAACCCGGTGATGAAGGCGTTCCGCGAGGAGATCTACCCCGGCGGACGCTCCGAGCCCCGTTTCCCGCCACCCGTGTACAAGGCGGTCTCCGACGCCATCCAGTCGTGCATGCTCGGCGGCGGCGACCCCGCCCTCGAGGCCGAGCGCGCCGCCGAGACGATCGACGCTTTCATGCTCACCTACGAAGGGGCCGAGCTGCTATGACCACGATCGGAGCCAAGGCCCCGAGCGCGCCGGAGCGCGCCCCCGCCGCGGCCCCCGCCCGCGGGGGCGGGCGCAGGGGCATGGTCGGGCGGCGCGCCGAGACCCGGGCGGCCTGGCTGTTCCTCGCCCCCGACCTGGTCGGGCTGCTGCTGTTCCTCGGCCTGCCGATGCTGCTGACGGTGGTGCTGGGGTTCATGCGGGTCGACGGGTTCGGCACCTACGAGTTCGTCGGCCTGGAGAACTTCCGCCGGATGTTCTCCGACCCGCAGTTCTTCGACAGCCTCCGGCTCACCCTCGTCTACCTGCTCCTGGTGGTGCCGCTGACCTTCCTGGTGAGCCTGGGACTCGCGCTGCTCATCCAGCGCAGGATGCCGTTCGTCTCGGTGTTCCGCAGCGCGTTCTTCCTGCCGTACGCGGTCAGCGTGGTGGTCGTCGGCCTGGTCTGGGAGTTCATGCTCGCCGACGACGTCGGGGTCGTGGGGACCGCGCTGCGCGCCATCGGCGTCGATCCGCCGTCGTGGCTGGGCGATCCGAAGTACGCGCTGTTCACCGTGATCGGTGTGTGCGTGTGGTTCTGGATGGGCTACTACATGATCATCTTCCTGACGGGGCTGCAGGACATCCCCAAGGACTACTACGAGGCCGCCCGGCTCGACGGGGCGAGCCCCTGGTCGGTGTTCCGGCACATCACCTGGCCGCTGCTGGCGCCGACGAGCTTCTTCGTCCTGCTGACGCTCACCGTCGCGGCGGTCACCGGCGGGTTCGAGCTGATCCTCGTCCTCACCAACGGCGGCCCGTCCAACGGCACCGCCGTCCTCGTCTTCTACATCTACCAGCAGGCGTTCCTCTTCGGGGAGTTCGGCTACGCGTCGGCGATGAGCTCGTTCCTGGTGCTCGTCCTGCTCGGCTGGTCCCTGATGATGTTCGCCCTGACCAGGGGAGGCCGGTTCAGCCATGGCCGCCGTTGACACCAGCCCGCGCACCGGCCGCCCGGCACCGGCGCGGCGCCCCGCCGCCGCCGCTCGCGGCGGCGTCCCCAAGGGCTTCTACGTGGCGCTCGCGGCGGTGCTCGCGATCGTCGCCGTGTTCCCCCTGCTGTGGATGCTCACCAGCTCCATCAAGGGACCGGAGGAGGTGGTCAACGGCCGCCTGCTGCCCAAGGAGCCCACCTTCGACAACTACGTCTACGTGTTCACCCAGGTGCCGTTCCTGCGCTACATGGCCAACAGCCTGTTCGTCTCGGTCACGGTGACCGTGGTGGCGCTGCTGTTCCACTCGATGGCGGCCTACGCGCTGGCCCGGCTGCGGTTCCGGGGCCGGGAGACGGTGTTCGTCGCGGTGTTCTCCACCCTGCTGATCACCGTCCCGGCGATCATCGTCCCGCTGTTCCTCATCGTGCGGGAGCTGGGCATCCTGAACAGCTACGCGGGACTGATCATCCCGGCGATCTTCAACGCGTTCGGGATCTTCCTGCTGCGCCAGTTCTACCTGTCGATCCCCGACGAGCTGGAGGAGGCCGCGCGCATCGACGGGGCCGGGTACTGGCAGGTGTACTGGCGCGTCGTCCTGCCGCTGTCGCGGCCGATCTTCGCCGCGCTCGCGGTGTTCTTCTTCCTCGCCAACTGGAACGCCTACGTCTGGCCGATGGTCGCCACCAGCGACCAGGCACTGACCGTCGTGCAACTGGGCATCGCCGGGTTCCAGGACCAGTACGGCGCCGACTGGAACTACATCATCGCCGCCGCCACCGTCGCGGCCCTGCCGACGATGCTGGTGTTCTTCATGTTCCAGCGCCAGATCGTGGAGTCGATCAAGACCACCGGCCTGAAGTAGCCGGACGCCCGCGCGGGGCCGGGGAGACCGCTCCCCGGCCCTTCGCGTCGGTCCCTTACGCCATCGACGCGGGGGCCGTCGTGGCGAGGTAGACGGTGTTGGTCGCCTCGCGCTCCTGCAGGGGGTTGGGGAAGGCGACGACCTCGGCCCGCGCGTCGGCGAAGACCTCGGCGAGCACCGCGGTGAAGTCGTCGTCGGGCGGGTCGTTGGACCACAGGGCGAACACCCCGCCCGGACGCAGGCGCCCGGCCAGGCGGCGCAGCCCCTCGGGCCGGTAGAACCCGGCGTGGCCCGGGTGCAGCAGGTGGCGCGGCGAGTGGTCGATGTCGACGATGACGGCGTGGAACCGCAGGTCCGCGGCCTCCGGGTCGAGGCCCGATTCGGAGTCGACCATGGCGAAGAAGTCGCCGTGCACCAGTCGGCACCGGGGGTCGGCCGTCAGCGTGGCGCCCGCCGGGATCAGTCCGCGCTCGTGCCACTCGATCACCTCGCCGAGCGCCTCCACCACGACCAGCGAGCCCACGTCGGGGTCTTCGAGCACGGTCTGCGCGGTGTAGCCGAGCCCGAGCCCGCCCACGGCCACGTCCAGGCCCGTCCCGGACGGCCCGGACGGCCCGGACGACTCCGCCAGGGCCAGTCGCGCCATCTCGACCTCGGCCACCGTGAACAGGCTCGACATCAGGAAGTCGTCGTCGAGCTTGATCTCGTGGACGTCCTTGCGGAACAGCGGGTCCCACCGGCGGCGCAGACTGATGACGCCCATCGGCGTCGGCCGCCAATCGAGTTCCTCGAAGCGAACACTCACCCGATCCCCCGCTCCGTCGTACACACGTCCCCAAGACCCTAGTGGTCAGGGGCGGTGCTCAGGTGCCGGCGGCCATTTCGACGCGCAGTTCCCGCAGGGTCTGCTTGAGGATCCGGGAGACCTGCATCTGGGAGACGCCGATGACGGCGGCGATCTCCGACTGGGTCTTGTTGCCGAAGAAGCGCAGGAGCAGGATGCGGCGCCGGCGCGGCGGCGGGACTCCGAACGCCGCCCGCCCGGGCCGACCGGTCGTTCCTCCCCGCGCTCGCGCGGTCGGTTCCGGCCGATGCGTGGTAACGGCGGGAACGCGGGTAGCTGGGCCGCCAAGGAGGTGAACGCATGGCTCACGACACCGAGGGAGCCGGGAACGGGGCGGTCTCGGCGTTGGAGGGACCGCTGTCGCGGTTGACGCTCATGGCCGAGGTGAGCACGGCGCTGGGCAGCAGCCTGGACGGCGATGACGTGCTGCGGCGGCTGACCCGGCTGCTGGTGCCGCAACTGGCCGACTGGTGTACGGCGAGCCTGCTCGGAGACCGACTGCGCCGGGTGGCGCTGGTGCACCGCGATCCCGGCGCGGTGCCGCCCGACACCGAAGGCGTGCTGCCGCCCCCCGATCCGCTGTCGGAGAGCCCGGTGGAGCGCGTGCTGGCCGGGGAGGGCCCGCTGCTGGTCACGGAGTTCCCCGAAGCCGCCACCCCGCTGAGCCGCGCGCACAAGGAGCTGACCGACGCGCTGGGCGCCCACACCGAGATCCTGATCCCGCTGCGCGCGCGGCGGCGGATCCTGGGCTCGCTGAGCCTGGTGCGCACCGACCCGGAACGCCCGCTGACCGAAGCCGACTTCGCGCTGGTCGAGGACCTGGCACACCGGGCCGCACTGGCCCTGGACAACGCTCGCCTCTACGCCGCCCAGCGCGACACCGCCCATGACTTCCAGCGCGCGCTGCTGCCCGAGCTGCCCGACATCGGCCGCCTGCGACTGGCTGCCCGCTACACCCCCGCCCAGGCCGGCGCCGAGGTGGGCGGCGACTGGTACGACGCGCTCGTGCTGCCCGACGGCGCCACCGCGCTGACCGTCGGCGACGTCAGCGGCCACGACCTGGCCGCCGCGGTGCAGATGTCGAAGCTGCAGAGCATGCTGCGGACGCTGGTCTGGGACCACCGGGAACCGCCCAGCGCGATCATGCGGCGCCTCGACAGCCTGCTGCAGTACCTGCCGTCCATCCCGCAGACGGCCACCGTCGTCTACGGGCGCGTCGAGGGCGGGGCCGGCGGGCCCTGGCAGTGGCACTGGGCCAACGCCGGCCACCTCCCTCCGCTGCTCGTCACCGACGAGGGCGTGACGCGCTACCTCGACGCCGGGCACGGCGTGCTGCTCGGGGTCGACGACACCCTGGCCCGCCTCGATGCCAGGACGGACCTGCCGCCGTGCTCCACGCTGCTGCTCTACACCGACGGCCTGGTCGAGCGCCGCGGCGAGTTCATCGAGCGGGGCATGGTCCGGCTGCGCCAGCAGGCCGCCCTCCTCGCCCGCGAATCCGTCGACGCCTTCTGCGACGGCCTGCTGGAGAGCATGGTCGACACTCCCGAGGACGACGTCGTCCTGCTCGCCCTGCGCATCCCCGAGGCCGCCGCCCCCGCTGCGCAGGGCGGTACAGGTTGAGCCGGAAGCGCCGACCGGTCAGGGCGAGGCCGGCCAGGACCGGCAGCACTCCCGCGACGATGACGGGCGTCCGCCCTCGGCCGGCCTTGCCGGCCCGCACCAGGGCGACGAGGCCGACCGCCCCGAGGATGACGCCGACGAACAGCGCGCCGATCAGGCTGAAGATCAGTGGGAGGCCAGATTCCGGGGCATCGGCGAACTCCGGCGCGCAGTCGGTGTCCGAACGCTGTAGACCCAAGGGGCCGCCCGTCCGCCCCCCAGTCCATCGTTCCGCTGCCCAATGCCGGTCGGCCCACCCGGGGCGACGGCTGGAGGGATGGCGAAGAGGAGGCGGGGAGTCAGGGAGTGTGGGCGAGGCGGGCGGCGCCCGCGGCGGCGGCGAGCACCCCGCAGGCGAACCACAGCGCCCCGGACGCTCCCAGGGAGGCGGCCACCACTCCGGCTCCGGCGGGGAGGGCGACCTGGCCGATGCGGTTGGCCCACAGCCGCAGCGCGAGCGCGGTGCTGCGCGCGTCGCCGGGCACCGCGCGCACCACGATGGTCATGGTCAGCGGCTGGCCGATGCCCAGCAGGAACCCGCCGACGGCCAGCGCCGCGGCCATGATCCAGGGGTCGCCGTTGGCGGGCAGGGTCACCGCGCCCAGCGCCCCCGCGGCACCCAGGGCGCTGGCCATGACCAGCGCGCGCCGGGACCAGCGGGCCAGCAGCCACGGGAGCAGCAGACGCGACAGCAGGGAGAAGCCCGCCCGCACGCCCAGCAGCACCCCGGCCACCGACGGAGCGATCCCACGCTGTTCGGCGATCAGCGGGAGGTATGCGGTGAGCAGGTCGACCGAGACCAGCAGCGCCAGGCTGACGAACAGCCCCGCGCCGACCCCTGGGCGCCGCAGCAGGGCGGTCACCGGCATCGGGGCCGCCGCCTTGGACCGCCGGGGTGTTCCTCGTGGCGGTGCGGGGCTGCTGCGTGCCAGCCCCGCGACCCCGGTGAGGCCCAACACGGCGATCACCGAGGCGATGACCAGCGCCTCGACGGTCGGCCCTTCCAGGGCGGCGCCGCTGGCCTCCCCCAGGACCAGGCCGGCGATGAGCGGCCCCGCCATCTGCCCCGACGACACCGCCGCGGTGAACCAGCCGAAGTTGCGGTCCAGGTCCTGCTCGGCGGAGCGACGGGCGATGAGCCCTTGACCGGAGATCATGAAGACGATGTGGCCGAACCCCAGCACGGTCCCCGCCACGCCCACGAGCGTCAGGGACGGGGCCGCCGCCATGAGCAGGGGCGCGGCGGCGAGCAGGACGGTGCCCGTCAGCGTGATCCAGGCCATGCGGGTGACGCGGTCGGTCAACCGCCCCAGCGGGACCGCGACCACGAGGGAGAGCAGAGCGTAGGCCGAGGTGATGAGCCCGATCGCCAACGCGTCGCCGCCCAGCGAAATCGCCCGGTAGGAGAGGAGGGGGCGGGCGAGGTTGA
This sequence comes from Spinactinospora alkalitolerans, assembly GCF_013408795.1. Classification (NCBI taxonomy): domain Bacteria; kingdom Bacillati; phylum Actinomycetota; class Actinomycetes; order Streptosporangiales; family Nocardiopsidaceae; genus Spinactinospora; species Spinactinospora alkalitolerans. The sequence goes on from NZ_JACCCC010000001.1 coordinate 5,857,464, forward strand.
GCGAGGTCTGCGTGCAGACGGCGCAGGCCATGAGCCACCACAGCCAGCGTGTTCTTCCGGCGTCAGTCACGGTCATGGTCGCAGCAACGTCGGACCGCTCTCATCCGGTCATCGGACAACATCATCGCGCCTCGCTCCTCCACCGCAGTAAACACCCCCGGTTCACCGGCTCCTCGGCCGGGGTCGCTGCCCCCTCGCCGCGCTCTCAGCCGAGAAGGCAGGGCGCTCAGATCATCAGGGCCACAGCGGTGATCGGTAAAGCTGCCTGTGGACCGCGTAGCAGCCGCGGCCGATGAGCTCGGTGCCACCGCTCGGGCAAGACGCGGCCGGAAGGTCTGGTGCGAAACCGGCGCGCCCTGAGGCCCCGCGGCGCGACGCTGTCCGAAACCGGCCAGCCGTTCCTGCTGACCGGTGAGGCCGGAACCGAGCTCATCGCCGAGTACTACGCCGACCAGCTCGCCTTCTCCGTCAACGCCGCGCGGGAGGACGGCCCGTCCGGCCGCCCGGAGGACTTCGCCACCGGTCTCGTCCCGGATCCGCCGCTGCACATCCGGACCTCGGAGGGAACGGCCGCCTTCGACGGCGGAGCGGTGCATCTGATGTGGTCCGAGGACGCGAGCTCCCGCAAGAGGAAGGAGCAGCGGCGCGAATTCGGGCTCGCCGGCATCCGGCAGGTCGACTGGGTCCCCTCCAGCGAGTGGAGCAACGGCTACCTGCGGGTCGTGCCCGGGAGTCCGACGCCGACCCCGCGACCAAACCGAGCAGGGACCTGCGCTGCCTGCTGACCGACGGGAGCACGGAGGAGGCCCGGGCGCTGCTGATGGCGGCGACCGTGACGGCCCACCTCTGGGCCGGAAGCACCCGCGAGGCCGCGTCACCGATCGCCGCCGACGCCCCGCCCAAGGCCGTCGCCGACTCGCCCCGGACCGTCTACGACCGCATCCGCGAGCTCGGGCGGCTGCACGAGGAGGGTCTGCTGACCGACGAGGAGTTCACGACCAAGAAGGCCGAGCTCCTCGACCGGTTGTGATCGGCCGGGGCCAGCGCGGCGGGCCCGGCTCCGGAAGAGCTGCGTCCATCCCGCGTGCGTCACCGCGGGGCCAGGTGCAGCGCCTCGGGGGAGCGGTGGATCAGCGTGGGCCGCATGGTGACGGGCCGGTCCGGTGCCAGGCGCAGTCCGGGCAGCCGGCGGACCAGCGTCTCCAGCGTGATCCGCAGTTGCGCGCGGGCGAGCTGCGACCCCGGGCACGCGTGCGCCCCGTGCCCGAAGGCCATGTGCCGCTGCGGCCCCCGGGTGATGTCGAAGACGTCCGGCCGGCCGTGGCGGGCCGCGTCCCGGTTGGCGGAGCCGAACGCGACGAAGACGACGGCGCCGGCCGGGAGGTCGGTCCCGGCGAGCGCGACCGGACGCGTGGTGGTCCGGCGGAAGCCCTGGATGGGGGCGTCGTAGCGGGCGGCCTCCTCGATCGCGTCGGGGATGAGCCCGGGGCGCTCGCACAGCAGCTCCCACTGCGCCCGGTCCTCCAGCAGGTGCAGTACAGCGGTGCCGATCAGCGCCGTCGTGCTCATGTGCCCGGCGAGCAGCAGGTTCATCAGGGTCGACACCACCTCGCCCCGCTGCTGCGGCGTCGGCTCCCCCGTTCCCGGAACGAGCGCGCGGACCATCTCGCTGCACAGGTCGTCGCGCGGCTCCGCGCGGCGCCGGCGCACGTAGCCGTCCAGCAGGCGCTGCAGGGCCGCGTGGTCGCGGGCGGCGCCGACCCGCTCCTCCGCTTCGAGCGGCCGGAACAGCATCTCCACGGAGCGGTAATTGGTGCGGACCGCTGTGGACACGTCGGCCGGGTCGAGGCCGATGATCCGTCCGAGGACCTCGCCCGGCAGCCGCTCGGCGTACCGGCTCATCAGCTCGACCTCGCCGTCGGGGCCGAACCCGTCGACGAGGGCCGCGGCGCGTTCGGCGATGAAGGGGGTGACCGCGGCGACCCGCGCGGAGGACAGGCCGCGGGTGTGCGGCTCACGGTAGCGCCGGTGCTGCTCACCGTCGGAGCCGAGCACGGTGGATCCCCCGCTGACGCCCCGGGAGAGCTCGGCGATCATGTCCGGGGTGGGCGGGAAGTCCGGCCGGAGCACGTTCGTCGAGGAGAAGTCCTCCGGTCGCTGCAGCACCTCGCGGACGTCGTCGTGCCGGGCGACCAGCCAGGCGTCGAGTTCGGGAACGAAGGTGAGCCCCGGGGTCCGGCGGGCCCGCGCATAGAGGGGGTAGGGGTCGCGCTGCAGCGCTTCAAGGGCGGCGATGTCCACGGTCTCTGCCTCCGAGCGGACGGCGGGTGAGGGCGGGGCGCTGTCGGGAACCGGCCCCTGCCGATGATGGCCGAGAGTCCGTTCCCCGACAAGGACGACGGCGAGGACCAGCCAGAAGTGGCCGGGGTTGTGGTGCAGCTCCAGGTCGAGCCGGGGGCGGGCGAGCAGCAGCCAGAGCCCGGCCAGCGGGACCGCGGGGCTCCGTACGCGCGTCGGGCCCCGGCGGTGCCGGGGCCCGGCGGCGCGGCCGCGCCGCCCGCTCACCCGCCGGAGCGGCGGCGGAGGCTAGATCGCTGATGGGAGGGCCGGGATTGTCTTCAGACCCCGCTTGGCCTTCGCGGACCTGGTGAGGCTGCCGTCAGCGCGCCGGCGCTGACGGCAGCCTTCCCAGGCCACCAGGGTGAACGAAAGGACTGCGGCCACAGCTTCCAACCCCGTCAACGATCTAGTGGAACAGGGAGTCGTGGTCCTCGTCGTCCTCGTCGTCACCCCAGCGGGGGACCGGGCCGACTCCGAACGTGCCGTCGTCGTCATCGTGGTGCTCCGCGCCCTCGTCGTAGTGGTCCTGCTCCGACATCCGCTCCTCGGGGTCGCCCCTGAGCAGCCGGTCCAGCCAGGACGAGGCGTCTGTCCAGCGCAAGACGCGCTCCTTTTCACGTTGGGGGATGCCGTCGGCTAGCCGCGATAGCCGCCGGGGTTGGCCGACTGCCACCGCCAGGCGTCGGCGCAGGCGTCGGCGACCGTCCTGGCCGCCTTCCAGTCCAGGTCCCGGTTTGCCGCGGCCGGGTCGGCGTAGCAGGTGGCGATGTCCCCCGGACGCCGGGCGGCGACCTCGTGGGGGACCTCCCGGCCGGACGCCCGCTCGAAGGCCCTGACGGCTTCGAGGACCGAGGTGCCCTGGCCCGTGCCGAGGTTGTAGACGCGCAGGCCGGAGCGGTCGTCGATGCGGTCGATGGCGGCCGAGTGCCCGAGGGCGAGGTCGACGACGTGCAGGTAGTCGCGGACCCCGGTGCCGTCCGGGGTGTCGTAGTCGTCCCCGAAGACCCGCAGCTTCGGCAGTCTGCCCGCCGCGACCTTGGAGATGTAGGGGAACAGGTTGTTCGGGACGTCGTCGGGGTCCTCGCCGATGAGCCCGCTGGCGTGCGCGCCGATGGGGTTGAAGTAGCGCAGCAGCGTGATCCGCCACTCCGGGTCGGCCTCGGCGAGGTCGGTGAGGACGCGCTCCCCGAACAGCTTGGTCGCGCCGTAGGGGTTGGTGACGCTGAGCGGCATCTCCTCGGTGATGGGGACCGCCGCAGGGTCCCCGTAGACGGTCGCCGAGGAGCTGAACACCAGGCGCCGCACGCCGCGCGCGTCCATCACCTCGCACAGCGTCAGGAGCGCGTCGAGGTTGTTGCGGTAGTAGCGCAGCGGCTGCGCGGTGGACTCGCCCACCGCCTTCAGCCCGGCGAAGTGCACCACCGCGTCGATCCGGTGCTCGGCGAAGACCCCGTCGAGGAACGCCGGATCGGCGCAGTCCCCCTTGTGGAAGGCGATCGCGCGGCCGGTGATCCGCTCGACCCGCCGCACGGCCTCCGGGTGGCTGTTGACCAGGTTGTCGACGACGACGACCTCGTGCCCCCGGCCGATCAGCTCGACCGCCGTGTGACTACCGATGTAACCGGCACCGCCGGTCAGCAGGATTCTCATGGTTCACCGCCTGGGGGATGTGAGGGAGCCCTGCCGCCGGCAGCAGGGCTCTCGAACGGGGATCTCGATGCCGGGTCTTCCTGTGGGCCCGCCGGACGAACCGGGCTCTCGCCGGTGCACGGACCGCCTGGTGTGGAAGAGGTGGTCAGTGGAGTCCGGTGAAGAGCCGGTCGACGATCCGGGCGGCCGCCTTGCCGTCGTCCAGGGGGCAGAACCGGTTCACGAAGGCGTCGTAGCGCGCCTTGTGGCCGGCGTGGACCTCGTCGACGTCGCGGACCGCCTCGATCACCTGGTCGGAGGTCGTCAGCAGCGGCCCCGGCGCGGTCGCGTCGAAGTCGAAGTAGAAGCCGCGCAGGTTGTCCCGGTAGTCCTCGAGGTCGTAGGTGAAGAACAGCATCGGGCGACCGGTGTTGGCGAAGTCGAACATCAGCGACGAGTAGTCGGTGATGAGCACGTCGGTGACCAGAAACAGTTCCTGGATCTCCGGATAGGTCGAGACGTCGTGGACGAAGTCGCGCCCGACCACCGGGACACGGTCGACGATGTTGGGGTGGCGGCGCACCATCAGCACGTGGTCGTCACCGAGGGTCTCGTACATGCGTTGAAGGTCCAGGTGCAGGTCCAGCTTGTACTTGCCCGGTGAGTAGAACTTGTCGTCCCGCCAGGTGGGCGCGTAGAGCACGACCTTCTTGCCCTCGGGCAGCCCGAGCCGCTCGCGCACCTCGCGGGTCAGCTTCTCGCGCTCGGGCGAGTGGAAGATGTCGTTGCGCGGGTAACCGGTCTCCAGGATCTCGCCCTCGAACCGGAACGCCCGCCGCAGGATCGGCGTCGCCCAGGGGCTCGGGGAGACGAGGTGGTTCCACTGGTTCACTTCGCGGACCAGCTTGTCGTGGTAGTCGCGGCTGGCGAACTGGACCCGCTCGATGTCGAACCCGATCCGCTTGAGCATCGATCCGTGCCAGGTCTGCACCACGACCTGCTCGGGGCGGCGCTCGAACCACATCGGCAGGTGGGTGTTTGACACGATGTACCTGCTTCGGGCCAGCGCCTCGAAGTACTCCCGGCTCGAGTGGCGGGTCTCGGTCAGATCGTCGGGCAGCGCGACCTGGCCGTCCCTGGCCAGCCAGGAGGCCGGGTACCTCTTGCCCCGGCGACGCAGCTCCTCGTAGATCCCCCGCGGGCTGTCGGAGTACTGCTTCCCCGAGTAGCTGTCAAACAGGATCCCGTCGGTGACGGGCCGCTTCCGCAGCCGCGGGTAGGTCGTCTCGCGCAGCAACTGCTGGGCGTAGGGCCCCTGCTCCTCGGGGCGCAGCGCGGATCCGACGGTCAGCACCGGGACGTCGTGGCGGACGGCGTCGAAGGACACCGTACGGCCGTCGAGGTCGGCGGCGACGGGGAGCCGGGGCACCAGGTCGTGGTCGACCCGGGCGAAACCGTCGTCCCACTCGTTGGGCCCGGTGCTCCTGCGGATCAGGCACCGGTAGCCGCCGGCGCCGAGCGGCAGCCGCGCGCCGAAGGCCGGCATCGCCGTGGGACGGAACCGGACGCTGAACCGGGATCCGTCCAGCTCCAGCGGGAAGAGGTGCTCCTCGGTGCGTCCCCGGGCCTTGATGACGAACGACAGGCCCGTGGGGTCGTCGACGTGGTAGTCGCCGGCGATCCGCAGCTCGCCGCCGACCCACGTGACCTCGCTGATGGTCGGGCGGTCGATCCCCATGCGCAGGATGGCCCAGCCCGCGTTGTCGCGCTCGACGTTGATCTCGCGCCCGGAATCGCGGTACCGCCCTTCGGGGGCGGAGTCGGCGATGGAGAGCCGGGCTGCGGGCCCGCCCTCCGCGATGACGTGGGCCTCCCAGCGTTCGGAGGTGTCGGGTCCTCCGGCGATCGAACGGCGCTGCGCGAACCCGTCGGTCAGGGCGGACATCGGCACCTTGGCGGTGAAGGCGCCGTCGGACGAGCCCTCCAGGGGGACATCGAGCCGGACGTCTCCGGGAAGCCGGTTCAGCCGGACGACGGAGCCGGGACGGGCGGCCTCATGCCCGAGCACCCCGGTCAGCACGAGGTCGTCGCCTTCGGTCCGGTGCCCCGTGAGCTGGGCTCGCAGGGGGTCGATGGTGAGGGAGAGGCCGTCGGAGCCGCGCCAGGAGGGCCGCACCCACACGTTCGGGGCGACCTCGTAGGCGGTGGGACGCTGGGGGGCTCCCGCGGTGGGCCGGGCCAGACGGTCCCGCCGGATGAGGGCGCGGTTGAACATCCACAGTTCGACGAACCACTCGCCGGCCCGCCATCGGCCGTCGCTTTTGAGTCGTGCGGGGTCGACGGTGATCTCGTAGCCGCTCCAGTCCTGGCGCGCGGTCGCGGCGTCCGGCGGCAGCCGGAACTCGTTGGCCCGGTGAATGGAGACGGGAACCCGCACGTGCGCCCCGGTCTCGGGGTTGACGACCCATGCGCGCAGGTACTGCTGGATCCGCTTGTTCGGGCGGAGGAACCTGAGGCACGCGCGACCGGTGACGACCAGTCTGCCGTCGCGCCAGGCGATTCCCTCGGCCTTCTGCCGGATCTCCAGTTCCTTGTCGAGCCGGTAGACCTCGCGCGGGATCTTCAGTGCCGGATCGTCCTTGAACGGGTAGTCCGCGTAGAACCTCGCCCCGTGCCGGACCGCCTCGGCCTTCTTCTGCTCGACGCTCTTGTTGAAGGTGAGCATCTCGGCGAGCTGAGGCCCCAGTCGCTTACGGATCAGGTACCACTTCAGTCGCTCGACCGCCGGCAGCTCCGGATACACCTTCGGGTCGACGGTGTCCAGGTAGGCGTTGCCGAGATCGAAGAAGCGCTGCAGGAAGACTTCATCCGCTTGGTCCAGAACCTGCAGGAAGGTACGCAGGTCATTGCCGAGGGCCGCAACATCCCAGCGCCGTTTGTCCAACGGCGTCCCACGCTCAACGATGAAATCACTCACCGCGGTGACCGCTCGAAAACGGTCCTCCAACGCCTTGACGCTCAGCCGGTCCTGGGTGATCGACTTGTCATCGCTGGGCCGCTCCCGCCACAGGTAGACCGGAGCGGACAGCACGTCCACGGCCGTGGCCAGGAAGTGCAGTGGGATGACCACCGACTCGTCCTCGTACAGCACGCCCTCGGGGAACCAGAGGCCGTGGGCGTCCCAGAAGGTGCGCCGCCACACCTTGTTGGTGGAGAGCCGGTCGATGAGCAGGGTGTCCCGCTGCGTGATGTGGGTGCGGGAGGCCGGTGTCCGGAAGATCCTGCGGTGCATCGGGGACTGCCGCGTGCCGAGCTCGTCGAGTCGGTGGACGTTGCCGGTCGCGAAGTCGGAGCCGCTGTCCCGCAGGCTGTTGACCATGTATCCGAAGGCGTACGGCGGGATGACGTCGTCGCTGTCCACGAACGTGAGGAATTCACCGCTCGCGTTGCGGATGCCCGTGTTGCGCGCCGCGCCCAGACCGGCGTTGGGCTGCTGGACCAGTGTGAACCGGGGGTCGTCCGCCGCGAAGCGCTTGGCGATGGCCGCGCTGTTGTCGGGGGATCCGTCGTCGACCATGACGACTTCGAGATCGGTCAGGGTCTGCCCCGACAGCGACCGGAGGCACTCCTCCAGGTAACGCTCGACGTTGTAGATGGGCACGATGACACTGAGAGTAACCACAGGCTTCTCCAAGACCGCCTGGAAACAGGGCGCACGGCCGACAGAACGGTGAGACGGGATGAGGGGGATGAGGGGGAAGGGAAGAGACCACTGCGGGGAGAGGGATCACCGAGCACAGGGATGACACGGAACTCTATATGGACAGAGAGTTAGTAAGCCATGAAAATGCTAGAAATTATGAAGTTTTCCGCTAAAGCCTTATAACTACACAAAGAGGGCGTCGAATACGCGGAGTCAGGTGTGGTCATGTGATCGACGCGTGGCGCCCACCGGTGGAGCGCCGAACACGGGCCGCGGAAAAACCGTCCGGATCTCCTGGACCGGCCGCGTCACTCCCGGCCCTTGAGGATGCGCCGCACGGGGCGCCCCACGGTGCGCCGGACACGGCGGTAGGGGGTGTTGCGAGCCGTTCGCTCGAGTGCCGTGATCCGCTTGACGGCCTTCTCCAGGGTCTTGCCCTGCTTGGCCAATGCGTCTTCCAGGGCCTTGTTCCGCTTGGTCAACGCATCGATGTGCTTGTCCGCTCGCGTCTGGGTCCTCTTGAGCTCTGCGGCGTTCTCCTTCAGCCAGCCCAGGCGGTAGCCGAGGCCGCCGTCGTCCTCACCGTCCCAGGCGCGGATCGGAGGGGCGAAGTCGAGCCCGCGCATGCCCTCCTCGAACGACGCGCCTCCGTCCCCGCCGGCCGCGTAGACGTGGTCGAGACCGTGCGACTCAAGGAATCCGGTCATCGTGTCCAGGCGTTCCCCGTGTCCCTTCAGCAGCGCGGTGTAGTCGGCCTCCTCATAGAGGGCGGCCGCGTCGACGTCCGCCGACAGCTCCGTCGTCTTCTTGTACGGGATCTCGAAGTACCGGCTCAGTTCAAGAGTCCGGGAGTCGTGGCACAACACCATGCCCGGAGTCCCGCCCAGCAGAGCCGTGATGGTGCCGTGGATTCTGGTGCCGAACGCGAAGTCGTACTCCGACAGCGAGCGGATCCACGTCACGGGGTCCAGGTGCAGGCGAACCCTGCCGTCGCGGAACAGCGGGTGGCTGCGGTGCTGCGGGAACTCCGCGTGGCGGTCGGCCGCCTCGGAAGTGTCCCCCCAGTAGAGCAATTCGAGCTCGCGGTGATCCTGCGCGAAGTAGACGAGTTCCGGATACCGGTCGAAATTCGCCATGACGATCTTCTCGATGTCACCGGCATCGCGGGTGACCGAGACCGCGATCCTGGAGTCACGGCCAAGGGCCGAGGCCTTTTTCTCGACGTTGAGCTCGCCGCCGTACCTGAACATCGAAGGACAGCCGATGACCTCGACGTCCTTGAAGCCCAGGCTGTCGAGGTAGTGCCCGGTGAATTCGCCTCGGACGCCGATCGACGGGGACCTGTCCAGAACCGCCTTGGCGAACTCCTTGACCGATTCGTCGATCGGGCGCAACCGCTCCAGGTCGTAGTCGAGGCTGGACTGCGCTCCGATGCCGAGGACCACGACCGGGATCCTCAACCGCTCGATCACCTTCGTCCAGGTCGTGAGACTCCGCTCGTACTGGGAGCGGAAGGCGTTGGCGAACGGGAGGACGACGGCGTCGTACTCCTCGTTGATCCGGGCCGCGTCATCGGGTCTGATCCGGTCTCCTCGGGTGGGCACGAGTTCCACATCAGGAGTGAGCAGCATCTTGTACGCCGAGTCACTGAAGACCAGGTTGCCGAGATTGGCCCCACCGATGCTCTGTCGCATCACGGCTTCGGGCGAGACCACATCGAACGGACTCTTTCCGGATCGGATCAGGATCCTCTTCACAGGGCTGGGCTCCTTGGTCGTGCGGATTCACCGCGGTGAATCCGGCTTGGTCCAAACGGGATCGGCGGACGGACGATTGATGGCTTCCGGGGCCGCTTTGACCGCGGCGGCTGCTCTTCCCCCGCCTCAACGGCCGGGCTCGGGGCGGCGCCGCGCCGCGGGGGCGTCGTCGGCGATGGAGACGTCGGTGACATGGGGAGGCGCGGGCACGACGAGGGCGACCACCTTGCACTGGGAGCCGCTGAGCACCGCGAAGCGGTCGCGTATCAATCGCGCCAGAGCACGCTCTGGTTGAGAAGACGTCCAGTTGGGGGATGTCTGAGCGTCGGGGGCATCCAGTACGCAGACACCAGGCGTACATTTGCCGAATATCGCAACAACACCGACAATCCGGTCTCCTCTTCTCCCCAAAACCGACCGCAGCGACCGTAGGTCCTGCTCAGAAGGCGTTTTAGGGACGGAAGACCGGTACTCAGCCGCCATCCCTCTACGAACTCAAGGCCGGATCGTTATGACGGTGGCCGCCGTCGACCACCGTTTCGGCTCGTACGCAGCGGCTCCGCGCGGGCGGGCGTGCCGGAGCGGTTCCGTTGCGAGTCGGCGTATCCCTTCAGGTCGGACATGCCGGACATGTAAGTAAGACTCGCCACCAACGCCCGAGGTTTACCTCTCCGTTCCCCGATGTTCACCTTCCATGGGAACCACCACGGCGCGGACCGGGGCCGTGCGGGGGCGGCTTCGCGGGGTCGGTTCGCCCGTCGCCGAGGGCGGCGCGGTCCTGCTCATGCCGGAATGAAGGACGACAGGCCCGAGCCGCCCGGACCACGGGCGACTCGGGCCGGGCGGGGACTCCGCGGATCTCAGGAGGACGGCCGCACCGCGGGGGGCAGGGTGAAGCGGATGGTCTCGCGGGCGGTCTCGTGCTCGGTCACGGTGACCGGCCCCAGCCCGGACAGGGCCGCGACGACCGCGCCGACCAGGTGGGGCGGGGCCGAGGCGCCCGCGGTCAGGCCGATCCTGCGGGCGCCGGCCAGCCACTCGGGGCGGATGCCGCCGACGTCGTCGACGAGGTGGCCGGGCGCGCCGCTGCGCCGGGCGAGCTCGGCCAGCCGGACGGAGTTGGAGGAGTTCGCCGAGCCGACCACGAGCACCAGATCGGCCTCTTCCGCGATCGCCTTCAGCGCGTCCTGGCGGTTGGTGGTGGCGTAGCAGATGTCGTCGGAGGCCGGCCCGCGCACGGCCGGAAACCTGGCACGCAGCGCGTCGACCACCTCGGCCGTCTCGTCCACGGCCAGGGTGGTCTGGGTCAGGTAGGACACCCGCTCCGGGTCGCCGACGCGCAGGCCCTCGACGTCGGCGGGGGTCTCGACCAGGACCGTCCGGTCCGGCGCCTCGCCCAGGGTGCCCTCGACCTCCTCGTGCCCGGCGTGCCCGATCAGCACCACGGTGTCGCCGCGGGCGGCGAACCTGCGGGCCTCGGCGTGCACCTTGGTCACCAGTGGGCAGGTCGCGTCGATCACCTCCAGCCCCCGCCGCTCGGCCTCGGCGTGGACGGCCGGAGACACCCCGTGCGCGGAGAACACCACGGTGGCCCCGTCGGGGACCTCGTCCAGCTCGTCGACGAACACCGCGCCGCGGGCCTCCAGGTCGGCCACCACGTGGGTGTTGTGCACGATCTGCTTGCGCACGTGGACCGGGCCGGCCCGCTGCTCCAGCGCGTACTCCACGATCTCGATGGCGCGCTCGACCCCGGCGCAGAACGACCGCGGCGCGGCCAGCACGACCTCGCGGGGACCCGCGACCGACAGCCAGGCCGCCAGCGCGGCGCGGACCGCGGTCCGGCCCGCGCGGTCGCCGTCGGCCGCCGCCGCGCCGAGACCGGTCAGGCCGCCGCCCGAGGCGGGGAGCACGGCGGCCAGCGCCCCCGCCTCCCCGGCGTCGGCGTCGGCGTCGAGGTGGAGGGGGCCGCGGACCGTCGCCGCGCCCTGCCGCCGCAGGGTGCCGGCGAGCAGGGCGGCCGCGCGGCATTCGACGGCGGCCCCGCCGGGGCGGACCAGCTCGTCGGCGACGAGCACCGCCCCCGACTCCAGCCGGCCGGGGTTGCGCGCTGCGACCGTGCCGCGCGCTCCGGTGACGGACATCTGTGTGCCTCCTCGGCTCGTGGTGTCTCACTGATATTCGACGGTCGGGTCCGCAGAGGGGGTGGGCTGTCGCTGTGCGCGCAGCGCCGGCGGCACGACGGGTCCGAACCCCGGAGATCCCGTCCCACCCGCGAACCCGACCGTCGAGCACCGGTCAGTGGTCTCTGCGGGCGATCAGCCGGGCCAGCGCGGTCAGCTCCGCGGCGGCCCGCTGCGGCGGACCGATCGAGCGCAGCAGTTCCAGCGCCTGCGCCAGCAGGTCGTCGGCCCGGATCCGGCTCCAGGCGCGCCCGCCCGCGATGTCGACCAGCTCCGCGGCGCGGGCCGGTTCGGTCCCCGACAGCGGCCGGTCCCGGCGGTAGAGCGCGGCCAGCTCCTCCCCCGCCGGGGTGCCCGACGTCAGGGCGGCCACCACCGGCAGGGACTTCTTCCGGTTGACCAGGTCCGAATGGACCGGCTTGCCGGTCACCGCCGGATCCCCCCAGATGCCGAGGAGGTCGTCGGTGAACTGGAACGCCAGGCCCAACCGCTCGCCGAAGCCGCGCAGCCCGGCGACCTGCTCGCGGTCGCCGCCCCCGAACGCGGCGCCGAGCGCGCAGGCGCAGCCCAGCAGCGCTCCGGTCTTGCGTTCGGCCATGCTCAGGCACTCGCGCAGGTCGACGTCGGAGCGGTCCTCGAAGGCGATGTCGGCGCTCTGGCCGCCCACCAGGTCCAGCACCGCCCTGCTGAGCATCCGCATCCCGTCCGGGGCCGCCGGGTGCCCGCTGGCCGCGAGCACGTCGAAGGCCAGCGTCAGCAGCGCGTCCCCGGCCAGGACCGCCGGGCCCGAACCGAACACGCTCCAGGCCGTGGGCCGGTGGCGGCGGGTCGCGTCGCCGTCCATCACGTCGTCGTGCAGCAGGGAGAAGTCGTGCACCAGTTCCACCGCGACCGCGGCCGGCGACGCCGCGGCCGGGGCCCCGCCGACGGCCTCGGCCGCCAGCAGGGCCAGTGCGGGGCGCAGCGCCTTGCCGCCGTCGGTCCGGGTCGGCCGACCGTCCTCGTCCCACCAGCCGAAGTGGTAGCCGGCGATGCGCCGCATCGACGCGGGCAGCGCCTCGGCCGCTTCGCGCAGGGCCGGGTCGACCGAATCGCGGCCCCAGGCCAGCACCTCGCGCGCCGACCGCTGCCCGGTGATCTCCTCAGTGGAGGACATCGGCCGCCCCCTCAGTGTCCGATCTCGACGTTCTCCAGCACGCCGAGGGCGTCGGGAACGAGGACGGCCGCGGAGTAGTAGGTGCTCACCAGGTAGGAGATGACCGCCTGGTCGTTGATCCCCATGAACCGGACGTTGAGGCCGGGCTCGTACTCGTCGGGGATCCCGGTCTGGTGCAGGCCGACCACGCCCTGGTTCTGCTCACCGGTCCGCAGCACCAGGATCGAGCTGGTCCGGGACCTGGTGACGGGGATCTTGTCGCAGGGCAGGATCGGCACCCCGCGCCACACCGTCACCAGGTGGCCGTCGACGTCCGCGCTCTGCGGGTAGATGCCCCGGCGGTTGCACTCGCGGCCGAACGCGGCGATCGTCTCGGGGTGGGCGAGGAAGAACTCCGACTTGCGCCGACGGGAGAGGAGCTCGTCGAGGTCGTCGGGGGTGGGCGGACCGCTGCGGGTGTGGATGCGCTGCTTGAGGTCGGCGTTGTGCAGCAGCCCGAAGTCGCGGTTGTTGACGAGTTCGTGCTCCTGCCGCTCGCGCAGGGCCTCGATCGTCAGCTTGAGCTGCTGCTCGACCTGGTTCATCGGCTGGTTGTAGAGGTCGGCGACCCTGGAGTGCACCCGCAGCACGGTCTGGGCCACGCTCAGCTCATATTCGCGGGGCCTGACCTCGTAGTCGACGAAGGTGCCCGCCAGCAGCGGCTCGCCGACGTGGCCCGAGGCCAGCTCGATCGACGCCTCGCCGTACTTGTTCTGCGGCGCCTCCTCACCTGATCGGATCCGCTCCAGGTGCGTCCGCAGCGACTCTGACCGGCCGTCCAGCTCCTCCAGCGCCTGGCGCCGCAGCACCAGGACGATGCACGGGGTGACCGCCCTGACCGTGAAGTCCCACTCGGCGGAGTCCTGCGCCAGCACCCGGTCGCCGAAGTGGTCGCCGTCGGCCAGCGTGCCCAGCACGGCGTCGTCGCCGTAGTGCCCCTGGGCGATCTTGTGCACCTTGCCGTGCGCGATGAGGACGACCTGGTCGGCGGGGCGCCCCGCCTCGACGATCACGTCGCCGGCCGCGAACTCCCGCTGCTCGAACCGGTCGGCCAGGGCGCCCAGCACCTCCTCGTCGTCGAATCCGCGCAGCGTCGGCAGCTCGCACAGCTCCCGCGGGATGACCCGGACATCGGCCCCGGTGTTGGTGAAGGTCACCCGGCCGTCACCCACCGCGTAGCTCAGCCGCCGGTTGACCCGGTAGGTGCCGGCGGAGGCCTGCACCCACGGCAGCTTGCGCAGCAGCCAGCGCGGGGAGATCCCCTGCATCTGCGGGGTCGACTTGGTCGTCGTCGCCAGGTTGCGCGCGGCCGCGGTCCCCAGGCTCATCTGGGATTGTCCGTTGCCGGTGGTGCGGTTCGGTTCGGTCACGGTCACGGCGGGTACCGCCAATCCGGTTTCGTTCGCGTACTGATGGACTGCGTGCTGATGGCAGGTGTCGGTTGCCGGGCCGCGGCGCCGGAGCGGCGCCGCGGCCCGATGCGGGCGGCCGAGGCGTCCGGCCCGGGCTCGTCGGCGGGTGCGGGCGGCCGGGTGGGGACGGCGGGTCAGCCCTCCCGCCCGATCTCGACGCTCTCCAGGACGGCGAGGGCGTCGGGAACGAGGACGGCCGCGGAGTAGTAGGTGCTCACCAGGTAGGAGATGACCGCCTGGTCGTTGATCCCCATGAACCGCACCGACAGGCCGGGCTCGTACTCGTCGGGGATCCCGGTCTGGTGCAGGCCGACCACGCCCCGGTCGTGCTCGCCCGGGCGGATGAGCAGGACGGAGCTGGTGCGGGTCGGCGAGATCGGGATCTTGTTGCAGGGCAGGAGCGGCACGCCCCGCCAGGCCGGCACCTTGTGCCCCTGCATGTCGATGCTCTGCGGGTAGATGCCCCGGCGGCTGCACTCGCGGCCGAACGCCGCGATGGTGCGGGGGTGGGCCAGCAGGAACCCCGGGTCCTTCCACACCTTCGCCAGCAGTTCGTCGAGGTCGTCGGGGGTGGGTGGACCGCTGCGGGTGTGGATGCGCTGCTTGAGGTCGGCGTTGTGCAGCAGCCCGAAGTCGCGGTTGTTGACGAGTTCGTGCTCCTGCCGCTCGCGCAGGGCCTCGATCGTCAGCTTGAGCTGCTGCTCGACCTGGTTCATCGGCTGGTTGTAGAGGTCGGCGACCCTGGAGTGCACCCGCAGCACGGTCTGGGCCACGCTCAGCTCATATTCGCGGGGCCTGACCTCGTAGTCGACGAAGGTGCCCGCCAGCAGCGGCTCGCCGACGTGGCCCGAGGCCACGTCGACGTCGGCCTCTCCGTCTCCGTTGCTGGGCGCCTCCCGGCCGCTCCGCCCCTGTTCGACGTGCGCGCGCAGCGTCTCGGAGCGGTCGTTGAGGTCGTCGAACGCCTGGCTCCGCAGCGTCAGGACGGTGCACGCGGTGACCGCCTTGGCGGTGAAGTCCCAGTCGCCCGGGGATTGCGCCAGAGCCCGGTCGCCGAAGTGGTCGCCGTCGGCCAGCGTGCCCAGCACCGCCTCGTCGCCGTAGTGGCCGGGGACGACCATGTTCACCTTGCCGTGCGCGATGAGGACGACCTGGTCGGCGGGGCGCCCCGCCTCGACGATCACGTCGCCGGGCCCGAACTCCCGCTGCTCGAACCGGTCGGCCAGGGCGCCCAGCACCTCCTCGTCGTCGAACCCGCGCAGCAGCGACAGCTCGCACAGCTCCCGCGGGATGACCCGCACGTCGGCCCCGGTGTTGGTGAAGGTCACCCGGCCGTCACCCACCGCGTAGCTCAGCCGCCGGTTGACCCGGTAGGTGCCGGCGGAGGCCTGCACCCACGGCAGCATCCGCAGCAGCCAGCGCGAGGAGATCCCCTGCATCTGCGGGGTCGACTTGGTCGTCGTCGCCAGGTTGCGCGCGGCCGCGGTCCCCAGGCTCATCTGGGGCCGTTCGCCGTCAACACCGGTCCCCGGTTCCGTCACAGTCACAGCACAAACCGCCAATCCACGAGCAAACGGGCAGGAAGAGAAATCGGGTCACCACGCCGCGCGCTGCGACGGGCGACCGGCCGCCACCCGCAATTCCACCTCGTTGTGCAATTCGGGCGCGCTGGAAATTCATCGCCGAGTCGATATGTCGCCGATCGCGACGGCCCCGATCGTACCCCGATGAATTCCCCGAAACGCGGGGCGGAGAATCTTTTTCCGCCCGGGAGGCGCATCGGCGTGCCGGTCCCCGGATTCGGACCGTACGGCGGTTCCGGTCCGGTCTCACAGAACACGGCCCCCATGTGCGACGACGACGGAGGGGCGCGAGTTTCGGTCAGGGTCGGCCACGCGGAACCGGAAGTCTCCGACGCGGATTCCACATCACCGCCCCGGTGCCGGCGGACCGATTACGGACGGCACATCCCCCGACAAAAAGCGGAGCCGCGAATTCCGACCCTTCTCCGACACCGGGAGGAATCCGAAGGAAAAGGAAGACGGAACGCGAAAAGCGAGATCACCGGATAACCGTGCGGCAATACGGGCCTGTCGGGCGGTTCGGGTACGAAAGCGCCCGGAACCGCCCGCAGGCCGACCCCGCTCCCGACGCGCCGGAAAAGGGACGTTCGGCCGCCGCCCTCCGGCCATTGACACTGCGCAGTCGCGGTGTCAGCATTCCGTCATGTGGGAGCGCTCCCACATGTCTTTCACGAGCACGGCCAATCCCCCGATCCCCGCGCGCCGCGCTGCACCGAAAGGACTCCCGTGATCCGACGACCGAGACGGAGAAGAACCCTCGCTCTCGCGGCGGCCCCGCTCGCCGCCGCACTCGCCTGCACCGGATCGACCGCGACCGCCGCCGCCGCACTCGCCGAGGAGGAGGCGCCCGAGCAGATCGTCAACGGCACGTTCGACAACGGCACCACCGGCTGGTGGGGCACCGCCAACACCACCGTCGAAGCCGTCGACGGCAGGCTGTGCGCCGACGTCCCCGGCGGCACCGCCAGCCCGTGGGACGTGATCATCGGGCAGAACGACGTCTCGCTGGAGGCCGGCGAATCCTACGAGTTCGCCTTCACCGCATCGGCCGACCGGCCGGTCACCGTCCGCGCCCTGATCCAGCGCGACGTCGACCCCTACCCCACCCAGCTCGACGAGCGCCCGCGGCTGGACACCGAGGCCCAGACCCGCACCTTCGCCTTCACCTCCACCGAGAGCTGGGACGACGCGCAGGTCGCGTTCCAGGTCGGCGGCTCGGACGAGGCGTGGACCTTCTGCGTCGACGACGTGTCGCTGCGCGGCGGCGCCGAACCGCCGGTCTACGAACCCGACACCGGACCGCGGGTGCGGGTGAACCAGGTCGGCTACCTGCCCCACGGGCCCAAGAACGCCACCCTGGTCACCGACGCCGCCGACCCGCTGCCGTGGGAGCTGGCCGACGCCGGCGGCGAGGTCGTGGCCGAGGGGAGCACCGCGCCGGAGGGGGTCGACGCCTCCTCGGGGCAGAACGTGCACACCATCGACTTCGGCGACCACACCGAGGTCGGCGAGGGCTACACGCTCAGCGCCGACGGCGAGACCAGCCACCCCTTCGACGTGGCCGAGGACCCCTACGAGCGGCTGCGGACCGACTCGCTGTCGTTCTACTACCCCCAGCGCAGCGGGATCGAGATCTCCGACGACGTCGCCCCGGGCTACGGCCGCGCGGCCGGCCACGTCGGCGAGGCCCCCAACCAGGGCGACACCGACGTGCCGTGCGCCCCGGGCACCTGCGACTACTCGCTGGACGTGTCGGGCGGCTGGTACGACGCCGGCGACCACGGCAAGTACGTGGTCAACGGCGGCATCTCCGTCCACCAGTTGATGAGCACCTTCGAGCGCACCAAGACGGCACCCACCGCCCAGCCCGACGCGCTGGGCGACTCCACGCTGCGCGTCCCCGAGCGCGGCAACGGCGTCCCCGACGTCCTGGACGAGGCCCGGTGGGAGCTGGAGTTCCTGATGAGCATGCAGGTCCCGGAGGGCGAGCCGCTCGCCGGCATGGCGCACCACAAGATCCACGACGCCGAGTGGACCGGCCTGCCCCTGATGCCGGCCGACGACCCGCAGCCGCGCTACCTGCAGCCGCCCTCGACCGCGGCCACGCTCAACCTCGCCGCGACCGCCGCGCAGTGCGCCCGGCTGTTCGAGCCCTACGACGCGGACTTCGCCGCCGAGTGCCGCGACGCCGCCGAGACCGCGTGGGACGCGGCGCAGGCGAACCCGGACCACTACGCCGAGCCGGGCGGCGTCGGCGGCGGCCCCTACGACGACGACAACGTGGCCGACGAGTTCTACTGGGCCGCGGCCGAGCTCCTCCTGACCACCGGCGAGCAGGAGTACGCCGACGCGGTCACCTCCTCCCCGGTCCACACCGAGGACGTCTTCGGCGCGAGCGGCTTCGACTGGAAGTGGACGGGGGCGCTGGGCCGGCTGCAGTTGGCCACCGTCCCCAACGACCTGGCCGACCGCGAGCGCGTGCGCGCGTCGGTGGCCGAGGGCGCCGACGGCTACCTGGAGGCGCAGCGCGACCACCCCTACGGCCTGTCCTACGCTCCGGACGGCGGCGTGTTCGACTGGGGCTCCAACGGCCTGGTGCTCAACACCATGGTGGTGATGGCCACGGCCTACGACATCACCGGCGACGCGGCCTACCGCGACGGCGTGATCGAGGGCATGGACTACATCCTGGGCCGCAACGCGCTCAACCAGTCCTACGTGACCGGCTACGGCGAGAACGACGCCCGCAACCAGCACAGCCGCTGGTACGCCCACCAGCTCGACCCCGACCTGCCCAACCCGCCGCCGGGCACCCTCTCCGGCGGCCCCAACTCCAACACCGGCACCTGGGACCCGGTGGCGCAGGCGGACCTGCAGGGCTGCGCGCCGCAGTTCTGCTACATCGACGACATCGAGTCCTGGTCCACCAACGAACTGACGATCAACTGGAACTCGGCCCTGGCGTGGACGGCCTCCTTCCTCGCCGACCAGGACGGCGCCGGGTCTCCCGCTCCGGCGGCCTGCACGGTCGAGCACGTCCGGCACGGCGCGTGGGCCGACGGCTTCAACACCCAGGTGACCGTCGAGAACACCGGCGCGGAGCGCATCGACGGCTGGCGGCTGCGCTGGTCCTTCCTCGCCGGTCAGACGCTCACCGACCACTGGAGCGCCGAGGTCGAGCGGAACGGGTCGACCTTCACGGCGGGCAACCTCGACTGGAACCGGACGATCGAGCCGGGCCAGAGCGTGACCTTCGGCTTCATCGGCACCAGCCCCTCAGGGCCGAATCCGGCACCGGAGCTGTTCACCCTCAACGGGGACGCCTGCGCCTGAGCCCCCCCGCCCGACCACCCGGGCGCGGACCGGAGAACGTCGCCGGTCCGCGCCTCTTCGCGTGTGGCGGCCGGATGGCGGCGGCGCGCCGGACGGCGCCGGAAAAAGAGGAGCTTTTTAATCGTGGCTCAACTCCGGCACGCATTTTCTCGAATGTGACTCACGTCACCTTTTCGCTATTGGTCGGATGACCTTAGGATACCGCTACGTGCAGATACGTAAAAAATAAAAAATAATAGCGGCCAAATAATTCTCCCAGAGGATTCACCACCCGCACATCCCCATCCGGAAGGGTTTTCCCCAGCATGAACGAAGGTGCAAAAGACCAGGCGGTGACGTTGCGCTACGACGGGGACGAGCATTCCCTTCCGGTGCTCTCCGGCAGCGAGGGCGAAAGGGCCATCGCGCTGAAGACCCTGCTGTCCGGCACCGGACTGGTCACGCTGGACCCCGGGTTCGCCAACACCGCGGCGTGCCGCTCGGAGATCACCTACATCGACGGCGAGGCGGGGATCCTGCGGTACCGGGGCTACCCGATCGAGCGGCTGGCCGAGGCGAGCACGTTCGTCGAGGTCTGCCACCTCCTGATCCACGGCGAGCTGCCCACGGAGCAGGAGCGCGACGCGCTGTCGGAGCGGCTGCGGGAGCACGCCGACATCCCCGACGCCCTGCGGGACCTGCTCAACGCCTTCCCCCGCGGCGCCCACCCCATGACGGTGCTGTCGAGCGCGGTCAACACGCTGGCCGCCTTCCACGCCGACGACTGCGACCCCGGCGACCCCGCGCAGGTGGAGCTCGCCACGGTCCTGCTGCTCGCCAAGCTTCCGACGATCGCCGCCCACATCCACCGCACCTCCACCGGGCAGGCCCCCGTGCCCCCGGACGACTCCCTCGGCTACGTCGAGAACTTCCTGCGCATGGCCTTCGGACCGCCGAGCGGCGGCGCCGGGGTCGATCCGCTGCTGTCCAAGGCGATGGACCTGCTGTTCGTCCTGCACGCCGACCACGAGCTGAACTGCTCGACGGCCACCGTCCGCGTGGTCGGCTCCTCCCAGGCCAGCCTGTTCGCCAGCGTCTCCGCCGGCATCAACGCGCTGTCCGGCCCGCTGCACGGCGGCGCCAACCAGGCGGTGCTGGAGATGCTGGAGGAGATCCGGCGGGTCGACGGCGACGTCGACTCCTTCATCAAGAAGGTGAAGGACCCCGACAGCAGGACCCGCCTCATGGGCTTCGGCCACCGCGTCTACAAGAACTTCGACCCGCGCAGCAAGGAGATCAAGCGGCTGGCCCAGCAGATCCTGGCCCGCCAGGGCAGCGACGAGCTCTTCGACCTCGCCCTGCAACTGGAGGAGAAGGCGCTGTCCGACTCCTACTTCGTCGACCGCAGGCTCTACCCCAACGTCGACTTCTACACCGGACTGATCTACCGCGCCATGGGCTTCCCGACCGACATGTTCACCGTGCTGTTCGCCATCGGACGGCTGCCCGGGTGGATCGCCCACTGGCGGGAGCTCCTGGCCGACCCCGACGCGCGGATCGCCCGCCCCCGCCAGCTCTACACCGGCCCGAACGAGCGCGACCTGCCCGCCGGGGGCTGACCGCCCGGGACCGGCGCGCGGGGGCGGTGCGCCGTTCCCGCGCGCATCGATCCCGCGTTCCCGGATAGAGGGCCTTCGTCCGGCACTCCTCGGAGAAAGTGCGGAGGTGGTCCCCGATGCGTCCGGGAGCCGGGGAGCTCGAGCGCTCCCTCCTCTTCGTCGGGAACGCGACGGTACTCATCCGCTGGGACGACGTCACGGTCCTCACCGACCCCAACTTCCTGCACCGCGGACAGTGGGCCTACCTGGGCAAGGGGCTGGTCTCCCGGCGCCTGCGCGACCCGGCGCTGGACGTGCGCGACCTGCCCGACCTGGACGCGATCGTGCTGTCGCACCTGCACGGCGACCACTTCGACCGGGTCGCCCGGCACAACCTCGACCACGACCTGCCCGTCGCGACCACCCGGCAGGCGGCGCGCCGCCTGCGCTCGCAGGGCTTCGAGCGCTCCGTGGGCCTGGACACCTGGCAGGAGTGGTCGCTGAGCCGGGAACGGACGTGGATGCGGGTGGTCGCCGTCCCCGGCCGGCACGGGCCGCGCCTGGTACACCGCCTGCTGCCGCCCGTCATGGGCAGCGTCATCGAGTTCGGGCCGACGGGCGGCGACGCCGAGATCCGCATCTACGTCACCGGCGACACCCTGATGTTCGACGGCGTCCGCGAGATCCCGCGGCGCCACCCCGACATCGACCTCGCACTGCTCCACCTGGGCGGCACCACGCTGCCCGGCGGCGTGATGGTGACCATGGACGGGCGTCAGGGAGCCGACCTGATCGAGACGGTCGATCCCCGGCGGGCGGCGCCGATCCACTACGACGACTACGGGGTGTTCAAGTCCCCGCTGCACGACTTCCGGGAGCAGGTGTTCGCCCGCGGCCTGGAGGACCGGATCCGTTACCTGCAACGGGGCGAGTCCGTGCGGCTGTAGCTGCGCGCGACCGGACCCTCATCGCCCGTTATGCCGCTTTGCGGGGTTATTACGTTGATTCGAGCATTGCTTGCCCCGGGCGCGCGCATCCTGGACTAAGGAGGTCCCCGCGGATCCGTCCTGCTCGGTTCCCCGACGGGCCCGGCACAGTCTCGTGGCACGACCTTGGAGGGGCAGATGAACATGCGAGCCAACGGATGGAGCGTCTTCGCCGCGGTCATGCTGATGATCGCGGGAACGTTCACCATCATGCAGGGCCTGGTGGCGTTGACCATTCCGGATTACTACGTCATAGCCGAGGCTGATCTCTTAGGCTTCAACTTCGGACTGTGGGGCACCCTGCTCCTCATCTGGGGCGTGCTCCTGTGGGCGGCCGCGTTCGGGTCGCTCAACGAGGCCGCCTGGGCGCGGACGGCGGGGGTCGCGCTGGCCGCGATCAGCGCCGTGATCCAGCTCGCCTTCCTGCCGGCCTACCCGTTCTGGTCGGCGATCATGGTCGCCCTCAGCGTCCTGGCGATCTACGGCATGACCACCGGGCAGAGCAAGGCCGAAGCGACCCCGTCGGCCTACCGGGCGGGGCGCAGCGACGCCGCGACCATGCCCGAACCGCGGTCCGGGACGCACGCCGCTCCCGACACGTCCCCCAACGCACCGGGCGCGCACGAGCGCCAGCGCCCGTGAGGAGTCGACGTCGTCGTTCGGCGGCGCCCGGTGAGCACGGACTCACCGGGCGCCGCCCGGTTCACCCCGCCGGTTCGAAGGACCGGGTCATCTCGTCGAGCAGGGCCCGGTCGGCCTCCCAGTCCTCCTCCGGGGAGACCAGGAACAGGGCGTAGCCCTTCTCCTCGGTGTGGAACGCCCGGTTGACCGCGTGCATCCGGCCGCCGGAGCCGTCGAAGGCGAACTCCCAGTCGGCGGCGCTGACGTAGTCGTCGAGGTAGGGCTCGTCCAGCGCGGTGATGGACACGAGCTCGTAGCCGCCGAAGTTGGCCGAGATCGCGCCCTCCTGGGCCTCCCAGTCCTCCTTGGCGTTGTCCCCCGGGTCGTCGGTCTGGTCGACCTGGAGGTAGCCGCCGGCCGGGTCGGTGAAGAACACCCCGCCGTCGCGGCGCTCCACCTCCCAGCCCTCGGGCACGTCGAGGGAGAAGCCGGTCTCGTCCTCGTGCCGGGCCATGGGCGGGCCCGCCTCCTCCGGCTCCGGGGACTCCTCGGCCCCGTCGGCGGGCTCCTCCTGCCCCGCCGACTCCGCGGAGTCGGCCAGACCGGCCTCGGTGCCCGCCGAACTCCCGCCCGCGCCGCCGCCCGTCGACTCGGCGCTGGTCTCGCGCCCCAGCCACAGGGCGAGCCCGGCCACGACCACGAGCGCCACGACCGCCAGCACGGCCGCGAGGACGTACCTGGCGTACCTCTGGGGGTCGCCGGGACCGCTGCCGGCGCCCGGCCCCGGCGGGGCCGGGGCGGGCGCCGGAGCCGCGGCGAAGGAGGCGGTGTTCCCGGTGGGCTCGGGACCGCCGTCCCGGACGGCCCGCGCCTCCTCGGGGTCCATCGCCGCGACGCGGTACAGCGCCTCGCGGGCCTGCTCCACGGTGAGCCGCCGCCCGGGGTCCTTCCGCAGCAGCCCCTCCAGCACCGGACGCAGGGGGCCGGCCGCCTCGGGGGGCGGCACGTCCTCGGTGACGACGGCGGTCAGCGTCGCCATGGGGCTGGAGCGCTGGAACGGCGGGGTGCCCTCCACCGCCGCGTACAGGGTCACGCCGAGGGCCCACATGTCCGTCGCCGGCCCGGCGGGTTCGCCGCGGGCCTGCTCCGGCGCGAGGTAGTTGGGCGAGCCCAGGAGGTTGCCGGTGTTGGTCAGGCTGGTGCTGCCCTCCAGCCGCGCGATGCCGAAGTCGGTGAGCACGGCGCGGTCGTCCTTGGCGACCAGCACGTTGCCGGGCTTGATGTCGCGGTGCACGACGCCCCGGGAGTGCGCGAGGGCCAGCGCCGCGACCACCTGCAGGCCGATTCCGGCCATCCGCACGGGCTGGAGCGTGCCGTGCTCCTTGATCAGCTCGCTGAGGGAGTGGCCGCGCACCAGCTCCATGACGATCCACGGGCGGTCGTCGCCCTCGACCACGTCGAAGACGGTGATGATCGACGGGTGGCTGAGCTGCGCGGCGCTGCGCGCCTCGCGCAGCATCCGGGTCCGCAGGATCTCGACCTCGTGCTTGGGCAGGTGGGTGGAGAGGGTGAGCTCCTTGATGGCGACCGGGCGGTCCAGCAGCTCGTCGGAGCCCTGCCACACGCGCCCCATGCCGCCCTCGCCGATCAGATGGGACATCCGGTAGCGCCCGGCGAGCAGGTGTCCCGGTTCCGATTGCTCAGTGCTCATAAGGTTCGAGGTTCCTCGTGCTGGGAGGCAGACGCGCGCGACGGCCGCGGCGCCACTCTGGGGAGTGTAAAAGGCCGCGGGGCGCCGCAGGGGACGCGACCGAGGCGCCGACCGGACCGGAGCGGCCCGAGGCACGGCCGTCCGGCGCGCCGAGCCGGTCGGGCGCCGCACGGACCGGTGCGGCCGAACCGGCCGGAGCCGCAGGTCCGGCGCAG
Organism: Spinactinospora alkalitolerans; assembly: GCF_013408795.1. Classification (NCBI taxonomy): domain Bacteria; kingdom Bacillati; phylum Actinomycetota; class Actinomycetes; order Streptosporangiales; family Nocardiopsidaceae; genus Spinactinospora; species Spinactinospora alkalitolerans. The sequence continues at coordinate 5,881,706 of NZ_JACCCC010000001.1, forward strand.
TGGAGCCGCCCGGAGACCGCACGGCTGGACGCGGCTGGACGCGGCTGGACGCGGCTGAGCCGGTCCGTCCCCGGCGTTGCGGTCGTGCCCCCGGTCGGGCGGGAGCGGGCCGGAAACGGCGGCGCCGCCACGCGCCGGCGGTTCTTGCATACGATGGCGCTGTGATTTGTCCCAAGTGCCAGAGCCGCATGATCACTTTCGACCGCATGGGGATCCACATCGAGCAGTGCGAGCGCTGCCGCGGGGTCTTCCTCGACGCCGGTGAGCTGGAGCAGATCGTCAGCGCCGAGCAGCGCCACTACGGTGGCGCGGCCCCCTACGGCCACGGCGGGCGCCCCGACTCCCCCGGCCCCTACCGGGGGCGCCCCGACTCCCCCGGTCCGTACCGGGGCGGCCGCGGCGGCTACCCCGACTCCCCACGGCCCTACGGCCGCGGCGGTTACCCCGACTCGCCCCGCCCCTACGGCCACAAGCGGCGCAAGAGCTTCCTCGAAGGCCTCTTCGACTGACGCGCCGTTGAACCTGCTGATCTGCGCGCGCTGCGGGGCGCGCACCGACTCCCCCGTCGTCGAGTCCGGCGATCCGGTGGTCCGCTGCGTCGAATGCGGCCACCGGCAGCCGTTCCTCCGGCTCCCGCTGTACTGCGTCACCGGCCCGAGCGGGACGGGCAAGTCCACGGTCGCCCGGCTGCTCACCGAGCGGCTGGCCGGCCGGTTCGTGCTGCTGGAGCAGGACGTGCTGTGGCAGGCCGGGCTGCGCGACCCCGCCGACGACCACCGGCTGTTCCGGTCGGCGTGGCTGCGGCTGGCCGCGATGATCCACCAGAGCGGACGGCCGGCCGTGCTGTGCGGAACGGTCGTCCCGCCGGAGTTCGAGCCGCTGCCGGAGCGGGCGCTGTTCCCCGAGATCCGCTACCTGGCGCTGGTGTGCGACCCCGAGGTGCTGGCCGAGCGGCTGCGGTCGCGTCCGGCGTGGCGGGGGTGGGACGAGCCGCGGATCGCCGAGATGCTCGACTACGCCGAGTGGGTCCGCTCCGGGGCCGCGGCGATGGACCCGCCGGTGACCCTGGTGGACACCACGCGCGCCACGGTCGAGTCCACCGCGGCCGAGGTGTGCGCGTGGATCACGGCGGACGCGCCCGCCGCCCCCGCGAGGGAAGGCCCTCCGGAGGCCCTTCCGGGCTCCCCGCCGCAGCCGGCCAGGAGGTCCTGACCCGCCCGCGGCGGACGCGGAGCCGTACCCTCCGTGCCCGGCCCCGCCACACGCCGCTCCCCGACGTCGTCCCCCCGGTGGGCGCGGCGCTGGATACGGTGTCGTGACCGGCCCCGGTGGCCGGGAGTGGACACGGATGGGTGGTGGTCGCATGCCACGCGGGTCGACCGGTCGGAAGGGCGCGGCGGCCTGGCGGTGGAGCCGCACGGCCGAGACGCGCAAGGGACTGCTGAAGGCGGCCAGGGAGGTCTTCGCCGAGCGGGGCTTCGCCGAGGCGGGCGTGGCCGAGGTGGTGGAACGGGCGGGCTCCAGCGTCGGCAGCATGTACCACCACTTCGGCGGCAAGGCCGAGCTGTTCATGGCGCTGTGGGAGGAGCACCAGCAGGCCCACGAGCACGCCGCGGCCGCAGCGGTGGCCGCGGCCCGCGCCTCGGGCGAGGAGGACCCGCTGGAGCTGTTCACCGTGGGGGCCCGCGCGTTCCTGGAAGGGTCATGGGAGCGCCGCGACCTGGCCCGGCTGTTCATAGACGGCGACGGCCCGCCCGGCTTCGAGCTGGTCCGCCGGACCCGCACCAGGAAGTGGGTCCGGCACAGCGCCGCCCTCCTCGGCGCCGGCTCCGCCCCCTCCGACCGCATGGCTGTGGCGGTCCTGACCACCGTCATCGCCGAGGCCGGCCGCGAGGTCGCCGTCTGCGAATCCGCCGAAGAGGCCGAGGAGGTCACCACCGCCGCCCTCGCCTTCATCCGCCGCCTCGACCCGGTGGAGACGGGCGGTGGCGGATCCGAGCGATGCGGATGTTCCCCCGCCGCGCCCGCCTCTGCCCGCCGGTCTTGATCCTGAGTTTCAACCTCGACCCCAGGGGGCCGTGAAGCCCGGCCCCAGGAGGGAGTGGGCGCGCGGGTGAGCCCCCTCCACCTCGACCCCAGAGGGTCTTCAAGGCCAACCCCAGGAGGGACGGCGCGCGGGTGGGCGATGCTCTCGCGTGGCCGAAGGCCCGTGGACGCAAAATCGCCCACCCGCGAGCGAAGCGCACGCCGACACCATGGGCACAGACCGACACCCCGGTTTCGGCCTGGAGCCCGAGCAGGCGGCGTGGGCGGCGCGGCGCCGGGGCGATCCCTTTGGGGGCCTACGGCCACACGAGAGGCTCGCCCGGTCACCGCGGATCCCACCTGTGGCTGAGGCTTCACAACCCCCGGTGGCCGAGCGCCGCGGACTCCGGTCTCGGGCCAGGGGCGCGGACCTCGCCGGTGGCAGCGCACGGCGGCCCCCGCCGCACGGGCGGGGGCCGCCGCACGGGCGGGGGCCGCCGTGGTCTCCGCGGCTTCGCGGTCTCAGCCCGTTCGGGCCGGTTCCCTGCGTTCCGGGGCGTCGGACGGGGAGCGCACCGGCTCCTCGCCGTTGCCGGTCAGGGGCTTGAAGCCGCGCAGCCGCAGGCTGTTGCTCACGACGAAGACGCTGGAGAACGCCATCGCCGCGCCCGCGATCATCGGGTTGAGCAGGCCCGCCGCCGCCAGCGGCAGGGCCGCGACGTTGTAGGCGAAGGCCCAGAACAGGTTGCCCTTGATGGTGCCGAGCGTCCTGCGGGAGAGCCGGATGGCGTCGGCCGCCGCCCGCAGGTCGCCGCGGACCAGGGTGAGGTCGGAGGCCTCGATGGCGACGTCGGTGCCGGTGCCCATGGCCAGGCCGAGGTCGGCCTGGGCCAGGGCCGCGGCGTCGTTGATGCCGTCGCCGACCATGGCGACCGTGCGGCCCTCGGCCTGGAGCCGCTCGACCGCCTCGACCTTGTCCCGGGGCATGACCTCGGCGATGACCTCGTCGATGCCGACCCGGGCCGCCACCGTCCGGGCGACGGTCTCGTTGTCCCCGGTGAGCAGGATCGGGGTGAGCCCGAGGTCGCGGAGTCGGCGGATGGCTTCGGCGCTGGTCGGCTTGACGGCGTCGGCCACGACCAGCACGCCCCGGGCCCGCCCGTCCCAGCCGACCGCGACCGCGGTCGTGCCCTCGGCCTCGGCCGCTGCCTTGGCGCGCTCCAGCTCCTCGGGAAGCCGCTGGGACCAGTCGGCCAGCAGCGCGCTCCGGCCGGCGACGACGGCGCGGCCGTCGACGACGCCCTGCACGCCCTGGCCTTCGACGTTGGCGAAGCCCTCCACGGCCGGCAGCGCGCCGATCCGCGCGGCGGCGCCGGCGGCGATGGCCCGGGCGATGGGGTGCTCGGAGGCGTTCTCCAGCGCACCGGCCAGCCGCAGCACCTCGGCCTCGTCCTCGCCCTCGGCCACCAGCACATCGACCAGCGTCATCTCGCCGGTGGTGACGGTGCCGGTCTTGTCCAGGACGACGGTGTCGATGCCGCGGGTGGTCTCCAGGACCTCCGGGCCCTTGATCAGGATGCCGAGCTGGGCGCCGCGGCCGGTGCCCACCATCAGCGCCGTCGGTGTGGCCAGGCCCAGGGCGCACGGGCAGGCGATGATCAGCACCGCCACGGCCGCGGTGAACGCCGCGGCCACCGAGCCGCCGGTGCCGAGCCAGAATCCCAGCGTGGCCACGGCGAGCGCGATCACGATCGGGACGAAGACCGCCGAGATCCGGTCGGCGAGGCGCTGGGCCTCGGCCTTGCCGTTCTGCGCGTCCTCCACCAGCCTGGCCATCTGCGCGAGCCGGGTGTCGGAGCCGACCCGGGTGGCCCGCACGGCGATGCGGCCGCCGGCGTTGACGGTCGCGCCCGCGACCGGGGAGCCGGGGCCGACCTCGACCGGCACCGACTCCCCGGTCAGCATGCTCATGTCGACCGCCGAGGTGCCCTCCTCGACGGTGCCGTCGGTGGCGACCTTCTCCCCGGGGCGCACCACGAACAGGTCGCCCACGGCGAGCCGGTCGACGCCGATCCGCTCCTCGCGCCCGTCGCGCAGGACCGAGACCTCCTTGGCGCCCAGCTCCAGCAGGGCGCGCAGCGCCGCACCCGCGCGGCGCTTGGAGCGGGCCTCGAAGTAGCGCCCGGCCAGGATGAACGTGGTGACCCCCGCGGCGACCTCGAGGTAGATGTTGGCCGAGCCGTCGGTGCGGGCGATCGTGAACTCGAACGGGTGCGTCATGCCGGGCACGCCCGCCGTGCCGAGGAACAGCGCGTACAGCGACCAGGCGAACGCCGCGACCGTGCCCAGCGACACCAGCGTGTCCATCGTCGCGGCGCCCGACCTGAGGTTCTTCCACGCCGCGACGTGGAACGGCAGCGCGCCCCACACCAGCACCGGCGCGGCCAGCGTCAGCGAGGCCCACTGCCAGTAGGTGAACTGCAGCGCCGGGACCATCGCCATCGCGATCACCGGCACCGACAGCACGGCGCTGACGATCAGCCGGTCGCGCAGCGGGCGGGTGGGGTCGGCCTCCTCGCCCTCGGCCCCGCCGGTACCGGCCGGACGGGACGGTTCGGGCAGCGCCGCGGTGTAGCCGGCCTTCTCGACCGCGGCGACCAGGTCCTCGGGCGCGACGCCGCCGTCGAAGGTGACGCGGGCCTTCTCTGTGGCGTAGTTGACGGTCGCGGTCACGCCGTCGAGCCTGTTCAGCCGCTTCTCGACCCGCGCGGCGCAGGAGGCGCAAGTCATGCCGCCGATGGCCAGCTCGATCCGGCCATCGGACCGGTCGCCGCCGTGGGAACCGCCGTTCATCACCGCTCCTTCAGAGAATGTGGCCATGGTCAGTGCTCCTGACCGGGATCGCCGTGCTCCGCACCGCGGGCCGGCGCGGGGCCGCCGCCGTCCTCGGTCACGGGACCGGGGGAGTCGCTCCCGGCCCCGGCGGGGGCCGCCGGAAGGGCCGGCTCCACCACCTGGCCGAGCCCGAACGCCGCCCCGAAGACCAGCACGAGGCCGGCCCCGTAGCCGGCCAGTCGCGCGGGGACGTTCATGACAGCTTCTCCCGCTTCTCCCGCTTCCCCTTCATCTCGTATCCGGCCTCCTCGACGGCGCCGCGGACCAGGGCGTCGTCGATCGGCGCCGCGCTGGTGACCGTGACCGCGCCCGTGGCCAGGTCGACGTCGACGCTCTCGACCCCCGCGATCCCGCCGACCTCCTCGCGGACCGAGCCGACGCAGTGGCCGCAGGTCATTCCCTCAACGCTGTAAACAGTGACGGCCATTCCAACCTCCTGGAGACACGCACTCGATCGCCTTCCCTCTATAAGTACCATACCCCCCTAGGGTATGTCTCGTCGATTCCGGAACCCGTGGACGCCGAAGCCCGGATCCGAGAGGGCCGCGCTCCGAGGTCGATAAGGTCGGGATCGGCGCAGAAGGGCGGAGGGCGTGGTGGAGATGCACACCGAACCGGTCCGCGTCCCGATGCGGGCGCCGTTCGCGGCGGACGCCCTGTTCGGCTTCCTGGCGACCCGGGCGGTCGCCGGGGTCGAGGCCGGCGACGGATCGGTCTACCGGCGCACGCTGCGGCTGCCGCACGGCCCCGGCGCGCTGGAGGCGCGGTGGCGGCGGGACGGGCACGCGCTCGACTGCCGGGTGTACGCCGCGGACCCGCGAGACCTCGCCGACGCGCTGGGCGCGCCGCACCGGATCTTCGACACCGCCGCCGACCCCGCCCGCATCGACGCCCGCCTGGGCCGGGATCCCGTCCTGGCCCCGCTGGTGGAGCGCGCGCCGGGCACGCGCTCCCCCGGCCAGGCCGACGGGTTCGAGATGGCGGTGCGCGCGGTGCTGGGCCAGCAGGTCAGCGTGGCCTCCGCCCGCACCGTCGCCGCCGGGCTCACCGCGCGCTACGGGACCCCGCTCGGCGCGCCGGTCATGGGCCTGACCCACCTGTTCCCCTCCCCCGACGCGCTCGCCGCGGCCGACCCCGCCGATCTGCCGATGCCCGCCGGCCGCAAACGCGCGCTGCTCGGCCTGGCCCGCGCGGTCGCCGACGGCGAGATCGACCTGGGCCCGGACGCCGACGTCGAGGAGGCCGCGGCCCGGATGCTCGCGTTGCCCGGCATCGGCCCGTGGACCGTCGGCTACGTGCGCATGCGCGCGTTCGGCGACGGCGACGCGTTCCTGCCCACCGACATCGGCGTGCGCAACGCGCTGCGCCGCCTGGGCCGCTCCGGCGATCCGAAGAGCGCCGAAGAGCTGGCCCGGAACTGGACCCCTTTCCGTTCCTACGCCCTGCACCACCTATGGGCGGCCGCGGCCCGCCCCGGACCGGCCGCCGCCACCGAGGAGGAGAGCCCGTGACCCGTGCGACCGCCGCGCCGACATGGCTGCTGTTCGACTACGTGGGCGTCCTGACCGAGGACCCGCACGCCTCCGACTCCGCGGCGCTGGCCGCGGCCTCCGGCGCGGTCACGGAGGCCGAGTTCTGGGACGCCTACTGGGCCGACCGCCGCGACTACGACATCGACGCGCTCGACGGCACCGGCTACTGGCGGGCGGTCACCGGCAGGCTGGGCCGGCCCTGCGACGAGGCCCGGGCCGCGGAGCTGGTCCGCCTCGACATCGCGGCGCGGACGCACTGGCGGCCGGGCGTCCTCGAACTCGTCGACGCGCTGGCGGCGTCGCGCGGGCACCGGATCGCGATGCTGTCCAACCTGCCCCGCGACCTCGCCTCCGCGCTGCGGGAGTCACCGCTGGCCGACCGCTTCGACCCCATGCTGTTCAGTTGCGACCTCGGGCTGGTCAAGCCCGACGCGGCGAGCTTCGGCGCGGCGCTCGCCCGCATGGACGCCGACCCCGGCGACGTCGTCTTCATCGACGACCGCGTCGAGAACACCGACGCGGCCGAGGAACTGGGCATCCGCTCGATCGCGTTCACCGACGACCAGACGCTCCGCCGCGACCTGCACGCCCTGCTCGGATGAGCAGAGGCGGGCGCGTCCCCTTCCCGTCGAGGCTGCGGAGAACCACAGGTGAATCGTCCGACGGCCACCCTGGAGGCGACGGGGCCCGCGGCTGAGGGCTCCGGCCGTGCCGACCGTCCTCCCGGATCCCGCGACCTCTCGCCCCGCCCTCGCACGCCCGCGTCCGGCGTTACCCCCGGGCGCGGCGTCAACGCGGCCCGTGCAGTCGGTCCAGCAGGTGCTCGCGCAGGGCGGCGGCGTTGTTGTGCTCGGTGTCCCTGGCCGCGTAGAGCAGGGTCACCGGCCCCTCGCGGGCGGCGTCCAGGAGCGGGGCGAGGGCATCGGCGCCGAGGGCGTCGAGCTCGGCCCGGTAGCGCTCCCGGAAGCCGTCCCAGCGGTCGGGGTCGTGCCCGAACCAGGTGCGCAGCTCCCTGCTCGGTGCGAGCCCTTTCGGCCACCCGTCGAGCGGGAGGTCGGCCTTGCGCACGCCGCGCGGCCACATGCCGTCGACCAGGAAGACCCGGCGCCCCCGCAGCCCGGACCCGTCGCGCACCTCGGCGTCGTGGACCCGCCGGATCTCGATGTCGGCGGTGCCCTCTGTGCTCCCCGCGCCTCCCGCGTCCCCGCGTTCACCGTTCATATCCGGCGCCTACCCGATGCGCGGGCGCGGCATACGCGGGCGCGGCGTACGCGCGGCCCCGCGCCCCGGCGACGTGAGCGCCGGGCCGGTCAGTCGCCCCTGCTCCGCAGCAGCGCCACCTCGGCGCGCAGCTCACGGAGTTCGGCGAGGATCTCCTCCTGGCCGACCTGCCGCCGCTCCTTCTCCTCGTCGTCCTCGTGCTCCAGCGCCTCCACGGCCACGGCGATGAACAGGTTCAGCGCGATGAAGGTGGAGACCAGGATGTAGCCGACGAAGAAGATCCACGCCGCGGGCTGCTCCTCCATGACCGCCTTGGCGATGCCGCTCCAGCCGTCGCCCGTCATGATCTGGAACAGGGTGAACAGCGACACCCAGAGGTCGCCGAAGTGGTCCGGGGCGATCGCGCGGAACAGCTTCGTGGCCATGACGGCGGCGACGTAGAGCAGCAGCGCCACCAGCAGGGCGATGGAGGCCATCCCCGGCAGCGCCTTGAGCAGGCCGGCGACGACGTGGCGCAGGGTCGGGACGACCGATATCAGCCGCAGCACGCGCAGCACCCTGAGCACGCGCAGGACCGCGAAGGGGCCCGACGCCGGGAGCAGCGCGATCAGCACGATGGCGAGGTCGAAGCAGCTCCACGGGTCGCGGAAGAAGTTCCCGCGGTGCGCGTAGAGGCGCAGGGCCAGCTCGACCACGAACACGGCGAGCACGCACATGTCCACCAGGTGCAGGGTCTCGCCGTAGCGGTCGACCCACCGCGGCGACGTCTCCACGCCGAGGACGAACGCGTTGACCAGGATGACCGCGATGACGGCCGACTGGAACCAGCGGGCCTCCACGACCGCCCGGACACGGTGCCGCAGGACCAAGAGAGGGCTCCGCTCAGGTGTGACCGAGAGTAGGGAGGCAAGAGCCTACTCGCAGGCCGGCCGGAGCACGGCGGCGATCGTCCCGCATCGCCCGCATTGAGCGGGTTTCGGGCGTGCCGGAACCGGGTCCGGCACGCCCGTCATGAGGTGTCGTTCGGGCCGTCGTTCGGACTCAGGCCCGGATACCCGCCGAGCTGCGTGACGGCGCCGCCTCGCCGGGCCCCCAGCACTCCACGCCGGTCAGGTCCGGCATCCGGTCCCGCTCGAAGACGGGGTCGAGCCCCTGACTGCGCTGCTCGATGTAGTCCTTGGCCAGCCGGGCGGCGATCACGCCGAGCGGCGCGATGGCCAGCAGGTTGACCAGCGCCATGACGCCCATCGAGGTGTTGGAGAGGTTCCAGATCAGGTCCACCGAGCCGATGGTGCCGAGGAAGGTCATCAGCAGGAAGACCCACTTGTAGGCGGTCATCACGCCGGTGCTGCGGGTGAGGAAGCCGATGTTGGCCTCGCCGTAGTAGTAGTTGCCCAGCACCGAGGTGAAGGCCAGCAGCAGGATGATGGCGGTCAGCAGGTGCAGCGACCAGGTGCCGAGGTTGGCCTCCAGCGCCTCCTGCGTCATGACCGGGCCGCGGTTCTCGCCGTAGACCGGGTCGGACAGCAGGATGATGAAGGCGGTGGTGGAGCAGACGATCAGGGTGTCGAAGTAGACACCGAGGGTCTGCACCAGGCCCTGCTTGACCGGGTGGCTGACCGCGGCGGTCGCGCCGGCGTTGGGGGCCGAGCCCAGGCCGGCCTCGTTGGAGAACATGCCGCGGCGCACGCCCTGCACGATCGCGGTGCCCACACCGGCGGCGGCGAGCTCGCGGAACCCGAACGCGTGCGTCACGATCTCGGCGAGCACACCGGGGATCTTCTCGATGTTCATAGCGATCACGACCAGGCCCATCAGGATGTAGAGGAGCGCCATGAACGGCACCAGGGCCTGCGCGACGTGCGCGATCCGCCGCACGCCGCCGAAGATCACCGCTCCGGTGACCAGGACCAGCGCCACGCCGATCGCGGGGGCCATCCAGCCGGCGACCCCGATCCCCGAGGCGTCCACCGATTCCCTGACGGACAGGGAGATGGTGTTGCTCTGCACGGCGTTGAAGACGAACCCGAACGTCACGGTGATGACGATCGCGAAGATCACGCCGGCCCAGCGCGCGTTGAGTCCGTGCTGCATGTAGTAGGCGGGGCCGCCGCGGTAGCCGGTCCTGTCACGCACCTTGTACAACTGCGCGAGCGTGGACTCCACGAAGCTCGTCGCGCCGACCAGCAGCGACATCAGCCACATCCACAGCACCGCGCCCGGGCCGCCCAGTGCGATGGCGGTGGCCACGCCGGCGACGTTGCCGGTCCCCACCCGCGCGGCGGCGGAGATCGCGAAGGCCTGGAACGACGAGACCGGCTTCTTGCCGTCGGGCGCCGTCTCGTTGGTGCCGCTCAGGGCCCGGAACATCTCGGGGATCATCCGGAACTGGACCAGGCCCGAGCGGAACGTGAAGTACAGGCTCAGTAAGACGAGCAGGGGGATGATGAGGTACGACCAGAAAGCGTTGTCGAAGGCGACGATCGCATCGTTGAGGGATTCCACGCGGGGACTGCTCCTTGTTCCTCTGGTTCACCGGGGGGTTTCCGGTTCGCCGGTTCTTTCCGGTTCGCCAGGTTCTTCTGGTTCCACCGAGACGGCAACGCCGTTCTATACCCGTTAAGCGCCGCATCTCACCCCCAAGAGCGATCCAGATCACCATAGAGGCCTGTCCCGGTGCGGCCGCTGCGGCTGCAACGTCCTAGGCTGCGGGAACGTGACCGTTCTCAAATCGATCGTGCTGTTCGCCCTGGCCGCCCTGGCCGAGATCGGCGGCGCCTGGCTGGTCTGGCAGGGCGTGCGCGAACACCGGGGCCTGCTGTGGGCGGGCGCCGGCGTGATCGCCCTGGGCCTCTACGGCTTCGTCGCCACCCTGCAGCCCGACGCCCACTTCGGCCGCATCCTCGCCGCCTACGGAGGCGTGTTCGTGGCCGGCTCCCTGCTCTGGGGCATGCTGGTGGACGGTTTCCGCCCCGACCGCTACGACCTGGCGGGCGCGGCCCTCTGCCTGGCAGGGGTCGCGGTCATCATGTACGCCCCCCGCGGAGGCTGAGCGGGGAAGCGAGAAGAGCCGCCCCGGCAGACCCAACACCCGACACACCTTCCCGAACCCCCACCCGGCCGTCGCCGCCCGCCTGAACCCCCGACCCCGAACCACCCGGCCCCCGGGAGGCGAGTGCGGGATCATGGGGAGGATATGGCCTACCGCTACGCGACCGACCGCGCCGACCGCTCCGACCTCGCGAGCGGGCAGGTGCTGCGCTCGGCGCCCGGACATCCGGGGTTCCCGGTGCGGTTGGCCGACGAGCTGTTCCAGCGCGCGTCCGCGCATTCGCCCAACCGGCCTGTGACGCTGTGGGACCCGTGCTGCGGCAGCGGATACCTCGCCGCGGTGCTGGGGCTGCTGCACCGCGACCGGCTGGCGCGCGTGCTGGCGTCCGACGTCGACGACGCGGCGGTGCGGCTCGCGGCGCGCAACCTGGAGCTGCTGACCGAGCGGGGGCTGGCCGGGCGCGAAGGCGAGCTGCGGGCGCGCGCCGCGGAGTTCGGCAAACCGTCCTACCTGGAGACCGCCGACGCCGCGCGCCGGCTCGCGGCGCGGCTGTCCGGCCTCGGCGGCGACCTCCCGCACGAGGCGTGGCCGGGCGACGCGTTCGCACCGGCCGAGCCCGGGCACCCGGTCGACCTCGTGCTCACCGACGTGCCCTACGGCGACCTCACCCACTGGTCGGGCGCCGTCCCCGGCGCCGACCCGGTCCCGGCCCTGCTGCGCTCGCTCGCCGGGGTCCTGCCCGGACCGGCCGTGCTCGCGGTGACCGCCCGCACCCGCAGGATCGCGGTGCCCGACGGCGTCCGCCCGCTGGAGCGGCTGCGCGTCGGCAACCGGGCCGCCGTCCTCCTGCGAGCCGCCGACCTGCACTGAGCGGTTTCTCGCCGATCTCGACGGGGTCCTTGCGGAGGGCGGGGCCTGAAACGGCGGCGGTGGGGTCCGCGGGGTCAAGACCGGCGGACAGGGGCACGCCGACGCGGGTCCCCGCCCGCCCTCACCGCCGCTTCTCCCGTTCCCGTCCGGACCGCCCGCCACCCGGCGGCGGGCAGGGCCGCACCCAGGATCCGGGGCCCGGGCCCCGGACGTGGCCGGTGAGGACTCAGTGGTGCCGCTCGCGCCGCACCCGGCCTTCGTCCCAGACGGGGTCGGCCGACTCGTACACCGCGCCGTCGGCCCCGAAGACCAGGTAGCGGTCGAAGGAGCGCGCGAACCAGCGGTCGTGGGTCACGGCGAGCACCGTGCCCTCGAACGCCTCCAGCGCGGTCTCCAGCGCCTCGGCCGACTCCACGTCCAGGTTGTCGGTCGGCTCGTCGAGGAGCAGCATCGTGGCCCCGGACAGCTCCAGCAGCAGCACCTGGAACCTGGCCTGCTGGCCGCCGGACAGCGTCTCGAAGCGCTGGTCGCGCTGGCGCGCCAGCTCGTAGCGCTGCAGGACGGGCGCTGCCAGGTCCAGCGGGCGGGCGTGGTCCTGCTCCAGGATCCCGGCCGGCGTCCGGCCGTTCCACTCCGGGTGGTGGTGGGTCTGGGCGAAATGGCCGGGAGCCACCCGCGCGCCCAGCCTCGCCCGTCCGGTGTGCGCGACGGCGGCGGGGTCGGCGAGCAGGCGCAGGAAATGCGACTTGCCCGAACCGTTCGAGCCGAGCACCGCCACCCGCTCGCCGTAGAACACCTCCACCGAGAACGGCTTCATCAGACCGGTGAGCTCCAGATCCGTGCAGGTCAGAGCGCGCACACCGGTGCGGCCGCCGCGCAGCCGCATGCTGATGTTCTGCTCGCGCGGCGGCTCCGGCGGCGGCCCGACCTCCTCGAACCTGCGCAGCCGGGTCATGGCGGCCTGGTACCGGCTGGCCATCCCGTCGTTGTTGGCCGCCTTCTGCCGCAGGTTGCGCACGAGCTCGCGCAGGCTCGCGTGGCGCTCGTCCCATCGGCGGCGCTGCTCGGCGAAGCGTTCGTGCCGGTCGCGGCGCGCCTGGTGGTAGCTCGCGAACCCGCCGCCGTGTACCCACGCCGAGTTGCCGACGGCCATACCGCCCTCCAGCGTGACCAGGTGCGTCGCGGTGCGGGCGAGCAGCTCCCTGTCGTGGCTGACGAAGAGCACGGTCTTGGCGGTCTCGCGCAACCGCTCTTCGAGCCACCGCTTGCCCGGCACGTCCAGGTAGTTGTCGGGCTCGTCCAGCAGCAGCACCTCGTCGGGTCCGCGCAGCAGCGCCTCCAGCGCCAGCCGCTTCTGCTCGCCGCCGGAGAGCGTGCCCAGTTCGCGGTACTGCGCCCGGGCGAACGGCACGCCGAGCGCCGCGACCGTGCAGACGTCCCAGAGCACCTCGGCCTCGTAGCCGCCCGCGTCGGCCCAGTCGGCGAGCGCCTGGGCGTAACGCAGTTGGACGGCCTCGTCGTCGCGCTCCATCATGGCGAGTTCGGCGGCGTCGAGCTCCCGGGCCGCGGCCCGCACCTGCGGCACGGCCACCGAGAGGAGCAGGTCGCGCACTGTGGAGTCGGCGCCCAAGGGGGCGGCCACGCCGTCGGCCCCGGCGCCGGCGTTGGCGTGCGAGCCGATGAACTGGCGCATGATCCCCAGGCCGCCGCTGCGGTTCACCGTTCCGGCTGAGGGGGCCTCGTCCCCCGCGATGATGCGCAGCAGGGTCGTCTTGCCGCTGCCGTTGGCGCCGACGAGCACCGCCTTCATGCCCTCGCCCACGCGGAAGGACACCTCGTCCAGCAGCGTCCGGCCGTCGGGCAGCTGAAAACCCACTCCGGCGAGATCGATATGGCCCATGGGACCCCACTATCCCGCCGGAAGCGCGGGCGGCGCGAACCGTTTTCCGCGGCGCGCGCCGCTCAGCCGAGGACGGCGCCCGAACTGCAGGCGTAGAGGATCAGCAGCAGCAGGGCCGTCGCCGCGATCGAGACGGCGATCGACCCGAAGCAGCCGAGCCGGTTGCTGAAGAAGACGAACATGGTGTCCCCCTGCCCCGCTCCCCACCGCCGCACTCCTGCCCGTACGGCCCCGCTGGTCTGCGGCGCCGTCATCGTCATCCGGAGAAGGCGGGAACGGAGGCGCGCCCCGCCCCGCCACGACCCGGGCGGCGATGCGCGCGGGGATCTCCGTCGGCGGCACCTCCTACACTGCCGGCCATGTCCTCCTTCAGCGGCTGGGCCTGTTTCGATCTGCTGCCCGATCAGGATTCACAGCATTTCCTCCGGAAGGTACGCGATCTGCCTGCGCTGGCGGACGAGGAGGCGCACGTCCTCGTCCGGGACCGCAGGGTCTTCCTGCTCTTTCCCCGCTCGCCCCTGCCGCTGACGGACGCGGGGGCCGCCCTCGTCCCGGGAGCGGCCGCCCGCGCGGTCGTGGCGACCGACTTCGACGAATACGGCGTGATCAACGAAATCATCGATTCGGACGGCAAGACCGTTCACCAGGCGGCCATCGACGAGCAGGACTCCGGGATACCCGAGAACGATGATTCCGCGGCCCGGCGGCGGGCCGCGGCCCTGTTCGGGGTGGACCGCGCCGACCTCGACGAGGTGTCGCGGACCTGGGACGCCGACGGAGCGCGGCCGTCCGTCCTCGGCACCCCCTACCTGCGGTGGTGGGACGCCTTGGGCGTGCCCTGGCCCGAGGACTTCGCCGACGGCGCCGTTCCGCTCCCCTGAGGCGGACCGGCGTGCCGCCGCCGGACGCGGGGCGCGGTACCGGCCGGATGCGGACGGCGACGCCGTGTGATGCCGCTCATCGGAACCGTGCGGCGCGCCCGCTGCGTCCGATCACACAGCGGAGCGGAAACCGGACGTGAGGGACGTGAGGCGTGGGAGGAACCATGAACAAGAAGGCGGCCATGGGCAGCGGGATGGCCATCGGCGTGGCCATCGGCGCCGCTCTGGGGATGACCATGGACAACGTGGCCGTCGGAATCGCGTTCGGCATCGGAATCGGCATGGCTTTCGGGATCGCGTTCTCCCAGCCCGACAAGAAGGATTGAGCCCGCGGGGGCGCTACAGTGCGATATGAGGGCCTCCTCGAAAAGCCGTGCGCCCGCGTCGACGAACAGGACCCGCCAGCGTGAACGATCCAGGAGAGGTCTCGGCCCGGCCGGAACCCGGGTCGGCCGAGTCGTCGGAGCAGCCGGCCCCGCCGGCACGTCCCCTTCCGCCGGGGCCGCCCACCGGTCGGCTGGACCGCTGGCTGTGGGCCGTCCGGCTCACCAAGACCCGCGCGGAGGCCGCGCAGGCGTGCAGGGGCGGCCATGTCCGGGTCAACGACCGGGCGGCCAAGCCCGCCACCCCGGTACGCGTCGGTGACGTGGTCAAGGCCCGGGTCCACGGCATCACCCGGATCGTCGATGTCAGCCACGTGATCGAGAAGCGGGTCGGCGCGCCCGTCGCCGTGCGCTGCTTCGTCGACAACACCCCCGCCCCGCCGCCGGATGCCGCGGCACCGGTGGCCCGCCGCGAACGCGGGGCCGGCCGCCCGACCAAGCGCGACCGCCGCAGGCTCGACCGCCTCCGCGCCGACAACGGTTGACCCTCCCGGCCCTTCCTTGAGCGAGGCCTCAGCTCTTCGGGGCGGGGCGACCTCCCGGCGCTACCGCCTGCGCCGCCGGAGTCGGTGGAACGCGATCGAGCCGCCCGTGGCGACGCCGGCGATGATCGTCACCCTTCCCTCGTCCGAGCCGAGCAGGATCTGGACCACTCCCAAGACCACGAGCAGCACCGCGCAGACACCGGCCACCCACATACCCACTGTTCTCAGCATCGCCGCATCGTAGCCACGCCCACGGGAGGTGTCCACGCCGTCAAAAAAGCCCGGGGCCTGTCCGGCTCCGGGCTTCTGTGCTGATCATCGGGGTGGCCAGGGGCGGGGTCGAACCGCCGACCTTCCGCTTTTCAGGCGGAGCAACCGGCCTGGACTGACCGAACGAGCGTGGACCGACGCGGGCCGGTGACCGCGCTCGGCTGCCCGTGGTCGCCGCCGTTGCTGTCACCGTTGCTGTCACTCGCGCCCCGTATCTTCCTGCTCAACGGGCGGCAGGGGCCGACCACTACAGCAGAGGGAAGGGGGCGCTCCTCCCCTGGCCCGATCTTCCGGCGACCCCAGCGGCGACCGGCCACGGTTTCCGGTCCGAGGTGCTCGGTCGCGCCGGGGCCTCGACCGAAGACAGACAGAGTCGCGCGACCGAGTGCCTCGGGACCGAGAGCGCCGGATGGCCGAGGGGGGATGATCGAATCGGCGTGTGACGCTTCTGCATCCTGTCCGTGGGCGACGGCGCGGCCCCGTGTGGAGGGATGAGGTTCCGGTGACGCTCGCTCCTGCCGACCCCGGCCGTCGGGCGCGCGCTCGGGACCGGGCGGCAGCCCGCAGCCCGAGCGATGGGCCGACGTGCCGGTGCGACGGCGCGAAGCGCCGTCGCCTTGATCTCACATAGCCCAATTCGGCAGTGCTGTGCGGAAGCCAAACGGTACTCAAGGGCTATAGGACGTCCCTGACTCCCACGTGCGTTCGAAGCTCTGTAGGTAGGTCGCTGCCATGTCGTGGCTCGCTCGGCCGTCGATGTGGAAGACCGGGGTGGCCGATGCCGGGGCGCTGTAGACGTGCTGGTTGATGAACAACTGATCATCGGCGCGGTACATCGAGTTGTACAGCACCGTCTGATGTAGCCGGAGCTCGATGCCTTCGACGCCGAGTAGAGGGCGGTACAGCACGAGTGCGTTGCGGATCTTGGCCGCCATCGCATCACCGATGCCCTCTTCTTCTCCCCGTTGTTTGACCTGGGGGCTGTTCGGATCGCCCAGCAGTATTCGGACTGCGGTACCGGCGCGCGCTTTGCGCTCGAAGAGGCGCAGGATGCCTGTGTCGTCGGCCAGGAAGAGGCCGCTGTAGACGAGTATCCCGATCTCGTGTTCGGCGGATTCGAAGAGTTCGCGCCATGCCTGGTGTGGGACGGTCCAGCGGTGGGGGTAGAGGTGATGCAATCCTGTTGCGGGCGGTGGCGGGTGCGCTTCGGCCTTCCTGGCCTCGGTCTCGGGCCAGAGCTTGCCCTCTGGGACTCCCACGAGATCGGCGATGGCCCAGCGGTGGCGGGGGTAGGGCTTCTGGCCGGTGATCCAGCGGCGGACGGTCTTGGGGTCCACGCCCAGGCGGGCGGCGGCTTCGGTGTCTGTCAGGCGGGCGGTGGCCAGTGCCTGGCGTAGAACCTCGTTCACGTCGGTGACCTCCGGGACGCGGGGGATCCCGACGATAACAGAAGACGTCCCAAGACGTCCCTCAAGATGTCCGATACGAGGTACACATGTCCGGCTGATCAGACGAGGGTTTCCGCAGGCAGCAAAGACCCCCGCGAGTGCGGCGAACACTCCGGGGGCGTGGTCCCAACCTGACGGAAGCAGGCGGAACATGCGGAACCCTATCGTCCGATATCAGGCCCGGCCTCCTCGCGGGCGGGCGTCTGCGGATCGCCCGCGGCCCTATGTGCCCATCCCGTTCACTCCGGCTCCTCCGGCCTATCCGGTACTGCCCAAAGCGGCCATGGTCCGCCCCTACGTCCTCCGCGAAGAGTGGAGGCGACGGCAGCGGCGCGACGACCGGACTCGCCTGGGCGTCGCGGTCCTCCTGGACATCGCGCGGCCGCTGGAGGCTGCGGCATGACGGGGGCGACGGACCCGCTGCTGCGCCTGCTCCGGCGGGGCTACGGGGAGCGGTGGAACATCCGCAGGACCGAACGCCTGTGGATCGCGAGTACCCGCGTGGCCGATGCCGATCACGCGCCGACCCTCATTGAGAGCGACGTTGACGAGTTCGTGCGGCAGCTGGAGAACCCTCCGGCCAAGGTCGGGCGGCCTCTGCGGGAGGAACCCACAGCCTGAAAAGACCGCCGCGCGGCCGATGCTCCGTCCCTCCCCAATCGGTCGCGCGGCTCCCCCCGTCGGACGCAAGGCAACCAGCGAAGAGGGCAAACGAGGGCTGGGATCATTGTGCAGTACGGCTCAAGTGACATCGAAGGGAACGCCAGGTGAGCCCACGCTCTACCCCGTGGGGGACCTACATGCAGATAGCGGACGCCCTGCGCCGGCGCATCGCCGATGGCGAGCTGTCGCCCGGGGCACCGGTCCCCTCGGAATCCGCGCTGGGCCGGGAGTTCGGGGTGTCGCGCACGACCGTCCGACGGGCGCTGGCGTCGCTGGAAGAGGAACGGCTGATCCGGGCGCTTCCTGGTACCGGGCGCGTCGTCTGCGACCCTTCAGAGAAGGCCGGGGACGACTCCGCGCGGTTGCCGCAGTATCGCCGGATCGCCGCGGAACTGCGGGAGCAGATCAGCAGTGGTGTCCTCGCTCCCGGCGCGCCGCTGCCCAGTGAATCGGCGATCGTGCAGCGCTACGGCGTCTCGCGGGGTACTGCGCGGCAGGCGCTGTCGGAGCTGGAGGGTTCGGGCCTGGTCCGCTCCGTCCACGGCAGGGGCCGGTTCGTCCGGGAGGCCGAAACGCCGTCAGGCTAGCCTGTACATGTGGGACATGTGCTGTGGGCGCGCGACCTCGCTCGGCGTCTCCTCGAAGAGCCGTTGCCGCGACGATGGGCGCACACCCAGGGGGTGGCACAGCAGGCCGAGACGTTGGCGGGTGTACTCGGCGGTGACGCCGACCTCGTCGCGGCGTCGGCCTGGCTGCACGACATCGGATACTCCCCCGCGCTGGTTGCCACGGGTTTCCATCCGTTGGACGGTGCCCGTTACCTGCGCAGTGTTGAGCACACAGACGAACGGCTGTGTTCACTGGTCGCGCACCACTCCGGCGCGCTGGTCGAGGCAGAAGAACGGGGCCTGCGCGGCGACCTCGCGGGAGAGTTCGAGCTTCCGCGCTCTGACCTCCTGGAAGCGCTCACCTACTCCGACATGACGACCGGTCCTGACGGCACACACCTTCCGGTGGAACAGCGCCTGTCGGAGATCCTCACCCGCTACGAACCGGGGGACATCGTTCACCGTTCCATCACGCGATCCTCGCCCGACCTGCTGAAGGCGGTGCAAGCGGTCAAGGAGCGGTTGAGCGCTGCCGACTAACCGATGTGGGGGGCCTGTCGGCCGTCGAGGTGGTGGCTGATGCGTAGCCGCATGGAGCGGTCCATGTCGTAGTCCGCGATGTCGGCCTTGGGCACCCAGCGGGCTTCGCGGGATTCGTCGCTGGGCGTGGGCTCGCCGGAGACGGGGCGCGCGAAGAGGACGATGGAGAACTCCTGGCGGGCCTCGCCGTCGCTCGTGTACAGGATGATGTGTTTGGGGTCGCTGTAGATCCCCGATATCCCGGTGATCTCGCACTCGATCCCGGTTTCCTCGCGGGTCTCGCGGATCGCGGCCTCGGGCACGGACTCGCCCAGGTCGACGGCTCCGCCGGGGACGGCCCAGTTGCCGTTGTCGGAGCGGCGGATCATCAGGATCTCGTCGCGGTCGTTGGCCACGATCACGTTCACCGAGGGGACGAGGCTGTTGGCTGCGGGGGCCTGGGGGTCGTCGTAGTAGTCGATGCGGCGTGCCAAGGTCGGCTCTCTTTCAGTCGAGCGGTGCGGCTTCGCTCCACACCCGTTCGAAGCTCTCGGCGTAGGTGTTGACCATGCCGCCGCCGACGATCTTGCGCAGGTGTAAGACCGGCGCGTTGGCAGCGGGAGCCCCGTAGACGTGGGTGTTCACGAGCATCTGATCATCGGCGCGGTAGAACGAGTTGTACAGGACCGTGCTGTGAAGGCGGAACTCCACGCCCTCCACGGCGCGCAGCGGCCTGTACAGCACGATCACGTTGCGGATCTTGGCGGCCATCGCATCGTTGATGCCCTCGTCGGCGCCGCGCTGTGCGACCGCTGCGCTGTCCGGGTCGCCGAGCAGGATGCGCACGCGTACTCCGGCCTTGGCCTTGTCGGCGAGCAGGTGCAGCACGCTGGCGTCCTCGGCCAGAAAGAAACCGCTGTAGACGAGTACCCCGATCTCCTCCTTGGCGGACTCGAAGAGGTGTCGCCAAGCGTCGCGGGGCACGGTCCAGCGGTGCGGGTGGACGGCGATGATCTCGCTCTCGGATGCCGCCGCGCTCTGCTTGGGGGTGAGGGCCTGCGGCCAAAGGTACGTCTCGTCCATGCCGAGTCGCGCCGCGACCGCGTATCGATGGCGCCGGTAGGGGGTGCGGTCCAGGCCGATCCACCGCTCGACACTCTTGGTGTCCACGCCTACGGCTTCGGCGAGATCGGCCGGCGTCAGCCCTTGCTCAAGTAGCGCGGCGCGCAATCTCTCGTTCGGCATGTACCCGTGTTCGCAGGACGTCTGGGGACGGCCTCACATTATCGGGACGTCCTGAACACGTCCAGCCATGTAGTGATGGCGTCCCCGCCTTGTGCCGGATGCTGCCTACATGTCCGAAGGAGTCGGCCGTCTGACCGGCTGAGCGGTCCAAGGTCGTGGAGGAGAGCGGGGCGTGGTCGTTCACAACAAGAATCGATACATGCTATACATGTATCGATCTCTTCCGGGTCGGACATCGGCGCGGAAGGGCAAACGGTTCGGTCCATCGAACGAGTGAACAGGAGTGACTGATGGCGATTCAGGGTGCGTTGCCGGTGGCGTTCGCAACGGTGTTCCCTGCGGGTGCCTACGCCCTCGGGGTGGAGGCGATCACCGACTTCGAGACCAAGCGGCCCCAGCTCGACAAGGAGTCGGGGTTGCCGCTGTGGGCGGTGGACGTGATCGACGCCGACCCCGAAGCGCGCGGCAAGGCCAAGTCGGTCAAGGTCAAGGTCGCCGCCGAGGTCTGCCCGACCCTGCCCGATGAGGTGCCGGGGCTGCCGTTCCGGCCCATCGAGTTCGAGTCCATGGCGGTCATGCCCTACGTCGACGACAACGGGCGCCGCCCCCGCGTGGCCTACTCCCTGCGCGCCCGGGGCGTGAAGGCACCCGGTGCGGATGCGGGTGCGGGTGCGGGGCGCCGCTCGGCCCCGGCTGGTGCGGGCAAGGACGGTGCCTGATGAGCGGCGCGCAGACGAGTGGGCCGGAGCAGAGTTCCTGGGGCGGATTGCGGCTGCATCTGGGGGATGGCGCGTGGGTGCTGTGCCACCGCTACCCCACGAGTAAGCCGATCCTCTACGTGCAAGCCGGGGGCGTTTCGCTGACGCTGAGCCCGAACGGCCACGATACCCCGGTCACTACGGCCGATGTGGCCTTCGCCCGCGATCTGGTCGCGGCCGCTCAGACCTACCTGTCGGAGCTGGAGCGTCTTCGCGCATCCCCCGACGCTGCCTGACGTGCAAGCGGGGCGGCCTGGTGCGCCAACACCTACGGCCGCCCCTTTCAACTCCATCCCTGACCGTTGCCTTTGATCGTGGAAGAGGTGTGTTCAGCTTATGTTGCGCAGTAATCGAGCGGGTTCCACCCAGGTGCAGCCGACCGCGCCGGTTCCGGCCCAGACCGTGCGGTTCTCGACTCCGGTGGTGGAGACGCCGGGGATCTTCATCCTCGCCCGCTGGGTGGCTCGCCTGGTCGGGCTGCTCGTCCTGCTGCCGTTCCGCTTCCCGGTGGCGGTGGCAACCGTGGCGGTCTCGGTGGCGGTGTGGCACTGGTTGGGCTGGGTGGCGCTCGCGGTCGTCTGGACGGTCGCCGATCTCGGGCTGTTGGTGTGGTGGCGTCGGTGGCCGGACTTGTTCCGGCGGTGTGTGGCGCTGCGGGCTTTGGCGGCGTGGCGGTGGGTGTGGGTGTATCGGCGGCACTGGCAACCGGTGCTGGTGGTCGCCGGGTTGGCGGAGTCCTACCAGGAGCGCCAGTACCTGCCGCGCATCCGGCGGGTGACCTGCTCTGAGTGGTCGGACCGGGTGCGGGTGCGCCTGGTGGCCGGCACCGCCCCGACCGATGTGGAACAGCGGGTGAGCGAGCTGGCGCACGGCTTCGGCGCGCCGTCGTGCCGGGTGACCGTCAACGGGCCTCGGGATGTGGTGCTGGAGTTCCCCCGCTTCGACACCCTGGCCCAGCCCATTGATGCGCTGGAGGTCCCTGAGGCGGTGGACCTTCGGGCGCTGCCGATGGGGCTGTGTGAGGACGGCGAGGTGTGGCGGCTGCGGCTGCACGGAACCCACGTGCTCACCGTGGGGGTGACGGGTGCCGGTAAGGGCTCGGTGATCTGGTCGGCCGTGCGCGCGATGCTGCCCGCGATTGAGGACGGTACGGCGCAGGTGTGGGCCGTCGATCCCAAGCGCATGGAGCTGTCCTACGGACGCGCCCTGTTCGCCCGCTACGCCGACACCGGGGAGACGGCGGTGGGCCTGCTCGAAGCGGCGGTCTCGATGATGCAGGAACGGGCCGCGCGCTACGCCGGTAAACAGCGCGTCCACACACCCACGGTCGAGGACCCGTTCGTGGTCGTGGTGGTCGACGAGGTCGCGTTTGTGACCGCCTACCACCCGGATCGGGACGTGCGACGGCGGGCGGAGAACGCATTGGCCACGCTGACCAGCCAGGGGCGCTCGGTCGGCGTGAGCGTGTTGGCCGCGCTGCAGGATCCGCGCAAGGAGGTGCTGAACCTGCGCAACCTGTTTCCGGACAAGATCGCGCTTCGGCTGGATGAAGCCTCGCAGGTGGACATGGTGCTCGGGGACGGGGCGCGCGAGAGGGGCGCGAATGCCCACCTGATCGACCCCGATCTACCCGGGGTGGCCTTCGTCCGGCTGGAGGGCTCACCCGTGCCGGTGCGGGTGCGGGCCGCGTTCGTCTGCGATGCCGACATCGACGCCATGGCGGCCGAGTACGGGGCTCCGTCCCTGCGTCCGGTCGTGGATGAGGGGGTCGCCTGAATGCCGACCCCGACCGGCAAGACCACCCGCGCCGAACGCCTGGCCCAACCGTTGGCGCGGGAGGTGGCCGAGCAGATCGCCGCAGACAAGGGCGTGTGCATCCAGCCCGTGAGCCTGCGGCGCACCGACCTGGCCACCGGTGCCACCGAGATCGTGGACGTGCCGTGCGGGTCCACGCTGGAGTCCCGCTGTACGGCGTGTGCGCGCCGTAAGCGCTCGATCCGGCGCACCCAGTGCGAAGAGGGCTGGCACCTGGCCGAGGAACCCACCGTGGTTCCGGATGAGCCGTCCGAGGTGCAGCGGGCCTGGGTGGAACAGCGCGCGGTGATCACCGCCGAACGTGACGCGTTGGCCTCCTCCGGCTCGGCTGACCCGGCCGAGTTGGCGGCGCTGGATGCGGCCATCGCCGACCTGGATGAGGAGATCTCGGCCTCGGGGCTGCGGGGATCGGTGGCTTCCTCGTCGGGCTCGTCGAAGCCGCGGCGGGTGCGCTCGACCAAGAGGCGGCAAGACGCTCCGGAGCTGCCGAAGCGGCCGATGGTGCGGCGCACCGTGGGCCAGACCTTCCAAGACCCGGCCTCGGGCAAGACCTTCCGGCCCTCGCTGTTCGTCACGCTGACCTGTGACAGCTACGGGCGGGTGAAGAGCGACGGCACCCCGGTGGATCCGGCGGCCTATGACTACCGCCGTGCGGCTCGGGATGCGCTGCACTTCTCCAAGCTGATCGACCGGTTCGTGCAGAACCTGCGCCGGGTGGCCGGCTTCGACGTCCAGTACTTCGCCGCCGTGGAGCCGCAACGCCGCCTGGCGCCGCACCTGCACATGGCCACCCGGGGCACGATCCCGCGCTCGGAGCTGCGCCAGATCGCGGCGGCCACCTACCACCAGGTGTGGTGGCCTGCCGCTGACGAGGTGGTCTATGACGGCGCGGATTTGCCGGTGTGGGACGAGGAGGCAAACACCTATGTCGACACGACGACCGGTGAACTCCTGCCCACCTGGGATGAGGCACTGGACGCCCTCGACGCCGAACCCGGACGCCGAACCGATGCACGTGGTGCGCTTCGGGCCGCAGGTCGACGCCAAGGGCGTGCTCGCGGGTTCGGCCGACGCGGACCGGTGCGTGCGCTACCTGGCCAAGTACCTGACCAAGGACATCGCCGAATGCCACACGATCGAGACTGAGGCGCAGGAACGCCACGTCGACCGGCTGGTGCAGGCCCTGCGGTTCGAACCCTGCTCGCCGCGCTGCGCCAACTGGCTCCGATACGGCATCCAACCCCAAGACGCCAAAGCGGGCCTGCGCCCCGGCTACTGCCGCTCCAAAGCCCACAAGCGCGAACACCTCGGCTACGCCGGACGCCGCGTGCTGGTCTCGCGCAAATGGTCGGGCAAGACGCTCGCCGACCACAAGGCCGACCGACTCGCCTGGGTCCTCGACGCCCTCGGCGTCGACCCCACAGCCGACCCCGACGACGACACCGGGCAACCCGGCTCGCCGATCCGGCTGGCCGTGGCCGGTAACGACATCGCCTGGAAACTCGCCCGACCCACCGACCCCGACGTACCCCCACGCGAACACCGGCTCCTACGCGCAGTGGGGGAGTCGCTCAAACGCCGCGCCCAACTCGACGCGGCACGGCACGGCAGACACAACAAACCGATCTTTCGGCAACCGGGAAGGCGGCTTAGTGGTGAGTGATCTCGTTCTGACGGTCGATGAAGCCGCCGCTCGCCTGCGGGTGAGCCGCTGGACCCTCTACAACCTCATCCGGTCCGGACGGCTCCGCACGGTGAAGATCGGGCGGCGCCGACTCGTTCCGGTTGCGTCCCTGTCCGAGTGCCTCGACGCGTTGGCGGAGGTGGCGTGATGGCCGGCAACCCCACGGGCGGCAACCGGGGCAGGCGGAAGCGGAGCAAGCGGGCCAACGGGGACGGAAGTGTCTGGCAGCGCAAGGACGGGCGCTACGCCTTCGCGGGCTACGTGCTGACCACCGACGGCACGTACAAGCGCGTCCAGGGCTACGGCAGGGACTACGACGACGCCCGGTCCAAGCTGAACAAGCTGCTCGCCGACTCCGATCAGGGCATCCCGGTCGCCTCGGAGAACTGGACGGTTCAGGAGTACCTGTCCTACTGGCTGGAGCATGTCGTGCGGGCCGAGCGGCGTCCCAAGACCGTGCAGGGCTACGAGGGCGTGATCCGGCGCCACCTCGTCCCCGGCCTGGGGAGGAAGCGGCTCGGCAAGCTGACCGCGCGCGACGTCCGCACGTTCGTCACGCGCGTTCGGCAACAGTGCCGGTGCTGTCACGACGGCGTCGACGCCGCTCGGGAGAAACCGCGGTGCTGTGCCCTGGAGCCCAAGGCGTGCTGCGGTTCCACGCTGTCCCCGCGCATGGTGCAGTCAGTTCACGCGGTGCTGCGCAACGCCCTGGAGTCGGCGGTGCGCGAGGAGATCATCCCCCGCAACGTCGCGAAGCTGGTCAGGGTCTCTCCCCCGCGCTACGCGGTGAACCGCGGCCTCGACGTCGCCCAGGCCAAACGCCTGCTCAAGGTCTCCAGGGACGACCGGTTCCACGCGCTCTACGTCCTGGCGCTGTGCCTGGGCCTGCGGCGCGGCGAACTGCTCGGGTTGCGCTGGGCCGATGTCGACCTGGACGCGGGCCGCCTGGAGGTGGTCAACACGCTCCAGCGGGTCGGCGGGGAACTGCAGCTCGTTCCGCCCAAGACCGACGACTCCGCGCGGACGGTGCCGCTGCCCGGTCTGTGCGTGGACGCGCTCAAGGAGCACCGCAGGCGGCAGTTCGCGGAGCGCTCGGACGCCTGGCCGGACTGGGAGGAACAGGGGCTGGTGTTCCCGTCGAAGCGGGGCACCCCCCTGGAGCCGGACAACCTCCGGCGGAGCTGGGGGCCGCTGCGCGAGCGGGCCGGCCTCGGCGGGGTGCGCTTCCACGACCTGCGCCACACCTGCGTGACGCTGCTGCTCAACCTCGACGTTCCGCCTCAGGTGGTCCGGGAGATCGTGGGGCACAGCGACATCGGGGTGACCATGACGATCTACGCGCACGCATCCCTCGACGACAAGCGGCGGGCGCTCGGGCGGCTCGGCGAAGCGCTCGGCTGACGCGGTTGCTGTCACGTTGCTGTCAAAAAAGCCCGGGGCCTGTTCGGCTCCGGGCTTCTGTGCTGATCATCGGGGTGGCCAGGGGCGGGGTCGAACCGCCGACCTTCCGCTTTTCAGGCGGACGCTCGTACCAACTGAGCTACCTGGCCCCGGGTACACCGTGTGGTGTGGCGAGCGGTCCTGACGGGATTTGAACCCGCGGCCTCCACCTTGACAGGGTGGCGAGCACTCCAAGCTGCTCCACAGGACCTTGTTGTTCTTCTTTTGTACCGCTTGGCGCTTCCCCCCGATCTTACCGGATGTTTCGCGCCCCGCGCTCCGTGTCCTCCATTCTGCCAGACCTTCAGCAGTGCTTTGGACGGAGCCCGTACCCCCAACGGGATTCGAACCCGTGTTACCGCCTTGAAAGGGCGGCGTCCTAGGCCTCTAGACGATGGGGGCCTCGACGACGAACGAGTCGTCATTTCCCGCTTCGCCTGCCGTCGGGGACGGGTTAAGCATAGGGGAGATCGCGACCAAGTGCCAAAGCGGTTTCCGGGTGTCCGATCATTAGGGCGAAACCGCAGGTGAGGGGCTTGGTGACGGCGAGATCGGCGGCGAGGCCGAGGGGGAGGGCGACAACGGGGGCGCCTCCCGCGAACCGGTCCCGGCCGCGGGCATGGTGGGCGACGGGGAGGCCGGTGTGATCTCCCGCTGCGGTTCGGGTTCGATGTGCCGCTCGATCCGCGCCGACGTCAGCCCCAGGCCGCCCAGCGTGACGTCGTCCCACGCCTGCAGCCGCCTGGTCTCGGCGTCGAAGTACAGCACGGACGCCTCATAGGGCGTCGGCTGGTCCTCGCCGTGGTCGAGGCCGCGCAGGCCGGCGCCGCCCGTCGAGCCCTGCACGAAGAAGCGCGTCCCGCTCTCCCGCACCTCGGTCCTGCGGTCGTGTCCGTGGCCGGCGAGGACCAACGGCACCTCCCCGCTGAACGCCCGCGCCTGCAGCGGGTCGTGCAGGACCGTGACGTCCACCGGCGGGTCGGCGTCGGCGATCGAGGCGGCCTGCTCGGCCCCGAGCGCCGCCACCTCGCTGTTGGTCGGGTTGTCGAGGGCCTTGTCGGGGGTGAACCGGGGGTCGCCGGCGCCGTAGAACCGGATCCCCGCGACCTCCCGCACCTCGTCGTCGAGGACGACCGCGTTCTCCTGCGCCCCGACCGCCCGCTGGGTGCCCATGGAGTCGTGGTTGCCGCGGACCCACACGTAGGGGACCTCCAGGTCGGCGATCTCGTCGACGAACGCGTCCTCGGCCGCGCTGCCCCGGTCGCTGATGTCGCCCGAGTCCACGATGAGGTCCACCTGGAACTGCTCCCGCAGCGACCGGATCACGTCCCAGGCGGCCGGGTTGAGGTGGATGTCGGAGACGTGCAGCACCCGGATGGTCGAGCCGTCGTCCTCGTAGACCGGGAGCGTGGAGGTCACCTCGTAGATCCGTGAGACGTTGCCCACCAGGCCCGCGAGCTGCTGCTGGTACTCCGAGAAGCGGTTCACGACGTCCTCGGCGCTGCCCACCACCTGCGGCGCGCCGGCCAGCAGCCCGGTGTAGCGGGGTTCGGCGATGGCGCCGGGGGTGAACGTCGCGTAGGTCAGCCCGCCGGTCGCGGCCAGCGTCGCCAGCGCGGTCAGCGCGCTCCACCCGGCCCGTCGCAGGTCGCGGAAGGCCAGCAGCCCGGCCGCCGCCGCGCCCCCGACGGCGGACAGCAGGGCGCGCAGGAACAGGTGGATCACGCCCTGCTTGACGTCGCTGCCGATGCTCGCGGCCAGCCGGTCGACGGCGTTGGGGTCCTCCAGCAGCACCTGGGCGTCGGCGAGCCGGATCTCGGAGATCGTGGCCTCGAAGCGCAGCGGGGTGGCGTGGGTGTCGAAGCCGAGCTTGCCGAGCGGTGCGACGTTGAGCACGGTCTCGCCGCGCCAGGAGGGGCTGACGCTGAGGCTCACGTCGGCCGGCCCGACCGGGGTCACGATCTGGCCGCCCAGCGAGAGCCCGAGCCACCCGCCGACCAGGGCCGCGATGACGACCGCTGTGATGCGCCAGGGGCGACCGCGGCGGAACCGTCCGATGCCGCCGGCGAGCGCGTCCAGCCGCGTGGCGCGCAGGGTGGACCTCAACCGAGAGAACACCCCTCCATCTTCCACCGCGCACCCTTCCCGCACATCCGCGTTCGGTCTCCGGCGCGTCAAGGTGCGCCGCAGCCGTGCGCCGTCGCCACCTCCCGGTCCTCTGCCGCACAATACGAGATGTGGTCGAACTGTCTCGTGCCCGGTTCGAGGAGCTCGTAGCCGACGCCCTCGACACCATTCCCCAGGAATTGACCCGCTATATCGACAACGTGGTGATCACGCTCGACGAGGACCCTCCCGAGCCGGGGCTGCTCGGGCTCTACGAAGGGATTCCGCTCACCGAACGGGGGGACGGATACGCCGGCGTGCTCCCCGACCGGATCCTGATTTACTGGAGGGAGATCTGCGCCTTCTGCGCAACGCCGGAGCAGGTCGTCGAGGAGGTCCGCATCACCGTGGTCCATGAGATCGCGCACCACTTCGGCATCGACGACGACCGGCTGCACGAGCTCGGCTGGGCGTGACGGCGCGCGGCCGGGCGGCGTATGACTCGGCGTGACGGCGCGCGGCCGCGGGAGGGCCGCGCCGTCCGCCGGCCTCCCCGGTTCCCGCTTCCGCGGCGGCCCTCACCTCGGGGACGACCGCAGGAGTGGGCGCGGCGCCGATGGTCACGAAGAGCAACGAATGAGACACGAATTCAGTTAAACCGCTTGCGAAAAGCGCCGTTGACCCAGGACGGTATGTTACCAACTATTGACCTAGAGTGACGTCAATGCGGACGATCGAGGGAGTCGCCGGGTGGGCAATCCACGTACGGGCAGCCACAGGTTCGACGTCTCCGACCGCGGTTCCGCCTCCGGCGCGCCATCCGCCGCGCCGCCGGAGGGCGCCGCGGCGGACGCGGACGCCCCCGAAGCGGAGAGCGCCCCGAACCCGGCGGACGCTCCCGACGCCGCGGCGCCGGAGCAGCAGTCCTCGAACTGGCGCACCGGCTACGGCGACGTGATGCGGATCGGCGAGTTCCGGGCCCTGTGGTCGGCCCACGCGCTGTCGATGACCGGCAACTACCTGCTCAACATCGCCGTGTCGGTCCTCGTCTACCAGCAGACGCGGTCGGCGCTCGCGGCCGGGCTGACCATGGCCCTGACGTTCCTGCCGCAGATCATCGGCGGCCCGCTGCTCTCCGGACTCGCCGACCTCTTCCCCCGCCGCAGGGTCATCGTGGTCAGCGACCTCGTCCGCGCGGCGCTGGTGCTGTGCATCGGCATCCCGGGGCTGCCGCTGTGGGCGATCTGGACGCTGCTGTTCTGCTCGATCCTGCCCATGATCCCGTTCGGCGCCGCCAGGGCCGCGCTGATGTCGGAGATCGTGCAGGGCGAGCGCTACGTCGCCGGCTCGGCGATCATCGGCATGACCGCCCAGGCCGGGACGCTGCTGGGACTGGTGCTCGGCGGTGCCGTGGTCACCCTGATCGGCCCGCACTCAGCGGTCATGTACAACGCGCTGACCTTCGTCGTCTCCGCCGGCATCATCTGCCTGGGGGTGCGTTCGCGTCCCGCGCCGGCTCGGGAGGGCGCCGAGCGGCCGCGCCTGTGGGAGCTGACCAGCGGCGGCTTCCGGCTGGTCTTCGGCGACCCCCGGCTGCGCACGCTCGGCATGCTCGCCTGGCTGGCCGGCTTCTACGTCATCCCCTACGGGCTGGCCAACCCGCTGGCCGCCGACCTCGGCGCCGGGGCGGCCGCGGCCGGCCTGATCATGGCCGGCCCGTCCCTGGGCGCCGTGCTCGGCGGTTTCGTGCTGACCCGCCTGATCAACCCCGACACCCGGATGCGGCTCCTCGGCCCGATGGCCGTCATGGCGTCGCTGCCGCTCGTCGCCTGGGCTCTCCAGCCGCCGCTGTGGCTGATGGTCGCGCTGCTGGTGGCCGTGGGCATGGCCGGCGCCTACCAGTTCGTCGCCAACGCCGCGTTCGTCCTGTGCGTGCCTCCCGAGGGTCGCGGTCTGGCGTTCGGCCTGGTGGCGGCCGGGCTGCAGGCCGTGCAGGGCATCGGGATCGGCGTCGGCAGCCTCATGGCGGAGATCGCCGATCCCTACGTCGTGATCGCCGCGGCCGGCGTGCTGGGCACCGCGGGGGCGGTGGCGCTGGGCCTGCCCTGGTCGCGGCTGTCCGGCGGGACGATCGAGCTGATGCACCGGCCCCGGCCGACCGGGTGATCCGCGCGCGGTGCGCGAGCGGCCCGGCCGGTCAGAGGTTGGAGCGCTTGCCCTGGAAGTTGCGGATGACGTGCTCGATGACCGAGGACTGCGCGCCCTGCTCGGGCATCACCAGCCAGGCCAGGATGTAGAGCAGGATGCCGCTGCCGCCCAGGATGGTGAAGACCGCGAAGGCCAGCCGGACGAGGTTGGGATCGATGCCGACGTACTCGCCGATGCCGCCGCAGACGCCGGTGAGGATACGCTGGTCGGTGCTGCGCCGGAGCGATTTCTTGCCGAGGTTTCCGTTCATGCCTTCACCCTGCCCGATGAGCGGCGCCCGTCCCATCCGGAACGCCCCTGGCCGATCCCTGAATCACCCCTGACCGCCTCCCTGCCCCGGGGCGGGGAGGGGAAGGCGCGCCGGAACCGGGGAGGCGGAGCCGGGGAACCGTGGCTGAAGAGCCCCGGGTTACTCCTCGTCGGCCTTGTCGGAGCGCAGCCCCGAGGAGATCAGGTCCATCACCGAGGAGTCGGCCAGCGTGGTGACGTCGCCGACCGCGCGGTTCTCGGCCACGTCGCGCAGCAGCCGGCGCATGATCTTGCCGGAGCGCGTCTTGGGCAGCTCGGGCACGATCATGATTTGGCGCGGCTTGGCGATGGGGCCGATCTCCTTGGCGACGTGGTCGCGCAGCGCGGCGGTCGCCGTCTCGCCCTTGGCCTCGTCCCGGCTGACGTTGCCGCGCAGGATCACGAAGGCGACGATGCCCTGGCCGGTGGTCGGGTCGGAGGCGCCGACGACGGCGGCCTCGGCCACCGTCGGATGCGAGACCAGCGCCGACTCCACCTCGGTGGTGGAGATGCGGTGCCCGGAGACGTTCATGACGTCGTCGACCCGGCCGAGCAGCCAGACGTCGCCGTCCTTGTCGTACTTCGCGCCGTCGCCGGCGAAGTAGAAGCCCTGGTCGGCAAAGCGCGACCAGTAGGTCTGCCTGAAGCGCTCGTCGTCGCCCCACACCCCGCGCAGCATCGCCGGCCACGGCCGGTCGAGCACGAGGTAGCCGCCGGAGCCGTTGGCGACCTCGGCCCCGGAGTCGTCGACGACCTTCGCGCCGATCCCGGGCAGCGCCTTCTGCGCCGACCCCGGCTTGGCCGAGGTGACGCCGGGCAGCGGGGAGATCATGATCGCGCCGGTCTCGGTCTGCCACCAGGTGTCCACGATCGGGACCGCGCCGCCGCCGATGTTCTCGCGGTACCAGACCCAGGCCTCGGGGTTGATCGGCTCACCGACGCTGCCCAGCACGCGCAGCGACGACAGGTCGTAGGAGGCGGGGATCTGCACGCCCCACTTCATGAACGTGCGGATCAGCGTGGGTGCCGTGTAGTAGATCGACACCTTGTACTTCTGCACGATCTCCCAGTGCCGCCCCTCGTGCGGGGTGTTGGGGGTGCCCTCGTAGACGACCTGTGTGGCGCGGTTGGCCAGCGGGCCGTAGACGATGTAGCTGTGCCCGGTGACCCAGCCGATGTCGGCGGTGCACCAGTAGACGTCCTCGCCCGGCTTGTGGTCGAACACCGCGTCGTGGGTGTAGGCGGCCTGGGTGAGGTAGCCGCCCGAGGTGTGCAGGATGCCCTTCGGCCGGCCCGTCGCGCCGGAGGTGTAGAGGATGTAGAGGGGGTGCTCGGAGTCGAACGCCTCGGGCGCGTGCTCCGGCGGCTGGGAGCCGACCAGCTCGTGCCACCACAGGTCGCGGCCCTCGGTCCAGGCCACGTCGGTGTCGGTCCGCTTCACGACGACGACCTTCTCGACGGTCGCCGCGCCCTCCAGCGCCTCGTCGACGTTGGCCTTCATCGGCGCGGCCTTGCCGCGCCGGTACTGGCCGTCGGAGGTGATCACGACCTTGGCCGCGGCGTCGTCGACCCGCGAGCGCAGCGCGGCCGGGGAGAATCCGCCGAAGACCACGCTGTGGGTGAGGCCGAGCCGGGCGCAGGCGAGCATCGCGATGATCGCCTCGGGGATCATGGGAAGCTGGACGGCCACCCGGTCGCCGGCCTCCAGGCCGAGTGAGGCCAGCGCGTTGGCCGCCTTGGAGACCTCGGTCTTGAGTTCGGCGTAGGTGATGTCGCGGGTGTCGCCGGGCTCGCCGACCCAGTGGACGGCGACCTGGTCGCCGTGCCCGGACTCGACGTGGCGGTCCACGCAGTTGTAGGCGACGTTGAGCCTGCCGCCGACGAACCACTTCGCGAACGGCGCGTCCGACCAGTCCAGAACCTGACTCCACTTGGTCTCCCAGTGCAGCCGTTCGGCCTGGCGCGCCCAGAAGCCCTCGCGGTCGGCTTCGGCCTCGCCGTAGAGCGCGGCGGTGGCGTTGGCCCCCGCCGCGAACTCCTCACTCGGTGGAAAGGCCTCGCTCTCGGTCATCAGGTTCGACAACACCTCATTGCCCATGTCAACTCCTGATCCGCGTGATGTTCGATATCCGGCCACCGTAGGGCCAAGGGGCCGGAGGGACACGGCCGGTGCGACCGGCAGTACCCTGCACGCGACGGAAGGCGCCGCGTGCGGGACGAACGGTCGACCGGTGTCACCCCCGGCGTTTTAGTATTTATCCCGTCTTCAGCGCTCCACCGCCGACTCCGTTCCTCCACCGATGCTGGAACCGCCGATGCAGCCGTCCTCCGGCCGAGAGCCCCGCCAGCGACCGTCCCGGCGCTGGCGGTCCCGCTCGCGCCCGAACCCGGTGACGGTGCTGCGCGTGGCGCGCGCCGTCGTGGACGACCTCAAGGACGGGCTCTCCGGGAGCGGCGCCCGCACCGCGGCGCGCCGGATGCGGGTCCTGCTGGGCGTGCGGGGGCTGGCGTTGGCGGACCTGTCCGGTTCCCTGCTGTGGTCGGGCCGGCCGGGGCCCGACGAGGCCACCGGGACGCTGGTCGAGAAGGTGCTGCACACCGAGCTCCCCGGCGGCAGGCCGCCGCTGCTGGCCGTCCCGCTGCACGTCAACGACGAACTGGCCGGCGCGCTGGTGATCTCCGGCGAGGTGCGCAGGGCGACGGTGCGGGAGGCCGCGGCCTGGATCGTCGACGCGCTGGAGCGCGCCCGCCTCGAGGCCTCGGCCGATCGGGCGGCGCAGGCCGAACTGCGGGCGCTGCGGGCGGAGATCTCGCCGCACTTCGTCTACAACGCGCTCACCGTGATCGCGTCCCTGGTGCGTTCGGAGCCCGACCGGGCGCGGGAGCTGATGGTCGACTTCGCCGACTACACCCGCTACAGCCTCGCGCGGCGCGGCGACTACACGACGGTCTCCGATGAGTTCCACGCGATCGAGACCTACCTCGCCCTGCAGCGGGCCGTCCTGGGCGACCGGCTCCGGGTCCAGATCAGGGTCGCCCCCGAGGTGCTCGGCGTGGCGGTGCCCTACCTGGTCCTGCAGCCGCTGGTGGAGAACGCCATCCGGCACGGCATCGAGCCGCACTCGGGCTCGGGCCTCGTGCAGGTCTCCGGCGAGGCCGAGGGCGGCGACTGCGTGATCAGCGTGGAGGACGACGGAATGGGCATGGACCCCGCCGAGGCCAAGGCCGTCCTCGCGGGCAAGGGCAGCGCCGACAGCGTCGGCCTGGCCAACGTCGACCGCAGGCTGCGCCACGTCTACGGCCCCTGGTACGGCCTCGTCGTGGAGACCGCCGTGCGGGCCGGGACCCGGGTCGTCGTGCGAGTTCCGAGATTCCAGCCGGGAGTGATGCCGTGATGACACCGACCCCCTCAGGACTGCGCGTGCTGGCGGTCGACGACGTCCCGCTGGCGCTGGAGGAGCTGTGCCGGCTGCTGCGCGACGCACCGGAGGTCGCCGAGGTCGTCGCCGCCGACGATCCGATCAGCGCGCTCAAGAGCATCCAGGGCGACCGCTTCGACGCGGTGTTCCTGGACATCTCGATGCCCGGCCTCGACGGAATCGAGCTCGCCTCGCTGCTGGCCAAGCTCAGCGAGCCGCCGGTGATCGTGTTCGTCACCGCCCACGAGCGCCACGCCGTCACCGCCTACGGCATCGGGGCCGTCGACTACCTGCTCAAGCCGGTGCGGGCCGAGCGTCTGTCGACGGCGCTGGCCAAGGTGGTCCGGATGGCCGCCGCCGCCGGCGACGCGCCGCCGGCGGCGGAGACCGCGGAGGCGCGGCAGCCGCCCGACGCGCTGGCCGCACTGCCCGTGGAGACGGCCGGGCGCACGCGCTACGTGCGGCGCAGCGACGTCCGGTTCGCCGAGGCCAACGGCGACTACGTGCGGCTGCACACCCCGAGCGGGGTGCACGTCGTGCGGATGCCGATATCCCGGCTGGAGGAGTACTGGGCCGACACCGGATTCACCCGGGTGCACCGGGGCTTCCTGGTCGCGCTGAGCGCGGTGCTGGAGCTGCGCAGCGACTCGCTGGGCGGGCTGCTGGCCCACACCGACCTCGGCGACGTGCCGGTGAGCCGCCGATGCGCGCGGGTGCTGCGCGAGCAGTTGCTGCTGGCCGCCCAGCGCGGCGAACTCGGCCGCTCCGAGGGGCGGCCCTGATGCCGCACCGCGCCAAGCGGGTGGCGGTGACGAGCCCGCAGACCAGGCTCGCGCACGCGCGGGGCCGGGCACGCGGGCGCTGGCGGGTGCCGCGCCTGGACCAGGGCGACGCCGAGCGCGCGGCCGTACTGTACCGGCGCCAGCGCGCGCAGGGGCTGCTCGCCCTGGCGCTGATCACGGCGCTGCTGCTCGGCCTGCCCCTGCTGTTCGCGGCGTGGCCGGAACTGGACGGCGTCCGGCTGCTGGGCGTCCCGCTGTCCTGGCTGATGCTGGCGGTGCTGCCCTACCCCGCCATGGTGCTGCTGGCCGGCTGGCAGTTGCGCCGGGCCGAGCGCGCCGAGGAGCGCTGATGGTCGCGCTGCTCGCCGTCGCCCCCGTCGTGCTGGTGACCCTGCTGATCGGGCTGCGCGGGGTCGCGGCGATGCGCACCACGTCGGACTTCCTGGTGGCGTCGCGGCGGGTGTCGCCGCTGCTGAACTCCGCAGCGGTGTCCGGGGAGTACCTGTCGGCGGCGTCGTTCCTCGGCGTGGCCGGGTTGATCGTCAAGGACGGGATCGGGTCGCTGTGGTACCCGGTGGGCTTCACCGCCGGCTACATCACGATGCTCATCCTGGTGGCCGCGCCGATGCGCCGGTCGGGCGCGCTCACCGTGCCCGACTTCGCCGAGGCCCGGCTCGCCTCGCCCGCGCTGCGGCGGCTGAGCGCGCTGGTCGTACTCGTGATCGGCGTGCTGTACCTGGTGCCCCAGTTCCGCACCGCCGGCCTGGTGCTCAGCACGGTGAGCGCCACCCCGTACTGGGTGGGCGTGGTGATCGCGGGCACCGTCGTCAGCGCGACGATCGCGCTGGGCGGGATGCGCGCGGCGACCTACGTCCAGGCGTTCCAGTTCTGCCTGAAGCTGCTGCTGTTCATCGTCCCGGCCATCTGGCTGGTGGTGCAGGTCGGCCCGGACGTCCGCCACGACGCCGTGCACCCGGTCGAGTTCACCGTCTTCGGGCGCGACACGCCCGTGTCGTTCCAGGTCGACGTCACGCTGGAGGTCGAGGAGCCCACCCCGGTGATCGCCCCCGACGGCTCGGTCGCCGACCTGGAGCCGGGCCGGCACGCCGTGGAGGCCGGCCGCACCCTGGTCTTCGCCGAGGGCGCGCCCGTGCCGGAGGTCCGCGGCGGCGCGCCGCTGGGCGGCCCCGGCTGGCAGCGGCCCCTGCTCAACCTGGAGGACGCCGGGCACCCGCTGCTGGGCACGATGGCCGTGGTGGTCGCGATCGTGCTCGGGACGATGGGGCTGCCGCACATCCTGATGCGCTTCCACACCAGTCCCGACGGCCGCGCCGCGCGCAGGACCGCGGCGATCACCGTCGCGCTGCTGAGCGTCTTCTACCTGTTCCCCGGGATCTACGGCGCGCTGGGCCGGGTCCTGCTCCCCCAGCTCTACCTCTCCGGCGCGACCGACACCGTGGTCGTCGCGCTGCCGTCCCAGGTCGACACCGGCTGGGAGGGCACGCTGATGACCGCCCTGCTGACCGTGGGCGCGTTCGCAGCGTTCCTGGCCACGTCGCTCGGCCTGCTGCTGGTGATCTCCGGGGCGATCGCGCACGACCTCGTCCCCGCGGGGCTGCGCAGGCTCAGGTTCACCGCGGTGCCGGCCGCCGCCGCCATCGTCCTGCTCGCGCTACCCTCGGCGCACCTCGACGCCGGCCTGCTGGTGACCTGGGGTTTCACCGTCGCGGCCTCCACCTTCTGCCCCCTGCTCGTGCTGGGCATCTGGTGGTCCGGGCTGACGGCCGAGGGCGCGATCAGCGGCGTGATCGCCGGGCTGCTGGCGTCCTCGGGGGCCATCCTCGTCGCGCTGTTCGGCCCGCCCCTGGACGGCTGGCCGGCGATCCTGGTCATCCAGCCCGCGCCGTGGTCGGTGCCCCTGGCGTTCGCGACCATGGTGGCGGTCTCGCTGCGCGGCAGCCCTCCGCCCTGGTCAAGGAAGGCGGTGCTGCGGCTGCACCTCGACGAGGAGCACCTGCGCGGTTCCGCGCAGCGCCCGCCCGACGCCGCCTGATCCGGACCGGACCGCTCGACGCGGCCCCGGCGCCGCTCGTCGACCGTTCGTCGCACCGCTCGCTCATTCGAGCCCGGGAAGGTGTCGAGGCCGACCCCCCGCTCCTTAATGTGTCGCACGACACATCCCCGACAGTCGCGGAGGTCTGTGGTGACAGACATCGAGCACGACCGCACCGGCGGGCAGCCGCCCGACGGCGAGTGGGAGAGGATCCAGGCGAGCCCCGACTTCACGGAGCTGCGCAGGCGGCTGCGCGTCTTCGTGTTCCCGATGACGGCGTTCTTCATCGTCTGGTACCTGCTCTACGTCCTGCTGGCCGCCTACGCGAGCGACTTCATGGCGATCAAGCTGGTCGGCAACATCAACGTCGGCCTGGTCTTCGGCCTGCTGCAGTTCGTGTCGACCTTCGTGATCACCGGGCTGTACGTCTGCTACGCCAACCGCCGTCTGGACCCGATGGCCGACAAGATCCGCGAGGAGATCGAGGGGGCTGCGAAGTGAACGGAACCTCCACCGCCCTCGCGCAGGAGTCGCAGGTGATCGAGGGCATCAACCCGGTGCTGAACTTCAGCATCTTCGGCGCCTTCGTCCTGATCACCCTGATCATCGTGTTCCGGGCGAGCCGCAACACCAAGACCGCCTCCGACTACTACGCCGCGGGCCGGGCGTTCAGCGGCCCGCAGAACGGCATCGCGATCGCCGGCGACTACCTGTCGGCCGCGTCGTTCCTCGGCATCTGCGGCGCCATCGCACTCAACGGCTACGACGGCTTCCTCTACTCGATCGGCTTCCTGGTGGCCTGGCTGGTCGCCCTGCTGCTGGTCGCCGAGCTGCTGCGCAACACCGGCAAGTTCACCATGGGCGACGTGCTGGCCTTCCGGATGCGCCAGCGGCCGGTCCGCGCCGCCGCGGCGGTCTCCACCCTCGCGGTGTCCTTCTTCTATCTGCTGGCCCAGATGGCCGGCGGCGGCGGCCTGGTCAACCTGCTGCTGGGCATCCAGAGCGGGGCCGGGCAGAACGCGGTGATCGCCGCCGTCGGCGTCGTGATGATCATCTACGTACTGATCGGCGGCATGAAGGGCACCACCTGGGTGCAGATCATCAAGGCCGTGCTGCTGATCACGGGCGCCTTCGCGATGACCGTGTGGGTGCTCGCCATGTACGGCTTCAACCTCTCCGGGCTGCTCGCCGAGGCGGTCGCCGCGGAGGGCGGCAAGGGCGAGGCGCTGCTCTCGCCGGGCGCGCAGTACGGCCTGAGCGAGATCACCAAGCTCGACTTCCTGTCCCTGGCCATCGCCCTGGTGCTCGGCACGGCCGGCCTGCCGCACGTCCTGATGCGCTTCTACACCGTGCCGACGGCGAAGGAGGCGCGGCGCTCGGTGGTGTGGGCGATCGCGCTGATCGGCACCTTCTACCTGTTCACCCTGGTCCTGGGCTACGGCGCGGCCGCGCTGGTGGGGCCGGCGCAGATCAACGCGGCTCCGGGCGGGGTCAACTCCGCGGCGCCGCTGCTGGCCCTGGCGCTGGGCGGTCCGGTCCTGCTCGGGTTCATCGCGGCGGTCGCCTTCGCCACGATCCTGGCGGTGGTGGCTGGGCTGACGATCACGGCGTCGGCCTCGTTCGCGCACGACGTCTACGCCAACGTGATCAAGAAGGGCGCGGCCGACAGCAAGGGCGGCGAGGTCAGGGTCGCCCGGATCACCGCGCTGGTGATCGGCGCGGCCGCGATCCTCGGCGGCATCCTGGCCAAGGAGCAGAACGTGGCCTTCCTGGTCGCGCTCGCGTTCGCGGTCGCGGCGTCGGCGAACCTGCCCACGATCCTGTACTCGCTGTTCTGGAAGCGGTTCAACACCTCGGGCGCGCTGTGGAGCATCTACGGCGGACTCACGGTGACGATCACGCTGATCGTGTTCTCGCCCGCGGTCTCCGGCAGCGAGAGCGCCATGATCCAGGGCGTGGACTTCCACTGGTTCCCGCTGTCCAACCCCGGCCTGGTGTCGATCCCCCTGTCGTTCTTCCTCGGCTGGCTCGGCACGGTGATGTCGAAGGACGGCAACGGCAGGAAGCAGGCCGAAATGGAGGTTCGTTCCCTGACCGGTGCGGGCGCGGAGAAGGCCACCGCGCACTGACCCTCCCCACTGGGTGGCACCCCTCCCCCACCCAGGGCGGCCCCGGACGCGTTCGGCGTCCGGGGCCGTTTTCGTCC
This sequence comes from Spinactinospora alkalitolerans, assembly GCF_013408795.1. Lineage (NCBI taxonomy): Bacteria > Bacillati > Actinomycetota > Actinomycetes > Streptosporangiales > Nocardiopsidaceae > Spinactinospora > Spinactinospora alkalitolerans. Next base: position 5,920,462 of record NZ_JACCCC010000001.1, read on the forward strand.
ACCGGCGATCTCGGCCTTTTGGGGGTTGTCGCACCGTTTTCAGGCCCCGCACGGTCAAGATCGGCGGAGGTCCCCGGACCGGTCTCCCCGTTCACGCGGTGGCGTGGGGATCCCCCGGATCTCCACGCCACCGCGGTGCCGTCGCCTGTGGCGACCCGGCCCGGCTATATGGCTCGGACCGAGCTCAACCGGCCGCCCGCGTAGTCGTTCAGGAGCCCGGGACGACCACCGCGCGGCCCTGGATGCGGCCCGCCTCCATGCGCTCGTAGATCTCCGGGCCCTCCTCCAGGCCGTAGCGCTCCACGTGGACGCCGACCGCCCCCTGCCGGGCCAGCTCCACCAGTTCGATCAGTTCCGAGCGCGTTCCCCAGTAGGTGGTGCCCACGCGCGTGCCGTACGGGGGCGACCCGAACGACACGGGGAGCACCCCGCCGGCGATGCCGACCACGGTGATGTCGGCGTCCATGCCGACCATCTGCGCGGCGAGGTCCACCGTGGCCTGCGCCCCCACGAAGTCGAACACCGCCGTCGCGCCGGTGCCGCCGGTCAGTTCGCGCACCGTCCGCACGGCGCCCTCGTCCGAGGGCAGCGCGTGGTGCGCCCCGCTGCGCAGCGCCAGTTCGCGGCTCTCCTCCCGGACGTCCAGGGCCACCACGGTGGTCGCCGAGACCGCGCGCAGCAGTTGGATGCCGACGTGGCCGAGCCCGCCCGCGCCGATGACCACCGCGGTGCCACCCGCGTGGAGGCGGGGCAGGGACCGCTTGATCGCGTGGTACGGGGTGAGCCCGGCGTCGGTGAGCGGGACGGTCCGCACCGGGTCGAGGTCCCCGATCGGCACCACGTGGCGTTCGGAGTCCACCAGCAGGTACTCGGCCAGCGCGCCGGGCCGGCCCAGTCCCGGAGGCCGGATGCCCAGCTCGGCGGCGCGCGGGCAGTAGTTCTCCATGCCCAGTGAGCACGCCCGGCAGGTGCCGCAGCCCCACGGCCCGTAGACCACCACGGAGTCGCCCACCGCCACGCTGCCGACGTCGGCGCCCACGGCCTCGACCCGCCCGGCGCCCTCGTGGCCCAGCGTGAGCGGCAGCGGGTACGGGAAGGCGTCGGCGGGCCAGCCCATCACCGCCAGGTCGGAGTGGCAGACCCCCGCCGCGGTGACCTTCAGCAGGATCTGCCCGGGTCCGGGTTCGGGCGCATCGACGTCGACGACCCTCGGCGGCTCCCCGACCTCCAGGTACTGCACGGCTCGCATCGGCCTCCCTCTCCCCCTTCGCAGCGGCGCCCCCGTCATCGGCGCACGTCAGGGCCTCTATCCACTCCGGCCGCCCCCATGCCTGGCGGCGCGGTACCGTCCCGCGGCGCGTGGGAGGCCGTCAGTCCGTGCCCACCTCGTCGGCCCAGACCTCCAGCCCCGCCGTGAACCCCCTCAAGTCGTCCGGGGACAGGCGTTCCAGCACGCGCAGCAGCGGGGCCGCGCGCTGCGCCATGAACACCCGCATCGGCTCGCGGTAGGCGTCGGCCAGTGTGACGAGGGTGCGCCGGCGGTTCCCCGGGTCGGCGCGGCGGACGACCAGGCCCACGTATGCGAGGTCGCCGACCAGCTCGCTGACGGTCGAGAGCCGCACGCCCAGCCGGGCGGACAGTCCGCTCACGCTGAGCTCCTGACCGAGGGTGAGCTGCGCCAGGACGCCGCCGTGCCGACCAGTGAGGCTGTGGCGCCGGAACACCTTCTGGAGCTCTTCGGGCATTTCGTCGGGGGCGCGCCGGTAGTAGGCCTCCAGCAGCGGAACGAAGCGCAGCACGCCCTCCACCAGCTCCGGGTCCGGCAGCCGAGGTTCGGCGGAGTCCTCCTGCTGGTCCATGCCCCGATGCTACCGAGCGCGGAAATCCCGAGTGCCACCGGAATTCCGCCGGAGCGGTGGACCGGGGAAAGGGGGGCCACAACGAGTGGCGGAGAAAGCGGAGGAGCTCGGCGGGGAACCGGTGCCGCCCGCTCACACCGGTCGGCACAGCAGTGGCAGCGCCACCATGCCGTTCGTCTTCAGCCGCCTGCGGACGAACGTGTGGAAGCTCGGGCGGGTGAGCTGGTTGACCAGGAAGGGCACCGCACGGCCCGGCAGGCGCGCGTAGTTGACGAACCCGAACGGGGACGCCCCTATGGCCTGCAGCGGGAGGGAGTTGTCGACACCGGTCTTGGCCGTGTACCAGCCGGTGAGCCCCTCCCAGACGCGCACCGAGCTCAGCGGGCTGCCCGTGAAGTCGTTCAGGACGCGGGGGACGTCGTAGGCCCCGAAGCGGAACATCGCCCCGATGGTCTCCGGCGGGGTGGGCGTATAGTTGTACCCGGCGAAGCCCTCGATGGGGCGGGCCGAGCGGTTCCAGACGGAGTGGACGTTGTCGTCCAGGCCCTGCAGGCGCAGATCCAAGGAAACACGCATCGACCGGAGAACCACATGACACCGGCGAGGCGATCGGCAAAGACCGCTCAGCGGGGCATCGGGTCGTCGTCGCCGTACCGGGCCGCGTTCTCGGGCAGATAGCGGGCGAGGGTGGAACGCACCGCGGTGCGCACAAAGACGTCCAGGTCGTCGAATGCCTGGGGATTGACCGTCAGCGCGGTGAACAGAATTCCCATGACCGTCATTTCCAGTTGCAACGCGTCCTGCGCTGACACGTCGATCCCGGCTGCACGGCACTGCCGGATGATGAGGTCCCGCCGTGCGGTCATGGCGTCGGCCAGCACGTCGCGCAGATGCGGGTCCCTGCTGCCCTCCAGGTGCAGCTCCAGCAGCGCCATCGGCTGGGACCGGTCCGCCGACAGCATCTGCCGGAGGACCGTGACCAGTGCGTCCTCCAGGCCCGCAGGATCGATCGGCTGGACGACGTTGCCGTCGATCCGATCGGCGAGACGGCGCGTCACCCGGTCCACGACCCCGTTCACCAGGGCGGCGCGGGTGCGGAAGTACCGCGAGGTGGTCCCGGGAGGGGCCTCGGCTGCGGCATCGACCGCGCGGTGGGTCAGCCCGTGGGATCCCTCCCTCGCCAGGACCTCGATGGCGGCGCCGGCCAGCCGGTCGCGGCGTCGAGGGTTAGGTGGCGGCACGGTGCGGGTCGTCCTCCTGATCTGTGCTCTCTGCCGGACCACACCATTTCAGCAGAGCCGAACGGACATCGGTGTCGGCCGGGGTGTCCGCGGCCCATGCGACGTACCCGTCCGGGCGGATCAGCGCCGCCGCCACCCGCAACGGGCCGGTCGCGCGCACCGGCCGCACCCGGTCGCTCCACGGCCCGGACGCGGCCCCGTCCCTGGTGAGTAGCGCGAAGCGCCCGTCACGCAGCACCTCGTACAGCCGCCCCTGGTCGGTCGGCCCCGCGCTCCACGACCCGGCTGGTCACGCCTGCCAGCGCCAGCTCACAGGCCGCCATCAGGCCGGTCGGTCCTGCGCCGACGATGACTACGTCGTCCATTCCGCCTCCCCAGCCGGTTCGCTACTATCGTAGCGCTACATTTGTATCGCATGCTGGCTCAGCGGTCACGGCAAGGGGAGAGTTCACCGGTGGCGACATCGGCACCGTGGTCGCCTCGTTCGTCGGTACCGGCTTCTACGATGCGGTGAACACCACAGCGGGTGAGATCGTGATGAGAGGAGGAGCGGCCGCGTGAACGAGCAGCTGGATCTGGAGCCTGCGGCGAATCGGATGAGGGCTCTGACCGCGGAGATCACCGACGACGACCTTACGGCGCCCACCCCGTGCGCGGGCTGTTCCGCGGGTGACCTGTTCGACCATGTCTCAGGGCTCGCGCTCGCCTTCCGGTTAGCCGCCGAGAAGGCCTCCTCGCCCTCCGATGGACCGCCCCCGCAGCCCTCGGCCGCGAACCTGCCCGCCGACTGGCGGGAGCGGCTGGCGCGGCGGTCGATGACCTCGTGACCGCGTGGCGGGATCCCGCGGCGTGGCAGGGCGTCTGCGCAGTGGGAGGGGTCGAGCTTTCCGGGCGGGAGGCCGGGATGGTCGCCCTGAACGAGCTGGTGCTGCACGGCTGGGACCTCGCCCGCGCCATCGGGCGGCCCTATGAGTGCGATCCCGCCGATGCGCAGGCGTGCCTCGCCTTCACATCGAGCATCCCCGACGATCCGCAGGCGCGCGAGGGACTGTTCGGCCCGGTCGTCGACGTACCGGCGGACGCCCCCGTGTTCGACCGGGTCCTCGGCCTCAGCGGCCGCGACCCTTTGGACCCCGCGCTGACACCCGGCCCTTGGGGAACACCGGAGCGGCTGTGAGCGACGGAGGTTTCGAAGCGAGCGATGACTGATCGGGTTTTGACTGCTGCGTTCGCGAGGCGGGGCGAGATTTCCAGGACTCGGCCTGCTGTGCCGCCGGCGCCTCCGTTTTCGGCAATCTTGACCTTATAGGGCCTAAAAACGCTGAAATAACGCCGACAAGGTCAAGATCGGCGAAAATGAGCCCGTCGGGGCCGAGTGAACCGGCCTTTCTCCGGACGGGCATGCGGCACCTCTGCGGGCAGGTGGCGGACTCGTCCGGGGCCGGCCGGGGCGGAGCCGCCGGCTACTCCCGTGCGCTGACCAGGTCGCCGAGCCGTCCGAGGGCGGAGGTGCGTGCGAGGCCGGCGTTCTCCCTGCGGTCGGCCTCGCGGTACAGCGCGTAGACGCCCTGGGCGCCGATCCAGCGCAGCGGCTCGGGCTCCCAGTTGCGGGCGCTGTGGTCGACCCAGGGCAGCCGGGTGAGTTCGGTGCTCTCGCGCAGCACCAGGTCACGCAGGGTGCGACCGGCCAGGTTGGTGGCCGTGACGCCGTGACCGACGTACCCGCCGGCCCAACCCAGCCCCGTGCGGTGGTCGACCCCGGCGCTGGAGCACCAGTCGCGGGGCACCCCCAGGATCCCGCTCCAGGTGTGGACGACTCCGGCGTGCCGGGCGGCGGGGAAGTAGCGGGTCAGGACGCGCCACAGCGCCAGGACCGTCTTCGGATGGGTGCCGCCGTCGGGGTCCCACCGGGAGCCGAACAGGTAGGGGACGCCGCGCCCGCCGATGGCGATGCGGTCATCGGCGGTCCGCTGGCCGTAGACGTAGGTGTGGGCGTTGTCGCTGAACAGCTCGCGCTCCTGCCAGCCGATCTCCTCCCACACCGCAGCGGGCAGCGGCTCGGTGACGATCATCGAGCTGTTCATGGGCAGCAGCATCCGCCGGGCGCCGCGCAGTGACGCGGTGAAGCCCTCGGTCGCCCGGATCACATACTCGGCGCGCACGGTGCCGCGGTCGGTGCGGGCGCAGGCCGGTGCACCGCCGGTGCGCGGCCGCAGTTCGGTCACCGCGGTGCCCTCGAACAGGTCCACGCCGAGCGACTCGACCGCGCGGGCCAGCTCCAGCGCCAGCCGCGCCGGATGGATCCGCGCGCCGTGCGGGGACCAGGTCGCGGCGGAGGCGTTGCGGACCGCGATCCGCCCGGCGCGCTCCTCCGGGGACAGCAGGCGCAGGTCCTGCTCGGTGAACCCCCATTCGCGCAGGCCCGCGACCTTGGCGTGCAGCCGGTCGCGCTGGGCGTCGCCGACGGCCACGCTGAAGATGCCGCCGCGGACGACCTCGGTGTCCAGCCCTTCCTTGTCGACCACCGCGGCGACCTCGCCGATGGACGCGCGCATCTCCTCCTGCAGGGCGAGGACGGCGCCGCGGCCGTGCGTGGCGGCGAAGCGCCGCCGCGACCCGGCGAGCTCGGCGGACAGCCAGCCGCCGTTGCGCCCCGAAGCGCCGAAGCCGGCGAACTCCTTCTCCAGCACGGCGATGCGCAGGCCGGGTCGGGCCTTCTTGAGGTAGTAGGCGGTCCACAGGCCGGTGTAGCCGCCGCCCACGATGCACACGTCGTAGTCGGCGGAGCCCGGCAGCGCGGGGCGCGGACCCGGTCTGCCGGTCTGCCGGAACCAGAAGGACACTCTTCCGTTGGCGAAGCCGTTCGCGCGGGGAACGTGGCTCAGTGCGCTTCCGGACATGGTCGTGACAACTCCGTGAGCTGGGTTTCCGGGGATCGCTCGGGCGGGCCGCAATCCGCCGCGGCACGAGTTCACCCATGAAAGCACAGTTCAGAGCGGCGTGTAAAGAAAACTTATCTACAGCAAAAAGAATCTTGCATTGTGCCGGGGCGCTCGGTAGCTTCACTGACCATGACCGAGCCGACTGCTCCACCCCCCGCCTCCGACCCGGGTCGCGACGCCCAGGAGGGCGTCGGCCCGCGTCTGCGCCGCCGCCGCAAGGCCAAGAGGTTCACCCTCGCCCAGACCGCCCGGCAGGCCGGTCTCAGCGAGGGATTCCTCAGCCAGCTCGAACGGGGCCGTGTCAGCGGCAGCGTGGCCACACTGCAGCGCGTCGCCGCCGTCCTGGGGCTGACCGTCGGCGAACTGTTCGACGAGTCCTGGTCGGACGACACCGCGCTGCACCGCTACGCCGAGGCGTCGCCGTTCCGCTTCGGCACCGCCGCGCGCAAGATCCGCCTCACCCCCAAGGGCAACAACCATCTGGAGGTCTTCCTCGGCGAGTTCGAACCGGGAGGCAGCACGGGGGACGAGCCCTACGCGCACGGCGACTCCGACGAGCTCCTCCTCGTCATATCGGGGCGGATCGAGGTCACCCTCGGTGAAGAGACGCACCTGCTCGGGCCGCTCGACTCCGTGAGCTACTCCAGCGCCACCCCCCACCGCGCCAGGGAGGCCGACGGCGGCACCGCCCAAGTGCTGTGGAGCATCAGCCCGCCCAGCTACTGAACGGATCCCGAGCGGAACCGGCTCTCGACGAAAGGACATCCGTGCGAATCGGCATCGAGTGCGGTGGCACGTTCACCGACCTGGTGGTCTTGGACGACAGTGGCGCGATCCTCGCGACCGACAAGGTCTTCTCCACCCCCGCCGACCCCGCGCAGGCGGTCGTCACCGCCCTGCGCGAACTCCCCGACGAGCTGGTCGAAGGGGCCGAACTGCTGCACGGCAGCACCGTCGCCACCAACGCCCTGCTGGAGCGCAAGGGCGGTCCCATTGGCCTGCTGGTCACACGCGGTTTCCGCGACGTGGTGTTCCTCCAGCGCCAGGACCGCCGGACGATGTATGACCTGAAGTACCGCAAGCCCGAACCGCTCGTGGGGCGGCGGGAGATCCGCGAGGTCGAGGAGCGCGTCGACGCCTCCGGAACGGTCGTGCGCGCGCTCGACGAGGACTCGGTGCGGACGGCGGTCGCCGCCCTGCTCGAATCGGGGGTGGCCGCCATCGCCGTCAGCCTGCTGCACTCCTACACGGCGCCGGAGCACGAGCAGCGGGTCCGGGCGCTGATCGCGGAGATGGCGCCGGATCTGCCCGTGTCGGTGTCCAGCGAGGTCATCCGGGAGTTCCGCGAGTTCGAGCGCACCACGACCACCACCGTCGACGCGTTCATCCGCGGCCGGGTCACCGAGTACATCCGCAACCTGGAGGATGCCGTCGGGACGCTGGGGGTCCGGTCTCTGCAGGTGATGCAGTCCAACGGCGGCATCGTCCCCCCGGCGGCCGTCATCGCCCGGCCGGTCACCATGCTGCTCTCGGGCCCGGCGGCGGGCGTCTCCGGCGCCATCACGGCCGCGGGCAACGCCGGCTTCGACGGCATCGTCACCATGGACATGGGCGGCACCAGCACCGATGTCGCCTTCGTCAGCGGGCCCCGGCCGACGATCGCCACCGAGACCGCCGTCGACGGCCTGCCCGTCCGGGTCCCGCTGGTCGACATCAACACCGTGGGCGCCGGAGGCGGCAGCATCATCGCGGTCGATCGCGGCGGGCTGCTCACGGTCGGCCCCGAGAGCGCCGGCGCCGACCCGGGGCCGGCCTGCTATGGGCGCGGCGGGCGCCGCCCCACAGTCACCGACGCCAACCTGGTGCGCGGCTCCATCCGCGCCGAGACCAAGCTCGCCGGCCGCTTCGCGCTCGACCGCGAGGCCGCGGTCGCCGCGCTCGCGCCGATCGCCGAGCGGCTCGACAGCACCGTGGAGGCCGTCGCCGAGGAGGCGGTCCGATTGGCCAATGTCGCCATGGCCAACGCCATCCGGGTCGTGTCGGTGGAGCAGGGCCACGAACTCGACGGGACGACGCTGCTCGCCTACGGCGGCGCCGGTCCGCTGCACGCCGCGGCGGTGGCCGACGAGCTGGGGATGCGCCGCGTCCTCATCCCCCCCTACTCGGGGCTGACCTCGGCCTACGGCCTGCTCACCGCGGGCTTCCGGCGCGAGTTCTCCCGCACCTGGCTGGTCTCCGACGCCACCGATACCACCGCGGCCGACCTGCGGACGGTGATGGCGGAAATGGCCAAGGACGCCGCAGAGGAGCTGGCCGGGCAAGGGGTCGACGCGCAGGGCGCCGACCACCTGTGGGCGGCCGACCTCCGCTACCGGGGACAGGGTTTCGAACTCCCGGTCCCCTTCGACGCCGACGGCCCGCTCGGCCCCGAATCGCTGATCGCCGACTTCCACACCGCGCACGCCCGCCGGTTCGGGCACAGCGATCCCGGGCGCACCGTGCAGATCGTCGCGCTGCGGCTCACGGTCGAGGACCGGCGCCCGGATCTACCGCTGCCTCATGTCATCCCGTCATCGGATGCATCGGGGCACACCCGGTTGGTCGAGCACGGCCGCGCGGTGACCGCCCGATTCCTGCACCGCGACGGCATCGCCCCGGAGACCGCGTTCGACGGCCCGGCCGTCATCGAGGACGCCAGCTCCACCGTCCTGGTCCCCTCGGGGTGGCGGGCCCGGGTCGACGTCCACACGAACCTGCTGCTGGAGAAGGACTGACATGACACTCGAAGCCGCCCGCATGGGCGTGTTGAAATCGGCCTACGAGTCCATCACCAGGGAAATGGCCGCCGACCTGAAGCGCGCCGCGTTCTCCTCCATCGTGCGCGAGGCGCGGGACTTCTCCGTCGCGCTGACCGACCGGCGCGGCGAGGTGATCGTGCAGGCGGAGTGCATCCCGATCATGACGGCGGGCATCTCGCTGGCACTGCGCGGACTGGCCGAGCACGTCGACATCGACGCGCTCACCCCCGACGACGCACTGCTGATGAACGACCCCTACAGCGGCGGCCAGCACCTCCAGGACATCTACCTGTTCACGCCGATCTTCCTGGACGGCCGCCTGGTGGCGTTCGCGGCGAGCGTCGCCCACCACGTCGACGTCGGCGGCGGGCACGCCGGACTCAACGCCGAGGCCACCGAGGTTTACCAGGAGGGGCTGCGGCTGCCGCTGTCCCGGTTCTCGGTGTCGCGCGACTGGGGCGGCGGGTTCGTCGACCAGCTGATCCGAGCGAACGTGCGCGTTCCCGACCTGGTCATCGGGGACCTCAACGCCCAGTTCGCGGCGAACCGCACGGCCGAGCGGCGGTTCGCCGAGCTGACCGCCCGCCATGGCGCCGAGGACTTCCTCGACGCCATGGACGAGCTCAAGGACTACGCCGAGCGCCGGGTGCGCGCCGCCATCGCCCGCATCCCCGACGGCGTGCACGAGGTGACCGAGTATCTCGACGCCTCCCCGTGGGACGGCGGGACCGCCCGCGTCATCGCGCACATCACGGTCGACGGCGACGAACTCCGGGTGGACTTCGACGGCAGCAGCCCGCAGATCAACGGCAACGTCAACTGCCCGTTCGCTTCGACGGTCTCGGCGGCGCAGAGCGCCATCCGATGCATGCTCGACGATCAGGACTTGCCGTTCAACGAGGGCTGCAACCGCCCGATCACCATCACCGCGCCTTACGGCTCCATCCTGAACCCGCGCCCGCCGGCGGCGGTGCGGGCCCGGCTCACCCCCGCCAGCCGGGTGTTCAACGCCATCGTGCGCGGCCTCGGCTCGGTGCTTCCCGGTCAGGCCGTCGCCACCGGCTTCGACACCACGACCGCGTTCGCGGTGAGCCACCTCGCCGCCGAGACCGGCCACTACCAGGTGGTCCTGGAGATCCTGGGCGGCGGATGGGGCGCCTGCGCCGAGCACGACGGCGCCGACGCGCTCGACAACCCCATCTCCAACTGCGCCAACTCCCCGGTGGAGGCGCTGGAGACCGACTACGACCACTTCCGGATCGCCGAGTACGCGCTGGTCGGCGGGAGCGGCGGCGACGGCGCCCAGCGCGGCGGCCTCGGGATCCGCCGGGTCTATGAGGCGCTGCGCGACGGAGTCCGGGTCTCCGGCTACGCCGACCGCCACCGCACCGGCGCCTCGGGGCTGTCCGGGGGGACCGAGGGCGGCACCGGCGACTTCAGCATCACCCGCGCCGACGGCACCGTCCAGCATCTCGACTGTGTCTTCAGCGAGGTCCTCGACACCGGCGACCGGATCGCGGTCGTCACCGGCGGGGGCGGCGGCTTCGGCGACCCCGCAGGACGGCCCGCCGACCAGCGGGCCGCCGACCGTGCCCACCAGATCGCCTGATCCGAGCCCGCACCGGACCGGCTCCGCGGGACCGCCGACCCGGTGGGCCGCCCTGCCGCACGGCGGCGGCCCGGCGTCTGCCGGCGGCCCGCACCCCACCGCCCCACGGCGGACACGCCCGGCCCGCAGCCCCCGTCCCACCGTCCGTCACCCCCAGGAGGTTCACGCCGTGAACAGTCCAACCCCGTCGGCCGCGGCCCAGCGCCCATCGGTGTCCCTGCCCCGCGTCGCCGCGGCGTCGGCGATCGGCACCGCCATCGAGTGGTACGACTTCTTCATCTACGCCCAGGCGGCCGCGCTGGTCCTGAACGCGGTCTTCTTCCCCGAGACCGCCCCGATGACCGGCATCCTGCTGTCGTTCGCCACCCTGGGCGCCGGGTTCGTGGCCCGCCCGCTGGGCGCGGTGCTCTTCGGTCACTGGGGTGACCGCATCGGGCGCAAGAAGACCCTGATCGTGACCCTGGTCACCATGGGCGGTGCGACGTTCGCGATCGGCCTGATGCCCGGCTACGAGCAGATCGGCCTGGCCGCCCCGATCCTGCTCGTGCTGTGCCGGCTCCTCCAAGGGCTGGCCGTCGGCGGCGAGTGGGGCGGCGCCGCACTCATCGGTATCGAGCACGCCCCCGCTCGCAAGAAGACCCTGTACGGCTCCTTCGCCCAACTGGGCTCGCCCATCGGGCTGCTGCTGGCGACCGGGGTTTTCATCGGCACCGGCGCGATCGTCGGCGACGCCGCGATGTCGGACTGGGGGTGGCGCGTTCCGTTCCTGCTCTCGATCATCCTGGTGCCCATCGGGTTCCTCATCCGCAGCAAGATCGCGGAGTCGCCGGAGTTCGAAGAGGCGCTGCGCAACCAGGAGTCGCGCAAGGCGCCGCTGGCCCGCGTGTTTCAGACCCAGTTCACGCAGCTCCTCATCGGCCTCGGCGCGTTCTCCGCCGTCTTCGTCACCTACTACCTGATGACCAGCTTCATGCTGGTCTATGCGACGGAGACGCTGCACATGCCCGCGTCGGTGTCGCAGTCGGCGAACCTGGTCGCCGCGGTGGTGCAGGGCTGCGCCATCGTCATCGCCGCCATGGCGGCGAGCCGGTTCAACCCGCGCGCCATCGCCGCGTTCAGCGCGGTCGGCCTGCTGCTGTGGTCGGGCCCCACGTTCTGGCTGGCCGGCATGGCCGACCCGCTGTACCTGTACGTGGCGGTTGGAGGAGCCATGGTCTTCATCGGCGCCTCCTACAGCGTGCTCGCCGCGGAGGTGGCCCAGCTGTTCAGCCCGGAGAACCGCTACACCGGGGCCTCCCTGAGCTACCACTTCGCCGCGGTCCTGGGCGGCGGGCTGTCGCCGGTGATCGCCACCGCGATGCTCGACGCCACGGGATCGGTGTGGCCGGTCGCGGTGTTTTCCGGCGTGATCGCCTTCGCGATGGCGCTGAGCTGCGCAGTCCTCGCCCGCTTCCAGATCGGCAGCACCCCGGAGGCGGGATGACGCATGACCGCCCGGCCCTCTTCTCCGGGGCGGCGACGGCCCCCGGCTCGACCCGACGCGCACATGTCCGTTTCGCAGTGGTCCTCTCGCCGATCTTGACCTTGTCGGGGTCATTTCAGCGTTGTTAGGCCCCACAAGGTCAAGATCGCCAAAAACGGGCCCCGGCGCTGAGAACCCTGGGCACCGACGGCGACGAGGTCTCGGACCTGGGTCTCCGGGGGATCGGGCCGGTTTCCGGTTGCGGTTACATTCTATGTTGGTTATATTCCTCGCATGGCAACAACATTCGAGGTGCTGGCCGAACCTCGGCGCCGGGAGATCCTCGATCTGCTGCGCGACGGCGAACGCGCCGTCGGCGATCTCGTCGACCGGCTCGCGCTCGCGCAGCCCGCCGTCTCCAAGCATCTGAAGGTGCTGCGGGACGCCGGACTCGTCGACGTCCGGCGCGACGCCCAGCGCCGCTGGTACCGGCTGCGGCCGGAGCCGCTGGTGGAGGTCGACGCCTGGCTCGCGCCCTACCGGCGGTTCTGGGACGAACGCCTCGACGCCCTCGAACGGCACCTGGACACCATGCCGGACAACCCCGGAAGGAAGGACGACTGATGAACGGCACCCTGCGTCGCGTGGGAGACACCTGGGCACTGCGCTTCGAACGGCGCCTCGCGCACCCACCGGAGAAGGTGTGGCGCGCCATCACCGAACCGGAGCACCTCAACCAGTGGTACCCCTTCGCCGCCACAGAGCTCGACCTGCGCGTCGGCGGAGCCATCCGGTTCCGCGACGAGGAGAGCACCGAACTGCGCGCCGAGATCACCGAGCTCCTGCCGCCGAAGGTCTTCGCCTTCCAGGAGTTCGACGAGGAGACCGGCGCCCACGGGCTGCACTTCGAACTGGTGCCCGACGGCGAGGGCTGCCGGCTCGTCTTCACCCACACCTTCGCCGACAGGACCTGGGCCGCACAGACCGAGGCCGGCTGGGTACGCTGCCTCGATGCGCTCACTGGCGTACTGGACGGGCGCTAACGACGTTGTGCGCGATTAGGGGTGGGACGTGCCGGTCTGGACGGTCGGCCCGGATGGGGCCTACCGCTGAACGCAGCGGTCGGAGACCAGCCCGGCGATGGCCGCAGCGGTCTCGGGGAAGTGTTCACGTCGCCCGGTGTAGCGCTGCAAACTGCGCCACTGCTTGGGTTCGGCGATCGCGTGCTCCACACAGATCCGGCCTGAGGACTGGGCCTTGCGCTGGTCCTGCCAGCGCTGCACCTCCTCCTCCGAGGCGTCTTTGCCCGGTTTCTTCGGCGGTCCGCTGACCTGGCCGGGATAGTCACGCACCAGCCCCTGATACCCCGAATCGGCCTCGACTCCCACCCCGGGATACTGCCTCAGGAGGTCATCCACGCCCTCGGTCCGCAGCATGGTCGCATCGTGCATACGCCCGGGCCGAAACGCGCCGAAGAACAGCAGGCGGCCCTTCTCATCGCTGACGGCGGTGGCCTTACCGGTGTTCTGCTTCTTCTTGCCCGAGACGAAGGCCCGGCGTTCGGGACGCTTGGCTCGGGGCCGCCGGACCTGCACCTCGGTACCGTCGACACGCAGGTGCCCCCCGTGGGCGGCGGCGTAGGCGAACACATCAGCCAGGGTGTGCAGCCGCACCCCCGGCGCCTCGGGGGCGGCGCAGCCGCGCGCGGCCAGCAGGGGCCGGATCTCGTGGACGGCGCGGGTGACGGTGGAGCGGTCCGCCCCGTAGAGCGCGGCCAGGGCGGCGTGGGGCAGCTGGAAGCGCAGAATGACCAGGGTAGCGATGACCCGGTCGGTGAACATCAGGGTGTGGCCGGGCCCGGCCCCGGCTGCGCGCTTTCGGCCGTGGCCACGGCGCTGTCGCAGGCGCGAGTCCTGCTGGGCGCTCCAGGGATCGACGAGTTCAGCGATGAGGGCGCCGAGGTGGTGCAGGGCCAGGCCGGTGAGGATAGGCTGAGCGAGAGCCACGCGGGCCCATGTTGATGTCACAGTCCACATGCTCGCGTGGCTCTTTGCGTTGGCGCAAACTCCCGTCGCACCCGACCCTCAGCTATCGCACACCAAGTCGTAAGCGCCGCCCCTCGCCGGTCCCGTCTCGCAGCGGGGTCCCCAGTGAGACGGCACGGGCAGGTCGAGCCGGGCGGTCAGGACCGCGCCAGTGTGGGGACCTCCAGCTCCGCGGTGGCGATCCGGCGGGCGGTGCGCTCGACGAAGACCGTGTCGATCCGGCCGTCGGGGGCGGCTTCGGCGCGCACCGGGATGGTTCCGGAGGGCGTGTCCAGGAGCAGCGGGACGGTCCGGGCCTCCTCGGGCACCACCGTGCCGGGGATGGCGGCCGCCGCGGCGATGGCGACGCAGGCGGTGATGGCCAGGGCGGGATGGGTGCGCCCCATGGACAGCATCCGGGCGGCGATGCCGGCGGCGCCCGCAGCAGCGGGCTCGGGGGCAGGGGCGAGCCACACGAGCTTGGGGACCGCACGGGAGACCTCGTCGGCGACCGAGCGGTGCGCGGAGATCCCCATGAGCTCCGACGCGTGCGCGCGCGCCTGGGCGAGGTCGGCCAGCAGCGTCGGATCGGCGTCCACGTCCACGGGCTCCTCCCCGCCCATGAGGCCGATGTCGGGTCCCCACAGCAGGGCGGCGGGGTTGCCGGCGTCGACGAGTGAGGCGCGCACCGGGCCGCGCCCGGAGCGCAGCTCGTCGACGGGGCGGCCGGTGGGCAGCAGCGACCCCGTCACGGCTCCGGCGGGGTCGACGAAGCCAAGGCCGACGCCGGGCGCGGGAAAGGCGACTCCGGTGATCCGGCTGTCGCCCTCGTTGGTGGCCGCGCCCCCGGGGGTGGGCACGTCCTGCACGATCGTCTTCGCGGTGTTGGTGTTGTACACCGAGACCCGGGTCGTGTCGCCCTCGGGACGCACCCAGCCCTGCTGGACGGCGTAGAGCCCGACGACGGCCGAGCAGTTGCCGCAGTTGTTGCTCCAGTCGACGCGCTCGTCGGCGATGCCGATCTGGGCGAAGGTGTAGTCGACGTGGACTCCGGAGCGCGTTGAGGGGGCGAGGATCACCGCCTTGCTGGTGGTGGAGGTGGCGCCGCCGACGCCGTCGAGCTGGCGGGGGTCGGGGCTGCCGTAAAGCCGCAGCAGTGTCCGGTCACGGTCAAGGCCGAGGCGGTCCAGGACGCGCTCGTCGAAGACCCAGCACTTGCTGGTCCCGCCCCGCATCAGTACCGCTCGAACCTGCATTGGACACCTCCGCGTACGTGATCGGCGAGCCGGACCCCGACGGGCCCGCCGAGGGTTGACCGCAACCGTATCCGATTTGCATACTAATTGCATGCAAAATTCTGCGCCCATCTCCGGCCCCGCGCACAGCGACCGCACCTTCCACATCGGTGTGATCGAGGGGGACGGGATCGGCCCCGAGCTCACCGCCGCCGCCACCGCCGTGCTGGAGGCGGCGCTCAGGCCCCGCGGCGTGCGCCTGGAGTTCCACCTCGAGGACGCCGGGGCCGCCGCCCACCGCCGCACCGGTACCGCACTGCCCGACGGGGCACTGGAGCGCATCCGCGACTATGACGCCCTGATCAAGGGCCCGGTCGGCCTGCCAGACGTACGCCATCCCGACGGCACCGAGGCGGGACTGCTCGGCGGGCTGCTCCGCGGAGGACTGGACGCCTACGCCAACGTCCGGCCGATGCGGCTGCTGCCCGGTGTCTCCGCGCCCACCACGCACCGGCCCGAGGACATCGACTACGTCATCGTCCGGGAGAACACGGAGGGCCTCTACCTCTCGCGTGGGCGCGGGGTGCGCAACGAGCGCGCCGCGAGCGACCAGCTCCTGCTCACCCGTAAGGGGGTGGAGCGCGTCGTGCGCCGGGCCTTCGCCCTGGCCCGCGGGCGCAACGGCGCGCCGGCCGACGGCGTCCGGCGCGTGACCTGCGTCGACAAGGCGAACGTGCTGCGCTCCTTCGCCTTCTTCCGCGACGTGTTCGACGAGGTGGCCGCGAGCCACCCCGACGTCGAGGCCGAGCACCTCCACGCCGACGCCGCGGCGGCCGCCCTGGTGGCCCACCCGGCCCGGTTCGACGTGCTGGTCATGGAAAACCTGCTCGGCGACATCCTCAGCGACCTCGGCGCGGCCACCGTCGGCGGCCTCGGGATGTGCCCCTCCGCCAACCTCGGCGACACCGCGGCCTACTTCGAGCCCATCCACGGCAGCGCGCCGGACATCGCGGGGACGGGGGCGGCCAACCCCACCTCGCAGATCCTGTCGGCGGCCATGCTGCTGGAGCACATCGGTCACGTCGACGAGGCCGGCGCGGTGCGCGCGGCGGTCGCCGGGGCCTACGCGTCCGGCGCGGTGGCCCTGGACGACCGGGGCCGCCCCAAGGGCGGCACCGCCGCGGCGACGGCGGCCGTGCTCGACGGGCTGGGGCGGATGTGACGGCGGTGCGGGGACCAGCGCGCGGGCGGGACGCCACGCCCACCGCCTACCGCGAAGTAGAGTAAGGAGCCCGGGCGTCCCCGCTTGCGGGGGCGCCCCACCGGTATGACGAGCGAAACGGGACGGTCCTGCGGAAGTGAAGAAGCGGGCATGAGCGTCGAAGACAAGCCCTTGCACCCGGTCCGCGGATACCTGCGGTCCAAGCCCAGCCGAGGCAGGACCACCGAGGCCGTCACGGACGCGCTGCGCGAAGCCATCCTCGACGGCGCCCTGGCCCCGTCCACCTGGCTGCGCGAGGACGAGATCGCGGCCACCCTCGACGTGAGCAGGACCCCGGTGCGCGAGGCGCTGCGGCGGCTGGCCGACGAGGGGCTGGCGCACAAGACCGCCCATCACGGGACCGTCGTCTCGCCCATGTCGATGGAGGACATCCTCGCCCTGTACGTGATCCGGGAGAACCTCGAAGGCCTTGCCGCGCGGCTGGCCGCCACCCGAGGCGAGCCCGGCCTCGTCCCGGCGCTGCGCAAGGTGCAGGCGCGGATGGAGGCGCTGGCCGACACCGGCGACGCCGCCGCCCTGTCCCGGCACAACATCACCTTCCACCGACTCATCCGCGAGGCCGCGGGCAACCTCTACCTGGAACGCTTCCTCGGCCAGGCCGAGCAGGCGGTGCGCCGCCTGGCGCCGACCACGTTCGCCTTCCCTGGGCGGGCCGTCACCGGGTGCGCCGAGCACGCCGAGATCATCGAGGCCATCGCCGCCGGCGACCCGGACGCCGCGGAGGAGGCCGGAAAGCGGCACATGCGCAACGCCCGCGAGATCCGCTTCTCCAAGATGATGGGCGCCTGAACCGGCCCGTCACCGCGGCCCCCGCCGCCGGACACCAGCGCGGTGCGGGCGCGGTCCGAGTCGGACCGCGGGCGGCGGTCACAGCAGGAACCCGGGCATGAACCAGCCCTGCGGCAGAGCCATGCCCGCGACGAACTGCAGTACCAGCAGCAGCGCCATGACCGCGACCGTGTACACGGCGATCGCCGGATACCGGAGCCGGGCGACGGCGCGCAGGAACACCGGGACGAACACCGCCGCCGCGAGCACCGCGCCGACCAGGTAGGTGATCGCGAGGAACAGGCAGAGCCAGCCGAACGCGTAGGCCGTCCACCCGAGCTCGCCGCGCCATCTTGAGCCTGAGGCGGGCGAGGCGCGCAGGCGGTAAACCTCGCGTCCGGTTACCACCAGCGCCAGCAGCAGTCCGGCGGTGCACACCAGTTGGGGCACGAGGCGGGCGGAGGGGCTGTAGGCCTGGCTCAGCAGCAGGCCGGCGCCGAAGAGCGCGACGAACAGGGCCGCGGTCGCGGCCGGCCAGGCGGTCCCCTCGAACAGTCCGGTGTCCTGCCCGGCCTCGTGGTCCGCCTCGCCGTGCTCCGCGTTCTCCCCGCCGGTCTCCTGACCCGCGCCGGAGCCGTCGGCGGAGGTGCCGTCACCGCCACCGCCGCCGACGGAGGCGGGGACGCGCTCGTCGGCCGGAGCGTGCGCGTTGCGGCGCCGCGAGGCCCACATGGCGCCCTTGTACAGCAGCGGCGCGGCCAGAAGCCCGGCCATCACCAGGACCGCCGGTCGGCTCATCCACTCGGCCGGGGTGTAGAGGCTGTCGGTGAGGAAGTAGTAGCGCTCCAGCGGGACGCTGAGGACGAACCCGATGAGGAACGGCGCTCGAGGGTAGTCGCACATCTTCATGAACCACCCGATGATCCCCAGCATGAGCATGATCTGCAGGACGCCGAACTCTTGCGCGGCCTGGAACGCGCTGATGAACATGATGACGATCAGCCCGGCCGCGAGGATCGGGAAGCGCACGAAGCTGAGCCGGGCGAGTGGGCCGGCCAGCAGGAAGCACAGCACGGCGCCGAGCACGGCCGCCGCCGCGAACGACCACACGATGGTGTAGACGAGATCGAGGTCTTCGCTGATCAGCGAGGGGCCGGGCTCGACGCCGAATACGAGCAGGGCCCCCAGCAGAAGGGCCGCCGCCGCGCTGCCGGGGATGCCGAACAGCAGCGTCGGGATCAGGTCTCCGGCCGAGATGGAGTTGTTGGCGCTCTCGGGGGCCGCGATGCCCCGCGGGTCGCCCTTGCCGAACCGCCGCTTGTCCTTGGAGGTGGCCACGGCCTGCCCGTAGGCCAGCCAACTGCCCGCCGTCGCGCCGACTCCAGGGAGGATGCCGGCCCACACGCCGACGAGGGCGCCGCGCAACACGTGACCCCAGTACCGCAGCACGTCGCGCACGCCCTGGCCCCAGCCGCCGGTGAGCGCGACACCGTCGGCGATGCTGGTCCTGCGCGCGATCAGCGCCATGATCTCGGCGAGGCCGAACACCCCCAGCGCGACCGCGACCAGATCCAGCCCTTCGGCGAGGAACAGCGAGTCGAAGGTGTAGCGGTATTCGGCTGAGGTGGGCGCCGCGCCGACCTGGCCCAGCAGCAGACCGAAGCAGGCGGCCAGGAGGCCCTTGGCGATGTTGCCGCGGGACAGCAGCGAGGCCAGGGAGATGCCGAGCACCGTCAGCATGAACAGCTCGGGCGAGCCGAACAGCAGGACCAGTGGCCGCGCCGCGACGATCGAGACGGTGAGGCCGAGCGCACCGATGAGGCCGCCGGCGGCCGAGGACACGAACGCGATCGACAGCGCGCGGGAGGCCTGGCCCTTCTTCGCCATGGTGTGGCCGTCAAGGAGGGTGACGCTGGACGAGGCCGAGCCCGGTATGCCGAGTAGGACCGTGCTGATGGTGTCGGAGGTGTGGATGACCGCGGCGGCGCCGATCACCAGCGCCAGGGCCTGCTGGGTCTCCAGGAGGAAGACGAACGGGAGCAGGACCGCCATGGCACCGGTGCCGCCCAGGCCGGGGATCATGCCCATGACCAGGCCGGCGAGGACGCCGATGGCCAGGGTGGCGAGCATGGCGGGGTCGAGGAGTCCGGCTAGTGCGGACAGGGCTGCGTCGATCATTGAGGGACCCGTCTGTTCTGCGGAACTCAGGGGACTGCGGTGGAGGGTCTCTGGAGCGCGCCGGACCTGGGGCGAGGGCGCGCGGAGCCCGGAGGAGGCGTGCGGGCGGAAGCGGCTCAGGCGCCGGAGACGACCGTTCCGTGCTCGGTGGCCAGCAGGTCGAACACGTAGTCGCGAACCTCCGCGGAGACGGTGAGCGCTGAGCGGATCTCCTCCTCGGCCTCGTCGCCGGCGAACACGGGGTAGCCGCCGAGCACCTTGTCGCCTTCGGAGAGGAACTCCTCGTTGTTCTCAAGGCGGCGGACGGCGTTGAAGAAGGGGGCGACGACCGAGTCGGGGGTGTCCTCAGCGACCCAGATCCCTTTCTGGTAGGAGAAGCCGGCGGCGAGGAAGGTGCGGTAGGCGTCCCAGGCAAGACCGGAGGGCGCGTCGCCGTGCACGTCCTCGTAGACATCGCGGACGCTGGGCAGGTCAGGGAGCGCGGGGTCGCCCACCACCTCGCCCGAGGGGGCGAGCCGGCCGAAGGACATCAGCGGGGTGGCGCGCCCGTCGGCGATCAAGGGCTCGACCTGGGTGAAGTAGGCCGAGGTCGTCTGGTAGTCGAGGTTGAGCTCCCCGCGTTCCAGCGCCAGGCGGGCGGGGCCGCGCCCCTCCAGGCCGAACACGCTCCGCACATCGAGGCCCAGCACGTCGAAGGCGAGCAGGACGCTGAGGTCGAGCCCGGTGGGGCTGATGCCGCCGTAGCGCAGGTCGGCGCCCTCGGAGAAGAGGTCGCCGATCCCGTGGATCCCTGCGTGGGCGGCACCGTAGACGACGCCACCGCCGGCGTTGATCACCAGGGGGCGCAGGCGGGAGAAGTCGAACTCCACCTCGGGGCGTCCGAGGAGGTACTGGAAGTAGGTGGTCCCGGAGGCCACGAGCACGGAGGAGCCGTCGTTGGCGGCCTCGCGCGCATAGCGGTTGGAGCCGATGATGCTCTCCCCGCCGGGCAGGTTCTCCGGGAGCATCCGGCAGGGGGTGTCCATGGCGCCGGTGAGGTTGGGGCCCAGGAACCGGGCCCAGACGTCGGTCCCCCCGCCCTCGGCGTAGGGGATGACCATCCGGACCTGCTCGGGAAGGGTGTCGCCCTCGGTGGCGACCGCCGCGGCGCGGTGCGGTGCGGGTGTGGCGCATCCGGCGAGCGTCAGCAACGGTAGGGACAGGGCGCCCAGGGCCCGGCGCCGGGTCAGCGAACCTGGCATGGTCGGGTCCACCTCCCGTTCCTAATTGGATTCAGATTGGATACATCTTGCACGCAACTCGATGTGATGTAAACCCTGATCCCCGAAAAAGGAGGGGAACGGACTGCGGAGCCGACCCGGCGCCCGGCCGGGGCGCGGGTCAGCCCCGCCGAGCCGCCGCGCCCGCGGCGGCTCCGGCGCGGCGGCCGAACACGGCGCCGGCGATCAGGCCGGAACCGCCCGGATAGTTGCCCGAGAACAGCCCGCCGACGATCTCACCGGCCGCGTACAGCCCTGGAATCGGCGCGCCCGCCGTGTCGATGACGCCGGCGGAGCCGGGGGCGATCCGCAGCCCGCCGAAGGTGAAAGTGATCCCGCAGGCCACCGCGTAGCCGTAGTAGGGCGGGGAGTCGACCTGGAGCGCCCAGTTGGACTTGGGCGGCCGCACGTGCGCGGCCCGGCCGTCCTTGACGGAGGGGGTGAACTCGGGGCCGTGGACCGAGGCGTTGAAGCGCTCCACCGTACGGGTCAGCCCGCCGGGGTCGATGCCCAGCTCCGCGGCGAGCTCCTCCAGCGAGTCGGCGGTGGCGCCGGTGATGGCGTCGTTGTCGTACTCGTGCGCGCGCAGCAGCGGGCGGGTCTTGGCGTCGAAGATCTGGAAGGCGCGGCCGCCGGGCTGGCGCAGCACCTTCCGCCCGTACTTGGCGTAGGTGTAGTTGCGGTAGTCGGCCCCCTCATCGATGAAGCGCTCCCCGTCCTGGTTGACCACGATGCCCACCGGGTAGCTCTGCCGGGTCAGCCCGTTGGTCAGGTCGCGCTCGCCGCCTTCGGGCGGGGCGCCCGCGTCCCACTGCACGCTGTGGCAGGAGGACCAGTCGCCGTGCGGGGCGGCGCCGTGAGCCAAGGCCAGTCCCAGCACCTCCCCGGTGTTGAGCGGGGTTCCGCGCACGAGCGCGCGTTCCCAGCCCTCGCCGAGGTGCTTGCGGCGCAGGTCGGCACTGGACTCGAAGCCGCCGGCGGCCAGCACCACGGCTCCGGCCGCGATCCGCCGCTCCTCGCCGTCCTCCCCGCGCACCGCGACCCCCGTGACCGCCGGGCCCTCGCGCAGCAGGTCGGTCACCCGGGCGCCGTAGCGGATCTCGACGCCGCTCGCCCGCGCCGCCTCGGTGTGCTGGGCGACCAGGCCCTTGCCGCCGCCAACGGTGCCCAGGGCGAGTCCGCCGAAAAAGACCCAGACGCCGTCCTCCAGGTAGGTCTGGCGCTGGTAGAGCAGCTCCCAGCGCAGACCCTTCTCCAGGAGCCAGCGCACGGTCGCCGCGCTGTCGTCGACCATCACGCGGGTCATCTCCGGATCGTTGCGCCCATCGGTGACGCGCTCCATGTCGGCGGTGAAGGCGGAGACCGGGTAGGCGGGCAGGCGTGTGGAGTCGAGTCGCTCGTCGCAGGGGTCGTCCAGCAGTGGCCGCACGTCGGCGAGCCCGCCGTGGGCCAGCCGGAACGCACCGGCCGTGTAGTAGGAGTTGCCGCCGGCCTCGGCTTCGGGGGCCTTCTCGAGAACGAGCACGGAGGCCCCGTTCTCCCTGGCGGAGTGGGCCGCCGAAAAGGCGGCGTTGCCGCCGCCGACGACGACCACGTCGTAACGCTCCCCGTCGGCGGGGGTCCTGCTGTGGGGCATGCGGGCGCCTCTCTTCATCGGATGCGACGTTGGACTTATTGAGGTGGTCTCAGCAAGGGAAGGGCCCGAAGGCGCCTCCCGGACCTCCTGGGCCACAGGCCACCCGGCCCGGCTGGTCGGCGACAGCCGGAACAGGCCCACTGCGGTCCAGGAGGCATCGGGCGGGCTCCCCCGCTGCCGCCCCTCACTGCGACCACCTAATTGTATCCGGATTGCATGCAATCCTGTGAGGGTGACGATCAGGATGCCGATATACCGTGACGGCATGCGCGATCCGCTGACCCTCGCGGTGGCCCAACCGCGACTCATCTCCCACGACGTCGCGGCGAACGCGATGGCCCACGCGGCGGCGGTTCGCTCGGCCGGTGCCCGGATCGTCGCCTTTCCCGAACTCTCCCTGACCGGATACGAGCTGGAGTCCCCGGCGCTCACAGCCGAGGACCCCCGACTCACGCCCATCGTCGGCGCCTGCGCCGAGTCGGGCGCGTTGGCGCTGGTGGGCGCCCCTGTGTTCGGCGAGGGGGAGCGGTCGCACATCGCGGCGCTGGCCGTCGACGGCACCGGAGCCACCGTGGCCTACCACAAGATGTGGTTGGGAACGACCGAGTCTCACCGGTTCGCCCCGGGCGACACGCCGGCCGTGCTGGAGGTCGACGGCTGGCGGCTCGGTCTCGCCGTCTGCAAGGACACCGGGGTTCCGCGGCACGCGGCGGACACCGCCGCCTTGGGCACCGACGCCTATGTCGCGGCCACCGTGAAGACCGCGGACGAGGCGGCCCTCCAGATCGAGCGAGCCCGTCGCGTCGCCATCGATCACCGGGTGTGGGTCGCGATCGCCAGTTTCGCGGGGGCGACCGGCGGCGGGTTCTCCAGCACCGCCGGCCGTTCCGGCGTCTGGAGGCCCGGTGGTGCCGTGGTGGCCCAGGCGGGGCCCGAGAGCGACGCCATCGCGCGCGACGCTCAGCTGACCACGGCACCAACGCCGATCTCCGGCCCGCCTGTTGACCCGCCGCCCGCACTCCCGGTTATCCACGTGACAGGGCGTGCCACCTCGATGATCCGGTCCGTTCCTCCCCCGATCTCCACCACCGTCTCAATCCAGGTCGTGCAGGAAGGCGAGCAGCGCCGCGGCGAGCTCGGCGGGGCCGTCCTCATGCACAAGGTGGCCGGCTCCGGGGATGGTGTGGAGCCGCGCACCGGGGATGCGGGAGGCGAGCTCACGGCCCCGCTCCACCGGAACCCAGGTGTCGTCCTCGCCCCAGCAGACCATGACGGGGATGGTGATCGTGTCGTATCTGTCCTGCATCGCGTCGGTGTAGCGCTGGTCATCAAGGCGTGCGGTGATCTGGCGGTAGAAGGCCGCCTGCCCGCCGTCGGCGAGCCATGGCTCGATCAGCGCATCAAGGGTGGCCGGGTGCAGCCCGGGGCCGCTGGCCGAGTTCACGTACTCACGCACCAAGGCGCCGTGCAACGGGGGCGGGAGTCGGTCGAACACCGCGGCATGCTCGCCGACCAGCCGGGAGAACGGACTCCCCCAGGGAGCCAGGGAGACGGCGTCGACCAGGGCAAGCCGGCGGTAGTGCGCGTCGTGCAGCAGATGGGCGCCCAGCGCGATAGCCCCGCCGGAGTCATGGGCCGCCACCAGGGGGCGGGTCAGTCTCCAGTGCTCCAGAAGCTCGGCGAAGACCCCGCCCAGCGCGGCCAGGGAGAGGTCTTGGTCCTCGGACTTCTCCGAGAGCCCGTAGCCGGGCATGTCCCACACATGGACCCGGTGGTGGCGTGCCAGTGCGCGGGCGATGCCGCGCCAGATGAACGAGGAGAACGGCGTGCCGTGCAGCAGCACGACGGCCTCTCCGTCCGGATTGCCGAAGCGGTCCCAGCGGACCATGCCCGAGGAGCTGCGGTAGGTGTTGTTCAGCTGCCAATCTCCCATGGCGCCGCCCTCTTTCTCCGGTATGTGTGCACATCTGTGTGCCCAGCGACCGCGTGCGTGGCGCGGCCGGTCTCCGGAACCTACCTCCCTGTGCCCTGCCGGCCCTGATAGCGACGACCTTCCTCGCACCGCCGGCGGTGCTGTGGCTCGGATTCTGGACGTCGGCGCTCTCCGAACCCCCGAGTGCTTCATGACACTGACGGATGCGGCCCAGTTCCAATGCGAGCGGGCCCGCCCGGCGCGGGCATCATGATCTGACGCCGACCTTTGTCCTGGCCGGATTGGCCGTACTGCCGATCCCGGTGACCATCGCCGCGTGGCGGTGGCGGAGGCGGGCCCTGGTGCGCTGGGCCGCTCTCGCCCTCGCCATCGCGGTTCCGGTAATCGGCACGCTGATCATTTAGGCGTGGGGCGGCCCACTCCGTGGAGACGTGCCGGCCGACCGCATCGCGGACGTGGCAGCCACGACCAGGCCGCCTCTCGTCGGAATGCTGCACCAGGGAGGGCCCGAGCCACTCGAACTGCTCGAGCAGGCCGGGGAGGAAGCCGGGGTCGATAAATACACGCTGGCCGCCGAACGCGTCCTGGGAAGGCCGCTCGGCCGTCCTCCTCAGGCGACGGAGTCGCGGCAGATGATGGGGCTCACGGCTCGATGAGAGTAAGACCCTCTCATCGAACTTTGACCGCCGCGTTCGTGGGGTGGGGTTTCCAGGGCTCGGACCTGCTGTGCCGCCGACGGCTTGCGCGCACTGCGACAGCCGGCCCCCTGGACGAACGCGATCGTCGAACATCAGCGATGCGAACAGCCACTCTGCGAGCGTCGATGTCGGCTCTTGAGTTTTGGACGGAGGCGGCGCGGCAGGTTCCGCGCCTCTGCGGCACCGGGTCGGCCGGGGCGGCACTGTGACGCTCCCTGCGGGGCCGGGGTGCCGTGGCGGGGGTGAAAACCCGTTAGGCTTACATGAGCGTGTGTGGCACGGTATGTGGTACGCGCGAGGGCCCTTAGCTCAACTGGCAGAGCAGCGGACTTTTAATCCGCGGGTTCAGGGTTCGATCCCCTGGGGGCCCACTTCTAGACATCCGCTTCACCCGGGCGTTCTTCCTTCCGGAAGGGCGCCCGTTCTCGTTCTCCCCGCTTTGGGAGCCCGTAGGGAGCCCGAGAGTGCTGGGAGTGCCCCCCGAAGCGGCCCGCGGGACCAACGCCGCCGACGCCTCCGCGGCCTCGTGGGCGACCTCCGGCAGCACGCTCGTGTAGGTGTCCGACGTGATGGTGATCGAGGAATGCCGCAGCATCGCTTGAACCACCTTCATGTCGACACCGGCCGCCAGGGCGATGGTCGCCGCGCCGTGCCGAAGGTCGTGAAGCCGGATCGGTGGCAGGCCGGCAGCGAACGCCAGGCGCTCAAACGCATCGGTGACGCTGGCCGGATGCAGCGGCGATCCGTCCTCACGGGTGAACACGTGGCCGTCTCCCTGCCACGCTTCCCCCCATTCGAGCTTCTCCGCAAGTTGCCGCTTGCGGTGTGCGCGCAGGACCGCCACGGTCCCCTTGTCCAAGGCGATGGTGGCGTCTGAGGCGTCAGTCTTGGTGTCGGCTTCCTCCGGTTCCCAGCCGAGTTGCCGAATCTGCTTGCGCACCGTCAGGGTTCCCGCGTCGAGGTCGACGTCTGGCCAGCGCACCCCGCAGGACTCCCCGCGACGCAGGCCGCGGAATGCGATCAGGTGGAATTGCGCGTACAGCCGATGCCCGGCCGCGGCGTCGAGGAACGCCCCAACCTGCGCCGGGGGCCAAACCATGACCCTCGACGGCCGGGCCATCGCCCGCCAGATCTTGAAGCCGCCGACCTCCTGGCCGCGCGCGTGCTCCTTCGCCTCGGCCAGCGCCGCCTCGAACGCGGTAAACCACACCGCGGCGCGCTCCGGAGTCCACACGACGGCCTTAGGTCGCTTGCCCGCCTTGAGGTCCACCAGCTTCGCGACGTTGACCGTGATCAGTTGCTGTTTCACCGCCGACGACAGCGCAGAGCGCAGGGTTGCCCGGATCCGCTGCTGCGTCGCCGGCCCCACCACCCGCTTGCCCTTCACCGATGCCCGCACCTCCGGATCATCGGACGCGCGCGCCTTCCGGATCCGGTCGTTCTCCGCCTCGATCGCGTCGAACATCGCGGCGACGTGGTCGACACGCAACCGGTCGAGCTCGACGTGTCCGAGGTGCGGTTTCAGATACAGGCGCCCGTGGTTTTCGTAGCTGCGCACGGTCGACTTCTCGATGTTGCCCTTCCCCTTCAGCCACCCATCAAAGAACGGGCCGAAGGTGAGCTTGGTGGTGATATCACGGCCGCGGCCGTGCTTGACCTTGGCCTCGTCAAGCGCTTCCTGGGCGGCTTCCTGGGATCCGAACCCACCCCGGCGCACCATGCGCCGCTTGCCGCCCTTGCCGGCTTCGATCTCAAGTCGGAAGTACCAGGCGCCGTGTCGGGGGTTCCAGGTGCCGTTCTTCCTGCGCAGCTTCGGGCAGGACTGGCCGAGCTCCCGGCCGGCCTCGTCGCGGCATTTGCACCGCTTGTAGGTCGAGCCCTTCATTCATCGCCCTCCGGGTCGATGTGCGCCGACTCCGGGCGAAGCTTGCCGGGGGTTAGCCCGGCCTCGCGCATGCCCTGTCGATTGCGGCGAATGTTGGCTTCGATCTGCTTCGCGAGATGGTCTTCAGCTTTGGCTGCACTGAGCATGGCGTCACGTTCGGCATCGGTCTTAGCCGTCTCAGCGGCCTTGCGCTGGCCGGTCGCGCGCCCCCTAGCTCCTCTTAGATCAGCGAAGTAGCGATCGTTCCAACGGAAGCGGTCGAGAGGTTCGCCGCCCTTCTCCCAGGCCGCATGGTCCTCGTGAGACACCACCCATTCGTCCGATGCTCTGGTCGGGAACGCCTCTTCACCGGTAAACCACTTAGCGGCTTGCCAGGTAGGGATCTCACGACCAGGAAGGACCTCGGTCATCTCCTCACGGCCGACGGGGAAGATCAACAGCAGTGGGGGCACTCCCAGGACCTTGCCGAGTACTAGCAGCTCCACCAGGCTCACCGTGGGACGGCGCCCAATCTCCAAGTTGGCCAGGACTGGGCGTTTCATGGGAAGGCCAGCAGCGGTGCACTTCTGCGCGAGCTGTTCAGCGCTAAGCCCCTGCCGCTTCCGATACCGCTGAACCTCTCGGCCTACTACGCGCGCTACCGCAGCACCCCACTCATCTTGTGACATGAGATCACAGTAACTCGAAACTTGCGCTCTGTCGATCCTTGGCGGATACTGCTGACCAGTAACCAACGATCACAGAAATCGTGATTTTATGATCCACAGAGGAATGTCGGTCGATGAGGCGCTATCCCTACCGGTGAGCATCGACCTCGTAACCGCCGGACGTGCCTTCGGCATGCAGAGGACCAAGAGCTATGAGCTCGCGCGAGCCGGCGAGTTCCCCGTGCCGCTGCTCCGCATCGGCAACGCCTACCGGGTCCGCCGCTGCGACCTCCTAGAAGCACTCGGTATTGGCGGCACTCCAAACCAACTAACGAACGGCGGTGCTGCCGCGTGAACACCAGGAATGAGAACGACCCCCGACGCGGCAACGTCGAGGGTCGTAGTGAAGTCCAATGCGCTCGGACTTCCCCCAGGATAATCGGCGCCGCTGTCGAAGCTCAGCCGTGCGCCGCGTGCGTCCGCGAAGCCGCCGAAGCGATGGCCAACGACCCCGTAGCGCGTGCGCTGGCGCAGTGGGCGGACGGCGCCGTCGTCTACGTCACCGACTGCGACCATGGGCCGGAGAACCGCAGGTGAATAAGGCAACACGTGCCGACCTCGACGCCGTGGGTAAGTTCCTGACGGCCTACTACCTGGGCGCGCCCGGCCTGCTGCACATCGGCTCGAAAGAGGACTTCGCCGGAAAGACGTTCGCCACCGACCCCAATGGCATCAACGCCGCCGTGGCCTACGTGGGCGAACGCGACGCCGCCGGGTCGCAAGGGATCTATGCCCGCCCGACCACGCTCGCGCATGAGCTGCAACCCGGCAAGCGCGGCGGCGCCGCCGACTCCCGGTCGTTCCTGGGGTTCTGGACCGATCTAGACTATGCCGGCCCCGGCCACAAGGATGATGGCCTCCCACCCGACGAGGAGACCGCACACAAGGTCTATGCCGAAGCCGGCCTTCCCGCGCCCACAATCCTGGTCAACAGCGGCGGCGGGCTCTACCATCACGTTCTTCTCGATGAGCCCTGCGACATTGCCGACGTCCAGGCGCGCGAGGAAATCAAGAGGTTATCTCGGCGCTGGCATACCCGCATCAAGGCCGCAGCCGAGCGGCTCGGCTGGTCTTACGGCACCGGAGTGTCTGACCTGGCGCGTGTTCTGCGCATCCCCGGGACAGTCAACCGCAAGCCCGGCGTGGGGCGAGTGGCCACCGCGGAGTATTCCGGCGAGATCTACAGCCTTGACCGGTTGCGCGAGTTGCTCGACGAGGAATCCGGCGCGCCTGCTCCCGCGGAGCAGGCGCCCGCGGCCAGCCCGACGCCGTCCCATGGTGACGGCCCCTTTGATGTTCTCTCGCAAGAAGCCGCCTGGGCCAACCTGCTTGAACCGCACGGCTGGACCTACGTCGGCAGCGACCGCGACGGCGCCGAACTGTGGCTACGCCCCGGCGATGCAACCTCGGCGCACTCCGCGCGCGCCGGGTACAAGGGAATCCCCACATTCAACGTGCACTCAACCAGTGCCGGACTGCCCACCGTCGAGGAACACGGCGGGCACCCGCTCACCATGGGACGGCTGTTCGCTCACCTGAACCACGGCGGCGATGAACACGCCGCCGCCCGCGATCTGCGTTGGGCCGCCCTCGACGACCCGCGCGCCACCGCGGCCGCTCGGCGACTGCCGAGCCCGGTGCTCACCGCCATTCGGCAGACGTGCCACACGAACAGCGATCAAGCGGCAATGATCGCCGACATCTTGCCGCCTCCGGCAAACGCCGCTGATGTCCACTCGGCGAACGCCAGGGCCGCCGTCGAGGAATCGCCCGGCGCCCCCATCACGGACCGGTTGTCCGCGCTGCGCGCCCTCCTCATCGACTCCGATGGGCTCGATGGCATCCCCGACCCCGAACCGATCATCGACCGCGTTCTGTACCGGGACAGTCTCGCGTGGGTCCATGGGAAACCGGGACACGGCAAGAGCTTCGTCTCCCTCGACTGGGCCGGCTGCGTGGCCACCGGCCGCACATGGCAACAGCACACGATCAGCCACCCGGGCACGGTCGTCTACCTCGTCGCCGAAGGCGTCACCGGTGTGCGCCAGCGCGTGCGCGCATGGGAAGACGCGGCAGGCACGCGCATGGACGGCGTGAAGTTCCTGCCCGTCGCCGTCCAACTGCTGTCCCACATCGACCGGGACGCCTTTGTGCGGCTCGTCGCCGAGCTGGCGCCGGTCCTCGTCGTCATCGACACCCAGGCGCGCGTGACGGTCGGCGCCGACGAGAACAGCGCCCAGGACATGGGCAAGCTTGTCGCAGCCGCCGACACCATTCGGGAGGCCACCGGCGCATGCGTGCTGCTGGTCCACCACGAGGCGCGCGCCGGTGACACGCTGCGCGGATCCACCGCATTGGAAGGCGCGGCGACGACGCTTATCCGCATCACCAAGGACGGCCCGACCGTGCGCGTGGACTGCACCAAGCAGAAGGACGCCGAACCGTTTCCGCCGATCCTGCTCCGCTTGGTCTTCCACGGTGCCGGCGCGGTTCTCCAGTCCCATTCGGGCGTGGGACTCGCCGAAGAACTGGCCGGTGCCGAGCGGAAGCTTCTCGACGTCATGCGGGACTCGTTTGGGACTACCGGGGCGACGGGGACGCAGCTCCGCGACGCTTCCGAGGCCTCCAAGTCGAGCTTCTACCGCGCGCTTAACGGCCTGCTCAAAAAGGGTTTGCTGCGCAACACAGGGACCGATAAGAGCCCGTTCTACACGCTGCCCGAAGGGGCGGCACCGAGGGTAGTCCCATCCAGTCCCAATCAGTCCCGTGAGACAGCCGGAGACCAGTCCCAAGTCCCACTCTCTTTAGAGAGTGGGACTGGTGGGACCGGGGCCGGTCGGCACCTCGACGCGACATCCGATCTCGGCCCGTCGCGCAAATGCCGGAAGTGCGGCAACGCCTTCCGCTCGGCCGAGTCTCCCGACTACTGCCACGACTGCCGATACCCCAACCGCGGAGCCGCCGCATGAGCACCGAAGCCACCTGGATCGACCTGGCCGAACAGCTCGAACAGATCCGACGCGAGTTCGAGGCGCACGTGGCCGACATCTACGCCATGACCACATCGGCCACCGAGGAGGCCAGCACCGAACCGGCCCCACCCACCTCGCCTACGTGAGGACCGCGAAGGCCAACGATGTCCACTGGACCGCGACACCAGGACCTGTCCGCGCTGCTGCGCGCGGACGGGTCCGTCGTCGTTCCGGCCGAGGTCGCCGGCGAAGTCCTGCGCGCGCTCATGCGCGACACCACCGTGCGCGTGCGCGCCGACGGCGGCGAAGTGTCCAACGGCCTGCGAACGCTGCTGTACGCGCTCCACAACGCCGCCGAACACCCCCGCCACGACCCGCCCGGTTCCGGTAGCGGAAGCGCCACCGCGGCGCCCGGCAACGTGGTGAGCGTGACCGAAGCCGCCGCGCTGCTGGAGTGCTCCCCCCGATGGGTGCGCCATCTGATCAGCACCGGCCGACTCTCGGCACGCAGAGCCGGCGCCCGCTGCTGGCTCGTCGACCACACCAGCCTCGACGCCTACCGGAAGGGAACCCATGGCCAAGACATCTGATCCCGTGGCCGATGCCGAACACGAAGCCGCAGAAGCCGAGCACCTCGTCGAGGCACTCGAAGAACGGGTGCGCGACGGCGACGACAGCGTCACGCCCGAACAGGTGGAGCAGCAGCGCGGCTTGTCCCACTTCGCCCGCCTGCGCGTCGAGGCCGCCCGCCGCAAGGCCGAGAAGGCGCGGGAGAAGGAACGCCGCCGCCAGCTCGACGCGCTGCGCGCCGACATCGACGCGCGAGACGACGACGTCACCCGCATCGTCGAGCTTCGCGCCCAGGCCGAACAGGCCGTCGAGGCGTTCGCGCAGGCATGCGACGACCGCAACCGGTGGATACGCCAAACGGTCCGCCGCATGAAGGAGCTCGACGTGCCCAACGGCCAGGCCGGCGAACGCGACCCCTCCGGTCTCGGATGGGTGGCCAGCGCCACCGGTAACGGGGTCTTCACCTCAGAACGCGGCGTCAAGGAGATCAGGGCGGGCGCCCACGTCGCCGACATCGTGCACCAGGTCGCCGCCCGGCATGGCGGGCTTCCCGTGGGAGGTACAGACCTGCACACCCTCGTTCACCGTGTCGCGGTGCCTGCGCGTCTGCTGGAGGTCAACCGTGGCTGAGGCAGCCCAGACGTTCACGCGCGAGCAGATCGCCACCATGACCCGGGACGAGTACGCCCAGCACCGCGACACGATCATGGCGCAGTTGGAGCGGGAGGGCAGGGCCCACGCGGTCTCGGTACGTTCTCGCGCGCGCGAGGAAGGGACTGTGAGACCCGATGGCCGCGCCCCTCGATGATCAGACGCGCGCTCGCGTGGTCGAGCTCGCCAGGTCCGGGCTGTCCCGTAACGAGGTGGCGCGTCGCGCCGAGGTGTCCACCGCGACCGTGTCCCGCGTCGCCGCGGCCGCGGGCGTCGCGTTTGACCGGTCAAGAACCAAAAACGCGACCAAGGCGAAGGTGGCCGACGCCAAGGCCCGGCGCGCTCAACTGTCGCTGGACCTCCTCGACGACGTCGAGCATGTGCGGTCGGTGCTGCGCGGCACCGACCGGCCGCAAGGACTCATGCACTCCGCGCGCGCAGTGTCGGAGCTGGTGAACTCGCACACTCAGCTCGTCGCCGTTGACGCCAGCGACGACACCGACCTCGACCACTCCAAGTCCATGCTGGGGATGATCTTCACCGGCATCCAGACATGGCACACCGGACAGCAGGAAGGCGGACAGCAATGAACCTCGACGCAGACACCTTGCTCGTGCACCGGCTCGGCGCCGACCTGCTCACGGCGGTAGAGAGCGCTTCGAGCGATCCCGGGGCGGTTGCGGCCGCGGCCGGGCTCGCGCTGTCCGGCGCCGACTCCAGCGACCCGGCCAGGGCACACAAGCGGCAGGTGGCGTTGGTGGGATACCTCGCCCTGGTCGCGGTCGAGGTATTCGCCCGGACGCGCCAGGGCGACGCGGCCGGCTTCGCCGAGCGGATCACAGCAGAGCTCACCCGACTGGCTTTGTAACTTCCGATAACGCCCATTTATCGGAAGTTACAAACCACGCGAAACGGACACGAAAAGTGGCCCCGGCGCTCCCTCCTTTGGAGGGTGCCGGGGCCACAGCCGCGCGGCCAGTGGGAAGGACACGGACGGACCCGACCGCGGGATCGGCACCGCGCGCCGACTCCCCGGGCGGTATCCGGCGCGCGGTGGTCTCTCACGTCTGCGGCTGTTCAGGGCTGGAGTACACCCCGTCGCCGATCTGCTCTAGGCGGTTGCCCATCCATCCACGGTCAAGCAACGACCGGCCCGCTCGCGCCGGCGGGTCTTCGAGTTGGCGCACGAACTCCTCGACGTCGGTCTCGGCGACCGTGGGCGCGTGCTCGGTACGGCGGTCGACGGTCGTGGCGATCCACAGATGATCGGTGCGCCGGATCCGCCACCGGCCTGCGTAGTGCTCGCGCAGGATGGCCAACAGCGGGTCAGAGCTGGGGGTCGTGGTAGCCATGCCGCGACGCTAAGCCGGTGCGGCGGGGCGAAGGGGTACAGATTGTGCCTCTAGGTCAGTAGGCCGACCTTGTCGGCCAGGGCGGTGGCGCGCTGTCGGCGCTGGCTCTGCCGGGCGTCGAGCTCTTCAAGGAGGATCCGGCGCGCGTACCCGTTGTACTTGATCGTTTCCGGCGCTGCGTCGTGCGCTGCGTCGAGCACCGCCAGCGCCGCATCCGGTTGGGCGTCGAGGTGGTAGGCGCGCGCCTGTTCGATCTGGTGGCGCGCGCGGCGCGGCCGCGATGGGATCGCGCTGTCCGGGGCGTGCTCGGCCTGGCGCACGGACTCGCCACCGGCGCGCAGCTCCACGGCCACGGTGACCGCGTGGGCGCCCATGATCGCGCGCGAGAACGACGTCACCGGGTGGTAGTAGGCCGCGGGTAGGCGCTGCGCTGCGTCGTTGGCGGTGTCCCAGTGCCCCCAGGCGTTGCCGAGTTCCCCGCGGCGCGCCGCGGTGTAGCCGGCCTCGAACTGCAACGCACCCCAGATCGCCAGCACGTCATCGGGGCCGTCCGGCAGCATCGGCGCCAGCACGCGCACCGTCTGGGAGGTCACGACGTCGGCAGCGTCCCAGTCGCCGGCATCCCGGTGCGCCTGGGCCATCAGCCAGGAAGCGACCCCGATCGCGTGGGCGTCGCCGGAGTCCTGAGCGGCGACCATGCCACGCTCGGCCACCCGCCACAGCAGATCTTGCGCGGGCTGGTAGGCAATGAAGAACTGGGCCAGCGCGTAGACCTCGGCCAACACCGCCTGGGCGGCGCGGCGCTGTCGCCCGCTGTCGGCCTGGTGCGCGGCCAGCTGCGCATCGGTGATCAGCCCCGGCAGCAGCAGCCCCAGGACCTCACGGTGGTTGGGTGCGGAGTGCCGTGCCGCCCACGCCTGGTCAAGACGCGCGCGCAGGTGCGCCACCGGCGGGGCCGGCCGCTGCGTCAGCGCGGGGAAGGCGTTGACCGCGGCGCGCACGGCGGGCAGCCGCTCATGCCCGGGGCCGGTGAACATGTCCACCGGGATCGACTGCTGCCCGGTCAGCTCAGAGAGGTTGCGTGCCCGCAGCGCTTCGGCCAGGCGCAGCAGGATGGACAGCTTCGGCATACCCAACCGGCCCGACTCCACCGCCTTGACCCATGACGCGGACTTGCCGGTCAGACCGGCGAGAACCTCACGGGTCATGCCGCGCCGGGTCCGCAGCAGCTTCAGCCGCTGCCCAAAGGACAGCGACACCTCGAACGGGTCCGGAGTACCATCGGTCATGGCTCTGCCCTTCCTGATCAGGTCGCACTCATCAGGCTACGGGTAGAGCCGTTTTCACGTCAGGGGTTGGCGCCACCTGGCAACACGACAGCGGCCCCACCGGTTCCCGCCCGGTGGGGCCATTTGGCGTGCTGGCCGGTTCGGCTGCTACCCGCTGCCACCCCAGGTCAGGCACCGATACGGGTGATAGCGGGGCTGCTACCGGTAGCGGCGCGGGCGCTACCGATTCGCCCCGACGAGCGGCAGCTCGGCCGCGCTACCGTCGACCTCGGCGGGGTCGGGGCGCTGGTTCTGCCGGTGCTCGCGCAGCACCGTGCGGCCCCAGGACTGCGAGCGCTGGCATTCGGCGCCGATCTCGCTGCCGGTGATCTCGCGCCCGGCGCTGTCGGCAGCAGCGATCAGCTCGGCCGCGCGCGCTGCCGCCTCCTCGGCCGACAGCCGCGCCGGTTCCTGGCGCCTGCTCTGCCGCCGCTGCCGCCTGCGCGCCGCGGCAGGATCAGCGGCAGCAGCCACGGGGATCACGCGCTCGGTCGCCTCGTCGAGGCCGACCGTCAGCGCGGTAGCGGGCGCCGGTTCCGGGGCCGGTTCTGCCGCCTGCTCCACAGCGGCAGCGGTGACGGTGCTCTCCGGCTCTGCCGGTTCGACTACCGCTGGTCCTGCCGCCGCGCGGCCGTCGTCCTGCCGCTGCTCGCTGCCGCCCGCAATGGCGATGCTGGCCACCAGGACCAGGCCGTCAACGGATAGCGGCAGCAGGTAGGCCACCAACGGGTCTTCGCCGTAGGAGATCAGCAGGTCCCGCATGTGGCCGTAGGACACCACCGCGGCGACCCCGGCCACAATCGCGGTACCGACCCACCGCAGCGCCACAATCCAACGGCTACCGCGCTGCCGCGACCGGGTGACCATCTCGGCCACCAGCAGCAGCGCCACTGGCGCCCACGCTGCCGCAGCAACCCGGCCCGCATCCATCGGCCCGGGGCCGTTAGTCGCGTGCAGCACGTTGGCGCCGATGCTGACGGCAGCACCCGCGACGAACGCCACCCAGGGAACGGTCTTGCTGTCGCTGCTCATCGGCGCTCACCCCCGGCCAGCAGCAGCGGCAGCGACGCCAGGTCGGCCAGTCCGTCGAGCGCCAGGGCGACGACGGCCAGCGGCAGCGCCACCAGCCGCAGCACAGCCACGGCCAGTGCCAGCAGCACCAGGCCCAGCACCACCAGGACACCGGAAGCGTGGATCATCTGCATCGTGGTCACTGGCCGGCCTCCTTCGCGTCGAGCAGCTCGACGGCGCGCGCCGCGACGTTGCCGCCCAGCACGGACCGCACCGCGTGCACGCGGCCCGCGTGGTCGAGGTCCGCACGGAACAGCAAGACGACCGTGTCCGCGTCGCCCGGCCTGGTGACCTTCACGAAGGGGATGTGCGCCGGGAACGGCGCCTCGAAGATGCGCACGTTCACCGGGCCACCCCGCACCACACGCGCACGGCCACGCCGCGCACCGTGAACGAAGTCTCGACCGTGGCCCCGGTGTGCTCGACGGGGGATCCGTACCGGGCCGAGAACAGCGCCAGCAGCGGCTCCGAACCCGGCTCCAGCTCGGCGGTGATGCCGTCGCCGGTCGTCTCCCAGAACGGCGCCGTACCGTCGAGCGGCACCCCGACGCACACGCGAAGCTGCCAGATGAACGCCAGCAGTTCGGCCATGGCCACCGCCGCCGCGGGAACGGCCGGGGCGGCCGGCTCCGGCTCGACCTCGGCCGGGTCGGCCTTCACCCACACGCACACGGGGATGCCTTCCACGGTGAACCGCGCCTGCGGGAACTTGCCGCGAAGGTGCTGCCAGTCCACCGGCACGCCGAAGGCGTCGGCCCATGCCTGGAGGCCGGCGCGGTCGTTGGTGGGCAGGTGTCCGTCGAGCGGCATGCCGTCGGTGTGGGTGATGCTCCAGTCGCAGCCCGGCAGGTCGAGGGCGAGCAGGTGCAGCAGCACCGCGGCCGCGCGGCCCTGGTGGGCGCGGTCGTCGTCGGTGACCTCTGCGAGGTTGGGGAGCTGACTAAGGTTGAGCATGGGTCCTGCCCTTCCTGGTTAAGGGTTGGGATCAAGGCCCCGGCCGGTGCTGGAATCACCGGTTCGGGGCCGCTTCGTTGTCCGGACTAAGGCCCGTAAAACTGCGTAGCTACACGGTAGGCAGAAACCTTGTAGCTACGCAATAGATGTGCCACGATTCCTGTAGCTACAAGCAAGGGAGTGCGGATGAACGAGCCGAAGCACACGACCACCCGGCCAATCCGGGTGCCGGTCGTGCTCTGGGAGGCATACGGGCGCGTCTGCAAACGACTCGCCACCGACCGAACGAACGATCTCCTCGACCGGATGCGAGAACGCATCCGGGAGTATGGCGACGAGACGGACCGCGCAGACCTGGCACAGGCAGAGCAGGAACTCGCCGAGCGGCGCGCGCGGAAGGGCGGCCGGCCACGCAAGCGGGAGTGAGGCACGGGAGCCCCGGGGGAGCCCGCACGGACCGGAACCGTCCGGAGAGAAGCGGGGGAAGCGGCACCGTCTGCCATGCAGGAAGGCCGCTTATCAGCGAAAACACCGACGATCGTCACGACTCGCCACCGCCCGGCATGTCTTCACGGGCACTTTTAATCCGCGGGTTCAGGGTTCGATCCCCTGGGGGCCCACCACAGACGGCGAGGGCGTTCACCGGCCACGGTGAACGCCCTCGATCGTTCGGCGGCGGTGGTCGACGGCGATCGTCCCCGCGTCGGGCCGGGACGGAGGAGGGGCCGGAGCCGCCCGGTGACGTAGGGCAGGGGCCGCGCACGCGTGGTGGCAGTCGCGGGTCCGGGCGAGCATGGCGCCCGCCATGCAGGCGCTCGCCTCACTGGCTCCGCCGAACGGCTACTCGCCGGACTTCCTGACCCCGTGGTGCGCGGGCGAGGGCATCGAGCTGAGGCTCGGCGAACTCGTGGCGACGCCGCACGCGCGGCCGCCGGGGCATACGCGCGCGCTGGTGCTGGAGGCCGCCGTCGAGGGCGACACGACGGGCGACCTGGCCCGGCGGCTGGACATCTCGGTGGCGACGGTGAGCGAGCACGTCGCCGTGCTGCGCGACACCGGTCTCGTCAGCCAGCCGACGGCACCGCAACCGGGTGCGCCGCGTCGCCGCGGAGCGGGGCAGGGGCCTGCTGGGCGACCTGGCGGACGACTTCGCGCACATCGTCGGCGACCACCGGCGCCGCTGCGAGACGCGCGGCCTCCCGGCTCTCCGGCCCGCGCCCCCGCCCCAGGCGGTGCGATTCGTGCGCCCCACGCGGCGCACCCGGTAGCGGTTGACCTGCGGGGTAATCGACGCGGTCGGGCGGTCGGCGCGACCCTGGGCGGAGACCCGACAGCGAGGAGAACGGGGCGCCCATGACCGCAACGACGGCCGGCGGCTTCGACGCCGACACCCGCGCCGCCCGGGCCGGCGACAACGAGTACACCGCGACGGTCACCGACCGCTGGAACGCGCTCGGCGGGACCGCGAACGGCGGCTACCTGCTCGCCCTGTGCCTGCAGGCCCTCCGCCGCGACATGCCGCTGCCCGACCCGCTGGCCGTCTCGGCGTTCTTCCTGCGCCCCGGCGTCCCCGGCCCGGCGCGGGTGCGCACCGAGGTCGCCCGCGCGGGGCGCCGCTTCGCCACGGGCGAGGCCCGGCTGCACCAGGGCGGCAAGGAGGCCGTGCGGATCTGCGCCACCTTCACCGACCTCGCCCGGGCCGCGGGCCGCACACTGGTCCGCAACGCGGCGCCGCTCCTGCCGCCGCCGGACGCCTGCACCGACCTCCTGGGCGGTGCGGGCATGCCGGGCGTGACGATCGCCGAGCGCGTGGAGTACCGCTTCGCGCGGGTCCCCGGCTGGTGGCGGGGAGAGCCGGGCGGCGAGCTCACCGCGGAGTTCTGGATGAGGTTCAAGGACGGCCGCGACGCCGACCTCCCGGCGCTCGCGCTGCTGGTGGACGCGGCCGCCCCGGTCGTGCTCGACATCGGCGAGACCGGCTCCTCGACCCTCCAGCTCACCGTTCACCTGCGGGCCCGCCCCGCTCCCGGATGGCTCGCCTGCCGCGTCACCACCCGCCACATCATCGACGGCCACCACGAGGAGGACTTCGAGATCTGGGACTCCGGCGGCGCGCTCGTCGCCCAGGCGAGGCAGCTCGCCGCCCTCAACGGAGACGGCACGCGCCACCGCACCCCCTGACCCGTCGCCCGCTCGCCGATCTCGAATCAGCGAGGGCCGTCAGCGGCGGCCGCGTGGTGGTGCTCGGCCGGCACGCTCGCCGGGTTCGTGCTCGCCTCGCTGAACCTGCTCTACCGCGTCCTCGACCCGTTCGTGATGGCGCTGTACTCGGTTCCGAAGGTCGCACTCGCGCCGCTGTTCATCGTGTGGTTCGGCATCGGCATGCACATGAAGGTGCTGCTCGCCGCAGCGACCGTGTCCTTCCTGGTCTTCCTCAACACCGCCGCGGGGGTCCGCGAGGTCGACCGCGGGCTGATCGACGCGGCGACGGACTCAGCGCTGGTGAACCTGGGCAGCGCGCGCTGGACGGCGTCCACGGCGACCCGGAGCGGTCGAGGGCGCTGCTCGGGATCTACAAGGACACCGATCCGAAGGCGCTGGACGCGCTGGTCCCGATCCTCGGCGCGGAGATGCCGGCCTCCCCGGAGGTGCGGCGCGGCCCCTACGAGACGGCGATGGCGTTCCAGTTGGACAGCGGGCTGGTCAGGAAGCCCACGGACTTCTCCGCGATCACCGCCGTCTGACGGCGGACGCGCGGGGCGGTCGACCAGGTGCCGTCCCGCCCCGCCCCGTCACCGCCTTCGACGCGATCTGTCTTTGATCGGGGCTCACCCGGGTAGCCGACGTCCCGATGGGGAAGAGAAGAGAGGCGCGGAAGAAGGCGAACAGCGATGCCGGAGCGCGGCAGCGGAACCGATGACGACCGGAAGACCGTGGTGGGGCTGCTGGCCGACCCCGGTCTGCCCACCAAGGTCGCCGAAGGGCTGGTCCGCGAGCTGCCGGATCGGCTGTCCCAGAGGGTCGGAGGCCGCGTCTCCTGGGAGGTCCGCGTCGTCTCCGAGGCGCTCGCCCTCGACGAGCACGACTCCATCCCCTTCCTTGAGATCGCCCGCGAAAGGAGGCCGCGGGAAGGCTGGGACCTGATGGTCTGCATGACCGACCTGCCCAGACGCGTCGGCACGCTGCCGGTCCTCGCCGACCTCAGCAGGGTCCACAGGGCGGCGCTGGTCTCGCTGCCCGCCGTCGGGTGGGTCCGACTGCGCTCGCGCGCCGGCGAGACGATCGTGCACCTGATCGCCGAGATGACCGACGCGGCGGGCCGGCGCCCCCGCAGCATGTGGCGCCGACCGAGCGAGCTGGTCTCCCCCGTGCGCTCCTTCTCCTCCGGGGAGGACTGCGTCGACGCCTACCTGGCGCTGTCCGGGGTGCGCGGCCGGGTCCGGCTGCTGTTCGGCATGGTGCGGGACAACCGCCCATGGCGGCTCGTCCTCAATCTGAACAGCGCGATCGCCACGGCCGCGGGCACCGGCGCCTTCGGCGTGTTCTACTCCAC
This sequence comes from Spinactinospora alkalitolerans, assembly GCF_013408795.1. NCBI lineage: Bacteria > Bacillati > Actinomycetota > Actinomycetes > Streptosporangiales > Nocardiopsidaceae > Spinactinospora > Spinactinospora alkalitolerans. Next base: position 5,960,429 of record NZ_JACCCC010000001.1, read on the forward strand.
GATCTGGAGCATGGCCGGCGCGCTGAGTCCGCTGCGGTTGGCGCTGATCAGCCTCATCTCGGTGGGCGTGATGAGTGCCTGGATCATCCTCCACAACGGACTGTGGGAGCATCCGACCGGACCGGGGGCGCGCCACCGTGCGGTTCTCTACAACGCCGCGACCCTCATCACCATCGTTCTCGGCGTGGCGTGCATGTACGTCGTACTGTACGGGGTCCTGCTGACGCTGGCCCTGGTGGTGATCGCCGCGACGATCCTGGAGTCGGTCCTCGGGCATCCGGTCGGTCCACTGGACTACGCGGTCCTGGCGTGGCTGGCGAGTTCCCTGGGGACGGTCGCCGGCGCCCTCGGTTCGGGGCTGGAGGACGAGGAGACCGTCCGCGAGGCGACCTTCAGCAGGCGGGAGCGGGAGCGCCGCGCCAAGAAACGCGAGAAGGAGGAGAAGAACGAGGCCGCCGACCGCCCCCCGGACAGCACCGGGACTCAGCGGGGTCCATGAGCGGACCAGCCCGACCATCGGGTGACCCGGACCAGGATCACCGGGCCCCGCGGCGGGTCGGCGCGGTACTGGGGGTAGCGGGCGCACAGCCGGGTCAGGGCCGCGTCGAACAGCGGGCCGTCGTGGTGGATGTCGGCCTCGCCGTCGGCCCGCACCCACCAGAGGTCGGCCCAGTCCTCCCCGTACTCGTCGGCCAGCAGGCAGACCCTGGGGTCGGCCTCGATGTTGGCCAGCCGTTTGAGGCTGCGGGTGGTCTTGGGCTTGTTGTCGACGGCGATGGCCACCGTGTCGCCGTCGAGGGCGAAGGCGACCGGCACCAGGTGCGGCCTGCCGTCGGCGGCGACGGTGGCCAGGCGGGCCACCCGGCTGCGGCCGAACCGCCGGCGGGCCTGTTCGGGGCTCCAGCGCATGCCTCCAGCCTCGCACGGCGGCCGGTATCCGCTCCGCTCCCCCGCCAAACCTCTGCAGAGAACTTCGTCCGGGGTCGGCCCCGGCGCTTGCCGGGACCGCCGCGCGCCCGCACGTTGGAGGCATGGGCGTCGCGGACACCGACCACGCAGTCATGGACGAGCCGGCCCGGCCCTGGTGGGTGCGGTTGTCGCGCTGGCTGAACGGCACGCGGGTCTGCGCGGTCGGTGACTGCATCGAGCTCACCGATCCCGACTGCGGCCACTGCGCGTCGCACATCCGCGAACTGCGCGCGCGGCTCGGCGGGCGCGGCTGCGCCGAACCCCGGTGCGTGGAGCCCCGATGCGACGGCGACCCGCTGTGCCCCCGGCATCGCGAGGCCGCGCTCATCGACGCCTGCGTGGCATCGGTTCCGGACGGGCGCTGGAACGTGTGACCGCGGCGACACGCCCCGCACCACAGGCGATCTCACATTTCGGCAAACCCGGAAACCCGAGTTTCCGTCATCACTCATTTGGCCTTCTCGGCCGTCCTGAAACCGATATGGTTCCTTCGGCGATTGCCGAAGATTCCCTGCGACACACAGCGAGAGAGGCGTGTCCGTGACCGAGAGGGTCCGCCTGGTCTGCCCATTGGGACGCAAGCACGCGGAGCTGTGGGGCGGTGCCGCTGTCGCCGCGCTCGGGCTCGTCGTCGCCGCGCTCGCCCCCACCCACTGGACCGGGCTCGTCCCGGGGATCGTCCTCGTCATCGGCGGGGCGGGCCTGGCCTGGCACGGCTCCCGCTTCCGCGCGCCGGTGCTGGAGGTCGACTCCGGTGAGTTCCGCTACACGCGGGGCCGCTACGTGGTGCGGATCCCCTTCAGCGACATCGGCTCCTACTACGTGCTGCCCGGCCGCACCCGCTCGCTCGGGCTGTGCGACGCGGCCGGACGCCCCCGCATCTTCCCCTCCGTCGAGGGACGGCGGGCGACCCGGCCCTACCTGCCGCTCACCGGTCTGGTCTCCCCGGCGCGGATCGACTCGTTCATGAGCACCGCGGGCATCCCGCCCAGGGACCGGTCGCTGACCTCCGGCGGCGGGGCGGCGTCCTGACCTCCCCGGCGCGCACGGCGATGGGCCGCACTCCGGACGAGTGCGGCCCATCGCCGTCTCTTCGCCGACCGGGGACCGGCCGCGGAAGGGTCCTGGAGTCCTAGAACTCCAGGCCCTCGGCGTCGTCGCCCATGACCTCCTGCAGGAACTCCGGGTTGTCCGCCAGCCAGACGCGGGCGCCCTCCTCCGGGTTGTCCGCGTGCTCGTTGATGGTGAGCTCCTCGAGCTCACCGAGCTGCTCGTCGTTCATCGTGAAGTTCTGCAGCCACCCGTTGAACTCGGCGAAGTCCTCGCCGAAGCCTTCGCGGCCGACGGCGTGGATCTGCTCGCCCTCGCCCATCGCGCCCTCGGGGTCCTCCAGGTCCTTCAGGTCGTAGTCGGAGTAGGCGATGTGCGGCCGCCACAGGGTGACGACGATCGGCCGCTCCTCGGCGACGGCGCTGTCGAGCTCGGCCAGCATCGCCGACGTGGAGGACTCGACGAGCTCGTACTCCTCCAGGCCGTAGGCGGGGACCGCCTCTTCCTTGGTGGTGCGCACCAGGCCCGAGCCGGACTCGATGCCCACGATCTCGCCGCCGAACTCGTCGGCCTTGCCCACGAGGTCCTCGATGGAGTCGACGTCCTCCACGTAGGAGGGGACGGTCAGCTCCAGCGTGGCGTTGTCGTACCAGACGCCGACGTCCTCGACCTGCTCCCCGTACTCCTCCCAGTAGTCGCCGTGGGTGTCGGGGAGCCAGGTGTCCATGAACAGGTCGATGTCGCCCTGGGCCATCCCCTGGTACAGGGGCGCGACGTCGACGTTCTCGACGGTGACCTCGTAGCCCTTCTCCTCCAGGATCACCTTCCACATGTTGGTGACCGCGATGCCCTCCTCCCAGGGGATGAGGCCGATGCTGATCTCCTTGGGCCCCTCTCCCTCCTCGGGGCCGGTCGCGACGCCGCCTTCGCCGCCGCCGCAGGCGGTGGCCAGCAGGGCCAGGGAGGCCAGCCCGGCGCCCAGGCCGAGCAGACGGGAGTTGCGCTTCATCGATCGCACGTGTCTTTCCTTCCTCTGTGTGGGGTGAAGCGAGAACACGGCGGAGCGGGCCCGCGTTCTCGTCGGGGGCCGGCCGCCCTCCCGGACGGACCCCCGGGGGATCAGCCGGCCGCGGTTCGCTGCGCCCTGGCCGCCGGGGAGTATCGGGTGATGGCTCCGGTCAGGCGGTCGAGGAAGATGGCCAGGATCACCACGGCGATACCGCCCTCGAAGCCGAGCGGCATGTCGCTGCGGGCGATGCCCGTGTACACGGTGTTGCCGAGGCCGCCGGCGCCGACCATGCCGGAGATGACGACCATGGACAGGCTGAGCATGATCACCTGGTTGATGCCGGCCATGATGGTGGACAGCGCCAGCGGGAGCTGGATGCGCCGCAGGATCTGCAGCTCCGGGGCGCCGAACGCCTCACCGGCCTCCACGAGCTCCTTGTCCACCTGCCGGATGCCCAGCTCGGTCAGCCGGACGCCGGGGGGCATCGCGAAGATCACCGTGGCGATCACACCGGGGACCTGGCCGATCCCGAAGAAGAAGATCGCCGGGATCAGGTAGACGAACGCGGGCAGGGTCTGCATGAAGTCGAGGAGCGGCTTGAGGACCCCGCTGACCCGGTTGCTGTAGGCGGCCAGCACGCCGATCGGGACGGCGATGACGACCGCGATGAGGGTGGCGACCAGGATCAGCGCGAGGCTGCTCATGGCCTCCGTCCACTTGTCCATGCTGATGATCAGCAGGAAGCCGAGCAGGCTGAACACGGCGAGCCGCCATCCGGCGACCACCCAGGCCAGGCCGGCGAGCAGCAGCACGGTGATCAGGTCGATCTGCATGCCGACGATGAAGTGCAGCACCAGGGCGGCGAGCAGGGCCGCCACCGAGCCGATGCAGATGTAGCGCTGCCGGGGCTCGCGCGTGACCACGAAGCTCCCGATCACCAGCGCGGCCAGCAGCAGGATCGCGAGGACCAGCGGCGGATACACGTACTCGGCGCCGAACAGGGTGATGGCCCACACGAACAGCGCCGGCGGCATGGACTGGATGGCCAGGGCGACGCCGCCGAAGGCCAGCTCCACGGCGTAGAGCACCAGGAAGGCCGCCCACATGACTCCGGCGAGGCGCGTCCACTTCCGGCGCAGCAGTCCCGCCGTCACCACGCTCGCGGCGATCACGGTGAGCAGTGCGGCCGGGGGTTCGGTGAACAGCTCCGACAGCGTCTCGACGCTGACGCCGATGATGCTGCCGATGAGGTCGAAGACGGGGCCGAGGTTGGCGCGCAGCCAGTTGATCGCGTTCTCGAACCACACGCCGACGGGGATGCGCGGCACGCTCACGGAGCGGACCGAATCGAGTGCGTACACGGTCATCAGCGCTGTCCCCCTTCGTCATCGGCGGTTTCCCGGACGGCGGCGACCGGTTCCGGCGGTCGCCCGCCGGTGTCCGCCCGCTGCCCCTGCGGCTCCTCCGGCTCCCCCGCCCCGTCGGCGGCCTCCGTACCGCCGGGGGCCAGCGCCGCGAGCAGCGTCACCCGGGGGATCACGCCGACCAGGCGCCCCTCGTCGTCCACGACGGCCAGCGGGTACGGGCTCTCGGCGGCCTGCCCGAACAGGTCGGCGACGGCGGTGTCGGGGTGCACGCGCTCGATCTCGGTGTCGACGAGGCCGTCGAGCGCCTTGGCCCCCGTGCGGACCGCCTCACCGATCACCCCTTCGCGCACCGCGCCGACCAGCCGGCGGTTGCGGTGCACGACGAACGCCGAGACGGTCTGGTTCTCGCGCATCGTGCGCAGGGCCGTCCTCGGCCCGTGGCCGGGGTCGATCACCGGGATCGGCGGCTCCATCACCGAGGAGGCGGTGAGCACGCGGGTCCGGTCGACGTCCTCGACGAACTGGGCCACGTAGTCGTTGGCGGGGTCGTTGAGGATCTCCTCCGCGGTGCCGATCTGGGCCACCCGGCCGTCGCGCAGCACGCAGATGCGGTCGCCCAGGCGCATCGCCTCGTTGAGGTCGTGGGTGATGAAGATGATCGTCTTGCCGAGGGTGGCCTGCAGCTCCAGCAGCTGCGACTGCATGTCGCGGCGGATGAGCGGGTCCAGGGCGCTGAACGCCTCGTCCATCAGGATGATGTCGGTGTCGGCCGCCAGCGCCCTGGCCAGTCCGACGCGCTGCTGCATGCCGCCGGAGAGCTGCTGCGGGACGTGGTCCCCCCAGCCTTCGAGGCCGACCAGCTCCAGGGCCTGCGCCGCCTTCTCCCTGCGCTCCTCCCGCGGGACGCCGCGGACCTCCAGTCCGTAGGCCGCGTTCTCCAGGACCGTGCGGTGCGGGAACAGCGCGAAGTGCTGGAAGACCATGCTGACCTTCTTGCTGCGCAGGGTGCGCAGGTCACGGGAGGACAGCTCGGTGATGTCGGTGCCGTCGATCTCGACCGCGCCGGCGGTCGGTTCGAGGAGGCCGTTGAGCATGCGGATCAGGGTCGACTTCCCCGACCCGGACAGCCCCATGACGACGAAGATCTCCCCCGCCTTGACCTCGAAGGACACGTCGATGACGGCGGCCGTGACGTTCAGGTGCCCGATCTCGCCGCGGTGCCGGCCGTCGGAGAGCAGTTCGACCGCTCTGGTGGCGCGTTTCCCGAACACCTTGTAAAGCCTGTCTGCGCGTACTGCTGGCACGGTCTCCTCTTCGCTTCCTCAGCCGCTGGAAGCGGCGGCCCGCCCGGACCGGCGTCACTCCCCCGCCCCACTTCCGCGGCGCGCGTACGGTGGTGCATGCGCGTGGCGACCGCTAGCGGAGTACCTTCCTTAAAGGCGCGAGGGGACCCCGCGGGTGTCCGTGCCAACAGTGCTGTCCACGCCCGTTTTGAGTCGATAGATCACCATACAGACGAAGATCTTGGTTTTCCTGAGAGTGCGTCACGGCGAAATAACGCGTTTAGGACGCGCGGACCCCAAATCCCAACCTCGGGATGCAAAACCGACGGCAAAAAGCAAGATTTAGTGATTTAGGTCACACAGATCGAAACTGTGATCTATGCCACTAAATATGGGTTTCGCCTGCTCAGATTGGTTACCCAGCGATTTTCGGCGTGTTGCCACTGTGATTGGAGTCGACCGGCGTGGCTCATTGCGGCCAAGCCACTCCCCGGACTCGTCGCATACAGTCGTAAGGGTGACGCAGTCTCGGATAAGCGCCATCGTGGTCGTCGCGGCCGTCACGGCCGTGATGTGGATCCTCGAGATCTTCGACCACCTCGCAGGAAACGCACTGGACGGCTTCGGCATCTACCCATGGTCGATCGACCGGCTCGGCCACGTGTTCACCGCGCCGTTCCTGCACTTCGGCTTCGACCATCTGATCGCCAACACCATCCCGATGCTGGTGCTCGGCGCGCTGGTGGCCTTCAGCGGCCTGGGCCGCTTCATCGGCGCCTCACTGATCATCGTCATCGTGAGCGGCATGGGCGTGTGGCTGACCTCCCCGCCCGGCAGCGTCACGCTCGGGGCCAGCGGCCTGATCTTCGGCTACTTCGGCTTCCTGGTGCTGCGCGGCATCATCGAACGCAAGACGGTCGACATCGTCATCATGATCTGCGTGGTCATCTTCTACGGGACCATGATCTTCGGGGTGCTGCCCCAGCAGTCCGGCGTGTCCTGGCAGGCCCACCTGTTCGGGTTCCTCGGCGGCCTGTTCGCCGCCTACGTGCTGCCCACCCGGACCAGGCCCGCGCGGGTCACCGGGGGCTACGGTTCACGGGGATCCTACGGCTCCTACGGGTACTGATCCGTCCGGACCCGGGCGTGCGCCGGCCCGGTCTCAGACCTCGGTGCGGGAGAAGCTGCGGTAGGAGCGCGAGGGGGTCGGTCCGCGCTGGTTCTGGTAGCGCGACCCGTACTGGGGCGAGCCGTAGGGGTGCTCGGCCGGCGAGGTGAGCCGGAACATGCACAACTGCCCGACCTTCATGCCGGGGAACAGCTTGATGGGCAGGGTCGCGACGTTGGACAGCTCCAGCGTGACGTGGCCGGAGAACCCGGGGTCGATGAACCCGGCGGTGGAGTGGGTGAGCAGCCCGAGCCGGCCCAGCGAGCTCTTGCCCTCCAGCCTGCTGGCGATGTCGTCGGGGAGCGTGACGACCTCGTGGGTGGAGGCCAGGACGAACTCGCCCGGATGCAGTATGAACGGCTCGTCGCCGTCGGGCTCGACCAGCCGGGTGAGGTCGGGCTGCTCCACCGAGGGGTCGATGTGCGGGTACTTGTGGTTCTCGAACACACGGAAGTACCGGTCGAGCCGGACGTCGATGCTCGACGGCTGGACGAGCCCGGGTTCGTAGGGATCGATCCTGACCCGGCCGGACTCGATTTCGGACCTGATGTCACGATCAGAGAGCAGCACGTTCCAGAACTTACCTGTTGACCTGGACCGCGCCGCACCGAACGTCGAACAGAGGCGGCATGCGGACCACGGGGAGGACGAGGGGAGGACGCGGCGACACCGTCCGAGCCCGAGTTGCCCGCCCCGCGCGGATCTCAGGTACGATAACCTTCGATGCGAGCCGGGAAACCGCTCCTCATCGCGGATGTAGTTCAATGGTAGAACTTCAGCTTCCCAAGCTGATAACGCGGGTTCGATTCCCGTCATCCGCTCTTCAAGACGAAGGCCCAGGTCAGGGACACGATCCCGAGCCTGGGCCTTCGTCGTCGAGAGGGCCGGAGGCGGCCCGCGTGCCAGTTCCGTGCCAGATGCTCAGCCGGGAACCCGCACGCCGGACGGCCCGTCCTCATCGTCGTCGTCACCGTCCGCGACGGCCCCCGACGCTCCCCCGGCCCTCCTGAGTTCGTCGGCCGCCCTCTCGCCGAGGGCATCGGCGATGTCCCGCGCCCGGTCGTCGCGCGCGTGCAGGTAGACCATCGCCGCCCGCGTGCTGGAGTGCCCCATGCGGTTCATCAGCTCCCGCAGCGACGCCCCGGCCTCGGCCGCGTAGGTGTTGCCGGTGTGCCGAAGGTCATGCAGGTGGATGCCTTCGAGCCCCACGGCCGCGCAGGCGTCCGCCCAGTACTTCGAGAAGTTCGCGCGCCGGAGCTGGTTGCCCTTGACCCCGACGAAGACCAGCCCGTTCGGCCCCGCCTGGGAGAACTCGCCGAGGTGGCGTTTCAGGTCACCGACGATCAGCGACGGGAGCACGACCGTCCGGTAGCCCGCCCTGGACTTGGGAGCGCCCTTGATCAGCTCCCCCACGTCGTAGACGGTCTCCCGAATGGTGACGGTCCGCTGTTCGAGGTCGAGGTGCGACCGGCGCAGCCCGGCCAGCTCGCCCCAACGCAGACTGCCGAACGTCGCGAGCAGCACGAGCGCCCGGTACCGCGGCTTGATCGCATCGGCGAGCTTGAACACCTCGGCCACCGACAGCACCGGGCGTTCCTCGCTGTGCTCCTGGCCGGCCCCTTCGATCCGGCACGGGTTCTTGCGGATGAGTTCGTCGCGGACGGCGGTGTTCAGGATCGCCCGCATGAGCCGGTACGCCTTGGCGACCGTGCTCCTGCCGACCTTGGACCTGCGCCGAGCAGTGCGCCACTTGCGGATGTGCGCTTCGCGGATGTCCTTGATCGGCATGTGCTCGAAGGTCGGGTTCAGGTGGATGCGCAAGAGCCCTTCGTAGAGCTGCGCCGTCTTGGGACTGAGGTCCCGGTCTTCCATCCACTCGGCCGCGTAGACGCCGAACTCCACCGTCCCGGCGTCCGGATCCACCCACTCTTGTCGGGCGATCTCCGCTTCCTTGAGGCTCAGCCACCGTTCCGCCGACTTCCGGCTGTCGAAGGTGCGATCGGCGGTCCGGTCGATGCCGTCAGGTCCCTGATAACGCGCCTGCCACCGCCCGGAGGCCAACTGCCGAACGGCCCCGAACTGCCGCCGGTACCCCTTGTTGTTGCCGCCCATCTACGCGGCCCTCCCCGCCCGCAGCCGCACCGGCTCGACGACGCCGGAGGCGATGAACTCGTCCAGCGCGGTTTCCGGGATGCGCACGTGTCGCCCGATCTTCACGAAGGTGATCCGGCGTTCCTCGATGAGGCGACGCGGGTAGCGCTCGGAGGTGTTGAGCCGCTCGGCTGCCTGGGCCACGGTGAGCAGTCGACCAGTGGCACGGGTCTTCCTCATGGACGTCACGCAGCTTCCTCCTTTGCCGAAAGATTGGCTTGTCTCACCGCGTCGAGTTGGGCGCGGCGTTTCAGCGCTTCGCCGACCGCGCGCAGGAGCCGGTGTTCACGCGGGGCAACGTCGGGGTCGGTGGGTCGGGCGAGCTCCCATGCGACGTCGTTGCTCGCTACGGAGAGCCGCACGGGCGAGCCCGGTTGCCCGGTGCCGTCTTCGAGGTCGGCCGAGGGGTCGACGCCGAGGGCATCGAGGACCCAGGCCAGCCGGTCGGCCTTGTGGTCGGCCAGCGTCTTGCCCGACCACTTGCGCGAGACCAGGACGCGGCGTCCGGCGTAGCCCAGGTGTTCGCGCTTGTGGGCCTTGGACCGGCAGTAGCCGGGGCGAAGCCCCGCCTTGGCGTCCTGGGGCTGGATACCGTAGCGCAGCCAGTTGGCACACTTCGGCGAGCAGGGTTCGAACCGCAGCGCTTCCACCAGCCGGTCAACGTGGCGCTGTTGAGCGTCACTCTCGATCGCGTGGCATTCGGCGATGTCCTTGGTCAGGTACTTCGCCAGGTACCGGACGCACCGGTCGGCATCGGCCGACCCGACAAGGACCCCTTTGGCATCCACCTGCGGCCCGAACCGCACTACGTGCATGGGTTGGGCGTCCGGATCGTCATCGAGCGCGTCCAGGGCCTCATCCCAGGTGGGCAGGATTTCACCAGTCGTCGTATCGACATAGGTGTTTGCCTCCTCATCCCACACCGGCAAATCTGCGCCGTCATAGACCACCTCGTCGGCCGCAGGCCACCACACCTGGTGGTAGGTCGCCGCGGCGATCTGGCGCAGCTCAGCGCGCGGGATGGTGCCCCGGGTGGCCATGTGCAGGTGCGGCGCCAGGCGGCGTTGCGGCTCCACGGTGGCGAAGTACTGCACATCGAAGCCGGCCACCCGGCGCAGGTTCTGCACGAACCGATCAACCAGCTTGGAGAAGTGCAGCGCATCCCGAGCCGCCCGCCGGTAGTCATAGGTCGAGAAGTCGACAGGTGTCCCGTCCGAGCGCACCCGCCCGTAGCTGTCACAGGTCAGCGTGGCGAACAGCGACGGCCGGAACACCTTGCCCGAGGCCGGATCCTCGAAGGTCTGGCCCACGGTGCGCCGCACCATCGGCCGCTTCGGCAGCTCCGGCGCATCCTGGCGCCGTTTCGTCGAGCGGACCCGCCGAGGCTTCGACGAGGAGCCCGAGTCCGGAGAGGGAGCGGCCTTGCCCCGCAGCCCCGACGCCGAGATCTCCTCATCCAGATCGGCAATCGCCGCATCCAGCGCCGCCAACGCATCCAGATCGGCACGGCCGGAGGAGGCCAACCGGTCCCGCTCAGCCGCCACCACCGCGCGCTTCTCCACCCAAGAGCGCTGCACCTCGGACGGTTCATCCGGCGTGACGGTCGGCTCTTCGGCCAGGTGCCAGCCCTCTTCGCACTGGGTGCGCCGGATGGACCGTTTCCGCTTGGCGCACGCCGGGCAGCGGGACTCCAGCGTGGAGCCGCACGGCACGTCCACGATCTCGGTTTGCCCGGTGGCCAGGTCGGTGCGCCGCAGGCTCACGGGCCGGATGCACACGCCCTTGTCGGAGGCGATCTGCTCGGCCACCTCCCGCGCCAGCGGTTGGGCCATCCGCTCGGCCCGGGTGGTCTTGCCGGTCGGAGTGGGCATTCAGGCGACCCCCTCAGCCGTCATGGCGTCGATGTCGTCATCGGAGACGAACGCGGCCCGGACGCGGACCGGCACCGGGGAGCCCTCCAGCCGCACGAACGCCACGCCGGGCAAGTCGGGGTCGATCAGGTGGGCATTGGCGCCGCGCTCGCGTGCGCCGTCGCCGAGCACCATGTCCACCTGCGATGCCTCGTCGAGGCGCAGTGCGATCTTGTCGGGGAAGAGGTTGCGCAGGTTCAGCACTTCCTTGCGTGGATCCTGGAGAGCGGCCAGGACCGAGACCCCGACCGAGCGGCCTTGCGAGGTGAGGGTGGCCAGCGCGTTTTCGGCGCGGCGGCGGATGTCGCGGTCGGGGTGGTAGGCGGTCACAAACGCGACCTCGTCGACCACCACGGCCACGAACGGATCCTCGACCGTCGGCACGTGCACACGTTGGCGTCCGGCGTAGCGCGCGGCCCGGTCCTGCATGGTGGCAACAGCCGCTTCGAGCAGGTCCACCGCCGTCTCCCCGGTGTCGGCGTAGCGGGCGAACAGGGCGCGTCCGTAGGACAGCTCCATGCGTTTGGGATCGATGGCCCACACCTCGGCTGTGCCGTCTTCGATCGCGGGCAGCATGGCGCGGATGGCCGACCAGATCACCGAGCCCTTGCCCGCCCCGGTCACGCCCACGATGAGCACGTGGGTTCCGTGCAGCCGCAGCCGCCACACCTCGCCGTCCTCACGCTTGCCGACCGGCAGTGCCGCCAAGTCGACATGGCGCGGTACTGGCAAAGCGCCAATCGGTTTGGCCAGGGTGTCGAAGCGCGGGAACTCCAGCACCACATCCCGCGCATCCAGCACCGTCACCCGGCACGACGGCGCGCCGAAGCCGTGCGCCAACTCCGTGACCCGCTGCTCCACGTCGGCCGGGGCGGTGCCGGCCACCAGGCGCACCCGCACCCGATCCGACCACGCAGAGCAGGCCACCCGCCGGATGCGCGGCAGGTACTGGCGTTCCTGGTAGGACTCCGCCAACCCGGCAACCACCAGCACCGGTTGCCAATGCCGCCAATACACCCACACCCACCGCCAGGCCGCCAAGGCCCGCAGCGCCACACAGTGGCGGAAGGCGTCCGGCCAGCGCCGCCACCACACCAACAGCCCGATATCGGCGATTGTCCAGACGACCGCGAGCGCCACCCAGCCGAAGACGTGCCACACCGCAGCCGAGACCGCCACCGTGCCCACCGCCACCGGGAAGCGGAACGGCAGCAGGACGAGCAGACCCACCAGGCGGGCGATCCAGCGGGCGAGGATGAAGACGCCCGGGGTCTCCACCACCGGAGTCGAAAACCGCACCGTCTGTGCAGGGACCGGCGCGGTCGGCTGCACCGCGGCCCCGGCGTTCCTGGAACGCAGCATCAGAGCCCACCCCCGAAGCCGTAGAAGGCGCGGGTCTCCTCAAGCTGAGCGCGCGCGTTGGTCGCGGCCGCGTGGGTTTCCGGATCGTCGGATTCGGCGGCGATCCGGCCCATCAACTCGGCCTTGCGTTCGAAGAACGCCACATCCTCGGCCGGGGTTGCCGGGGCGGTTCCGCCGAAGCGGCCCAGGACCTCGGACAGGAAGTCCTCGACGTCTCGGGCGGTTACGCGTTCTGGCTGTTCAGACATAACCTGGACACACCTCTTCTGTTCTTCATCGGCTGGGGAGCCTGTGAGTGTGGGAGAAGGTTTCGAGGGGCGGCGAGATGTTGGCGCATCTGGCCGCCCCGCTTGCGTTTGGTCAGGCAGCGTCCTTCGCCGCCGGAGCCGAGCGACGGCCCGCACCGGGCGTCTTCATCCCGCGCGCCCGCAGCGAGTAGGCCACGCGGGGACGGCGCCCGTTGTCGTCGACGTAGGGCATCACCGCCATCCCTTCGAACTCGATGGGGCGGAACGGCAGGCCCGGCACCTCATCGGGCAGCGTCGGGCACACCTCGGCGGCGACCTTGACCTTCACGCTCTTGGCCTTGCCCCGCGCCTCGGGGTCGGCGTCGATCACGTCCATCGCCCACAGCGGCAACCCCGACTCCTTGTCCAACTGCGGCCGCTTGGTCTCAAAATCGGTGATCGCCTCAACCCCCAGCGCATACGCCCCCGCCGGGAACACCGTGCCGAACGCCACCGGCAACGCACCCTGAATCGCCATTGCTTGTCCTCCTTGCCCGGCCCGCAGGCCGGGGTCGCGCACGAAAAAACGTGTGGTCCATCGCCCCTCCCAGACACGGAAGGTCAGTGGCGATGAACCACACGCTAACCCGTACTTTTAGTTTTGTCTAGTAGTTCGAGTACTAGCTAGTACTTAGAGTGCTCCCACCCGTCGCGCCAGTCCCTGAAGCGCCGGCCCCGCCGGATCCTGAATGGTCAGCAGGTCACCCACGGCCTGTTTCACGATGGGATGGCTACGGATCTGCTCAGGCGTGACCCCCTCGGCCTGTTCCAGCGCCGAGACGGCCGCATCGGCGTTGCGCCGTTGCAGGTGTGCCCGCGCCACGTCGATCAGGAAGCGCGCCTGCCGTTCCGCCGAGAGCCCGGAGGCATCCACCGCCTCAGCGGCTCGCAGCGCCACGCCTGCGTCACCCAGGTCGACCGCCACCGCCACCTCATGCAGGCCGACGTTGGTCGGCCCGAACTCGGTGTTGTAGTCGTTGCGGTCCCCGCCGAGGCGTTCGGCGACCGAGCGCGCATAGGCGATGTGTCGATAGGCCGCCGTGGCGTCATTGCGCCGAGCGGCGGCAACCGCGCGTTGCAGCGTCAGCGCCCCCACCAGGGACATCGCTTCGTGTTGCTTCTTGGCCAACGGTTCGAGCGCATCGGCCGCAGTGCGCCCGGTCATCTCGGCCTGATCCAGGTGGCGCGCGCCCAGGAAGGTCAGGCACAGCCGGAACTCACCGGCCGCCATCAACAGCGGATCCTCGGCCCGCTCGGCCGCGATGATCGCCCGGTCCGCCGCGATCCAGGCCGCTTCGAACTCGCCCAGCTTGGTCAACGCAGCCGAGCACGCCTGATAGGTCACGGCCAGCACCCGGAAGAACGCCGCACGTTCCCCGTTGCCCGCCGAGCGCGCGGCCGCCTCCAGATCGGGAACCAGCGTCTCAAGCAGCTCGGTCAGCTCCAGATACCGGCCCTCATGGGTCAGCGCCCACGCCTGATCACTGCGCGCCCGCAGCTCCTCCACATCGGCGGTGACCCGCGTGCCCAGCAGCGCCGACAGCGCATGAGCCGCACTCAGCACCAGGCGCAGCCGGGTACTGCCCGGCGCCTCCTCACTGGCGGCGGCGACGATGGGCGCCTCAGCCGCCAGGTCCGCTATCGGGATCTCCAGCACCTCGGCGACGTTTTCCAGCACCGACATGCGGTCGACCTTGCGCACGCCCCGCTCGACCTGGGACACCCACGCCTCAGAGCGCTTGATCAGTCCGGCGAATTCGCGTTGCGACAGGCCCCGACGGCGCCGGTACTGGGCGATCTTGCGCCCGAGCGCCTTCTGATACTCCGAAGTCATCCCGTCACGCCCTTGTGGTCTTGCAAGTCGAGGAAGTCCACCTCGGTCGAGGCCAGGAACGCCCCCCGCGCGTCAAGGAACCGCTTCACGTGCGGCTGCTCCTCGTGGGCGTCGAAGGCCGCACGATCGGCGTAGAGCTCATAGAAGATCCGCTCCAGCGGCTTGCCCTCCACCCGGTGGACGGCATAGACCAACGTGCCCGGCTCGGCCTCCCGGATCTTGGGCAGCGTCTCGCCCACCAACGCGTCAAAGCCCCCGGCGCTCTCCTCGTCCTTCAGCGTGAACTTGACGACCAGTCCGAACACAGCCGCTCCTCACATCGCATCGACATCTCGCTATCCGTACTAATTGTGCGCCAAGCGCAGTACAAATCACAGCTACCTAATGTACTGTGTCCGTACTAATAGTACTAGTCATGCAGCTCACTCTACCCGCGAGCTGCCAGACGAGAGGTACAGACCCGATGCCCACCCCCACCAACAGCAGCCCGCACCCGCCGATCAATGCCGCCTGCCACTGGTTCCCCGGTCACCCCACCTCAGTCCGCGACGTCCGCCGCTTCATCACCAACCGCCTTGAAGACTGCCCCCGCAAAGACGACGCCGCCCTACTCGCCAGCGAGCTGGCGACCAACGCCATCGAGCACAGCCTGTCCGGCAACTGGACCACCGGCTTCCTCGTCTCCATCGAGCACACGACGAGTGAAGGCGTCCGCGTCGCCGTCCAGGACGCCGGAAGCTGGGAGAGCTCCCCTGCCATGACCGAGCCCAGCCCGGGCGCCGAACACGGACGCGGGCTCTACCTCGTCGAGGTCATCGCGGACCGGTGGAGTGCCGCCAAGGGCAGGCCCGGTGACCAGACCGTCTGGTTCGAACTGGACTGCGCGTAGAGCATTGCCGAATTGGGCTGTATGGGATCAAGGCGACGGCGCTTCGCGCCGTCGCACCGGCACGCCGGCCCCTCGCTCGGGCTGCGGGCTGCCGCCCGGTCCCGAGCGCGCGCCCGACGGCCGGGGTCGGCAGAGGCGAACGTCACCTGAACCCCATCCGCCCCACGGGGGCGCGCCGCCGCCCACGGACAGGGTGCAGAAGCGTCACACGCCGCCCTGATCATTCCCCCTCGACCATCCGGCGCCCTCGGTCCCGAGGCACTCGATCGCGCGACCCTGCCTGTCTCGGGTAACCGGCTCCGGCGCGATCGAGCACCTCGGACCGGAAACCGTGGTTGCGCACCGCTGGGTGCCGTGGAACACCGGAATACTGGACGCATGGCCCATCCTGACAGTGCAGGAATCGCCCTCATTCCGGGACAGACAGTACGAGCAGAGGTCATCGACCATCAGCCATGGGGGATATTCGTACGGATCGTCGACCCCGAAGGCGTCATCGCGTCCGTGGACGCTTCGGCCATGGACAGCCCGTCCGGATCGTTCATCGCACTACCTGAGGAACGGCCATCCGTCGGCACGGAAGTCACAGCGGTCGTTCAGGAGGTTCGGCGCTGGACCCCGCCCGGCCATGTCCGTTTATCGCTGCGCGCCAAGGACCTGGAGGAGTTCCGGTGGCGCTGCGACCTCTGCATGACCCCTACGACATTGAGTCTCGGGGGTGACGGCGTGGCCATGGACGTGAAAAGCGCCGAAGCTCCCGGAAGCCACACCATCGTCGCGCACCGGGCATGCCTCCTGGACGTTCTGCATCCGGAGAGCCTGGAACGAGCCCGCGTCACCGCCGTCGGTTACAGCCACCGCAGCAGAACTCACTAGAACCGCCTTCAGGTACCGTGCCAGATCCATGCCAGATGGAGCGGACGATCATGGGGATTCACGGGGAATGAGCGGCGAACCGGCCACGCCCGTGCAGGTCAGACGAACGCCAGGTCAGCGGAGACCCGCCGCCTTTGCTTCCCAAGCTGATAACGCGGGTTCGATTCCCGTCATCCGCTCTTCAAGACGAAGGCCCAGGTCAGGGACACGATCCCGAGCCTGGGCCTTCGTCGTTCCGCCGCTACCGAGGGTCCGGCCCTTTCCGTTGGGACGGCTTCCACTCCTAGTGTGCCGAGTCATCGGTTGGATGTGTATCTCAGTGGGGTGGGACGCCCGGATCATCACCGGCCGCGGCGGTGAATGCCGGGGCTGCCTGACGGCCGCGTCCTCCGCCCAGGCGGCCGCGGCCTGCCGTGCGGCCTTCTTCGCCCCCGGACGGCGGGTGGTCTGGACTCGGAAAGCGGCAGCAAGGGCGGCAGGGGCCCACCTCGGTGGTGAGGTGCGGGCCACCGGCCGCCCAGGAGCGCCGCGCCTCGGAGGCCCCTCCGGGGCGACGACCGGCCAGGGGGTGGTCCGGAGCCTCCCGGCGGCCCCGCGTCTCAGGGGTCAGTCGGACAGGCCCGGTGCCCGGGTCGAGCCGAATTCACCGCGGCAGTAGTCGATGAGCGTCTGGACCTTCGCCGAAGGCGAGCTGCCGCGAGGGTGGGCGATGATGACCGAGTTCGCCGGGAGGTCGTCCTTGATCCGCCGATACGCCACGGGGAGCCCCTCATACGTGCGGTCTCCGAGGGGGCGCCCCATCAGAACGGAGTAGGCCAGGCCGCGGGCGACAATGGAGCGGATCGTTTCGACGTTGGTACTGCGCCACTTGATCCACGGCTCGAATCCGGCGCTGCGCAGCACCGTCTCGGCCAGATCGCGCGCGGGTCGCAGCCCCAGCAGCACCGCCGGCTCGTCCCTCAGGTCGTTGAGGGACACCTCGTCGAGGCCCGCGAGCGGATGGTCGGCGCTGAGCAGGACCTGAAGCCGCACCGGAGTGATGATCCTGTACTCCAGGTCGGTCTCCACGTGCTTCGAGTACATCAGGCAGACGTCGATCTCGCCGCGGTGCAGGAGCCGCTGCAGGTGGTCGGAGGGCCCCTCGACCAGATCGACGTCGACATCGGGGTGGTTCAGGGAGAAGTGCTCGACGATCCGGGGCAGCAGCCACGGGGACAACGTGCTGAAGCAGCCGATGTTCAGCGGCCCGACGAGCCTGCCCTGCAGCATCTGCGCCCCGTACTGCAGCTCCTTGGTGTCGCGCACGATCGACCGCGCCTGCTCGGCCACCCAGCGCCCCGCCGCCGTCAGCACCGCCCCCTTGGCCTTGCGGCGCAGCATCAGTTGCACGCCCAAGCCGGCCTCGAGCTCGTTCAGGGCCAGGGAGATCCCTCCCGCGGAGACATGGCAGCGGCGGGCGGCTGCGCTGATCGAGCCGAGTTCGGCGACGGCCAGGAAGTACTCGAGCTGGCGCAGCGTTATCTCTTTCACCGGTTTTCCTAAACTTAATGTCGACTTATTTTAAATTTACAAAAATTGTGCCCCCCGCCATAGTGGTTGTCCAGTCGATGTGACCCGCGCTACGCGCCCGACTCGGAGGACCGATGACGAACGATCTCGCCCCGGCGGCAGACGTGGACCCGCACGTCGTGACGCTGGGCACCGCCGGCGGACCTCGCTGGTGGAAGGGACCGACCCAGGGACAGCGGGCCGGTATCGCCACCGCCGTCGTCGTCGGGGACGCCGCCTATCTGGTGGACGCGGGTCACGGCGTCGGGCGCCAACTGATGATGGCCGGCATCGGCATCCCGTCGATCCGAGGGGTCTTCCTCACTCACCTGCACTCGGACCACACCATTGACTTGGCCGGCGTGGCGGTCTTCGGCTTCCTGCACATCACCGACCCGAACCAGCCGCCCATCAGGATTCTTGGACCCGGCAACCGGGGAGCCCTCCCTCCGGTGTCGCCGCGGGCGCGCAGGCGGCCGGAGCCGCTCTTCCCGGAGAATCCGACCCCGGGCACCCGGGAGATGGTGCACTCGCTGATGCGCGCGTACTCCACGGACATCAACGACAGGGTCATGGACTCGCTCCGGCCGTCGCCGCTGGCGTACTTCCAGGCCGAGGACATCGAGGTTCCCCGCAGCACCGGCTTCCACCCGAACGAGAACCCGACTCCGGAGACGGAGCCCTTCGAGGTCTACCGCGACGAGCTCGTGACCGTCACCGCCACCCTGGTGAAGCACCCCCCGATCGCGCCGGCCTTCGCCTTCCGCTTCGACACGGCCGAGGGCTCGGTCACGATCTCCGGGGACACCGCGCCCTGCGACAACCTCGTCCGCCTGGCGTCCGGGACGGATCTCCTCCTGCACGAGGCGATCGACTTCGACTGGGTGGATCGGGCCTACGCGCACGAGGAGCCGGAGACCGCCCAGGCCTCCGTCGACCACCACCGCAAGTCCCACACCGGCCCGATCGAGGCCGGTGAGATCGCGACCAGGGCGGGCGCCGGGGCACTGGCCCTGCACCACCTCGTGCCGGGCACGGCCGACCCCGCCGTCTGGCGGCAGGCCGAGAAGTCCTTCGACCGCACGGTTCACGTGCCGGACGACCTCGAAAGCATCTCCTTCGCCCGCCGGCAAGCCCCATCCCCCGCAGCACCAGAACAGGCGTGAAAGCGATGACTGCAGCCAATCGGACCCCGCGGACACCGGAACCGCCGCGGCAGAACGTGATCAGTGAGAGCCTGAACACCAGGAACATGCGGAGGATCCTCGCCTCCAGCTTCACCGGCAGCCTCATCGAGTACTACGACTTCCTGCTCTACGCCACGGCCGCCGCGATCGTGTTCAACCAGATCTTCTTCACGGACATGGGGCCCGGCTTCGCCGCGTTCGCCTCCTTCGGCACCCTGGCGGCCGGCTACGTCGCCCGGCCGCTGGGCGGGGCGGTCTTCGGCCACTTCGGAGACCGCGTGGGGCGCAAGAACGTCCTGGTCGTCTCGATGCTGACCATGGGCGTCGCCACCTGCATGATCGGCCTGCTGCCCACCACCGCCGACATCGGCGTCATCGCGCCCGTCCTCCTGGTCCTGCTGCGCGTCGTCCAGGGCCTGGCCGTCGGCGGCGAGTGGGGCGGCGCCATGCTGATCGCGCTGGAACACGCCCCGGAGAAGAAGCGGGGCTTCGCCGCCAGTTTCGCGAACATGGGCGCCCCTGCGGGTGCCGCCCTGGCCACCCTGGTCGTCAGCGTCTTCACGCTCCTGCCCGGCGACCAGTTCCTCTCCTGGGGTTGGCGCGTCCCGTTCCTGCTCAGCGCCGTGCTGGTCACCGTCGGCCTCGTCATCCGCCTCAAGGTCGCCGAGACGCCGCTGTTCCAGGAGCTCCAGGCCACGGCCGACGCCAAGAAGATCCCGCTGGTCGAGGTCCTCACGAAGAACCCGAAGAACCTGTTCCTGGGGATCATCGCGGGAACCAGCGTCTACTCCATCGCGGGCATCGTCACGGTGTGGGCCGTCTCCTACGCGGTCGACAGCGGCGCGGACAAGACCGGCGTGCTCAACGCCAAGGCGGCGGCCGCCGTCGTCATGGTCCTCACGGTGATCCTCAGCGCCAGGCTCAGCGACCGGTTCGGGCGCAGGCCGGTCATGCTCGCCGGGGTGGTCGGGGCCGCAGCGTGCGCGTTCCCGATCCTGTGGCTGGTGGAGAGCGGCACCGTGTGGGGCTTCACCGCCGCGGTGGTCCTGGGGCAGGGCCTGCAGGGCGTCATCTTCGGGCCCTTCGGCGCCTTCACCGCGGAGCTGTTCCCGACCCGAATGCGCTACACCGGCGCCTCCCTGGCCTACCAGAGCGCGTCGACCTTCGGCGCCGGCTTCACCCCCGCGATCGCGTCCGGGCTGGTGCTCGCTGCGGGCGGCGGCCTGACGCTCCTCGGCGGCCTCTGGATCCTCGCCTTCGCGGCCGCCGCCGCCGCGATCCTGCTGACCAGGGAGGGCCGCACCCGGGATCTGGCCTCGATGAGGTGAGGCCCGGCGCCGAGGACGAGAAAGCGCAGCGGACCGATGTCCCGGCGCCGCGGCCGGAGCGCCGGTCACGGCCCGGTGGCGGCGGCCTGCTCGGGCAGCCGGCAGTCGAGCACGGCCTCCGCGTAGTCGTGGATCAGCCGGAGCGCCGAGGCCCGGGTGACCGCCCTGTTGCCGCTGATGATGTGGATTCCGTAGGAGTCCTCGAACGCCACCACGTGCTCGGCGACCCGCCGGGCGGGGAGTGCGGGGGCGAAGACCCCCTCCTCCGCGCCTCGCTCCACCACCCGCTGGAACAGGTCGACCTGGCGCAGCCAGAACTCGGTGACGTGCCGCGCGTGCCGCTCGTCCTGGCGTCCGACGGCGAGCAGTTGGACGATCGCGGTGATGAGCGCGTCGTGTGAACCCGTCGGGAGCCCCTCCGCGACCAGCCGGACGAGCGCGGACCGGGCGTCCGGGCCGAGGTCGGCGATCCGCTCGCGCTGCACGCAGAACCGCTCCACGGCGTCGTCGCGAACCGCGGCGACGAGGTCGTCCATCTGCGGGTAGTAGTAGATGACGGTGGCCGGTGAAACCCCGGCCCGCCCGGCGATGGCGCGGGCGGTGACGGCCGCGGGGCCCTTCTCCGCGATCACCGCGATGGTCGCGTCGATCAGGAGGCGGCGCCTGCGGCCCTGGTCCTTCGTCCGTGCCATGGTCCTGTGTCCTCATCGGATCTCGACTGCTGCGTTCGCGGGCGAGGGGGACCTCACGCCCGGACCCGCTGTGCCGCCGACGCTGCGCGCACTGCGGCCGCCACCCCCGACCGCCGAACATCGGTCAGTTCTCCTCGGCGTCCACGGTGGTCAGTCTCGCGTAGCGCCGGGGGTCGGTGCGGCGCATGCGGGCCGCGACGGCCCATCCGGCGGCGAAGCAGGCGGGGGGCGTGGCGATCAGCACGGCGTTCACTGAGGCCCCGCGCGCGGTGAGCAGCTCGAAGTTCACGGCCACCAGGACGCACAGCACCCCGAGGCCGGCCGCCGCCACAGCGGGTGCGACCGCGATCCGCCAGGCCGAGAACCCGCGCCGGTCGCGCCGGAAGAAGGCGATGACGGAGACGGCGGCCAGGGCCTGCAGGGCCATGATGCCGAGGATCCCCGGTCCGTTGGTGAGCAGCAGCAGGTCGTTGTAGGGGTCGGCGCCGAGGAGCATCCCGGCGACCAGGACGACCAGCGCGAAAGCGGACTGGGTGAGCACCGCGGCCACCGGCGACCGGGTGCGCCGGTCCACCCGGGCGAGCGCGCTCGGCAGCACCCCTTCGCGGCCGAGCGCGAACAGGTAGCGGTTGGCCGCGTTGTGGAAGGCCAGCGTCGCCGCGAACGCGCTGACCACGATCAGCACCCGCATCGTGCCGCTCGCCCAGGGGCCCGCGAACGACGCGGCCGCGGCGAAGACCATGTCGGCGCCGCCCTCTCCCGACGCCACGGCCTGCACCCGGTCCGAGCCGTAGGCGACGACGAACGTCCAGACCGTGAACGCGTAGAACAGGCCGAGGAAGGCGACGGCGAGGTAGGTGGCGCGGGGCACGCTCCTCTCCGGGTCTCGTGCCTCCTCCGCGTAGATGGCGGTGGCCTCGAAGCCGATGAACGCGCCGACCGTGAGCACGAACATCGCGCCCGCGCCCGAGGTCGCGAGGTTGGCGGGGTCGAACGAGGCGAGGTCGAACCCGCCGGGCCCGCCGCCGCCGGCGATCAGCGCCACCTCGAACACCAGCAGGATCGCCACTTCGAGGGCCAGCGCGACGCCGAGGACCTTCGCCGACAGCGTCACCTTCAGGTAGCCGAGGAGGCCGATCGCGGTGAGCCCGACGAGCGCCCAGACCTGCCACGGGATCGCGACGCCGAACAGCGAGTCCAGCGTCTGCGAGGTGAAGAACGCGAACGCCGCGAGCAGCCCGATCTCGATCAGGTTGTAGGAGACCAGGGCGACCAGCGCGGCGCCCGTCCCGGCCCGCCGACCGAGACCGCGGCCGACGTAGGCGTAGAACGCGCCCGCGTTGCGGATGTGCCGGCTCATGGCGGTGAAACCGACCGCGAACAGGAGCAGCAGCACACCGGCGAGCAGGTAGCCGGAGGGGGCGGCGACACCGCCGATGGAGATCGCGAGCGGGGCGACGCCGGCCATGACCGTGAGCGGAGCGGCCGCGGCCACGACGAAGAAGACGAGGTCGCCGGTTCCGATGGCTCCGCGCCCGAGTCCGTCGCCCTGGGCGGGGCTCGGCCGCCGGTCGGCCGCCGATGTCGGGGGGTGTTCCATATCGGACCTTCCAGAGGATGCGCTGGTGATGCGGATCACTATAATCTGAACACTTGTTCAAACAATGTCAACCGTCGGAGGTGGCGACGTGCCGGACGTGACCGTCTGGACCGGGGGAACGGTCTGGACCGGAAAGGACAGCGAGGAGACCCACGCGCTCGCGGCGTCGGGCGGCCGGATCACGGCGCTCGGAGACGAGGCGGCGGCGCTGGCCGGTGCCGCGGCCGAGGTGGTGGACCTGGACGGCGGCCTCCTGCTCGCCGCCTTCGGCGACGGCCACGCCCACCCCGTCTTCGGCGGGCTCGAACTGCAGGGGCCGCCGATCCGCGACCTGGAGACCCCCGAGCTGGTCGCGGCGTCCGTCGGCCGCTGGGCCGCGGAGCACCCGGACGCGGAGTGGATCGTCGGCGGCAGCTACGACCCCTCGATCGCGGAGCGCGGCGAGTTCGACGCCCGCTGGCTCGACGCGGTCGTGCCGGACCGGCCGGTCGTGCTCCGCGCGTACGACTACCACACCGCCTGGGTCAACACCGAGGCGATGCGCCGCGCCGGCATCACGGCGGACACACCCGACCCGGAGAACGGCGCGATCGTCCGCCGCCCCGACGGCACCCCCATGGGCACGCTGCGCGAGTGGGGCGCGGTCGACCTCGTCCTCGACCTCGTCGAGCCGAAGTCCCTCGACGACCGCGTGCGCGCGCTGACCGACGCGGGGCGGCGCTACGCCGCGTGCGGCCTCACCTGGTTCCAGGACGCCTGGGTCGACCCCGACATGGTCGGGGTCTACCTCGCAGCGGCGCGGCGCGGCGCCATGAGCACGCGGGCCGACCTCGGGCTGCGGGCCGATCCGGCCGACTGGAAGGAGCAACTGGCGCGCTTCCCCGGACTGCGGGCGGAGGTCGAGGCGGACCCGGCGGCGGCGGGCCTGCTCACCGCGCGCACCGTGAAGTTCTTCGCCGACGGGGTGATCGAAGGCGGGACCGCGGCGCTGCTCGCCCCCTACGACGACGCGCCGCACTCCTGCGGCATGCCGGTGTGGCCCGCGGCCGAACTCGCCGGAGCCGTGGCGGCGTTCGACCGGCTCGGGTTCCACGTGCACGTCCACGCCATCGGCGACGCGGGGATCCGCAACGCGCTCGACGCGATCGAGCGCGCGATCGAGCGGAACCCGGCGTGGGACCGGCGGCCGGTGATCGCGCACACCCAGCTCGTGGACCCGGCGGACCTGCCCCGCTTCGCCGCTCTCGGCGTGATCGCCAACTTCGAGCCCTACTGGGCCCAGCTCGACCCGCTCCAGACCGACCTGACCATCCCGCGCCTGGGGCGGCGGCGTTCGGCGCTGCAGTACCCGATGAAGTCGCTGCTGCGCAGCGGCGCCCGCCTGTCCTTCGGCAGCGACTGGCCGGTCAGCAGCGAGCGTCCCCTGGACGGGATCCAGGTGGCGGTGACCCGCAGCACCTTCGACGGCGCGCCCCTGGAGGGGTGGCTCCCCCATGAGCGCCTCACGGTGGAGGAGGCGCTGGACGCCTACACGGCGGGAAGCGCCCACCAGGCCGGGGCCGAGGACTCCCGGGGGTCGCTGCGGATCGGCGCCGAGGCCGACCTCGTCTGGCTGGACGGCGACCCGCGCGCGGTCGATCCGGCGGCGATCCGGCACCTCACCGAGCGGGGCACCTGGCTCGGCGGCCGCCGCACGCACACCGCCTGACCGGGCGGAGGGCCCGCCCGGAAGGTCCGCTCGGTGGGGTTCGTAAGAGTTGGACGGCCCCGGTTCTTCGGCGAACCGGCGGCAACGGTCCGCTGTGCGGCCTCGTCGGCTCCCGGGCGGCGCACGGTCTTGAAGGAGCCGCCCGCGCCTCGGCCGACCGGGTCTGGACGAAGAGCCTCCCCTACCGCGCGCACCACAGGCTTCGGGGCCTGCGCCCGGTGGCCACCGACGTCCCGTGGGCGAAGGGAGACGGGGAGGGCGCCGAGGCCACGGGCGCCGCCGAGGCGCTCCTGCTCCTGGTCACCGGCCGGACCGCAGCCGCCCTCCCCCGCCTCGCGGGCCCCGGCACGGCGGAACTCACCCGCCGATCCTGAAGTTGTGGGGGTTGTTCCCCGCGATTCAGCCGCAGGCCCGGCCGCCGCGCGGATCGGCATCGGAGATCCCGGCGGCAGGCGGTAAACCGGTCCGGCACCAGGCTCTCCACGATCGGCACGCGGCCGGACCACCGGGAGACCCGAATGAGGCGACCTCTCAGGCCCCACAACGCCAAGACCGGCGGAGGAGCGGAGGATCGGCGCGGCGGGAGGACGTCCGCGCCGTCCGTCACGGCGGGGGCGGGGCGCCGTCGTCCATCCTGTCCGCGGCCACGACGTCGGTGTCGATCTCGGTTCCGGCGATCTCTCGGCGCAGCCGGTTGAGCCGCTGGCGCGCCGCGACCGAGCCGCTGCGGTCGCGCGCCGCGAGTTCCATGGTGATGGCGTGCGCCACCAGCCAGCTCGCGAAGTTCTCGCTGGCGGCCCCCGAGGTGGACGGCGGCGTGCTGAGGACCGCGCGCACCCGGTCGCGCAGGGCCGGGCCCAGGGCCTCGGTGACCACGGCGACCGGGGCTCCGACCTCCTCGGCGCGCGCCAGCAGGGCCTCGATCTCCCGGAAGAGCCGCAGCGGCGCCAGCACGACCACCGCGTCGCCGCCGCCGATGCCGAGCAGGTCGTCGGCGAGCCGGAAGCCCGTCGCCTCGACCGCGACGCAGCGGCGGCCCATCCGGCCGAGTTCGACCGCGAGGTAGCGGGCGGTCGCGGAGGCCGGTCCTATGCCGTAGACGACGACGCGCTCGGCGTCCTCGATCAGCCGGACCGCCGCGTCGAACGCCCGGCCGTCGAGCACGTCGGGGAGTCGGCGCAGCAGGTCGGCGCTGTCGGCGAGGACCTGGTCGAAGACCTTCGCGCCGCCGAGGCGCTCCAGTCGCTGGTCGAGCACGAGGGCGGGGTCGCGGCGCGCCGTGAGCATGTCGAGGACCGAGCGTTTGAGTTCGCGCAGTCCGCTGTAGCCGAGCGAGCGGGCCGTGCGCACGACGGTGGCGTCGCTGGTCCCGGTCAGGGAGGCGAGTTCCGCGGCCGAGGCCGTGACGGCTTCGGAGGGGTGGTTCAGCAGGAAGTCGGTGACCGCGCGCTCGCGCGGGGACAGCGAGTCGATCCGCGCCGTCACCCGGTCGCGGAAGCCGCCACCCTCATCGTGTGAAGTTTTCATTTCGCCATTGACCCATCCATGAAGTGAACACTACTCTTCCAGGTGAAACCGGTCACACAGCGAGGATCCGGCCTGATGAAACACCAATTCGTGATTATCGGCGGTGGCGTCCACGGATGCGCCGCGGCGTGGCTGCTCGCCGACGCCGGGGAGGACGTGCTCCTCCTCGAAGCCGACGAGATCGCCTCGGGCGCCTCCGGGGGATTCGGCAGACGCGGCGTCCGCGCCAACCGGCGCGACCTGCGCGAGCTCCCCCTGATGCGGGCCGCGTACCGCATCTGGCCCATGCTCGCCGAGCGCCTGGGCGCCGACACCGGCTACGAGCGCACCGGCGGCCTGTCCCTCATCGAACAGGAGACCACCGGGACCAGGGGCGGACTGGTCGCGGCGCGCGTCCACGCCGACGTGCAGCGCCGCCTCGGAGTGCCCACCGAGGTGCTCGACCGCGACCGGCTGCTGGAACTGGAGCCCGACGTCGGCCCCGCGGTCCGCGCCGCGCTGTACTGCCCGCTCGACGGCGCGGCCGACCACACCGCCACCACCAGGGCCTTCGCCGCCGCCGCGCGGGAGCGGGGCGCCGCCATCGAGGAGCACAGCCCCGTCACCGCCGTGGAGCGCTCCGGCGACCGCGTCACCGCCGTCCGCACCGCACGGGGGGAGCGCCACGAGGTCGGGGAGGCGCTGCTGCTGCTCAACAACACCGGGGCGATCGACCTGCTGCGCGACCAGTTCGACCTCGAACCGCCGGTCTGGCGGATCCTCCCCCAGGCGCTGCGCGTCGTCCCCAAGGCCGCGCCGCCCATGTCGCACCTCATCGGCCACGACCACCGGTCGCTGTCGTTGAAGGCGCTGCCCGACGGCCGCGTCATGGTCAGCGGGGGCTGGCGCGGCCGCTGGAACACCGGCCTCGGCCGGGGCGAGACCGTCGAGGCGAACGTGCTCGGCAATCTGCAGACCGCGGCCGAGGTCTACGCCGGACTCGCCGACGCCGAACTCGACCTCGCCGACGCCGCGCGCCCCGAGTCGTGCAGCGCCGACGAGATCCCGATCGTCGACATCGTCCCCGGCACCGCCAACGCCCTGGTCGGCACCGGATGGACCGGACACGGGTTCGCCATCGCCCCCGCGGTGGCCGAAGCCCTCGCGTTCTGGGCGCGCACCGGCGCGCGCCCGGACAGCCTGGCCCCGTTCTCGTTCGCCCGGTTCTGATCCGCGCGGGCGCCGCGCCCGCGCCCCGACGGAACCGGCCGAGCGGGGCCCACCGGACGGCCGTGACGGCGGCCGTCCTCCCCCGCACCGGATCACTGCTCGAAGGAGCGGCATGTTCCCGACAGACGAAGTCAGCGGCGAAGCCGTCAACACCCTCCTGTTCTCCCTCACCGTCCTCGGCCTGCTCGTGCTCGCCGGGGTCGTGCTGCGGCTGCTGATCGCCCCGCTGCGGCGGCTCTTCATCCCCGCCGCCCTGATCGGCGGGGTCCTCGGGGCCGCGCTGGGCCCCTACGGCGCGGGACTGTTCCCCGAGAGCATGACCGCGACCTGGTCCGGGCTGCCCGGGGTGCTGATCGCGGTCGTCTTCGCCCCGATGCTGATCGGGATGCGCATCCCCAACCTCCGGCGCAGCTACCACCTCATCGCGCCGCAACTGCTGTTCGGCTACATGGGCGACTTCCTGATGATCGGGATCCCCATGCTCGTCTGCGCCGCGCTGCTGATGCCCTTCTGGGACGTCGGGGCGATGTTCGGCACCCTCGTCGAGGTGAGCTGGCCCGGCGGGCACGGTACCGCCGCGGGCATGGGACCGGTGTACTCCGAACTCGGCTGGGCCGACGGCGGCGCCCTCGCGCTGGCCTGCGCCACCGCCGGCCTGATCTTCGGGATCGTGGTGGGGATGGTGCTGATCAACATCGGAGCCCGGCGCGGCCACCTCAGCCACGTCACGGCGGGCGGACGCGGTGCGGCGGCGCCCGACATCCTGCCGGAGGAGTCCCGCTCCGGGCTCGGGAGGGTCACCCTCAACAGGGACCTCGTCGACGGCCTGGCCTTCCACGGTGCGCTGGTCGCCGCGGCGATCCTCATCGGGTGGGTGCTGCAGTCCGCGCTGGAGCTGGTCGTGCCCGGCATGCCGCTGTTCCCGATGGCGATGATCGGCGGCGCCGTCGTGCAGGCCGTCATCGTGCGCACCCCGCTCGGCGACGCCGTCGACCCCGGCAGCCTGCGCGCCGTCCAGGGGGTCGCCCTGGACCTGCTCGTCGTCTCCGCGGTCGCCTCGATCACGGTGCCGGTGGTTCTGGACAACATCGTCCCGCTGACGGTGCTCGTCGCCGTCGCCTCGCTGATCGCGGTCGGCTTCTTCTACTGGGCCGGTCCGCGGATGTTCCGCGACTCCTGGTTCGAGCACTCCATCGTCAACTTCGGGTCGCTGACCGCGGTGGCCTCCGTCGGGCTGATGCTGCTGCGCTCCGCCGACCCCGAGCTCAAGACCGACGCGGCCCGGTCCTACGCGCTGCGCGCGCCGTTCTTCAGCCCGATCGCCGGCGGCGGCCTGCTGACGGCGGTCCTGCCGCTGATCGCGGTGAACTACGGCCCGTGGGCGCTGGGGGTCGGCGGGGTCGCGGCGGCGCTCGCGGTCTACGTCCTGGCCCGCGTCCTGCGGATCTGGCAGCGGCCGGCCGCGCGCGTCGGCGCCGGGGCGGGGGTCTGACGCCGCGCCGGACGGCGGCGGCCGGGGCGGGATGCGCTGACAAGGGCCGGAGAGGCCGATTACCCTGGTCAGAGCATCGTGCCGATCGCGGAGGCGGGGGCCGGTATGGATCGCGACGAGGTATGGCAGACCATCGACGCCGAACGGCTCGCACTGGCCGGCCTACTCGAAGGGCTGGCGCCCGAGGAGTGGGAGCACCCCTCGCTCTGCGCCGACTGGCGGGTGCGCGACGTCGCCGCACACCTGAGCATGGCGCCCGAGTTCACCCTGGGTTCCGCGCTGGTGGAGCTGGCCCGGGCGCGCGGCGGCTACAACCGGATGGTCCGCGAGACCGCCCGGCGCAAGGCCGCCCGCCCGACCGGGGAGCTGGTCGCGGACCTGCGGGGCATCGTCGGATTGCGCCGCCTGGCTCCGGGGACGACGCCGCGCGAACCGCTCCTGGACGTCCTCGTGCACGGCCAGGACATCGCCCTGCCGCTCGGTCGGCACCGCGCGATGCCCCTGACCGCCGCCCGCGTCTCGGCCGACCGGGCCTGGGCGCTGGCCCCGCTCTTCTTCCACCGCCGCAGGCTGCGGGGCCTGCGCCTGGTGGCCACCGACGTCCCGTGGGCGAAGGGGGAGGGCCCCGAGGTCACCGGCCCCATCGAGGCGCTCCTACTGCTGGTCACCGGCCGGACCGCCGCCGCCCTCCCCCGCCTCACAGGCCCCGGCACAGCGGAACTCACCCGCCGGTCTTGAGGTTGTGGGGTTGCTGCGACGATGGCGTGGACTCCGGTGGGGGAGAGCGCTCAGATCATCGGATCGTCCAGGCGGCATCGGCAAGGCCGCCTGCGGACCGCGCACTCCCCTGCTGCGCGGCTGCTCCGCAGGCTCCGCACGACCGCGCGACGGGGCTCCGCCGCGGCTGAAGATCGCGAGGCACCTCGACCGCCAGTCGCACGGGACCAAAAGGGCCTGGCTGTACGGGAATGAGCGCTACACGGAAGGGGACGCTGCGTGGTTCTTGGTCCCGTCTCCGTTGCGCAGCGCTGACACCGAGATCGTCAGCCGCCGCGGGAACCGCATCGGGGAAACCGCGAACCGCCCCGATGAGGAGTACGCGGTCGTCAGGCAGCGCCGCCACTCACCGCTGCGGTTCTGATGGTCTGAGCGCCCTCCCCCGGCACGACGGAATTCACCGAATCAGCGACTCGGCGCACTAGACCTTGGGGACCGTCGAGATGCGTGTGGAAGCCGCCGCCGTCGTCAGCCGGCCTGGCCGGTGGGGCGCACGAGGACGTGGTTGACGTCGACGCCCTCGGGCTGGTCCAGGACCCAGGCGATGCTGTCGGCGACGCGGTGCCCCTTGAGCAGGAGCCGGTGCACGGTCGCGGCGCCGATGCCGGTCGAACCGCCGGTGACCAGCGCGACCGGTGCGGTGTCCTGGTTCATCGACCGCCTTTCTCGCTGATGGCGGGCATCGCGTCCCCGCCGGGGTGCCAGTTCGCGAGGAAGCCCGGCTGCCGGGCGGCGTCGACGAGTTCGACGCGGGCCCCGATGCTGTCCACCCGGTGGTAGGCGAACGGGCGCCCGTAGGGGCAGCCGGAGAAGTCCTCGGCCATCCCCTGGTCGGCGAGGCGCCGCGATCCCGCCTCCACGGAGTCCGACCAGTAGCCGAGGTGGTCGAAGCGCGGACCGTCCGACGCGTCCCAGGGGCTGCCCGCGGGGCCTTCGATCAGTTCGATGAAGGGCGGCCCGCCCCGGGTGAACACGATCCGGTAGTCCCACTCCGCGAGCCGGTCCCGCTTGGGCTCGCTCCATTCGACCCCGGCCGCGCCGCGCAGGTCCCGCATCGCCGCTTCGAGGTCGGGCACCGCGAAGCAGACGTGGTAGAAGGCCGTCATCGCTGCATCACCGCTTCCGGGTCGGCCGGGTGTCCGAGGGGCTCGGGAGGGGGCGGGTCTCCACCCCCGCCCGACGCTATAGGGCGGAACGGCCGATTCGCCGGAGTCCGCACGAGTTGGCCGGGATCGGACCGCCGGCGAACGTGCGTACCGGGCCTGCTTTGGCGCGATCTTGCTCCTGTGGTCATGTTCAGGGCCCGACATGACTCCAGGAGCAAGATCACCGCAAAAGGGGCGGTTCTGTGCGGCCGGCCGCAAGGCCGCACAGCAGGCCTGGGCCGCCTACTCACCGGCGGTCCGCCCCTGACAGCCCCGCACAGCCAACGCGAACCCCGGTACCGATGCGCGGTCGTGCGGAGCCCGCGGAGCGGCGCGCAGTAGGGGAGTATGCAGCCCACCGGCGGCCCCACCACCGCCGCCCCCACGACCAGACGATCTGAGCGCCTCCCTCCACACAACCAGCGCAAACCTCAATACCCCTCGTCCAGGGACAGGGCGAGGGCGAGCTCCATGCGGTGGCGCGCCGTCAAGGGGGTCCCGGAGACGCGTTCGGCCGCGCGCAGCCGGGTGCGCAGGGTGTTGCGGTGCACGCCGAGGTCGCGGGCCGCGGCCTCGATGTTGGCGTCGCGCTCCAGGTAGCGGCGCAGCGACACCAGGAGCGCGCTGCCGTTGCGCTCGTCGTGCTCGCGCAGCCGGCCCAGCACCCTGGTGGTGAACTCCTCCGCGGCGGCCCGGGGGATGGAACGGCGCAGCAGCGACCACGCGTCGACGTCGTCGGCGTGGTGGTAGCCCGGCCCGACGGCGGCCGCCCGCTGCGCGCGCAGGGCCGCTGTCCGCAGCTCCGCCGCGTCGCGGGCGGCGCAGGCACCGGCGCGGTCCGGCCCGTGCGCCGCGCCGCGCAGCGCCTCCAGCAGCCGCTCGCCCAGCCTCGGCCGCGCCTCGGCGAACTCGGGCAGTACGGCGACGAGCGCGCCGGGGACCGCGCACACGGCGGTCCGCTCGGCCGCGGCGGTGTCGCCCATCAGGTCGTGGACGGCGTCGGCCGCCGGGTCCAGCAGGTCCTCAGGGCGCCGCGCCGGGTAGGCGGCGACCTCGTACGGCGCCGCGGGGAGCGCCAGCAGCGCCGGCGCGTGCTCGGCGAGGTGCGCGGGCGCGGCGTCGTCGAGGAGCAGCGCGAGCGAACGGGCGCGCCCGCGGTTGCGTTCGCGGCGCGCCGCCCGCGACCGCTGCAGGTCGACGGCGAGCAGCGACGCCGCGTGGTTGGCCAGCACGCGGGTGTGCGACGACACCGGGGAGGCGCACCGCAGGGCGAGCCAGCCCAGCGCGTTGCCGCTCATGCCGAGACTCTGCATCAGCACCGCCGCGTCGCCGTCCTGGAACACCGTCATGCCGTGCGGGCGGGCCCCGCTGGTGGCGGCCGTCCGGACGGCGGCGTGCCACGGCCGCTCGGCCTGCGCCGAGGTCTCCCTGATCATCCCGTTGGGGTCGAGGAGCACCGCGTCGCCCTCGGTGGCGCCGGCGAGTTCGTGCAGGACGCCGCGGAATCCGGCGCGCAGCGCGGCCCTGACCATCGCGTCCTGGGCGGTGAGCACCCGCTGCTGCTCGCGGAGCCTGGCCCGGGCGTGGTGGTCGGCGACCGCCTCGACGACCGCGATGAACGGCGTCTCCCCTTCGACCTGCAACAGCGGGAAACCGAGTTCCTCGGCGACCCGGGGCACCACCGGCGGGATGCGCTCGATCCAGGTGTCCAAGGCGAAACCCAGCCCGGCGCAGCCCGCGTCGAACAGCCGGTGCACGTACTCCCGCTGCTCGTGCTCGCTCGCGCCGATCCCCAGGCCGACGGTGAGGACGAGTTCGCCGCCGCGCAGCCAGGGGACGGGGTCGGCCAGCTCCGTGACGTGCGCCCAGCGGACCTCCCTGCCCAGCCCCGAGCGGCCCGCGACCACCCGGACCTGCAGTCCGGGCAGCTCGACGAGACCTCCGACAGTGAGCGCCATGGAGCCCTCCCTCGGCCTTCGGCGGTGCGGTGCGCGGTGCGCGACGCGGTGGTGCGCGGTGCGCGGCATGGTGTGTGCGGTGCGCGGCATGGTGTGTGCGGTGCGCGGCATGGTGTGCGAACCGCACACGTGTAACGGCTGAGACTGTCACCAGTGTCGTTCATGTCCGGCGCGGATCGTGTCTACCGTCACCACAAGATCTTCGCCAACCGCAGGTCAGGGCCGAGTACAGGGACCGCCGAGAGCGGCGGCCCGTCATCCCCCGCCACCGAACACGCACGGAGCAGCCATGTCAGAGCGCACACCGCAGGCCTCCGCCCGCCCGCACCCCGCGCGCGCGGCGATCGCGGCGTTCGTCGGCACCACCATCGAGTGGTTCGACTTCTACGTCTACGCCACCGCCGCCGCACTCGTCTTCGGCACCCAGTTCTTCCCCGAGGGCACCGACCCAATGATCGGGCTGATGGCGTCGTTCGCGACGTTCTCCGTCGGGTTCTTCGCCCGGCCCGTGGGCGGCATCGTCTTCGGGCACTTCGGCGACCGCCTCGGACGCAAGTCCGCCCTCGTCACCACCCTGCTGATGATGGGGACGGCGACGTTCGCCGTCGGCCTGCTGCCCACCTACGCCCAGGCCGGGTTCTGGGCGCCGCTGGCGCTGGTGGTGCTGCGCTTCGTCCAGGGCATCGCCGTGGGCGGCGAGTGGGGCGGGGCCGTCCTCATGGCCGTCGAGCACGCGCCGCGCAGAAGCAAGACCTTCTACGGCTCCTTCGCCCAGTTGGGCAACCCCGCGGGCGCGCTGCTGGCCACCGGGTCGTTCAGCCTGATCACGGCGTTCGGCGGCGACCCGTTCCTGCAGGAGTGGGGCTGGCGGCTGCCGTTCCTCGCCTCGATCGTCCTGGTGCTGGTGGGCCTGTTCATCCGGCTGAAGGTCGAGGAGTCCCCGGTGTTCAGCGCCGTACACGAGCAGGCGGCGGCCGCGCCCCGGGAGGCCCCGCTGCGCGAGGCGGTGCGCACGTCGTGGCGGACGCTGCTCCTCGGCCTCGGCGCGCTCCCGGTCGCCGTCGGCGGCTACTACATCGTGACCACGTTCCTGCAGGCCTACGCCACCACCGAGGCCGGCGTCAGCACGCAGGTCATCCTGAACGCGCTCTCGGCGGCGGCGTTCATCGAACTCGTCGCGACACTGGGCGTGTCGTGGCTGGGCGACCGTGTCGGCACCAGGCGCATCGTGATCATCGGCCTGCTGGCCGTCGCGGTCCTGGCCGTCCCGCAGTTCCTCGCGATGAGCTGGGGCACCGTGATGGTCTTCGTCTCGGTGTCGGTCATGCGGCTGGCCATGGCCGCCACCTACGGGCCCATCGCCCGGATCCTGTCCCAGATGTTCGCGCCCAAGGTCCGCTACACCAGCGTGTCGCTGGCCTACCAGGTGGCGGGGGCGCTGTTCGGCGGGCTGGCGCCGATCACCTGCACCGCGCTGCTCTCCGCCACCGGCAGCATCTACCCGGTCGCGGCCCTGCTCGTCGCGATGTCGCTGCTCAGCATCTTCTGCCTGCTCAAGGCGCCCAGCTACGACGACGACAAGGTCCTGGAGGAGATCGCTTCCGCCTGACGACGCGCCGACCTCGACGTCGTGCACGCTGAAACCGCCGGTCCGGGGCGCGCAACGTCGAGGTCGCCGGGAAGACCGCCCACCGCCCCACGACCCCCAGGAGGTTTTTCGACCGTGTCCGCTCTTCTCATCCACAACGCCAAGGTCCTGACCATGGACGACGCGGCGCCGAGAGCCACGGCCCTGGCCATCGCCGACGGGCGGGTCCTGGAGGTGTCGGACGAGGCGGGCGCCCGCGCCGCAGCGGGCCCGGGCGCCCGGGAGATCGACGCCGGCGGGCGCACCGTCCTGCCCGGGTTCATCGACCCCCACAACCACCTGCTGTCCACCGCGGAGTCGCTGGCGGCGGTCGACGCCCGCTACCCGGTGGTGGCCAGTGTCGCCGGCCTCGTCGCCGCCGTCGCCGACGAGGCCGCGCGCACCCCCTCCGGCCAGTGGATCCGCGCGTTCGGCATGGACGACGCCAAGTACCCGGAGGGCCGCCCGACCCGGCAGGCCCTGGACGAGGCCACCACCGAGCACCCGGTGATCGTCTACCACGTCTCCGGGCACCAGGCCGCGGTGAACACCGCGGCGCTGCAGTGGCGCGGCATCTCCGAGGACGTCACCGACCCGGCCGGCGGCGCGCTGCTGCGCGACGAGGGCGGCCGGCTCACCGGCATGGTGGTGGACTCGGCGATGGAGCTGCTCCTCCCGCTCGCCGTGGACATCGGCTGCCACGGCCCCAACTTCCACACCGACCTGCCCGCCGAGCAGCTCCTGGGCTGGCTGGCCGACGCCCGCACCCCCTTCCTCTCAGCCGGGCTGACCACGATCTGCGACCCGCAGGTGTCAAAGCGGGAACTGCGCACCTACCGCGCGGCGCGGGCCGCCGGCACCCTGCCGGTGCGCACCGTGGGCATGCCGCTGTCGCACCAGCTCGACGAACTCGCCGCGATCGGCCTGGCCGGGCCGTTCGGCGACGACTGGCTGCGCCTGGGGGCGATGAAGTTCTACTCCGACGGCACCCTGCTGGGCGGGACCGCCAAGTTCACCCGGCCCTACGGCGAGCACGACCAGTTCACCGGCTCCATGTACTGGGAGCCCGAGCAGCTGCGCACCCTCGTCGCCCGCGCGGCCGGGGAGGGCTGGCAGGTCGCCGTCCACACCCAGGGCGACTACGCGATGGAGCACACACTCGACGCGATCGCCGCGGCCGCCCGGGTCAGCGGGCCCGACCCCCGGCCGCGCATCGAGCACTGCGGCTACCCCACCCCCGAGCAGGCCAAGCGGTTCACCGACTACGGGGTGATCCCGGTGAACCAGCCGAACTTCCTGCACGACAGCGGCGGCGACTTCCTGCGCCGCCTGGGCGACCGGGCGCACCGGCTGCAGCCGATGCGGGAGGAGCTCGACCTCGGCCTGCGGCCGGTCCTGTCCAGCGATTCCTTCGTCTCCAGCCTGCGCCCGCTCGACACCATCGCCAACGCCGTGCGCCGGCTGACCCGGGAGGGCGCCGAGATCGGCGCCGACCAGGCCGTCACCCTGCACGAGGCGCTGCGCATGCACACCCTCGACGCCGCCCACGCGCTCGGCATGGAGGACCGCATCGGCTCCCTGGCCCGCGGCAAGCTCGCCGACGTCGTCATCCTGGACCGCGACATCGAGGCCACACCGGCGGACCTGCTCAGCGAGGGATCGGCCTGGGTCACCGTCCTCGACGGCGAGATCGCCCACGACGCCCGGTAACGCCCCGCCGCCCCACCGGACCCCCGGCGCGGAGCGGCCCGCGGCGTCCCACAGAGCCGGGCAGGGCGTTACCGGGCCGGGCGGGGCGCCGCACCGACGTCCCCAGGTTCAGCCGCACGGCCAGCGCCGTGATGCCGGCGACTTCGGACCAGGCCGGACGGCCGTAGTCGACGTCCGGCGCGTCCTCTCCGCCCCTGCTCTCCATGAAAGTGGCGGCCACCTATAGGTGTGGGAATGGGGTTGTCCACAGGTTGGTGGGTGGGGGTTGGCTCTGGGTCTTGACAGGGTGAGGGTGGGGTTTACGCGGTTCTGCTGAGTTGGGTGGTCTGCCCCCGGATGGGGCGGGGCTTCGCCCGGTGGATTGGTGGAATGAAGGCGAGGGCTCTGCCGGGCGGCGCGGCTTCGGCCTGGTTGCCGGGTGGCGGGATGGTCTGCGGTCGGGGTGCAGGCGGGCGGCGACGGCCGGGAGTCGGTTCGGGCTGCTTGTTGAGCGACTGGGTGGTCTGGGGTCGGGGTGCAGACCGGCGGCGAGGGCCGGGAGCCGGCTGGGCCTGCTGGTCGGGCAGTGGGATGGGCTGGGGCTGAGGCTCAGACGGGCGGCGAGGACGGGAACGGACCGGGCCTGCTGGTCGGGTGGCGGGGTGGTTTGGGGTCGGGGTGCAGGCGGGCGGCGAGGGCCGGGAGTGGGCTGGGTCTGCTGGTCGGGTGTTGGGTCTGTCGGGGGTGGCGGTTCTTCCCGCTTGTCTCGGCGGTCCGGAAGGGGCGGGGGCGTGCGAGGGCGGCGCTCAGTAGCGCCTTGTGCGGGGTGATGCGCGCGTAGACGCACCCTGCGGGGTGGATATGCGCCCTTTTGTCTGTTTCCCGGGGAGGGAGGCAAGGCCGCGATCC
Organism: Spinactinospora alkalitolerans; assembly: GCF_013408795.1. NCBI lineage: Bacteria > Bacillati > Actinomycetota > Actinomycetes > Streptosporangiales > Nocardiopsidaceae > Spinactinospora > Spinactinospora alkalitolerans. The sequence continues at coordinate 5,996,980 of NZ_JACCCC010000001.1, forward strand.
GCTTCACGTAAGGAGACTTCCGGGATGCGGGACAAAATCACCGGACCGGTCGAGTGCGCGCGGCGCAATGTCGGTTTTGCCGCTTTTGGGTGGTCGGATCGGGCAACGACACCGCTCTGGTGACGCTTGGCGGCGCTCACGGCAGCAGTCTCGTTGCGCGCGGGCCGGTCCCGGCGGGCCCGCCCGCCACGCCCGGGTCTCTGACCAGGCGCAGCCCCGGCGGCACCCCTCCGCCTCCCCTGATTGGTCTAGACCAAACTCCTGGAGCGGCACCCGTGACCATCCCGCCCCGCCCGAACCGGCCCCCGGCCCAAACCGGCTCCCTGGCCCGCCGGCCACCCGACACACCACCCCGAACCCCGCTCCGGCCCTCGCCGCCCGCCTGAAACCCCGACCCCAAACCACCCCGCCACTCGACCAGCAGGCCCAGCCGGCTCCCGGCCGTCGCCGCCCGCCTGCACCCCGACCGCAGACCATCCCGCCGCCCGACAACCAGGCCGGAGCCGCGCCGCCCGGCAGAGCCCTCGCCTTCATTCCACCAATCCACCGGGCGAAGCCCCGCCCCATCCGGGGGCAGACCACCCAACTCAGCAGAACCGCGTAAACCCCACCCTCACCCTGTCAAGACCCAGAACCAACCCCCACCCACCAACCTGTGGACAAGTCCCCCGCTGTCGCCGCCGTCTGGGCTCCGGCCGCAGACCATCCCGCCGCCCGACGAGCGGACCCGGCCGACTGCTGCCGTCGCTGCTCGTTCGAACCTCGGCATCGTCGTCCCAGCGGGCCTCGGCCTCGTCCCAGTGGACCTCCGACAGCGGCCCCGGGCGAGGGAGCGGTCGGGACGGGCGCGCCGCGGGGGCGGGTTTGAACCGCGGGTGCGCGGGCAGCCGTCCTGCCGGTGTTCGGTGGAGCCGACAGAGCCACGAGGGGGGATCCGCTATGGCCGCACCGCGCGATATCGAGCCCGTCCGCCGGGTTCTGGCCGACATGGGCTTCCCTGCGAGCAAGGACGACATCGTCGCCCGCGTCGAGCGCGAAGGCGCCGACGTCGAGGTGGTGAGCGCGCTGCGGGCGATGCCGCAGACCGAGTACTACGACGAGGACCAGGTGCTGCGCTTCATCCCGATCGACACCGCCGCCGACGACGCCCCGGAGGCGGGTCGGTCCCGCGGCGACCGGTCCGCCTGACCGGCCGCCGTGGGTCATGCCCCAGGCGACGGCGACACCGGTGGGGTAGCCGCTGTAGACCAGCCGACCGCAGCGGTGAGTGGTAAAGCCGCCTGTGGACCGCGCACCCCTACTGTGCGCCGCTCCGCACGCTCCGCAGCCTCGCCACTCGCCGTTGTGGTCCGCGGCGATATGAGCGCATTCCTCCACTGAAGTGCGCATCGGCTCAACGGCTCGGAACACCAGGTCCCATCCGGTGAGTCTCGAACGCCCTGCCTCCGCAGACGGGAGGGAAGGTCAACCTCCCATCGCCGTCAGCAGGGCCAGCGGGGTCGTCGTGGACCAGGCCTGCGGGGAGCAGGCGTGCGGGTAGGGCACCGGGGTCGGGTGCTCGTCGCGCGAGTAGCCCGCCAGCACCTCCGGGAGCCGGTGGCCGTGCCGGGCCGCCGCGTCGACCAGGCCCCGAGTGACCAGGGCCGCTTCCTGGTGCAGGCCGTACCGCGCCAACCCCGCCACGATCACGGCGTTGTCGTGCGGCCAGATGCTGCCCCGGTGATAGCTGAGCGGGTGGTAGGGTGCCTGCCCCGACGCCAGGGTGCGCACGCCCCACCCGGAGAAGAAGTCCGGCCGCACCAGCCGGCGGCCGACCGCCGCCCCCAGCTCGGCGTCGAGCAGCCCGGACCACAGGAGGTGCCCGGCGTTGGAGGCGAGCACGTCGACTTGTCGCCCTTCGCCGTCCAGCGCCAGCGCGGGGAACCCGCCCTCGGCCGCGACGGGGAAGTCCCGGTGGAAGTCCGCGCGCAGGCGCTCGGCGACACCTTCCAGTCGGTGCGCGTAGGCCGGGTCGCCCCACACCCGCTCGGCCAGGTCTGCTGTGCGGCGTAGCGCGTCGAACGCGTACCCCTGCGCCTCGCACACCGCGATCGGCCCGTCCGCCTGCCTGCCGTCGGGGAAGCAGATCGCGCCCGCCGAGTCCTTCCAGCACTGGTTGACCAGCCCCGACGGGTCGGGCGTGTAGACCAGGTAGCCGTGCTCCTCCAGGCCGCCGTCGCCCAGCAGCCAGTCCACGGCCGCGCGGGCGTTGGGTTCCAGCGCCTCCGCGATCGACCGGTCGCCGGTGGCCTCGGTGTAGGCGTGCAGCAGCACAAGGAACAGCGGGGTGGCGTCCACCGCGCCGTAGTAGCGGCCGTAGGGGACCTGGCGGAAGTGGGCCAGTTCGCCGTGCCGCACCTCGTGCACGATCTTGCCCGGCTGCTCGATCCGCGCGGGGTCGTACCCGCTCCCCTGCACGGCGGCGAGCGCGGGGAGCACGGCGGCGGCCGGCCCCGATCGGAACGGCAGCGTGAACAGCGAGGTCAGCAGCGAGTCCCGACCGAACAGGGTCAGGAACCAGGGCACGCCCGCGCCGGGGACCAGCAGCGGCTCGCCGCCGGGGCCGGTCGCGGGCACCCGCAGGTCGACGAGGTCGGCCAGCCCCTGCTCGCAGGCCCGGACGAGGTCGGCGGAATCGGCGAGATCGGCGGGAACGGCGGGAACGGTGAAGTCGGCGCGGTCCCGGGGGCGCGGTTCGGCGAACATGAACGCCTCGGTCTCGGCGGTCACCTCCCGCGTTACGGCGGAGGGCGGGATGACCGGTGCGCCTTCGCCTTCTCCGGTGGCTCCGCCGCCGGACGGCAGCGCGCGCACGTTGAGCGTAAGCGCGGCCGAACCGTGCGCGGGCAGGTGCAGGGTCCACTCGGCGGTGCAGTGCCGTGAACCGGTCGCGGCCTCGTCCGGAGATGCGGCCGCGTCCGGGGACGTGTCCGCGTCCGGGGGCGCGGCCTCGCCCGGGACCGTGATCTCGTCGGGGGCCGGGTCCGCGGCCACGACGGTCCTGGCGAGCCAGTCGTCGCCGCGGCGGTAGGTGAACGCGAAACCGTCCGCCGTGGCCTCGCGGCTGCGCCGGGCGCCGGGCTTGGCGTAGCGGCGGTCGTCGGCGCGCAGCTCGAACTGGTCGGCGAAGTCGGCGTCCACCAGGTAGCGGACGCGCACGGTGCGGGGCGCGTCCCCGTGGTTGACGACGCGCACCCGCTCGGCGAGCCCGAAGGCGCCCACCGCCTGGTCGCGCATGACCACGTGGGCGGGCGGCTCGTCGCGGGTGCCCGGAGGCACCAGCACGCCCTGCGTCAACGGGGTGAGTTCGGCGCCGTCCACCTCGATCCGCCACAGGCTCAGGTGGCGGGCGTCGCGCGCGAAGAGGCCGTCGGGCGCGGCGCCGCCGGTGCCGTGGACGTCGCCGTTCCCGTCCACCGCGGCGAACACGCCCCGGCGGACCAGTACCCGTCGATCCGTCATCAGGTCTCCTTGCCGCCGAGTCGACATCTCGTGTGTATCCGGTGGAGGGGGAGGAAGGCCGGTCAGCGGCTCTCGCCTTCGGCGAGCAGGTCGAGGGTCGTGGCGGCGGTCCAGCTGAAGTCGCGGGAGCCGTGGCCTTCGCCGCTGTGGGGGTCGACGTACTCGGCGAAGCCCGTGCGCGCGGCCGAGGCGAGCATGGACGCGCGCAGCGCCGCGGCCTGCCCGACCGCGCCGTGTCGGATCAGCCCCCGGTGGACCAGCCAGGACACGTTGAACCAGCCGGGCCCGCGCCAGTACCGGCCCGGCTCGAAGGCGTGCCCGGTGAGGTCGTAGCTGGGCACCAGGTGCACCCGGCCGACCCGGAACCGCTCGCCGAGGGCGGTGCGCAGCAGCTCACCGGCCACCGGCAGCCCCGGCACGGCCAGCGGCACCAGCCCGGCGGCGCCGTACTCGCGGATCGGTTCGCCGTTGATCAGGTCGCGGCACAGGAAGAGCCCCGCGTCCGGGTCGTAGAGCGTGCCGACCATGGCGGCGGTGAGTTCGGCCGCGCGCGCCTCGTGCGGCTCGGGATCGAGGTCGAGGACCTCGGCGATCCGGGCCAGGGCGTGTTCGGACAGGACCAGCAGCGCGTTGAACGAGGGGTCCTCGACCGCGAACGCGAACGGCGTCGCGCCGTCGTCGTAGTCGTGGTCCCGGTAGTCGGCGGCGAGCCGGACGTACCTGCCGTAGTCGAGGTCGGTGGGCCGGTCTCCCACGTCGGCGTGGTCGAGGTCGCGCCGCTGGAAGGTGCCCGCCGGGGCGGGGACGACCCGCGCGAGCGGGGCGTCCCAGGCCGGACTGTTGTCCATGCCCGACTCCCACGGGTGCACGATCGCGGCCAGACCGCGGCCGCCGAGGCCGCGCCGCTTGGACAGGTAGCGGTGCCAGGCGGCGAGGCGCGGGTGGACGCGGGCCAGGAAGCCGCGCCGTTCCGATTCCTCGGGGTCGGCGAGGTGGGTCTCCCACGCGGCCAGCGCGTGCACGGGCGGCTGGACGATGCCCGAGGTCGGCACGCCGGCGGGGGCGCCGGCGCCGGAGTCGCCGGACCGCCAGAACTCGGGGCCGGGGAAGTACGCGCCGTGCGGGGTGGCCTGGTGGAACGCGATGTGCGGCAACCGCCCGTCGGCCCACTGCGCGCCCAGCATCGACTCCAGTTCCCGCTGCGCCCGGTACGGCGAGACGTGCCGCAGGCCCAGCGCGATGAACGCGGAGTCCCAGCTCCACTGGTGCGGGTAGAGGGTGCGCGAGGGCAGGGTCGAGCTCCCGGTCCAGTTGCCCAGGAGGACCCGCGTCGCGTCCCGGCGCAGCCGCTCGACGTCGACAGTGGTGTCGACAGTGGTGTCGACGGCGGTGTCGACGACGCCGTCGACGGCGGACCCGGCGAGTCCGGTGGCCCCGGAGGTCTCGGGGGGACCCGCGGTCCCGGCGGCCCCGGTCCGGGCGGGCTCGGCGGGCACCGCTCCCACGGCCCCGCCGACCTCGGCGGCCTCGGTGAGGGTCGGGTCGGGGGTCATGCGGCGACCTTGCGGAGGAAGGCCGGGATCCCGCTGACGGCGGTGGTCGGGTCTCCGCTCAGGCGGCACTCCACGGCCAGGTGGCCGCCGTAGCCGATGGCGTCGAGCGCGGCGAGGAACACCGGCCAGTCGATGTGGCCCGCGCCGGGCTGGAACCGGTTGGAGTCGCTGACCTGCACGTGCCCGATGAGGGGCGCGGCGGCGAGCACCGCTGCGGCGGGGTCGGCCTCCTCGATGTTCATGTGGTAGCTGTCGATGCCGATCCGCACGCCGCTCGAACCGGCCGCGCGGATCAGGTCGGCGGCCTGGTCGAGACGGTTGACCATGTGGTCCTCGTAGCGGTTGAGCGGCTCCAGGAGCAGCACGGAGCCCTCCCGCTCGGCGTGCTCGCCCAGTTCGGCGAGGCCCGCGAGCAGGACGTCGCGGTCCTCGGCCTCGCTGCGCGGCGGCTCGAACGGGGGCAGCCGCCGGGAGAACATCCCGTAGGAGGCCGGGGTCTGCGCGCCCACGCCGCCGATCTCGGCGATGACGGACAACTGGGACTTCATCTGCTCGATCGCGTCGCGGCGCAGGTCGGGGTCGAAGGCCCCGAAGAAGTGCGGCATCTCGACGCACACGGTGGCCATCACGACGCCGTCGCGCCGGGCGCGGTGCAGCTCGGGCAGGCGGTCGCGGAACGCGAAGTCGCCCTTGCCGCGCAGTTCGATGGCGTCGTAGCCAGCGGCGACGGCGAACTCCCATTTCCGCTGGAGGGTGTCCCCGGGCAGCAGCTGCTCCTGGCAGGCGATGCGGGGCGCGGTGTCGGCGGTGGCCATGGTGATCAGAACTCCAAAACGATCTGCAGCGCGTCTTCGGGCCGCTCATCGAGCAGTTGGTAGGCCGAACCGGCCTCGGCGACCGGCATCTGGTGGCTGACGAGGGACTTCGTCTCGACCCGCCCGGTCGCGACGAGGTCGAGGAAGGTCTGCTGGAGGCGGTCCACGGTCCAGCGGCCCCCGAGCCTGGACGGGACCCCGCCGATCTGGGAGGAGACGAGTTCGACCCGGTTGTGGTGGAACTCCTCGCCGAGGCGCAGGCCCGCGCCGTCGCCCTGGTAGAAGCCGGAGGCGACCACGCGGCCGCCCACGGCGGTCGAGCGCAGCGCCTCGTGCAGGGCGGGGTAGGCGCCGCTGATCTCGATGGCGGTGTCGGCGCCGGCTCCCCCGGTGCACGCGCGGACGCGCTCGGCGACGTCGTCGGTGCGCGCGTTGAGGACGACCGCGGCCCCGAACCGGGAGGCCGCGTCGAGGCGGGCGTCCAGCGCGTCGACGGCGACGACCCGTGCGCCGCTGAGTTCGGCCATGCGGGTGGCGAGCAGGCCGATGACGCCCTGGCCGAAGACCGCGACGGTCTCGCCGAGGTTGATGTCGGCGGCGAGGACCGCGTTCAGGGCGATCGCGCCGACGCGCGCGAACACGCCGGAGAGCGGGTCGAGCCCGCCGGGCAGCCGGTGGTCGGTCATCCGCGCGGCGGGGACGGTCCCCTCGCTGCGGTGCCCCCAGATGCCCCACACCGGGTCGCCGACCTCGGGGACGCCGGGGCCGCCCGCGACGTCGGGCGCGACCTCGACGACGTCGCCGACCTCGGAGTAGCCCCAGCCGACGACCGGGTACTCCAGGCCGGCGCCGCCCTCGCCGAACAGCCGCGACTCCGGGTTCCACGCCCGCGTGAGGTAGGGGTTGGTGCCCCGGTAGGCCGTGAGTTCGGTGCCGGCGGAGATGCCCGAGTAGCGCGTGCGCACCCGGAGGTGCCCGGCCGGCAGCGGGGCGCTCTCGTACTCGGCGACCTCGACCTGACGCGGTCCGATGAACTGGACGACTCGTTCCAACAGGGGCTCCCGGGGGTGGACCCGCTCCGGGGTCCGATGCCTGGCGCCGGACCGTGAGCGGCGATCAAAACAGTAAAGGTTCGGTTGGATCTATCTCTATCTTAGGTATTGTCAGCACGCAAAAGTAGTGCTGTGATGAGGCACACCGGCAAGGATTTCGGGCAAACCGCCCGTATTCCGTATCCCGTCCTCGCCGGACCAGCACACCCGCATGTGAAAGGCAGACGATGCGTAGGTCTCGCCGGTTGGCGGCGCTCGTCGCGTCCGCCGCCGCCACGGGCATGGCGCTCAGCGCGTGCTCGACGCAGCCGGCCCAGGACGACGGCACGACGATCACGGTGTGGAGCCTGGAGAACCTCACCGAGAGGACCGCGGCCACACAGCGGATCATCGACGGCTTCACCGAGGAGACCGGCATCGAGGTCGAGCTCGTCGGGGTCGACGAGAACCAGCTCGGCCAACTGATCATGTCCTCGGCCGCCGCGGGCACCCTCCCCGACGTCATCGGGGCGGTTCCGCTGTCGTCGGTGCGCCAGATGGCCTCCAACGACCTCCTCAACACCGAGGCCGCCACGCGGATCGTCGCCGACCTCGACCCCGGCACCTTCAACGAGCGCGCCCTCGAACTCACCGGCGACGGCGACGCCCGGCTCGCCGTGCCCTCCGACGCCTGGACGCAGCTGCTGGTCTACCGCACGGACCTGTTCGAGGAGGCCGGGCTGGCGCCGCCCACCACCTACGCCGACATCGAGAAGGCCGCCGCGGCCCTCGACGCGCCCGGCATGGACGGGATCTCGCTGGCCACCGACCCCGGCGACGCCTTCACCCAGCAGAGCTTCGAGTACGTCGCCCTGGCCAACGGCTGCGACCTCGTGGCCCCCTCCGACGGGGTCGCGCTGGACTCCCCGGAGTGCCGGCGCGCCTTCTCCTTCTACGGCGACCTGGTCACGCAGTACTCGGCCAGCGGCGCGCAGACGGTGGACTCCACCCGCGCGACCTACTTCGCCGGGAGATCCGCGATGATCGTGTGGTCGTCGTTCCTGCTCGACGAGCTGGCCGGCCTGCGAGCCGACGCGCTGCCGAGCTGCCCCCGCTGCCAGGACGACCCGCGGTGGCTGGCCGACAACAGCGGCGTCGTCGCCGCCGTCCAGGGCCCCGACGGAGCCGCCCCCGCCCAGTTCGGCGAGGTCACCTCCTGGGCCGTCACCACGACCGCCCACGAGGAGTCCTCGCGCGCGTTCGTCGAGCACATGCTGGGCGAGGGCTACGCGGACTGGTTCGGCATGGCCCCCGAAGGCAAGTTCCCCGCCCGCAACGGCACGCCCGAGGACCCCGACCGGTTCCAGCGCGCCTGGGACGAGAGCGAGGCCGGGGTCGACACCAGGGCGCCGCTGTCCGAGGTCTTCCCCCAGGAGGTCCTCGACCAGCAGCGCAACGGCCTGACCCGCATGCGGCGCTGGGGCATCACCGAAGGCCGGGGCGCGTTGATCGGCGCCACCATGGGCGAACTCCCCGTGCCGCGGGCGATCAGCGCCATGGCCGGCGGCCAGATCAGCGCGGACGAGGCCGCCGAGCAGGCCCACGAAGACGTCACGGCCATCCAGACGTCGCTCCAGTGACCGGCCGCGCGCAACCGGCCGGTACGCCATGATCCGAGGTGCACACATGACGACTCGACTCACCGAGCCGCCCGCTCGGTCGGACTCCGGATCCGCGCCGAAGGGCGGGGAACAGCGCCGAAAACGCGGCACCGCCGCGGCCCAGGAGAACCGGGCGGGGCTCGCCTTCGTCTCCCCCACGCTCATCGTGGTGCTGGTGGTCGTCGTGCTGCCCATCGCGTGGACGGTGCTGCTGGCCTTCCAGCGCGCACGCCTGGTCGACATCCAGACCCAGGGACTGCTGGGCAACTGGACGCTGCGCAACTTCGAGCAGGTCTTCGCCTCGCCCGGGTTCTGGTCGTCGCTGTGGACCACCCTGCTCTACACGGCCGGCTCCACCTTCGGCTCGATCGCGCTCGGCCTCGTCGCCGCGCTCGCGCTGCGCCGCCCGTTCCGCGGCCGCGCCGCGCTGCGCGGCTCGATGCTGCTGCCCTACGTCGCCCCGGTGGTGGCCGTGACGTTCGTCTGGGAGGTCATGCTCAGCCCCCAGTACGGGATCGTCAACGAGTGGGGGACCGGGGTGCTCGGCTGGGACGGCCCCGTCGCCTTCCTCAGCCAGCGCAACACCGACGTCACCGTCCTCGGCGTCGAACTGCCCGTCCCGGTCGCGCTGCTGACCGTGATCGCGTTCGAGATCTGGCGCTACTTCCCCTTCGCCTTCCTCTTCCTGCTCGCCCGGCTGCAGGCCGTGCCGTCGGGGCTGGAGGAGGCGGCGAGGATCGACGGCGCGAGCCCGCTGCAGAACTTCCGGCACATCCTGCTGCCGCAGTTGATGCCGGTGATCTCGCTGCTCGCGGTGCTGCGCCTGATCATGACGTTCAACAAGTTCGACGACGTCTACCTGCTCACCGGCGGCGGCGCCGGTACCGACGTGGTCGCCGTCCGGGTCTACGAGTTCCTGACCGCCCGCTTCGACGTCGGGGCCGCGGCGGCGCAGGCGCTCGTCCTCGCGGCGGTGCTCGCCGTGCTGCTCGGCGTCTACTTCACGTTCTTCGCCAGGAAGACGCAGGAGGAGGCACAGTGACCCGCGCCCAGTTCGAGATCAGGCTCTTCGCGGTCCTGCGGTGGGTGGTGATCGCCTTCCTCGCGGTGATCACGCTCTTCCCCTTCTACTACATGCTGGTGCTGTCGGTGAAGCCCATCGACGACCTGCTCCTCGACCCCGGGCGGATCTGGGTGTCGGCGTCGGAGTTCACGCTCGGCACCTACCGCGCCGTGCTCACCCCGACGGAGGAGGGCGGCCAGGGCTTCCTGCGGCTGCTGGGCAACTCCGCGCTGGTGTCGCTGGGCACGGTCGCGCTCACCCTTCTGGCCTCCGTCCCCGGCGCCTACGCCATCAGCCGGCTGAGGTTCTTCGGCGGCCGGCAGGTCGGCGCGCTGTTCCTGGCGGTCTACCTGTTCCCGGCCACCCTGCTCGCCGTCCCGCTGTTCGTGATGTTCGCCAAGATCGGGCTCCAGGGCAGCCTGGTGGGGCTGGCGATCGTCTACATCGCGCAGACCGTGCCGGTCTCCATCTACATGCTGCGCAACTACTTCGCCACGATCCCCAGGAGCGTCGAGGAGGCCGCGGCGCTGGACGGCTGCTCACGTTTGTCGATCATGCGTAGGATTGTGCTCCCGCTTGCCGCGCCGTCGCTGATGGCCACCGGGCTCTACGTCTTCATGATCGCCTGGAACGAGTTCCTGTTCGCCCTGCTGTTCCTGGCCGCCGACCCGAGCCTGTGGACCGTCTCCCTCGGCCTGCAGCAGCTCGCCAACGGCATCGAGGTGCCCAAGACCGTCCTCATGGCGGGCTCGGTCGTGCTCACCGTTCCGGTGGTCGCCCTGTTCTACGCGGCGGAGCGCATGCTCACCGATGGCCTGACCAGCGGGGCCGACAAGAGCTGAGCGGCCGGGAACCGAGCGGCCCCGTGGAGGGCCGCCCCGCAGGGGAGGGCGGCGGCCGTGACGAGGAGGGGAGAGGAGAACGCGATGGCGACCGCACCGACGAGCGCGGGGAGCATGCTGGAGCTGATCCGCAGCGGGCGGGCGAGCACGCGCAGGGAGCTGCAGGCGCTCACCGGGCTGTCCCGCTCCACCGTGGCCCAGCGGCTCGACCTGCTGCTCGGGGCCGGCTGGCTGCGCGAGTCCGGCGTCGACTCCTCCTCGGGCGGGCGCCCGCCCACCCGGCTGGAGTTCAGCGAGGACCACGCCGTCGTGCTCGCGGCGAGCCTGGACACCACGCGCGCCCGCGCCGCGGTCCTCGACCTCGCGGGCCGCCCGCTGGCCGAGCACACCGGCGACCTCGCCGTCGCCGACGGGCCGGAGCCGGTGCTCGACGCCCTGGCCGGCCGGTTCGGGAGGCTGCTGGAGCGGGCGGGGCGCGACCCCGGGGAGGTGTGCGGGATCGGCGTCGCCGTGCCGGGTCCGGTGGAGTTCGGGACCGGCAGGGTGATCCGGCCGCCGATCATGCCCGGCTGGGACGGCTACCCCGTCCCCGAGCACCTGCGAAAGAGCTTCGACGTCCCCGTCCTCGTCGACAACGACGCCAACATGATGGCGCTGGGCGAGCAGGTCGCCGGTTACCGCGACTGCCCGGCGTTCGTCCTGGTGAAGGTCTCCACCGGCATCGGCGCCGGCGTCGTCACCGCGGGCTCGGTGTACCGCGGCATCGACGGCGGGGCCGGCGACATCGGCCACATCCGGCTGCACGACCGCGCCGACGCGCTGTGCCAGTGCGGGTCCTACGGGTGCCTGGCCGCCGTCGCCAGCGGAGGGGCGCTCGCCAAGGCGCTGACCGGGCTCGGCGTGCCCACCGATTCGGGCTCGGGGGTCCGGGAGCACCTCATGGCCGGGCTGCCCGAGGCCGTGCGGCTGGCCCGCGAGGCCGGGCAGCGGGTCGGCGAGGTGCTGACCACCGTCGTCTGCCTGCTCAACCCGGGCGTGCTGATGGTCTCCGGGGACCTCGCCGAGACCCACTTCGTCACCGGGGTGCGCGAGGTGCTCTACCAGCGCGCCCTGCCCAGGGCCACCCGCAACCTGCAGGTCGTCACCGGACGGCTCGGTGAGCGGGCCGGGCTGCAAGGGGTGGGCCACCTCGTGGTCGAGCACCTCTACGCGCCCGCGCAGGCCGACGCCCGACTGGCGGAAGGGGCGGCGTCATGACCGACCGTGCGAGTGGTGCTGCGGGCGGCGCCGGGAACGGTGGCGTGAGCGGTGGCGCAAGGGGCGTCGGAGGCGGCGACGGCGTGAACGGCCCGGACCGGCCGGTGCGGGTCGGGCTCGTCGGCGCCGGCCCCTGGGCGTCGACCATGCACGCCCCCGTGCTCGCCGCGGGCCCCGAGACCAGGCTCACCGCCGTCTGGGCCCGTCGGCCCGATGCCGCCGCGGCTCTCGCCGACCGCTTCGGGGCGGTCGCGGCCGGGTCGGTGCGGGAGCTGTTCGACACCTGCGAGGCGGTCGCCTTCGCGGTGCCCCCGGCCGTCCAGGCGGAGCTGGCGCCGCTGGCCGCCGAGGCCGGACGCGCGGTGCTGCTGGAGAAGCCGCTCGCCCCCACGCTCGACGGGGCGCGGGCGGTCGCCGACGCGGTCGCGCGGGCCGGCGTCGTCTCCCAGTTCGTGCTGACGAAGCGCTACCACCCGGAGACCCGGCGGTTCCTGGCGCGCGCGCAGCGGATGGCGGTCACCGGCGCGCGCTCCTGCTACCTGCACGGCGCGTTCCTCGGCGGGGACCTCGCCACGCAGTGGCGCCTGGAGCACGGCGCGCTGCTCGACCTCGGCCCCCACCTGCTCGACCTGCTCGACGCCTCGGTGGGGCGCATCGCCGCCGTCCGGGCGACGGGAGACCCCCGCACGTGGATCGAGCTGGCCTGCGAGCACGAGAACGGCGCGGTCAGCCAGGCCTCGCTGTCGGGGTCGGTACGGCTGTCCAAGGCGCGCACCCGGGTGGAGCTGTACGGCCCGGACGAGGAGCTCGTCTACGACACCGGCGGCATCGACCACGACGAGTGCTGGCCGGTCCTGCGCCGGGAGTTCGCCGCGGCGGTGCGCTCGGGGACCCCGCCGGAACTCGACGCCCAACGCGGCCTGCGCCTGCAGGAGCTCCTGGACATGGCCGCGAGGGACGCCGGGCGCGACACCGGGAATTGACCGCCGGCGGGTACGCGGCCCCGGTCCGCTGTGCGGCCTTGCTCGCTCTCGGGCATCGGGTGGTCCCGGGTGGAAAAGCGGCGGCAAGGCCGGCGGCGGGTCCGGACGGGCGCACACGCGTCCGTTTTAATGCGCCCGTTTTACCGGGTTCTCGAGAATGGCCTTGATCCTGGAGTCATATCGGCCTCCCGACAGCACTCCAGGAGCGAGACCGTCACGGAAGGGACGGGGCGGGAGGGCATTCCCGCAGCCCCGCCCTGCCGCCCTCGCCGCCGCTTCTCCGATCACGGCCACCTGCCGCCCGGCAGCGGAGAATGCCGCACAGCAGGTCTTGGCCGCGGACATCCCGGGCGGGCAGGATCGAATCCGGAAAAGGAGGTACCGGGGAATTCCCGTGGGCCCGTCATTGTTGTATCAATCGGACGGGTCCGTCCGATGAGTCGATCCGCTCCGCCCCGAAGCAGCGCTTTTGAACAAACCCTCGCATCGGTCAAGGAAAGACCTCCCAGGAGGAACGGTGGAACAGATCGGAAGCATTGAGAGCACCGATTTCAGTTCGATGAGTCCCGAGACGCTCGAACACATCAGCCGGCTCGGGAAGGCGATCTCCGACGCGGCGGAGCAGGCGCTCGAAGCGCGGGCGGCCTTTGGGGAGCCGGAGCCGGCCGCCCACGCGTGGAGCGTCCTGGTGTCGGCCGACGGGGACTACTCCGTGCGCGAGGCGGCCTACATCCTCAACCGGGACCCCGCCGTCTCCACGGGCCAGCGGCGGCTGTTCGCCTTCATCCGGGCCGAGGGCATGGTCTCCCCCGACACCGACGTCCCCCTGGCCCGGCACCAGCGCCACCTGCGGCTGCGGCCGACGTCCTACGACCACCCCCGCACCGGCAGGCGCATGCCCGGCAGGCCGCAGCTCCGGGTGACCGCCGAAGGGCTGCGCCACCTGCACCGGCGGCTGGGCGGGACCGCTCCCCTCGACCGTCTGGAACAGGCGGTGTGAGCGGACCGCCCCCATGATGAGCGGAGATGAGCGGATGAGCGGTGACGCAGGGCTTCCGGTGGAGGCGGAGCACCGATGTCTTCGGCACCGTCGTCGAGCGTGCCCCCCGCATTCCCCGCTCCCCCGGCTGCGCGCCGGAAGGGACCCGGTTGTGCCGGGTCCGGCATGACGGCCGCCGACTCGAAGGGCTCCTGACGAGGTGGCGCGAAGGGCGGGAGCCGGCGTCGGGGAGACTGGGTGCCCTTCGTCTCCGGCCTCGAACAACCGACCCTGGTCAAGACCGGGGAGGGTCTCCGGCCGCGCGAGCCCGGGGAGGAGTTCGGCGGCCGGCCCGCTTCAAGGGCGCGGCCGAGCGGGCCGCCCACTCCTGACGGCCCGCTCGTCTCCCCGCCCCTCCTCCGACCTCGGGTCCGCAGGGCCCGGCGCTGGTTCCGGCGCCCGCGGCTCGGAGGTCGGTGAGGTCTCTTTCCGGCTGGTCGCTACTCGCCGCCGCTGCAGGTCGCGCCGTTGAGGGTGAAGGACGACGGCGGTGAGGTCCCGTCGGGGGCCGAGCCGTTGAACCCGATCTCGACCGAGGCTCCGGGCCGCAGATCGGCGTTCCACGCCATGCCGGTCGCGGTGACCGTGCTGCCGCTCTGCGACCACTCGGCGCTCCAGCCGTGCTCCAGCCGCTGGCCCGCCGGGAGGTCGAACTCCAGGCTCCAGCCTTCGACGGCGGTGTCGCCGGTGTTGGTCACGCCGACCGTCGCGGTGAAGCCGCCGGACCAGTCCTGGGTGGCGTAGTCGACCCGGCAGGACCCGTCAGCGCCGTCGTCACCGCCGCCGTCGTCGCCTCCACCGTCGTCACCGCCGCCGTCGTCGGTCGGCGGGTTCGTGAGGTCTCCGTAGACGACGCCGCGGCCGTTGGTGGCGACGTAGACCCGGCCGTAGACCCGCGGGTCGCCGGTGATGGCGGCGCCGGTCCAGCCCCACTGGTGCTGGTCGTCGTTGACGCGCACCCAGCTCGCCCCGGCGTCGTCGGACCGGTGGATGCCGCGCACGCCGTCGATCTGGGCGCTGGTGTACAGGGCCATGTAGTCCTGTCCCGGCGCGGCCTTGCCGAAGCCGATGCTGTCGGCCTCCTCGACGCCCTCCACCCTGGTGAAGCCGGCGCCGGAGTCGGTCGAGCGCCACAGGCCGTAGGTGCCGCCCTCCGCGCCGCCGGCCAGCCAGATCTCGCCTTCGAGGCCGGGGACGGCCTTGAACCGCACGTCGCCCTCAGCGGGCAGCCCGCCCGCCTCCGTCGCGGTGAAGTGGGCGCCGCCGTCGGTGCTCAGGTAGAACGTGCCGCCGGCGAAGCCGTAGAAGACGTCCGGGTTCACGCGGTCGGACTCCACGACCGCACCGGCCGGGATGCCCTCCGACGGCGTCCAGGTGGTGCCGAAGCCGACCGAGTGGTGCACCGCCGTACCCTCGGGGGACCACACGAACCGGCTGCCGTCGGCCGCGGCCGCGACGGTGCCGCCGCCGGTGACGCCCTCGGGCTCGCCGCCCTGGAACCAGTTGGAGCCGCCGTCGGTGGAGAAGGCGACGCTGCTGTCGTCGGGCCGCGCGGACTTGTCGAAGTCGCCCGCCCGGACGACGACGCCGGGGTCGGACTCGGCGTAGTCGAGGCTGGTGGTGCTGTCGAAGCCGGGACCGGTGAACATCATGTCGGGCACGGTGTCCAGGTCGTCGTGGCGGAAGCCGCCGATGTCGCCGAGGCCGCTGATCAGGGGCGCGCCCTCGGGCGGGCTGACCAGGTCCAGCACGGCCGTCTCCTCGATGCCCTGGGCCATGACCTCGATGGTGAACGTCTCGTCCCGGTCCCAGTCGGTCAGCTCATCGGTCCCGTAGACGGTGGCCCCGGTCCCGTACATCATCCGGTCGGAGTCGAACGGGTCGATCTCCAGCGACTCGGTCATCCAGCCCAGTTTGGGCGTCGACTCGGGCGGGGCCGGGTTCTGGCCGAAGGTCAGCCACGGCGCGCCGGAGACGTCCATCTCGTAGCGCTCGGTGCGCTCGGGGTAGGCGCCCCAGTCCCAGATCCGGGTCCAGCTCTCGCCGCCGTCGGTGCTGCGGAAGAAGATGACATCGGGCCACCAGGAGATCTGGGTGGCGACCATGATCGTGCCGGGGTTCTGCCGGTCGATGGTCAGCCCGCTGTAGCCGTAGTTGTTGTCCTCGTGGTCGGAGGGCACCGGGCTGATGCGGGTCCACTCACCGGTGGCGGTGTCGTACTTCCAGACGTCGCCGCTGCCCCCGTCGTAGGGCCCGCCGGTGTCGCTGGTGGCGATGTAGAGGATCCCGTTCTCGTGGTCCAGGACGCCCTTGTGCGCCAGGTGGCCGGTGGGCCGGCCGGGGATCGCCTCCCAGCTCTCGCCGCCGTCGGTGCTGCGGTAGACGGTGTTGTCCTTGTCGGCGACGCCGACGTAGACGTCCTGCGTGGCGCCGCCGTCGGTGCCGGTCGTCGGGTCGAAGGTCACCCACACGACGCCCTGGTTGTCGGAGAGGTAGCCGCTCTCGTCGTTCGGGTCCTGGACGTAGTCGCCGGGGTTGGGGAAGGCGGTGACCTCCGCCCAGGTCTCCCCGTGGTCGGTGCTCTTCCACAGGCCGTGGCCGCTGGGGGCGCCGAGGTAGAGGACGCTGTTGTCGTTGGGGTCCACGGCGAGGCGCTCGCCCATGCCGCGGCCGGGCATGTTGCCGCCCAGTTTGAACGGCAGGTCGGTGCGCTCCCAGGTCTCCCCGCGGTCCGCCGAGCGCAGGACGGCGCCGTTCTGCGACGTCCAGTCGTTGGTGTAGTTGCCGGCCGCGACGTACACGCGGTCGGGGTCCACCGGGTCGGTGGCCAGACTGACGATGCCGGTCAGGTTCCAGTCGTCCCAGCCGATGTGGTCCAGCAGCGGGATCCAGCGCCCGGTGTCGGGGTTCATGCGGTAGGCGCCGCCGATGTCGGTGCGCGCGTAGACGAGGTCCGGCTCGGTCTGGTTGAAGACGATCCCCGGGACGAAACCGCCGCCGACGATCTCGACGTTGCGCCAGTCGTAGGCGGTGTCGGCCGCCTGCTCGGCCGGTGCGGCGGCCGGCGCGGAGACCGCCTGGGCCGCGCCCGCCGACGGGGCGAGCAGCGTGAGGGCCGCGAACCCGATCGTGAGTGCTCTTCGCATGTACGCCTTCCTTCAGCGGTGCACGCGCTTTCTGAGAGAAGGTGCGTCCGCACCGGGGGGATGTGCCGCGACGGAGGACCGACCTTGCTGGGAGCGCTCCCAGATACTGCGCACGAATGTAACACCCATTAACGGAGGGTGAAAGTGGTGCGCGGGAATTCATTTCCGGTCTCGTTTCCCACCATTGATTTCGACACTCGTTTCGACAGAGGTAGGGAGCTCAGATCATCGGATGAGGCCGACCGATGTTCGACGACCGGGTCCACGCAGGGAGTCGGCCGTCGCAGTGCGCGCAGGCGCCGGCGGCGCAGCGAACCCGAGCCCTGGGATCCCACCTCGCCCCGCGGGCGCAGCAGACGGAATCCGAAGAGAACAGCGGCGGGACAATCCCGCCGCTGCCACCTTGGGCCCGGTGATCCGAGCGTCCCGCCTCCGTCGAAGCGGGAATCGGATCAACGGGCGGGAAACAAGATCAAAAAGGTCGGCCGGGAAATCCGGGCGGGGAATCGCCTGGTTACGGGATGTTTACATAACGCTTCGAAGTGATTACCCTTCTTATGGGAGCGCTCCCGTGACTGAGGTCACATCGCGCGTCCGCGGGGCTGGACAAAGGTGGTGCCCGTCCCGGACGAACGTATGCGACCGCCTCCTCCTCCGGTCATGGGAGCGCTCCCAAAAGGACACCGACCCGTCCCCGCCCCGAACCCCGCATCCCCCTCCCCCGCACGAGCCGGACGCGCGCCGACGCCGTCCCGCTCCCCCTTCCACAGTCCGGTCCGGCGCGACGCGGCCCCTGCCCCGACGCGCCGCCGCTCGCCGTGCCCGCCATCGGATCCGACGTCCTCCCCGCGTCCCCCGCGACGCCCACAGCTCCGCGCGGCCGCGCGGATCCCCCGAAAACGGAGGTTGCCAGGAAGATGACTCCCCAACTGTCAGCACGCCGGCGCCGAAGAGCGCCGGTGCCGGGCGCGCTCGCGACCGCTCTGGTCGCGGCGCTGCTCCCTGCGACGCCCGCGGCCGCCGCTGTGGCCTGCTCCGTCGAGTACAACGTCACGAACGAGTGGGGCAGCGGCTTCACCGCCGATGTCTCCGTGACCAACGAGGGCGACGCGGTCCCCGACTGGTCCCTCGGCTGGACCTTCCCCGACGGCCAGCAGATCACCAACGGCTGGAACGGCGAGTTCAGCCAGAGCGGCGACACCGTCACCGTCAACCACCCGGGCTGGAACCCCGACCTCGACCCCGGAGAGACCGCGACGGTCGGCTTCCAGGGCAGCATCAGCGGCGCCAACGGCGAACCGACCGGGTTCACCGTCAACGGCGTCGACTGCGGCGGGACCGGGGGGAACGCGCCGCCGGAGGTCGAGCTCACCTCGCCGGCCGACGGCGCAGCCTTCCTCGCAGGCGACACCGTCGAGCTCGCGGCCGACGCCGCCGACGCCGACGGTTCGATCGAGCACGTGGAGTTCAGCGCCGACGGCACCGTCCTCGGCACCGACGACACCGCCCCCTACACCTACTCCTGGACCGACGCCGAGGTCGGCCCGTACTCGCTGACCGCCACGGCGGTCGACGACGGCGGCGCCGAGACCGAATCGGCCCCGGTGGCGATCGAGGTGCTGTCCGCTCCGGCGCTGGTGGCGAGTCCTTCGTCGCTGAGCGTGCGGCAGGGCGACAGCGGCACCTTCGACGTCTCCCTGTCCAACGAGCCCTCCGGTGACGTCTCCGTCGAGGTGGCCCGCACCGAGGGCAGCGAGGACCTGACCGTCTCCGGCGGCGCCGAGCTGACCTTCACCGGCGACGACTGGGACGAGGCCCAGGAGGTCTCCATCGCCTCCGCCGACAACGGCGGCGACCTCGGCACGGCCGTCTTCACGGCTTCGGCCGAAGGCTACGACGCCGCGACGGTCGAGGTGCGCGAGGTCGACGCGTCGACCTCCGACTACGAGACGGCGTTCCTGGAGCAGTACGAGAAGATCAAGGACCCGGCGAGCGGCTACTTCCGCGAGTTCGGCGGCCTTCTCGTGCCCTACCACTCGGTGGAGACCCTGATCGTCGAGGCGCCCGACCACGGGCACGCCACGACGTCGGAGGCGTTCAGCTACTACCTGTGGCTGGAGGCCGCCTACGGCAGGATCACCGGTGAGTGGGAGCCGTTCAACGACGCCTGGGAGTCGATGGAGGAGTTCATCATCCCGGGCACCGAGGACCAGCCCACCAACGGCGCCTACGACCCGTCGGCGCCGGCGACCTACATCCCCGAGCACGACACCCCGCAGGGCTACCCGTCCGCGCTCGACAACGGCGTGTCGGTGGGCGAGGACCCGCTCGCCCAGGAACTGAGCAGCACCTACGGCACCGACGAGGTGTACGGCATGCACTGGCTGCTCGACGTGGACAACACCTACGGGTACGGCTTCTGCGGCGACGGCACCGACGACGCGCCCGCGTTCGTCAACACCTTCCAGCGCGGCTCGCAGGAGTCGGTCTGGGAGACGGTGCCGCACCCGTCATGCGAGACGTTCGACCACGGCGGCGAGAACGGGTTCCTCGACCTGTTCACCGACGACGGCACCTACTCGGAGCAGTGGCGCTACACCAACGCGCCCGACGCCGACGCGCGCGCGGTGCAGGTGGCCTACCTGGCGCACCAGTGGGCCGGCGAGCAGGGCAACGCCGGCGCCGTCTCGGAGTCGGTGGACAAGGCCGCCATGATGGGCGACTACCTGCGCTACGCGATGTACGACAAGTACTTCAAGGAGATCGGCGACTGCGTGGGCGCCACCGAATGCGCTGCGGGCAGCGGCAAGAACAGCGCGCACTACCTGATGTCCTGGTACTACGCCTGGGGCGGCGCGTTGGAGAGCGCCCAGTACCCGTGGGCCTGGCGGATCGGCGGCAGCTCCTCGCACCAGGGCTACCAGAACCCCCTGGCGGCCTACGCGCTGTCGGAGGTCGACGCCCTTGAGCCGGACTCGGCCACGGGCACCGAGGACTGGGCCACCAGCATGGACCGGCAGCTGGAGTTCCTGCAGTGGCTGCAGTCCGCCGAGGGCGGCATCGCCGGCGGCGCCACCAACAGCTGGGCCGGCGACTACTCCGCACCGCCCGCGGGCACCCCGCAGTTCTACGGGATGTACTACGACTGGCAGCCGGTCTGGCACGACCCGCCGTCCAACCGGTGGTTCGGCTTCCAGGTGTGGGGCATCGAGCGCGTCGCGCAGCTCTACCACGAGACGGGCGACGAGCGGGCCGGGGCCATCCTGGACGACTGGGTGCCCTGGGCCATGGCCAACACCGAGGTCGGCACCGGCGGCGACTTCGCCGTCCCGGCCGACATGGAGTGGGAGGGCCGGCCCGACACCTGGGACGGCACCTCCACCGGCAACCCCGATCTGCACGTCGAGGTCGTCTCGCACGGGCAGGACGTGGGCGTGGCCGCAGGCCTGGCCAAGACGCTGCTGTACTACGCGGCCGAGTCCGGCGACGCCGAGGCCCGCGCCATGGGTGAGGACCTGCTGGACGCCCTGCTCGCCAACCAGGACGAGCTGGGCATCGCCACCGAGGAGACCCGCGCCGACTACCGGCGGTTCGCCGACGAGGTCTACATCCCCGAAGGCTGGTCCGGGGAGATGCCCAACGGCGACCCGGTCGAGCCCGGCTCCACCTTCGCCTCCATCCGGTCCTTCTACGAGGACGATCCGGCGTGGCCCGAGGTTCAGGAGTACCTGGACGGCGGGGAGGTCCCGACCTTCACCTACCACCGGTTCTGGGCCCAGGTGGACATCGCCACGGCGTTCGCCGCCCACGACGAGCTGTTCGGTTAACCCCCTTCCCGAGCAGCCCGTCCGGGGCCCGCGGCGGTGGCCGCACCGCCGCCGCGGGCTCCGGCACCGCCCTGGGGTAGTCGATGTAGTCGCGCTCGCCCGCGCCGTAGTGGAAGTCCCCCTCCGGCAGCGACCACGGGACGCCGGCCGCGATGCGCTCCGTCAGGTCGGGGGTGGCGATGTAGGGACGGCCGATGGAGACCAGGTCGGCCCCGCGCTCGCTGATCAGGCGCTCCGCCGACTCCAGGGTCGTCACCTCGTGCTCGCCGGTGTTGCCGACGAGGGCGCCGCTCCAGTGGGGGCGCAGGTCGGCCAGTGCGGGGTAGTCGGCGCCGTCGGTGAGGTGCAGGTAGGCCAGGCCGAGCCGGTCGATCGCGGCGAGCGCGGTCCGGTACACCGGGGCCGGGTCGGCCTCGACCATCTCGTTCTCCGGGTTGCCCGGCGCCAGCCGCAGCCCGACGCGCTCCGCCCCGACGGCGTCGGCCACGGCCTCGGCCAGCTCGATCACGAACCGCGCCCGGTTGACCGCCGTGCCGCCGTAGGCGTCGCCGCGCAGGTTGGTGTTGTCGGCGAGGAACTGGTGCGGCAGGTAGCTGTTGGCCCCGTGGATCTCCACCCCGTCGAATCCGGCGCGCAGGGCGTTGCGCGCCGCGGCGGCGTGGTCGGCGGCGGCCTGCCCGACCTCGGCGGTGCTCATCGCCCTCGGCGCCACGGGGGCGCGCTTGCCTTCCAGCGTGTGCATCGGGGCGGTGAGGGGGACGGCCGAGGGGGCGAGGGGCGTCCCCCCGTCGATGCGGTTGGCCGGGTGCCCGTTGCGGCCGGCGTGCATGATCTGGGCGAAGACCCGCCCTCCCGCGGCGTGCACGGCGTCGGTCACCGTGCGCCACGCGGCCACCTGCTCGTCGGTGGCCAGGCCGGGCTCGGTGAGGTACTGCTGGCCCTGGACGCTCGGCCAGACGCCCTCGGAGACGATCAGTCCGGCGGAGGCCCGCTGCGCGTAGTAGACGGCCATCATCGGGGTCGGGACACCGCGGCGGTCGGCGCGGAACCGGGTCATGGGCGCCATGACGACCCGGCTCGGCAGGTCGAGCGCCGCGAGGGCGTAGGGGGCGAGCAGGGGGCTGGATGCGGTGTCGGCTGCGTTCATGGGATCACCGTAGAATTTGACACCTGTGTCAGGTTCAACTCTTTGTGAGCGAGGTCACGATGCGCATCGGGGAGCTGGCGCGCCGCACCGGGGTCAGTGAGCGGTCGCTGCGCTACTACGAGCAGCAGGGGCTGATCAGTGCGCGGCGCACCGCGGGCGGGCACCGCGAGTACGACGTCACCGCGGTGGCGGCCGTGGACCGCATCCAGTGCCTGTTCTCCGCGGGCCTGTGCAGCTCCAAGATCGCCGAGCTGCTGCCCTGCATGCGCTCGAAGGAGGCCGGAGGACCGGCGCCGGACCTGCTCCACAACCTCGCGGTCGAGCGCGAGCGCATCGACGGCATGATCGACCGGCTGCTGGCCTCGCGCGACATCCTCGACGAGGTGATCGACTCCGCACGCACGCCCTCGGCCGCCCCCGGCGAAGCCGCACGGTCCCGTTGAGGCCCGCAGAAGCCGGGTGGGACCGGGCTCTTCAGCCCCAGGTGACGTGGGCGCGGTCGCGCCAGAACGTGAGGACCGCGGGGTCGCCCGCCACCGCGAGTCCGTCGCCGTCCGCGCGGTTCCACAGCAGCGCGTACAGGTCGGCGGCCGGGCCGGAGACCGTGCATTCGGCCGCGTCCGGGTGCGGCGCGACGTCCACCCCGTGCGGGGCGACGGTGACCGGCCAGTGGTGGCCGGTGTCGGCCGCCCGCACCGCCAGGGTCCGCGCCGGATCGGCGGTGATCCTGCCGTCGCGCCGGGCGAAGAAGCCCGTCAGCAGCTCCTCGATCCCGTCGGCGGCGAGGTCGGCGGGGACCGGTGCCGCGGCCGCGGCACCGGCGGCCGCCTCGGCGTCGAGCCTGTGCACGGTGGTCTCGTGGGCCTGCCGCCTGGCCCAGAACGCCACGGGCGAGGGGGCCGGGAGGAAGCTCCAGCACTCGGTGTCCTGCGGTGCGGCGTCCAGGATCTCCACCAGTCGGCGGTGGCCCTCGGCGAACCAGCCGAGCAGCCCGGCGTCGTCCTCGGGCCAGGACTCCATGAGTTCCCGGGTCCGCTGCCCGCCCGGCGGCCGCGCGCACGGGGCGCCGACGATCTCCGTCGCCCAGCGGTGCACGCCGCCCGTGTGCCGCAGGAGGTCGCGGACCCGCCACCCCGGGCAGGTCGGCACCTCGGCGTCGAGCCCGGCCCGTTCGGCGGCCTCGGCCATGCGCTCGCCCTCGGCGTCCAGGAACCGGATGTGGTCGTGTCGCTGCACCCTCACCCCTCGTCGTCGACCCGTGCGGGCACGGGGCCGCGCCGTGCGCCGCGGCCCCGGCATCACATCACACGGCCGCGGCGCCGCGGAAGGCGGCCTCGGCCGATCCGTATGAGAGCCTGCTGTCCGGGCGGACCGCCCGCGTGCGAGGAACCATCGCGTCCCTGGAGGAAGCCGGTATGCGCAAGCGCACCGTCATGGCCGACGTCGCGGCCGGGATCCTGCTGTCCGACGCCGTCCCCCACCTGATCATGGGCGCCACGGGCAAGCGCATGCTGACGCCGGGCCGACCGGACTCCTCCCCGACGCGCAACCTGGCCTGGGCCGGGATCGACTTCGCCGGGAGCGCGCTGCTGGTCGGGGTGACCGGTTGGGGACCGCGGACGCAGGAGGAGGCGGAGCGGCGCATGGCCTCGCTGATGACCGGCATGCCGGCCAAGGACGCGGTCGGGCTCGCCTACGAGCTGACGCTGGGCAAGGGCCGCTCGGTCCGGCCGGGCGCGCGGCGGCGGTGAGGGTCAGGCCGGGACCGCGGCCCCGGCCGCCCGCTCGGCGGCGCGGCAGGTGTCGGTGATCGTCGCGGCGACCGCGCGCGGGCTGTCCGCCATGGGAACGTGGCCGCAGCCCAGCAGGGTGACCTGGCGGGCGTGCGGGATGCGGGTGAGCGCGCGGCGCCCTGCCCGCACGGGCAGGACCCGGTCGAGGTCGCCCCAGCCGATGGTCACGGGGCACGGGACGGGGCCAGCGGTGAAGGCGTAGCCGACCACGTGCGGGGTGAGCCGCACGAACGGGGACCCCGCCGAGAGCACGGTGGCGTCGAACTTGAGCTCCCGGTTGCCCGCGTCGCCCGGGGCGCCGCGCAGCATCCGCCGGGCGACGGCCCGCGCCGGCGGGCTGTCCGCCGCGGCCAGCCGGACCCGCTCCGGCACCCGCGCCGCCAGCCCCAGGCCGAGCGTCAGCAGCCGGGTTCCGGCGGTCTCGCGCGCGGTGGTGAACCCGATCGGGGACAGCGCGGTCACCGAGGCCGCGACACCGCGCGCGCCCAGTTCCAGGGCGATGGCGCCGCCGAGCGAGTTGCCCGCGACGTGCGGCCGCCGCAGCCCGAGCGCGTCGCACACCCCGGCCACCGCGTCCACGAGCGCGGGGATGTCGTAGCGGGCGTCGCCGCCCGGAGCCGGAGACCCGCCGAACCCGGGCAGGTCCAGGGCGATGACGTCGTGCCGCCGCGCCAGCTCCGCCATGGTCGGATACCACGCCTGGCTGCGGTGCCCGAGACCGTGCAGCAGCACCAGCGGACTGCCCGCGCCCCGGCGGTCGTACACGATGGTGGACGGGTCCATGAACACCAGGTGTACCCCATATGTCCGACCACCGTCGCGGTCTTCCCCCGAAATCCACCGTGATCCCGATCGCCCACCCCGGAGCCGCGAGCGGTTCCGGGGTTTTCCCCACCCCGCTGGGTATTCTCGTCATAAGGTCTGTCTCCGACGATTCCGCCATACGCCGATTGGAGGCAGGCCGGTCATGTCGATCCGGGTGAAGGAGCCGACGATGTCCGTTGAGCCGCTGCCCGACTGGTTCTTCCCTCCGCCCGGCGGCTGGACGGCGGACGACCTCGACTCGCTTCCGCCGGAAGCCCCCCGGCACCTTGAACTGATCGACGGAGCGCTCATCGTGATGGCACCCCAGCGGTCCTTCCACTCGCGGGTGATGCTGCGGTTGGGAGGTGCTTTGGACGCCGCCGCTCCTGAAGGCATAGGCGTCGAGATCGAGAGGACCGTCAAACTCGGCCATCGCCAGCGGCCAGAGCCCGGCATCATCGCTTTTCGCGAAAGCGGGCCGGACGACGACCGCACGTTCCACCTGCCGGAGGACGTGCTGCTCGTCGTCGAGACCGTCTCGGAGGAGTCCGAGGAGCGCGACCGGGAGACCAGGCCCCTGAAGTACGCCAAGGCCGGGATCCGGCACTTCCGGCGGATCGAGGAGGAGAAGGAGTCACCGGTCGTCCACGTCTACGAACTCGACGACGTGACCGGGCGGTACGTGCCCACCGCCATAGAGCGCGAGCGGCTGCGGCTGGCGGTCCCCTTCCTATCGACGTCGATCTGACCAGGCTGTTCCCCTGATCCTCGCCCGCCGAGCGCGCCGGTCAGCGGATTCTCCTGGCGAAGTGTTCGTAGTCGATGACCAGGCCGTCGCCGTCGACGGTCAGGTCGAAGGCGCCGAAACCGGGGGCGCGGTACTCGTAGCGCTCCAGGCCGCCCGACTGGGTCAGCCGGGTGTAGCGCTGCTTCATCCGGTGCACCTTGAGGCTGGGGACGTCGATCCAGGCGACCCCGATGTCACGGAACTCCCCCGGGGCCAGGCCGAGGCGGCGGATCGGCAGGGTGTTGGTCAGCGGCGTGGCCGCCACGTCGACGTCGACGCAGCCGTCCAGCGCGGGGTCGCGCCTGCCGTCGACCCGCCACTGCCCTCCGCCGCAGGTCAGCTCGATCGAGCGCGCCCCTTCCTCCGTCAGCACCTCGGCGCGGACCTCCCTGGTCGCCCACGCCAGATCGGTGCACACCGTGAACCGGCAGGAGAACCGCTCCCGCCGGTCCACCACGACCTCGCTGGCCTCCAGCCGGAAGCCGCCGGGTTCGGCGGCCAGCGTCCCCAGGCACAGCCCTTCGGGAACGTCGAGCCGGGTCCATGCGGCGGGGCGCTCGTTCGTGGCGGTCATGCCGACCGTTCTACCGTCACGGCGCGTCCCGCGCCATAACCGGGACGTCACAGCCTCCAATGGGAGAAAAGGGACCGCGGACTCCCCGCGCCCGCGGCCCCTTCACCGGAACCGGCGTCAGACCCCCGCGCCGACCTCGCGCTCCATCACGTCGAAGTCGTCGCCCATCCGCTCGGTGGCCCGTCCGAGCGGGTTGAGGATGAAGATCGCGGCCAGCGAGACGACGACCGCGGGCACCATCGCGTACAGGCCGGTGCCCAGGACCCGCTCGTCGAGGATGTCCCAGATGATGGCGGTGGCGCCGCCGCCGATCATGCCGCCGAGCGCGCCGATCCAGTTCATCTTCTTCCAGTACAGCGAGAGCACGATGACCGGACCGAAGCCCGCGCCGAACCCGGCCCAGGCGTAGCCGACCAGGCCGAGGACGTTCTCGTCGCTGTACAGGGCGAGCAGGCCCGCGGCGACCGCGACGCCGATGACGGCGAGCCTGCTGACCAGCACCAGCCTGCGCGCCGGGGCCTCGCGGTCCATGAACGCG
The DNA here is from genome assembly GCF_013408795.1 of Spinactinospora alkalitolerans. NCBI lineage: Bacteria > Bacillati > Actinomycetota > Actinomycetes > Streptosporangiales > Nocardiopsidaceae > Spinactinospora > Spinactinospora alkalitolerans. The sequence continues at coordinate 6,023,341 of NZ_JACCCC010000001.1, forward strand.
CGGTAGCCGTCCTCGGTCAGCGCCGCGGCGGCGACGAGGAGCTGGGAGTCGGCGGTGCTCATGACGGCGGCGAGCACGGCGGCCAGCAGCAGGCCGGCCACGAGCGGGTGCGTGAGCGCCTGGATCAGGGAGAGGAAGACGCTCTCGGGGTTGTCGATCGGGGTGTCGAAGTAGGCGATGCCGGAGAAGCCGACGAGGACGGCCAGGAACATGGCCGTGACGGCCCAGCCGACGCTCACGACGCGGGCCTTGGGGATGTCGGCGATGGACCGGATCCCCATGAAGCGCGCCAGGATGTGCGGCTGCCCCAGGTATCCGATGCCCCAGGCCAGGCCGGAGACGATGACGACGGCGCCGAGGGCGTCGGTGGTCTGCCAGCTCCCGTCGGCGAGCGAGGCGCCGCCGAACGCCGACAGCAGGTTCTCGTTGCGGTCGCCGACCGTGTCCAGGGCCGTGCCGAACCCGCCGATGGTGACGACCGCGACGACCGGCACGATCAGCAGCGCGATCCACATCATCGCGGCCTGGATCACGTCGGTCAGGCTGACCGCGAGGAACCCGCCCAGGAAGGTGTAGAGGACGATGATCGACGCGCCGACGATGACGGCGATGGCGGGCGGCCACCCGAAGACCTGGTCGAACAGCACGCCCATCGACAGCAGGCCGGAGGCGACGTAGAACAGGTAGAACACCAGGATCAGGATCGCGGAGATGCCCCGCAGCAGCCCGCTGTGGTCGCCGAACCGGTTCTCCAGGTAGGAGGAGAGCGTCAGGGAGTTGGACTCCCCGCCGTTGCGGAGGTCGCTGACCCGCTCGGTGTAGACGCGCAGCCGGGGGGCGACGATGCGCCAGCTCGCGTAGAAGCCGATGCCCAGGCCGACCGCGATCCAGGCCTCGCCCAGGCCGGAGAGGTAGATCGCGCCGGGCAGGCCCAGCAGCAGCCATCCGCTGAAGTCGCTGGCGTTGGCGCTCAGGCCGGCCACCCAACTGTTGAGCTGCCGGCCGCCCAACACGAAGTCGGACAGCGAGGTCGTTCTCTTGTACACCAGCAGACCGACCGCCACCATCACCACGAAGTAAACGGCGAAGGTGACGACCGATCCGATCATGGAGCTGCTCACGCGGCTTCCCCATCTCTCACGAATCGACGGCGCAGGACTACACGGATCATGACTGCGCGGTCCGGCACGGGCAATGACCGATATCGAGCTGCTGACCGATTCGAGACATCATCGATTCATTCGTGGTCCAGGGTTGTCGAGATGGCCAGCGCCCCCGCGTGCGCGTTGTCGTATCGGCCATGGATCTCTCCCCTTTTCAGAGCCCGTATTCGCCGGTCATCAGGGGTGTGCGCACGGTCGGCGCCGGGCGGGCCCCGGCCGTTCCCCGGCGGTCGCCATGTCCGCGCGGGTCCCCGGCGGCTAGCATTGTGGGCGCGACGGAAACCAGGAAGCCGGTGCGAATCCGGCACGGTCCCGCCACTGTGACCGAGGAGCCGACCCCGCGCAGGGCCACGGCGCGAAAGCGCTGGAAGGCCGGGGGAGGCGATGATCCGGGAGTCAGGAGACTGGGCCGTCGCCGCTTCGTCCACGAGGGCGCGGACCCCGGGGGAAGCGGCCGCGGGCCCGATCGCCGCTGCCGGTCCTCCCCGCCGCGCCCGGATCCCGGGAGAGGACCCAGACGTGCCCACCACCCCCGTTCCCGACCGACCGCACCGCCTCCTGCTGCCCGCCGCGCTCGCCACCGCGGTGGCGCTGACCGGCTGCGGCGCCCCCGCGCAGACCGCGACCGGCTCCGGCCCGCCCGCCGAGGGCTACCCGGTGACCATCGGCAACTGCGGCTCCGAGACCCGCGTCGACGCGCCGCCGGAGCGCGTGGTCACCTTGAACCAGCACGTCACAGAGGTGATGCTGGCGCTCGGCCTGGAGGATCGGATGGTGGGCACGGCCTACCTGGACGACGAGGTCCCGCCCGAGTACGCCGACGCCTACGCCTCGGTCCCGGTGCTCGCCGACGCCTACCCCTCGTTCGAGGTCCTGCTGGAGGCCGAACCCGACTTCGTCTACGGCGGATTCACCAGCGCGTTCGACGACACCGAGGGCCGCGGCAGGCCGGCGCTGGCCGATGCGGGCATCGCCACCTACCTCAACATCGAGCAGTGCGCCGACGAGGTGACGACGGAGACCGTCGAGACCGAGCTGCGCAACGTCGCCCGGATCTTCGGCGTGGAGGAGCGCGCCGAGGAGCTGATCGAGGAGATGAACGCCGACCTGGCCGAGGTCGGCGCGCGGCTCGAAGGCGTCGAACCGGTGGACGTGCTGGTCGTGGACAGCATCGACACCACCGTCTTCACCTCCGGCGGCAGCGGCATCGGCTCCGATCTGATCGAGCGGGCCGGCGGGCGCAACGTGTTCGGCGACGTCGACGACACCTTCGCCGACGTCTCCATCGAGCAGGCCGCCGCGCGTTCCCCCGAGGTCATCCTGTTCTACGACTACGGCGCCACCTCCGTCGAGGAGAAGCGCCGGGCGGTCCTCGCCGACCCCGTGCTGGCCGGCGCGCCGGCGGTCGAGGAGGAGCGCTTCGCGGTGCTGCCGCTGACATCGGCCCTGGTCGGCGTCAGGACCGGTGACGCGGTGACCGACATCGCCGAGCAGCTCCACCCGGACGCGTTCTGAGCGGGCGCGGCGTGCGCGCGCGGACCGCCGCGGCCCCGGCCCGGCCGCGCGGCGGCGGCCGGGCCGCGTTCACGCGCAACGGCCGGCTGCGCGCGGCGGTCGTGCTGCCGCTGCTGGGCGCGGCCCTGCTGGTGATGATGACATTCGGGGTCATGGCCGGGTCGGTGGACATCACCTTCGCCGACACCTGGCGGATCCTGATCCACCGGACGCTGCCCGGCCTGGCCGAGCCCACCTGGCCGCGGGTGCACGAGACGATCGTGCTGACGTCGCGGCTGCCGCGGGTGCTGCTGGCCGCGGTCGTCGGGGCGGGGCTGGCGCTGATCGGCATGGTGCTGCAGGCCCTGGTGCGCAACCCGCTGGCCGACCCGCTGCTCCTGGGCGTGTCGTCGGGCGCGACGTTCGGCGCCGTCGCCGTGGTCATCCTCGGGATCAACCTGTTCGGGCTGTACTCCCTGTCGGTCTCGGCGTTCCTCGGCGCGCTGGTGGCGCTGCTCCTGGTCTATGCGATGGCGCGGGTGGGCGGCAGGATGACGACGACAAGGCTGGTGCTGGCCGGCGTGGCCGTGGGGCAGGTGCTCTCCGCCGTCGCGAGCCTGCTCATCATCACCTCCGGCGAACCGCACGCGATGGCGCAGGTGGCCCGCTGGACCATGGGCGGGCTCGGCGGCACCGGCTGGGACGAGCTGCTGCTCCCCTCGGCCGTCGTGACGGTGGCGCTGGCCCTGCTGCTCACCCAGGCGCGGGCGTTCAACCTGCTCTTCGCCGGCGAGGAGGCCGCCGTCACGATGGGGCTGTCCGTGGACCGGTTCCGCGCGGTGATGGTCGTGGCGACGTCGCTGGTCACCGGCGTCATGGTCGCGGTGAGCGGCATGATCGGCTTCGTCGGCCTGATGGTTCCGCACGTCGCCCGCCTGCTGGTGGGCGCGGACCACCGCCGCGCCCTGCCCGTGGCGACCCTGCTCGGCGCCGCGTTCCTGGTCCTGGCCGACCTGGCCGCCCGCACCCTGGCCAGCCCGGAGGAGATCCCCGTGGGCATCCTCACCGCCCTGTGCGGCGGCCCGTTCTTCCTGTGGCTGATGCGCCGCGACGCCCGCAGGACGAAGGGGCGGGTGTGAGAGCCGCGCCCGCCCCTCCCCTCTATCCCCGCCCCAGGACCTTCTCCTCGCGTTCCAGGGCGGCCTCGGAGAACTCCACCAGGGTGTCCTCCAGCGCGTCGGCGTCGGGGCCGAGGACGGAGGTGCTGCCCAGGTAGTCGCCGTTGCGGTAGACCATGCCGTAGAGCAGGACCGGCTCGCCCTGCACCTCGGTCTCGACCACGAAGGCCCTGGACTCCTCGCCCACGGTCGCCAGATCGAGGTCGCGCAGCGTGTAGGGCGCCTTCAGGCCGTTCTCGACGGTCGCCTCGTAGCTGGCGCACTCCTCGGGCGGGGCGGCGTCCAGCGCCTTCACGGCGGCCTGCTCCGACAGTCCGATCAGCGTGTGGGTGATGGTCGCGCCGGGACCGCCGAAGGAGGCCACCGAGGCGGGGGCCTCGCGCACCTCGGGCAGCCGCCCCCACTGGTTCACGGCGTCCATGCACTGGGGCTTGTCGAGCTCCGTGTCCTCGCGCAGCTCCTCCGTGCGCCGCACCGACGCCAACTGGGCGTAGGTCCCGGTCTCGCTCTGGTCGGCCAGCAAATCGGCCTCGCCGAACTGCACCATCTGCGCCTCGTTCAGCCGGGTGGCGGCCTCGGCGTTGGGGTCGGCCTCCTGCGCCGCCGCGCCGCCGTCGGCGTCGCCGCATCCGGCCAGGCCGCCGAGAACCGCCGCGACTCCGAGCGACGCCGCCGCCGCTTTCAGCGGCCTCCACCGGTGGTCCATGGTGTTATTTCCTGTTCTGTGCGATATTGCGGCTGGGGTTCAATGGGGAGCCCCAGCATGACCTTGCTGTGCGTAATCTGAGCCTTGCACAGAGTATCGATGAAAGGACAACGGTGTCGGAGCGGAATTCGCCGTATTTCAGGGCTGTGCTCGGTTCCATCCCGCCGTACCGGCCGGGGCGCAAGGTCGAGGGGCCGGACGGGCGGTCCTACAAGCTCTCCTCCAACGAGTCGCCCTACGGCCCGCTGCCCTCGGTCCTGGAGGCCGTCAGCGCGGCCGCCGCCGACCTCAACCGCTACCCCGACAGCGGGGCCGCCGGGCTGACCTCGGCGCTGGCCCGGCGCTTCGACGTCCCCGAGGAGCACGTGGCCCTGGGCGCCGGCTCAGTGGGGATCCTGCAGCAGCTGCTGGCGACCGCCGCCGAACCCGGTGCGGAGGTCGTCTACGCCTGGCGCTCCTTCGAGGCCTACCCGCTGCTGGTGCGGTTGTCGGGCGCCACACCGGTGCAGGTGCCGCTGCGCGAGGAGACCCACGACCTCGACGCCCTGGCCGCCGCGATCACCGACCGCACCCGGCTGGTGTTCGTCTGCAACCCCAACAACCCCACGGGAACGGCCGTGCGCGAGGCCGAGCTGACCGCGTTCCTGGACCGGGTGCCCGACCACGTGCTGGTGATCCTGGACGAGGCCTACCGCGAATACGTCCGCGACCCCGGCGTCCCCGACGGCCTGCGGCTGTACCGGGACCGCCCCAACGTCGCCGTGCTGCGGACCTTCTCCAAGGCCTACGGCCTGGCGGCGCTGCGCGTGGGCTTCCTCGTCGGCCACCCGCACGTCGCCGAGGCCGTGCGCAAGACGATGGTGCCCTTCGCCGTCAACCACGTGGCCCAGATCGCCGCCGAGGCCTCCCTGGCCGCGGAGGAGGAGCTGCTGGAGCGCGTGGCGGCCACGGTGAAGGAGCGCGGCCGGGTGCGCGACGCGCTGATCGGCGACGGCTGGACGGTGCCGCCGACGGAGGCCAACTTCGTGTGGCTGCGCCTGGGTGAGGCCACCCTCGACTTCGCCGCCGAATGCGAGGCCGCGGGCGTCGCGGTCCGGCCCTTCGCCGGCGAGGGCGTGCGGATCAGCATCGGAGCGCCGGACGCCGACGACGCCTTCCTCGCGGTCGCCGGGGCCTTCCCCACCCGAAACGGGTAGCGATCCCGGCCTCGGCCGCAGGGGGTCGTGAACCTCGGCCACAGGGGGTCTTGAAACCTCGGCCACAAGGGTTCGCGGTGAACGGGCGGCCCGTCGTGCGGCCGAAGGCTCGTGTGCGGGGTGCCCGGCTCCGCGCGAAGCACACCGGGTGCCCTGCGGTCCAGACCGAAACCCCGGTGTCGGTCCGAGGTAAGGGCGACGGTTCTGCTTCGCGCACGGGTGCGACGTTCACCTCAACGGACCTTCGGCCACACGAGAGAACCGCACCCGCACGAGCCCCCTCCTGGGACGGGCCCTCAAGGCCCCCTGGGGCCAAGGCCACCTGGAGAACCGAAAGGCCCGCCGCGCGGGCGGCGGGCCCCTCCTCCGCTACCGGCTCACCGCGTCGGCGGCGCTACTTGCCGGCCTTGTCGAGCTTCTCCACGATCAGCCGGTACAACTGGCGCGGGCGGCCGGGCTGCAGCGTCCGGTTGGGCGGGAGCGGCCAGGCCAGGCCCTCCTCGACCAGGGTGCGCAGCAGGCGGCGGGCGGTGCGCGGGGTGACGCCCAGCATGCGGCCGGCGCCCTCGGCGTCGACCACCAGCGGCCCTTCCTCCTCCGCGATCTTCTCCGACAGCCGCAGCAGGGTTTCGCGGCCCTTGGTGCGCAGTTGCTCGCTGCTCTGGCGCTGCGGCGCCCGCTGCGCCGGCACCAGCGAGCGGCCCTCCCGGTCGACCGCGAAACTCTGCCGCGTGGCCTGCGCCCGGCTCAGCGCGGCGCGGGCGTGCGTCTCGGCGTCCTGGGTGGTGCGGCCCATGCCGATCCCCACCTCGATCGCGATGCCCAGCTCGGCCTTGATCCGCTCGACGAACGGGGGCTGGCGGAACCCCTCGGTGGCAGACACGAGCGACCCCCGGGTGGCGGTGACCATGAACGTGTGGTCGTCCACCGGGTGCGCCGTGGCGTTGATGCGGTGCGCCTCCTGCAGCAGCAGCCGCTGCAGGGCGAGCCGCAGTTCGTCGCGCCAGTACCGGGGCGTGGAGCGGCGGGTGGAGTCGCGCAGCGTCGGCACGTCCACGATGACGACGCCCAACTGCGCCTCCTCCAGCCGGTGGTGCGCGCCGAGCAGTCCCGCCGTCTGCAGGGCGCTGCGCACGCCCGCGTTGGTCGGGCGCAGCCGGAGCGTGGGCACCCCCACCGCCTCCAGGCGCTCGGCGACGCCCCGCACGCAGGTGATGGCCATCCGGGTGGCCTTGCGCCGCCACAGGCCCTCGTGGAACGAGGTCAGCGCCGCCGTGCTGGCGAGCTCCTCGTGCACGTGGATCCCGTCGACGGGCAGGTCGACCTCGGAGTAGGCCTCGACCACGTCGGTCCGGCCGAGCACGTCCAGGCTCGCCCTGGTCGGGTCGAACCTCTCGTCCAGGGTGGCCCGCAGCAGCGCCTCGTGCAGGCTGGCCCCGCCGAGAGGGACGTAGGTGGCGGGCATCGTCAGCACGCCGGCCTTGCGAGCGAACTCGTAGGGGACCGGACTCGCGAACAAATAGGCGTCGATCGCGGACCCCAGGCGCAGCACCTTGTCGGTGGCCTCTTGCTCATCTCGATAGGCAGCGGCGATGAGTCTGGCGTTGAGCGGCCCGGTCGACCCGGGGCCCATCAGCATGACGCGTTCCACCACTTCGTGCGGCCCGATGACGCCAATCGTCAAATCGCCAGTACGCTGCGCACTCACCTCGGGCTGCTCCCCGCTACCATTCCACGCTCTTCACTATGTGCGCCCACTGGTCCCGACCCAATTCCTGTCACGGCATGATTGCCGCGATCGTACCCATTGTTCGAGGCCGATGAAGATCGTTTGACACAGAACGTCAAAGGCCTTGGCGGGAGCCTTCGCCCCCGCCAAGGGTTGAGCTGGGACGTTACAGGTTAGACCGGCTCTTCGCGGATGACATCGGCGCCCAAAGCGGCCAGCCTGGTGGCGAACTGAGCGTGACCGCGGTCGACCAGGTAGCCCGGAGCGATGACGGTCTCGCCTTCGGCGACCAGGCCGCCGAGGACGAGCGCGGCACCGGTGCGGAGGTCGTGTGCGACGACCTCGGCGCCGTGCAGCGCGTTCGGGCCGTGCACGATGGCGCGGGTGCCGTCCACCTCGATCTTGGCGCCCATCTTGTTCAGCTCGTCGGCCAGCGCGAAGCGGCCGTCGTAGATGGCCTCGTGGATGTAGCTCTCGCCCTCGGCGAGCGTGGCCAGGGCCATCAGCGGCGACTGCAGGTCGGTCGCGAAGCCCGGGTAGGGGGAGGTGACGGCGTTGATCGGGCGCAGCGCCATGGCGGGGTCGCGGTGCACGTGCAGCACCGCGCCCTGCTGGGCGAACTGCACGCCCATCTGCTCCAGTTTCCAGCGCGCGACGCCCAGGTGCGTCAGGTGGGCGCCGACCAGGCTGACGTCGCCGCCGGTGGCCGCGGCCATCATCGCGAACACGCCGGCGTCGATGCGGTCGGACATGATCGTGTGCTCGACGGCGGTGAGCTCCTCGACGCCCTCGACCGTGATGATGCCGGTGCCGCCGCCCTTGATCCTGGCGCCCATGCGGGTGAGGAACTCGATCACGTCGAGCACCTCGGGTTCGAGGGCGACGTGTTCGATGACGGTGGTGCCCGGGGCGAGCACCGCGGCCATGATCAGGTTCTCGGTGCCGGTGTGCGAGGGGGTGTCGAGGTAGAGGTGGCCGCCCTTGAGGTTGCCGGCCTCGACGTTGATGTGGTTGCGCTCGTTGTCCTCCGACACCTCGGCGCCCAGGCGCGCGAAGCCGCGGTAGTGGAAGTCGAGGTTGCGGCTGCCGAGGTTGCACCCGCCCACGCCCTCGATGCGGGCGCGGCCCATGCGGTGCATGAGGGCGGGCACGAACAGCACGGACCCGCGGAAGCGCGCGGCGATGTCGGCGGGGAGCACGGCTCGCTCGGGGTCGTTGAGCTGGGAGGCGTCGATGACGATGGTGCGCTCGGCCTCGTGGAACTCGACCTTCGCGCCGATGTGCTCGGCGAGCTCCAGTGCACGGCGTACGTCCTCGATGATGGGGACGTTGCGCAGGACGGTGCGCCCCTTGGCCGCGAGCAGGGCGGCGCCGATCATCGGCAGGACGGCGTTCTTCGCGCCCTGGATGAACGCGGTCCCGTTGAGGGGACGGCCGCCGCGGACGCGGTAACGAACCTCCTGGCCCATGCTCATGTGCTCCTTCGTGAGGCTGATTGCTGGGGTGGTACTCGCCGGGATTACCTGTGTGCTTCAGACGCGGATCTCACGCGGAGCGTTCCGACGAGGCGGGCTCATACGGTAGCCATCTGGCGACGACTCTATAGCAACGCACGTCGTACGCCCGCTGATCGCGCGGCGATTCACCGGATACCTCGCGAAATCGCGTCATAGCAGCCACGAGCGGTCAAGCCGATTGCCCGTTGGTGATTGTGCGAGCGCCCCCGGCGCGGACTCGGGCGGATATGGGGCGCCGCGCGCCGCCGCCAAGGGCAGCTACAACTGTACGCGCTGCGCGCGGCGGCCGGTGCCATAGTGCGACGGATCACCCGATGTCGGGAGCCCGCCCGGTGAGCCGCTCGTAGGCCTCGGCGTACTTGGCGCGGGTGCGCTCCACGACCTCGTCGGGGAGCTCGGGGGGCGGGGCGTCGGCCGCGCGGTCCCAGCCGGAGGCCGACGAGGTCAGCCAGTCGCGGATGTACTGCTTGTCGAACGAGGGCTGGGGGCGGCCCGGCTCCCATGAGTCGGCCGGCCAGAACCGGGAGGAGTCGGGGGTGAGCACCTCGTCGGCGAGGACGAGCCGGCCGTCGGCGCCGCGCCCGAACTCGAACTTGGTGTCGGCGAGCAGGATGCCGCGCTCCTCGGCGATCTCGCGGCCCCGCGCGTAGACGGCGATGGTGCGCTCCCGCAGTTCGGCGGCGAGCGCCTCGCCGTGCCGGGCGGCCACGGCCTCGTAGGAGACGTTCTCGTCGTGCTCGCCCACTTCGGCCTTTGTCGCCGGGGTGAAGATCGGCTCGGCCAGCCGGGAGCCGTCCACCAGCCCCTCGGGCAGCGGCACGCCGCAGACGGTGCCGTCGGCCTCGTACTCGGCGAGCCCCGACCCGGTGAGGTAGCCGCGCGCCACGCACTCCACCGGCACCATCTCGAGGGCGCGGCAGACGAGGGTGCGCCCGGCCCAGTCCGCGGGGGCCCCGGGCGGCGGGGTGTCGGAGACGACGTGGTTGTCGGTCAGGTCGGCGAGCCGGTCGAACCACCACAGCGAGAGCCGGGTGAGCAGCCGGCCCTTGCCCGGGATCTCGGTGGGCAGCACCCAGTCGTAGGCCGAGATCCGGTCGCTGGCGACCATGACCAGTGAGCCGTCGGCCGCGGCGTAGAGGTCGCGGACCTTGCCGGTGTGCAGGTGGGTCAGGCCCGGGACCTCCACGGGCACGGGTTTTTCGACGAAGCCGCTCATGCTGTCCGTTACTTCCTTACTGAGGTTTGCAGAAGTTGCGCGGGGTGGGATGGCGGGGAGGCTGCGGCGGGAGCGCGGCCCCTTTCCTCGGGCGGGATGCTTTATCGCCACCGGTGAAGGACGCGCCAAGAGGGCCGCACTCTCCCGGCGACCTCCCGCAGAACCGTCCCTGCACCTAAAGGCCCACTCGACTTCTGCAAACCTCAATACCGAGGTCTTCGAAGGCCGTGTGGGCTCGGACAGGCGCACACGGTGTCCGTTTCGTGGTGTTTCTTTCACCGATCTTGGAGTCATCGGGGTTATTCCAGCGGTTTCAGCCCCGATAACTTCAAGATCGGCGGACGTGTGCGGCGTCAGTGGCGCTGCGGGGGGTAGGGCGGGTGCGGCGGTCCCGGGGGCCGGGGCACCTGCGGGTGGCCGCCGTAGGGCGGCGCGCCGTGCGGCGGCCCCTGCGGGGGCGGTCCGGGGTGGCCCGGGGGCGCCTGCGGACCCGGGGGCGGGCCGGCGTTGAGCCGGGCCCCGGCCTCGGCCGGCAGCGGGAAGTAGCGGCGCACGTTGTCCCGGACGAAGCCCATCGCCAGCGCGCCCACGAACTGGGTCCCCAGCCACGTGTTGACGTTGCCGGTGCTCAGGTCGACCAGGACGGGGCGCAGCGTCGTGCCCCACCCCACCTGGGTCTGCTGGCCGGCGAAGACCTGCGCGTCGTGGTCGGAGCGCGCGCACACGACGGCGGCGATCGTGCAGGCCCCGCTCACCCAGCCGACTCCCCCGCCGGCCAGCCGCTTGGCGTAGGCGTCGGCGTGCCGGCAGAAGTCGCGGATCATGGGCAGCGTCGCGTGCTCGATCTGGGTCACGGCGACGCAGAGGGTCATGGGGGTCAGGGCGACGTTGTCGGACCTGAGACCGACCAGGGCCTGGCCCGGCCCGACCTGCTGGTGCTCCATCACCCGCGCCCGCGTCTCGTAGAGCCGCTGCCGGACGACGCCGGTGTAGCCGTCTGTCGTGAGCATCAGCTCAGGCTCTTCAGTCGGTCGAACACGCCGCTGAGCCGCCGCACGAAGCGCTCCGGCCGGCACACCTCGTCCAGCCGCGCCTCGTCCAGTTCGACGCCGCGGGCTCCGGCCTCCTCGCGCAGCGTCTCGCGGAACGCCGTCCCGTTCTCCCAGGTCCGCATCGCAGCGGCCTGCACGAGGGCGTAGACGTCCTCGCGCGACATCCCGGTCTCGATGAGCTCGGAGACCACGGTCGAGGAGTAGATGAGGCCGTGCGTGGAGTCGAGGTTGGCCCGCATGCGCTCGCCGTCGACCACCAGGCCGCGCATCAGGCGGGTGGTGAGGTGCAGCAGGTAGTCGGTCGCGACGGCGGCGTCGGGCAGCGCGATGCGCTCGGTCGAGGAGTGGGAGATGTCACGCTCGTGCCACAGCGGGATGCCCTCCATGACGGGCACGATCTGGCCGCGCACGATCCGCGCCATACCGCAGATGCGCTCCGACAGAATCGGGTTCTTCTTGTGCGGCATGGCGCTGGAGCCCTTCTGGCCCTTGCCGAACGGCTCCCACAGCTCGCGCACCTCGGTGCGCTGGCCGTGCCGCACCTCCAGCGCGATCGCCTCGCACACCGTGGCCATGATCGCCAGCGCGCCCACCCACTCGGAGATGCCGTCGCGGATGACCACCTGGGTGGACACCTCGGCGGGGCGCAGGCCCAGCTTCTCGGCGACGTAGCCCTCGATCCTGGGGTCGATGTTGGAGTAGGTGCCGACCGGGCCGGAGATGGCCATCACGCCGACCGCCTCGCGGGCGCGGTGCAGCCGGTCGCGGGAGCGCGCCATGGCGAAGGCGAAGTCGGCGACCCGGTGCCCCCACACGTCGGGCTCGCCGTGGATGCCGTGCGTGCGGCCGACCCGCAGCGTCGCCTGGTGCTCCAGCGCGTGGTCGCGCAGCACCGCGACGAGGTCGTCGGCCTTGGCCAGGAGGATGTCGGTGGCCTCGACCAGCTGCGCCGCGAGCGCGGTGTCGAGCAGGTCCGAGGACGTCATGCCGAAGTGCACCCACTTGGCGGCGTCGCGGGGCTCGGTGTTGTCGGCCCAGGCGGTGAGGAACGCGATGACGTCGTGCTGGGTCACGGCCTCGATCTCGGCCACCCGCTCCGGGGTGGGCGGCGGCGCCTTGCGCACCGGTTCCACCACGTCGGTGGGGACCGTGCCCGCCACGGCGTGTGCCTCCAGGACCAGGGTCTCGACCCGGCACCAGAGCTCGTACTTGTGCGCGTCACTGAAGACGCGGCCCATTTCCGGAAGGGTGTAGCGCTCGATCACGCACCCATTTTGGCAGGTGCCGCGCGCTCTACGTCGGACGGCGACGAGTTCGGCGAGATCGGGGCCGGACCTCACCCCTCCCCCGTCGCCGCCTTCTCCGCGATGTCGGTGCGGTGGTGGGAGCCGGGCAGGCCGATCTCGGCGACCGCGGCGTAGGCGCTCTCCCGCGCCAGGGCCAGGTCGGCGCCGGTGCCGACGACGCTGAGGACGCGGCCGCCGCTCGCGACGATCCCGCCGTCGCGGTCGCGGGCGGTGCCGGCGTGCAGCACGTAGGCGCCCTCGACGGCGTTGGCGGCGTCGAGGCCGGTGACGGCGCCGCCCTTCACCGGGTCGCCCGGGTAGTTCTCGGCCGCGACGACCACGGTCACGGCCGCGCCCGGCCGCCACTCCAGCGCGCCGGCCTTGCCCAGCCCGCCGAGGTCGGTGGCCTGCAGGAGGGCGCCCAGCGGGGTGGCCAGGCGGTCCAGCACGACCTGGGTCTCCGGGTCGCCGAAGCGCGCGTTGAACTCCACGACCCGCGGGCCCTTCGAGGTCAGCGCCAGGCCCACGTACAGCAGCCCCTGGTAGGGGGTGCGGCGCCGGGCCATCTCGGCGACGGTCGGCCGCACGACGGCGTCCATGACCTCGTCGACCAGGCCGGGCGGCGCCCACGGCAGCGGCGCGTAGGCGCCCATCCCGCCGGTGTTGGGGCCCTCGTCGCCGTTGCGGGCCCGCTTGAAGTCCTGGGCCGGCAGCAGCGGGACGGCGTTGCTTCCGTCACTGAGCACGAACAGCGAGACCTCGGGGCCGTCGAGGTACTCCTCGACGACCACCCGCCCGCACTCGCGGGCGTGCCGCTGGGCCGCGCCGGCGTCGTCGGTGACGACGACGCCCTTGCCCGCGGCCAACCCGTCGTCCTTGACGACGTAGGGGGCGCCGAACGCCTCCAGCGCAGCGGCGACCTCGGCGTCGGAGGCGCAGACGCGCGCTCGGGCGGTGGGAACTCCCGCGGCCGCCATGACCTCCTTGGCGAACGCCTTGGAGCCCTCCAGCCGGGCCGCCTCCTTGTCGGGGCCGAAGACCGGGACGCCGCGCCGGCGCAGCTCGTCGGCGACCCCGGCGACCAGCGGCGCCTCGGGGCCGACCACGACGAGCTCGGCGCCGATGCGGGTCGCCAGCTCGGCGACGGCCAGCCCGTCGGTGACGTTGACGACGTGGTTCTCCGCGAGCTCCGACGTCCCCGGGTTTCCCGGGGCGCAGTGCAGGGCGGTCACACCGGGGTCGAGGGACAGCGCGCGGACGAGCGCGTGCTCGCGGCCGCCGCCGCCGAGAACGAGGGCTTTCACAGGAGGAAACCTATTCGTCTTCGTCGTGGGGAACGGGCAGCAGGACCGGCGCGTCGCCTCAGACGAGGGCGCGCAGCTCCAGCGTCTGGTCGCGGCCGGGGCCGACGCCGATGGCGGAGATCGGCGCCCCGGCCATCTCCTCAAGGGTGCGCACGTAGCTCTGGGCGTTCTTGGGGAGCTCCTCGAAGGACCGGGCGTGGCTGATGTCCTCGTTCCAGCCGTCGAGGTACTCGTAGACCGGCGTGGCGTGGTGGAACTCGGTCTGGGTCATCGGGATCTCGTCGTTGCGGACGCCGTCGACGTCGTAGGCCACGCAGACCGGGATGCGCTCCAGGCCGGAGAGCACGTCGAGCTTGGTCAGGAAGAAGTCGGTGATGCCGTTGACCCGGGTGGCGTAGCGGGCGATCGGCGCGTCGAACCAGCCGCAGCGGCGGTTGCGGCCGGTGGTGACGCCGTACTCGTGGCCCTGCTGGCGCAGCCACTCGCCGGACTCGTCCAGCAGCTCGGTCGGGAACGGGCCGGAGCCGACGCGGGTGGTGTAGGCCTTGATGATGCCGACGACCTTGGTGATGCGGGTCGGCCCGATGCCGGAGCCGGCGCACGCGCCGCCGGAGGTGGGCGAGGAGGAGGTCACGAACGGGTAGGTGCCGTGGTCGATGTCGAGCAGGGTGCCCTGGGAGCCCTCCAGGTAGACCGTCTTGCCCTCGTCCAGCGCCCTGTTCAGCACGAGGCCGGTGTCGGCCACGTGCGGGCGCAGCATGTCGGCGTAGCCGAGGTACTCGTCCAGGATCTGCTCCAGGTCCAGACCGCGGCGGTTGTAGACCTTGGTGAGGATCTGGTTCTTGTCGTTGAGCGCGAGCTCCAGCTTCTTGCGCAGGATCTTGGGGTCGAACATGTCCTGCACGCGCACGCCGGCGCGGGAGATCTTGTCGGCGTAGGTGGGGCCGATGCCGCGGCCGGTGGTGCCGATCCTGCCCTTGCCCAGGAAGCGTTCGCTGACCTTGTCCAGCGCCCGGTGGTAGGGCATGATCAGGTGCGCGTTCGCCGAGATCAGCAGGCGCTCGGTGTTGACGCCGCGCTCCTTCAGGCCGCGCAGCTCCTCGAACAGCACGCCCGGGTCGATGACGACGCCGTTGGCGATGACCGGGACCACGTCCGGCGAGAGGATGCCCGAAGGCAGCAGGTGCAGCGCGTACTTCTGGTCGCCGATGACGACGGTGTGGCCGGCGTTGTTGCCTCCCTGGTAGCGCACCACGTAGTCGACGCGGTTGCCGACGAGGTCGGTGGCCTTGCCCTTCCCCTCGTCCCCCCACTGGGCTCCAACGAGTGTGATCGCCGGCATCGGCGTCTACCTCTTCCTCTTGGTTCCTCTTGATCCGACCGAGGACCGTCGCACGGTGCCCCTGCACGCGCTAGAGCCCCTGGCGCAAGACGCGACAGGGGCTCTTGCGTATCGAGGGTACACGACCGGGGATCGCCCGTTAAGAGCGGTCACCCGGGGCCACGGCACCGGAGCGCCTGGTCATCGGCGCGGTGATCCGCGGATCAGGCGTTGAGCGACTCGGCCGCCTCGGCGCTGCTGTCGCGCAGGAATGCGGCGCAGCGCTCGGCCTCCTCGGTCTCGCCGATGCTCTCGGCCGCGACAGAGAGCAGGTGCAGCGCGCGCAGGAAGCCGCGGTTGGGTTCGTGCTCCCACGGGATCGGGCCGTGCCCCTTCCAGCCCGCGCGGCGCAACTGGTCGAGCCCGCGGTGGTAGCCGGTGCGCGCGTAGGCGTAGGCGGCCACCGGGTCGCCGCCGTCCAGCGCCCGCGCGGCGAGTTCGGCCCACGCGACGGAGAAGGACGGGAACCGCGCCGCGGCCTCGCCGGGCTCGGCGGCCCCGGCCAGCGCCTCGCGCGCCTCGACGTCATCGGGAAGGCGGGTGGCCGGAGGTTCTCCAAGCAGGTTCTGATGCAGGTCCATGACCTCATCCTGCCAGGCGTCGAAGCCTCGCCGGTCTGGACGGCGGTGCTCCGCCGGCCGCGGCGCCGCCCCGCCCGCAGGAGGCCGACCGCGGACGGCGGGGTCCCCGGTCCGGGCGGACCGGGGACCGATCGGGGCCGGGGCCCTACTTCATCCTGGTGCCCGCGGCCTTGAGGCTCTGGCAGGCCTCGACCACGCGGGCGGCCATGCCGGCCTCGGCGGCCTTGCCGTAGGCGCGCGGGTCGTAGGCCTTCTTGTTGCCGACCTCGTTGTCGATCTTGAGCACGCCGTCGTAGTTCTTCATGACGTGGTCGACGATCGGGCGGGTGAACGCGTACTGGGTGTCGGTGTCGATGTTCATCTTCACGACGCCGTACTCGATCGCCGCGTGGATCTCCTCCAGCGAGGAGCCCGAGCCGCCGTGGAAGACCAGGTCGAACGGCTTGTCCTTGCCGTACTTGGCGCCGACGGCGTCCTGGATCTCCTTGAGGACCTCCGGGCGCAGCCTGACGTGGCCCGGCTTGTAGACGCCGTGCACGTTGCCGAAGGTCAGCGCGGCCATGTAGTAGCCCTTCTCACCGAGGCCGAGGGCCTCGGCGGTGCGCAGGCCGTCGCCCGGCGTGGTGTAGAGCTTCTCGTTCATCTCGCCGACGATGCCGTCCTCCTCGCCGCCGACGACGCCGACCTCGATCTCGAGGATGATGTTGGCGGCCTTGGCCGCGGCCAGCAGCTCCTCGGCGATTTCGAGGTTCTCGGTCAGCTCGACGGCCGAACCGTCCCACATGTGCGACTGGAACAGCGGCTGCTGCCCGTTGGCCACGCGCTCCTTGGAGATCTCCAGCAGCGGGCGGACGAAGCCGTCGAGCTTGTTCTTGGGGCAGTGGTCGGTGTGCAGCGCGATGTTGACCGGGTACTTGTCGGCCACGACGCGCGCGTACTCCGCGAACGCCACCGAGCCGGTGACCATGTCCTTCACGGTCGTACCCGACAGGAACTCAGCACCGCCGGTGGAGACCTGGACGATGCCGTCGCTCTCGGCCTCCGCGAAACCGCGCAGCGCCGCGTGCAGCGTCTGGCTGGACGTCACGTTGATCGCCGGGTAGGCGAAGCCCTGCGACTTCGCGCGGCCCAGCATCTCGGCGTAGACCTCTGGGGTGGCGATGGGCATGGTGATGACTCCCTGATTGACCTGGAGTGTTGACGAACTGGTCCCGGCGTTTGGCGTGAGACCAGGTTTGGCACTGGATGACCCGTTGGGTTACCCGAGCCAGTATCGCGAACAGCGGCGGCGAACGAAAGGTCTAGACCAAAACGCGTCCACCGTTTCCCTCCCATCCTCCCCTGACGGCGGGCGGACACCGGAGCGCCCGCGCCGTTGACTTTCCGCGTCCATTCCATGACTCTTCGTGTAAGAGTGGTTGAAGAAGCGACAAGTCACCGGGGCCCGTCGATTGTTCGCGGTGATTCGCGCTACATTCAGCTCCGTGGGACGACATCGCAATGATCCTCGGGGCGTTGGCCAATTGGCGGCCATCGTCGGAGCGGTCGTGCTGTTGGTCACCCTGGTCGTCTTGGGCGGGTACTTCTTCTACCGCTCCCTCCCGGGAAACGGCGACGTCGTGGTGCCCAACGAGTCCGGCGCGCTGGCCACCCCCAACGCCGAAACCGCCGACATGGGCGTGCTCTACATCAGGGTCATCGGTGAATCCAGTGACGTGCTCGTGCGGATCCCCGGCGAGGACGTGCTCACCGACACGACCATGCAGCAAGGGCAGTTCGTCACCTACGACCAGCCGGTCCTGGACGTCACCATCGGCGCCCCCGACGCGGTCGAGGTCTTCGTCAACGGCGAGCGCAAGGACGTCAGCGAGGAGCAGCCCGGCTACAGCTTCACCGCCCAGGCCGAGTAGTCCGGCTGCCCCGCGGCTCCCGCGGCCCCGGCGCAGCGGGGACCGCTCTTCGGGCGCCGGTCCGAAGGTCCCGGAGCCCCTTAAAGCCCCCGAAGCCCCGAAGGCCCCTTCGGGCGCCGCCTCAGACGTCGAGGTCGGAGAGTTCGTAGGCGGCCCGGTAGGCCAGGCTCTCCCCGGTGACCTTCTCGTGCGCGCCCCGGTCGACGATCACCGCGACGCCCACGACCTCGGCACCGGCCTCGCGCAGCGCCTCGACCGCCGTCAGCACCGAACCGCCCGTGGTGGAGGTGTCCTCGACGGCGAGCACGCGGCGGCCCTCGACATCGGGGCCCTCGATGCGGCGCTGCAGGCCGTGCGCCTTGCCCGCCTTGCGCACCACGAAGGCGTCCAGGCGGCGCCCGCGCGCCCCGGCGGCGTGCAGCATGGCGGCGGCCACCGGGTCGGCGCCCAGGGTCAGCCCGCCGACGGCGTCGTAGTCGAGGTCGGCGGTGGCGTCCAGCATGACCCTGCCGACCAGCGGGGCGCTCTCGCCGTTCAGCGTGATCCGGCGCAGGTCGACGTAGTAGTCGGCCTCGATGCCGGACGACAGCGTGACCTTGCCGCGGACCACGGCCTTATCGTTGATGTGTCGAAGGAGATCGTCGCGATCGCTCATGGTTCACGAGCCTAGAACCTGTCGATCACCGGACCGAGCAGCGGAAGAGGTGCCCATGGCCGACCCCGGCGACGTCGCGGAGCAGGTGCGGGTCGAGACGACCACCGACGGCAGGGCCGACGCCGAGCGCCTCGCGCGTTCCGTGACCGAGGCCCGACTCGTCGCGTGCGCCCAGGTCAGCGGCCCCATCACCAGTTTCTACCGGTGGGAGGACGAGGTTCGGGCCGACGAGGAGTGGCTGGTGGTCATGAAGACCGCCGGCGACCGGCTCGGCGCGCTCACCGCCCACCTCGTCGAGGAGCACTCCTACGACGTGCCCGAGATCATCGCCGTGCCCATCGAGGGCGGCAGCCCCGAGTACCTGGACTGGCTGGTCGGCGAGACCCGGCCGTCGGCGTGACCCCGCCCTCCGTCGTCCTGCTGCACAGCCCCCTGGCGACGGCGCGGCAGTGGGGGCCGCTGCCCGAGGCGCTGGCCGACCTGGGCGCGGCGGTGGCGATCGCCGAGATCGCCGACGACGACCGCCCGCCCTACGCCGCCCGCTACGTGGCCCGGGCCGCGCTGGAGATCGGCCGGGCCGCGCTCGACCCGCCGGTCCTGCTCGTCGCCGCGGGGGCCGCCGGGCCGCTGCTGCCGCAGATCGGCGCGGCGCAGCGGGCCGCGCACCGGGCGCTGAGCGGGTACGTGCTGCTGGACGCGCCCCTGCCGCAGCCGGGCACGCCCACGCGCGCCGAGATCGCCGCCGCGCAACTGCGGGACGCCCCCGGCGAGCCCGACGCCCGCTCGCGCCCGCCGGAGTTCTTCACCGAGCCGCTGCCCATGCCCCAGGACTGGCCCGACGCCCCGTGCGGCTACCTGCTCACCGACGCGCGCCACGCCGACTGCGCCCACCTGGCCGCCCTGCGCGGCTGGCCGGTGGCCGACCTGACCACCGGCCGGACCGGGGCGGGCGGACCGGCCGACGTGGCCGCCGCCCTGCTGGGGCTCGTCGACGCTCCCTCCGGCCCCTCCGGTCCGCCCTAGGGGTCCCTTGACGTCGATGCGGCGCCCCGTTGGATCGCTGACGGGAGTCGTGAGGCTGTGGCCGCAGTCCTCCGTTCACCACCGCGTGACCTGGAAACGGTCCCCACCTTCCCCGTCAACCCGCCGACGGTCAGGGGGGCGGCCGCGGACCACCCGCCGCCCCTTCGCGGCCCTTCCGCCCCCCTCGTGGCGGCCCTCCGTCGACCCCCGTCAACCCCCACCGGCCTTCCATCGACGATCTGGTGACGCCTCGCGGAAATCCGGTGTACGGGAACCGCGGCGGTCACAGCGCCGACGTGACCGGGAACGCCCGGAACCCCTGCCCCGCAAGGGATCCGGGCGCCCCGCGCGCATCCGGCGAACGCGTTCGGCGACTGCCGGTGTGCGGGGCGGCACACAAACCGGCACAGACTTGGCTAGGCTGTGGCCCGGCCTGTCTTTGGTCAAGTGCCGGCAGACACCCGGATCCTCACCGGTCCGGGCGACCAGATCGAGGGAAGGGGCGGTGTCGCGTGGATCGCTGCGCGCTGTTCGTAGACGCCGGTTACCTCCTGGCCGACGGTGCGATGGCTGTGCACGGAACTCGCAATCGCGACTCCGTGTCTTGGGATTACGCGGGACTCGTTCAGCTGCTCAACGAGGTGGCGCGTGACCGCACGGGGCTTCCGCTGCTGCGCTGCTACTGGTACGAGGCGACCGCCGACGGTCGCCGCGCCCAGGAGCAGGACGGCATCGCGGACATTCCCGGCATCAAGTTCCGAGCCGCGCGTATCCGTCCGGGCAGACGGGAGGGCGTCGAGAGCTATGTCCAACGGGACCTGACCACACTCGCCAGGACCGGTGTGCTGTGCGAAGCCGTGCTGGTCAGCGGCGACGAGGACATGGCGCAGGTGGTGGCCGACGTCCAGGACCTGGGCGTGCGGGTCACCGTCGTGCACATCTCGGTCGAGGGCAACTGGACCATCTCGCGCGCGCTGCGCCGCGAGTGCGACGACCTGATCGAGATCGGTGCCGGGCACCTGCGTCCCCACGTCAACCTGCTCGCCGGCGCCCCCGACCCCGCCGAGGACACCGTGCCGGCCGCGCACGGCCCGCTCGGCAACGGGCGCTCCCGCGCCAACACCGGAGCCGTCACCCGCCAGCCCGTGACGGCGCACGCGGGCTCCACCCGGGTCGAGCCCGTGCCGTCCTCCTCCGGTATGGACACCGTGTTCGCCGGCACCGGCGCCCAGCCGGCCATGACCGGCAGCGCCATGGACCAGCTGCGCGCGATGCAGCAGAGCATCGCCCAGCAGCGCGGCGGCGACCACCTCGCGCCGCAGGGGTCGGCCGGGATGGAGCCGCGCGGCAACAGCTCCGGGCCGATCGACACCGGCGGGTTCCCCCGGGGCAACCCCGCTCCGCCGCAGTCGCCGCCCACGGGCGCGCACCCGAGCATGGCGCCGAACCCGCCCACCGGCCCCAACCAGGTCCCCTCGGGTCCGCAGACGGGAGCGCACCCCGGCATGCACGACGCCCGGCAGCAGGGCGGCTACGGCAACACCGGGCCGGGCCAGGGCGGCGTTCCGCCGCAGCACCCCGCGCAGCAGCACCAGACGGGGGCGCACCGCAATCCGATGATGGGCGGCTCGCCCTACGACCGGGAGGCGCCACCACCATCCCGGGGCGCGCCTCCAGGGCCGGACCCCCGGTACGGGCCGAACACGGGCGAGAATCCCGGGTTTGGGGGTAACAGCGGCCCAAACCCTACTTTTGGGGCCAGTACGGAAGCTGATTCCGGCTTCAGGAGCGCTCAGCGAGCCCAGCAGGGCTCCGAGCCCGCTACTGGCCCCCGCCCCGACCACCGGGTCCAGCACGGGCCCTACACCAACCCGACGCCCCGCCTGGGCTACGTCCAGCCGGGCCCCTCATCGATGCGGACGGCCGAGGACGCCGTCGGCGTCGCAGGCAAGGAGGGCAGTGACTTCGCGGAGTCGATAGCGCGCGACGCCCCCGTGCTGTGGCTGGAGGCCGTCCTGGCCCGCAGGCCGCGCATGCCCTCCGACCTGG
The DNA here is from genome assembly GCF_013408795.1 of Spinactinospora alkalitolerans. Taxonomy (NCBI): domain Bacteria; kingdom Bacillati; phylum Actinomycetota; class Actinomycetes; order Streptosporangiales; family Nocardiopsidaceae; genus Spinactinospora; species Spinactinospora alkalitolerans. The sequence continues at coordinate 6,044,781 of NZ_JACCCC010000001.1, forward strand.
AGGCACGGCTGCTGCAGGGATCGGCGCTGCCGGTCGACTTCCTGCTGCGCGACGAGGTCCGCCACGCGCTGCGGGAAGGTTTCTGGAACGCCTTGGAGCGTGCTCGCGCCTGAGTCGGTGACGGCGAGGACGTAAGGAGGGTGCAGTGACCCGGGTGACAACGGCCGACCTCGACCGGTTGGAGTTCCGAGCCGTGCAGTCCGGCGATCACGACGCGGTCGCGCGCGAACTGACCGACCTGGCCAACCGGGTCGACGCCGACAGCGAGATCTCCCGCGCCGAACTCTTCGTCCGCTCCGGTGAGCAGTGGGAGATGGCGCAGGAGTTCGAGCGCGCCACGGCCATGTACCAGCGCGCGATCGACGACGGCGGCACCACCATCATCGACGCCCGAGCCCTGCAGGCCGGCGCGCTGCTGGAGCTCGACCGCATCGACGACGCCTACGCCCAGTTCGACCGGCTGCGCGCCGAGGGCGCGCGCAACCTGCCCACCTACATCCACATCGCCGAGACCCTCCAGGCCCACGACGACCTGAAGGGCGCCCACGACTGGGCGACCCTCGGCGTGCAGCGGTTCCGCCACCAGGACGTCTCGCCCTACGTGCACGACCTGCTGCTGGAGCTGCTGCGGGCCCGGTTCCGGATCCGCATGGACCTCGGTCAGCCGGAGGACGATCTGGACCGGCTCCTCGACGAGTAGGCGAGCAGGGGACGGAACCGGTTCTGCGCGAGGAAGGAGCCGGCGGCGATGTACCAGGAGAGGCCGTCACGCGTGGCCGGCGCCGTGCTGTGGCGCGGCGGGGCGCCGGAGGCGGACACCGGCACCGGCACCGGCGGGGTGCGGCGCGTCCTGCCGGACGGGTGCATGGACCTGATCTGGATCGGCGGCGGACTGCTGGTCGCCGGGCCCGACACGGCCGCGCACACGGTGACCGACGCGCCCGGTGACGCCTACACCGGACTGCGGTTCGACCCGGGGCTGGGCCCGTCCGTCATCGGGACACCGGCCGCCGAACTGCGCGACCTGCGCGTCCCGCTGGCGGAGCTGTGGCCGACCGAGCAGGTGCGGATCCTCACCGAGCGGCTCGCCGAGGCGCCGGCCCCGGGGCGGGTCCTGGAGTCGATCGCGGCCGACCTGCCGCGCCACAGCGGCCTGGCCGACCCGATCGCCCCCGCGGTCCTCGCCCACCTGCGCCCGCCGCCCGGCGGCACGGCGCCGGGCAGCGGGCGCGCCGGGCCGCGGGTGCGCGCCGCGGCCGACGCGGTCGGGCTGAGCGAGCGGCAACTGCACCGGCGCTGCCTGACCGCCTTCGGGTACGGGCCGAAGACCCTGGACCGGATCCTGCGGATGAACCGGGCGCTGGACATGGCGCGCGCGGGAACGCCGCTCGCCCTGGCCGCGGCCGCGGCGGGCTACGCCGACCAGGCCCACCTCACCCGCGAGGTGCGCTCCCTGACCGGCGTCCCCCCGGGCTCGCTGGTGGGCCAGCGCGCCGGGTCCGGCGGTTCGCCCCGCCCTGGGGCACCGGAACCGGTGCCGTCGGCGCCGCGGTCGCGGCGCGGCCCGATCAGGTCCCAGCGGTTGCCGTAGGGGTCCCGGAAGACGGCCACCGTTCCGTAGGGCTCGTGCCGGGGCGGCTCTTCGAACACGACCCCGGCCGCCCGCATCCGCTCGTGGTCCCGGTCGAAATCCTCGGTGTTGAGGAACCAGCCGACGCGCCCGCCGGTCTGGTCGCCGATGCGCGCCGCCTGCTCGGGGGTCGCGGCCCGCGCGAGGAGCACGGCCGTCTCCCGCGCCCCCGGCGGGCCGACCACGACCCAGCGCTTCTCGTCGCTGATGCGGGTGTCCTCGATGAGCTCGAAGCCGACGGCGTTCACGTAGAAGGCGACGGCCTCGTCGTAGTCGCGCACGACGAGGGTCACCAGTCCCAGGTGCGGCATCCGACGATCATGCCGCACCTCTCCCCCGCCCCGGTTACCGGCCCCTGCCCGGTCCGACGGGCTGACCGGACAGCGGGGCGTAGAGGTCGACGCCGTTGCCGTCCGGATCGTTCACCACGGCGTAGCGCTGGCCCCAGAACGCGTCCCAGGGCGCCATGTGCCCCTCGTAGCCGGCCGCCGTCAGCTCGGCGTAGACGGCGTCCACCTCGGCGGGGTCGTCGCAGGCGAAGGCCAGGCCGAGGCGTCCGCCGCCGGGGGCCGGCTTCCAGTCGGGGTCGAAGGAGCGGATCGTTTCGTCGGTGTCCCAGGCCATCCGCAGCCCGCCGCCCAGCTCCGCCTCGACGTGCGGCTCGGAGTCGGCCTCAGCGGGGACGTCGACCCCGAGGCGGCGGTAGAACGCCAGCGACCGCCCCATGTCGGCGACCGCGATACCGATGAGATTGAACCTGATTGCCATGCCGACGACGCTAGACCGCGCCCGCCGCGGCGGTCTTGAAGGAAACGGACGCGTCCCCGCCGGTCAGGGGGACCGGAGGAGTTCCCTGCCGAGGGCGTAGGCGCCAGGCAGGTCCGGCCCCCGGTACTCGGCGCGGGCGATCCCGGCGAGGTGGTGGTCGGCGTTGACCGCGACGGTGCGCTCCAGGTGCCGGAACAGCGGGGCGTCACTCATGGAGTCCCCGTAGGCGACGCACCGCTCCGGCCCGATGCCCTCGCGCCCGCGGACCTCGTCGACGATCCGCACTTTGTCGGCGGGGGTGAGGATGTTCTCGGGCACGACCGGTTCGGCGAACGGAGGGGGCGGGAAGCGCGACGCGACGATCTCGTCGAAGCCGAACTCCAGCAGGTGCCGGGCGTAGAAGTCCGGCGACATCGTGATCACCAGGGACCGCTCGCCGCGGCGGCGGATGTCGGCGCAGACATCGGCGACGCCGGTGAGGAACGGGCTCGCCCGGAACGCCTCCTCGACCTGCGCCGCGGTGAGCTCCCTCCACAGGCTGTGGATCTCGCGGGCGAACCCCCGCGTGTCGATCACCCCGCCGGCGAACCGCTGCTCCAACTCGGTGAGCTCGGCGACGGTGCCGCGGACCCCGGCCACCTCAAGACTCGCCGTCGACCCGTTGAGCAGCGTGCCGTCCATGTCGAACACATGCAGAAACGTCATCGCGTCCCATTATCGCCTCCGTGAGGCACCAGCCGAACCAGCACGCCGATATCTTGAGGTTGTCGCGAGTGGTGGGCACCAGATGTAGTATCCCTTCCGCTGGTGGTTCACCCGGGGTGAGAGGTTCGGGTGAGGCAAGAGGGAACCCGGTGCGAATCCGGGACTGCCCCGCAGCGGTGAGCGGGAACGGAAGCCGTCTTGTGCACTGGGTGCCGCGCCATGGCGCCCGGGAAGCGACGGCCGGTAGGACGGGCCACGGGCCCGGTGCCCGCGAGTCCGAAGACCTGCCACCGGCGTGCGCGCGCGGCGCGCACCGCAACGGGGCCTCGAGGGTGGGCCGCCGCGAACCCGGTAGATCAGCGTGGGCCGTCGCAGCCCGCCCCGTTCGTGTGCGCTCCGACCTCGAAACCCCAACCGGTTTTCGTCTACCTGGTTGGAGCCACCATGACCCTCGACACCGACGTCGCCCCCTCGGCGGCGACGCCTCCCCCCCTCGGACCCGATGGACCGGGTCCGATTGGTGGTCGGGGAGGCCTGCGCGGGGCTGGACGGCGCCTCGGCCGAGACCGTCATCGCCGAGGCGCGGCGCAACCTCTACCCGGGCATCCGCCCCGACGAACTGGAGCTCGCGCTGGTCATGGCGGCGCGCGCGTTCGTCGAGGCCGACCCCGACTACTCCTACGCCAGCGCGCGCCTGCTCCTGGACAAGCTGCGCCGCGAGGCGCTGACCTTCCTCTCCGGCGGTTTCGACGAGGCCGACCAGGCGGCCATGGCCGACCGCTACGCCGGCTACCTCGCCGACTACGTCGCCCGCGGCGTCGAGCTGGAGCAGCTCGACCCCGAGCTCGCGGCGTTCGACCTCGCCCGCCTCGGCGCCGCGCTGCGCCCCGAGCGCGACCTGGACTTCACCTTCCTCGGCCTGCAGACCCTCTACGACCGCTACTTCCTGCACAGCGGAGGCGTCCGCTACGAGCTGCCGCAGGCGTTCTTCATGCGCGTCGCCATGGGGCTGGCGCTCAAGGAGGACGACCGGGAGGCCCGCGCGATCGAGTTCTACGAGCTGCTGTCCTCGTTCGACTTCATGTGCTCCACGCCGACGCTGTTCAACTCCGGCACCCGCCGCGCCCAACTGTCGTCGTGCTTCCTCACCACCGTCGAGGACGACCTCCAGGGCATCTTCCACGGCATCGGCAACAACGCGCTGCTGTCGAAGTACTCCGGCGGCCTCGGCAACGACTGGACCCCGGTGCGCGGCATGGGCGCCCACATCAAGGGCACCAACGGCCAGAGCCAGGGCGTCGTCCCGTTCCTGAAGATCGCCAACGACACCGCGGTGGCGGTGAACCAGTGCTTCGCGCCGGAGACATCGGTGTACACGGCCGATGGCGTCAAGGCGATCCGCGACGTGCGAATCGGCGATCTGGTCTTGGGGAAGAGCGGTCATTACCGCGAGGTAACGGAGGTTTTCGCCTACGACCAGACCGATCCGATGGTCGAAGTGGACATCAAGCATTCGATCGAGACGCTGAAGGTGACCGCGGGGCACCCGTTCCGCGCCATTCAGGGCGTTCAACTGGAGCAGTCGAACACCCGGACCCTGGAATGGCCGGCCAACGGCAAAGTGCGGCCTGAATGGGTGGAAGCGGGTGAGCTGAGCAAGGGCGACTACGTCGGCCAGGTCATCCCGAAGGAGGTCCTACCCGTCCAAGGGTTCACCGAGGACGATGCCCGGCTCTACGGGATCCTCCTGGGGGACGGCCACCTCTCGGAGGGGGGACTCGAGTGGGGCGTCTCGGGCGACCCGGAACTGGACACTCATCTGGTGTTCGTGCGGAACTACCTCATGGAGCACGGTATCCACTTCCGGGAGACGGGCCGGGACGAGGCCTGCCTGCAGATCCGCTGGGCATCCGGACGAGGGGTGCTGCGGGATCCCGCTACCGGCCGTGTCACCGGTGCCGGTGAGCCGACACTTCCCTTCACCCACGCGGACCTCTACGACGATGACCGCAGGAAGCGCATAGCGCGCCGGTTCTCCCATCTTCCGCATGCGCAGACGCGCGCGCTCCTCCAGGGGCTACTCGAAACGGACGGAGGAGTCTCGCGGGGAGTGGAGATCTACTTCACGACGGCCTCCCGGCCACTCGCGGAAGGGGTGCGCTATCAGCTGCTGCGCTTGGGCATTCCGGCGGCGGGGCGGTACCGGGAACGCGAGCAGGGCCATGTCGGCACCCGATCGGACGGCACCAGGATCCCGTCCTCCAAAGCCGTGAAAGCCTTCGACATCCGGGTCCCTGCGGTCTCCGGGGTTGCCGAGCTGCTGGGATGCCGTCCTCTCACCAAGTCGAACCGGATCGAACACGAGGGGATGGTCTTCTCCCGGGTCCGCGACGTGAACGCCGCGGACACCGCTCCCTCGGTTTTCGACCTCAAGGTCGAGGGAGACGAGTCGTACATGACGGCCGCCGGTCTCGTACACAACGGCGGAAAACGCAAGGGCGCGGTGTGCGCTTACCTGGAGACGTGGCACATCGACATCGAGGAGTTCCTCGACCTGCGCAAGAACACCGGTGACGACCGGCGGCGCACGCATGACATGAACACGGCGAACTGGGTGCCGGACCTGTTCCTGCAGCGGGTCGAGGCCGACGGCGAGTGGACGCTGTTCTCCCCGGACGAGGTGCCCGACCTGCACGACCTCTACGGCGCGGAGTTCGCCGAGCGCTACGAGGCCTACGAGCGGGCCGCCGACGCCGGCGGGATCACGGTGCACCGCCGGGTGCGCGCGGTCGAGTTGTGGCGGCGCATGCTCACCATGCTGTTCGAGACCGGCCACCCGTGGATCACCTTCAAGGACCCGTGCAACCTGCGCTCGCCGCAGCAGCACGCCGGCGTCGTGCACTCCTCCAACCTGTGCACCGAGATCACGCTGAACACCGGCGCCGATGAGGTGGCGGTCTGCAACCTGGGTTCGGTGAACCTGGCCAACCACGTGGGCCCGGACGGTCTGGACGCCGAGCGGCTGCGCCGGACCGTGCGCACGGCGGTGCGGATGCTCGACAACGTCATCGACGTGAACTTCTACACGGTCCCCGAGGCCGAGCGGGCGAACCTGCGGCACCGCCCGGTGGGCCTGGGGCTCATGGGCTTCCAGGACGCGCTGTTCGCGCTGCGCGTTCCGCCGGCCTCGCAGGCGGCGGTGGAGTTCGCCGACGAGAGCATGGAGCTGATCAGCCACCACGCGATCGCGGCCTCGGCCGACCTGGCCGCCGAGCGCGGCGCCTACCCCAGCTTCGACGGTTCGCTGTGGAGCCGGGGCGTGCTGCCGATCGACTCGCTGCGGCTGCTCGACGAGGCCCGCGGCGGCGCGCTCGACGTGGACCGCACCGAGCGCCTGGACTGGGAGGCGCTGCGGGAGCGGGTGCGCACCGTGGGGATGCGCAACTCCAACGTCATGGCGATCGCGCCGACCGCGACCATCGCCAACATCACCGGCGTGGGCCAGTCGATCGAGCCGGTCTTTCGCAACCTGTACGTGAAGTCGAACATGTCCGGCGACTTCACCGTGGTCAACCCGTACCTGGTCCGCGACCTCAAGGCGCGCGGACTGTGGGACGCGGAGATGGTGGCGGCGATGAAGTACCACGACGGCGGCCTCGGCGCGATCGAGCGCGTCCCGGCCGACCTCAAGGAGCTCTACGCCACCGCGTTCGAGATCGACCCGGCCTGGCTGGTCGACGCCGCCGCGCGTCGGCAGAAGTGGATCGACCAGGCGCAGTCGCTGAACCTCTACGTGGCGGCGCCCAGCGGGCGCAAGCTCGACGAGCTGTACCGCCGCGCCTGGCGCAAGGGGCTCAAGACCACCTACTACCTGCGTTCGCAGAGCGCCACGCACGTGGAGAAGAGCACGCTCCGGGGCACCGACGGCAGGCTCAACGCGGTCGCGGTCGCTCCGGCGGCGCCGAGCCCGGCGCCGAGCCCGAGCCCGGTCCCGGTGGCCGACCCCGATCCCGGGGCGGTCTGCTCCGTCGAGGACCCCGACTGCGAAGCGTGCCAGTAGCCGCGCGCCGACGTTTCGCGGGCGCGGGCGCCGCTGCCGCCGCCCGCGCCCGCGTCCCCTGCCCCACTCACCCCCGTCCCGGGAGACGACCACGATGACCAGCCTGTTCGAAGCGAACTCCGGTGCGGCCCGCACCACCGGCCTCGGCGAGATCCAGCGCGACGCCGCGCGGATCGGCGTCGGCGACAAGGCGATGATCAACGCGCGCGCCGACGTCAACCAGCTGCTCCCGCTGAAGTACCGCTGGGCCTGGGACAAGTACCTCGCCGGGTGCAACAACCACTGGATGCCGACCGAGGTCGCCATGCAGGCCGACATCGCGCTGTGGAAGTCCCGCGACGGCCTCACCGAGGACGAGCGGCTGATGCTCAAGCGCAACCTGGGCTTCTTCGCCACGGCGGAGTCGCTGGTGGCCAACAACATCGTGCTCGCCGTCTACCGGCACCTCACCAACCCCGAGTGCCGGCAGTACCTGCTGCGCCAGGCGTTCGAGGAGGCCGTGCACACGCACACGTTCCAGTACGTCTGCGAGAGCCTCGGCCTGGACGAGGGCGAGCTGTTCAACATGTACCGCGAGGTCCCCTCGATCACCGAGAAGGACGCGTGGGCGCTGAAGTACACCCGCAACCTGGAGGACCCGGACTTCGCGACCGGCACGCCAGAGGCCGACCAGGCGTTCCTGCGCGACCTCGTCGCGTTCTACGTGGTGTTCGAGGGGATGTGGTTCTACACCGGGTTCGCCCAGATCCTGTCGCTGGGCCGGCGCAACAAGATGGTGGGGATCGCCGAGCAGTACCAGTACATCCTGCGCGACGAGTCGATCCACCTGAACTTCGGCATCGACGTGATCAACCAGATCAAGATCGAGAACCCGCACCTGTGGAGCGAGGACTTCCAGGCCGAGGTGCGGACCATGCTGGCCGAGGCGTGCGCGCTGGAGGCGGCCTACGGCCGGGAGACCGTGCCGCGGGGAATTCTCGGCCTCAACGGCGAGTTGTGCGAGCGGTACATGCGTTTCGTCACCGACCGCCGGGCCGAGCAGATCGGGCTGGCGCCGATCTTCGGGGAGGCGGACAACCCGTTCCCGTGGATGTCGGAAATGATGGACCTGAAGAAGGAGAAGAACTTCTTCGAGACCCGGGTGATCGAGTACCAGACGGGTGGCGGCCTGGACTGGGACTGACCCCCTCGATCACGCGCGACGGCGGCCCGGACCGGATGGTGCGCGGTCCGGGCCGCCGCCTCCCCGCTGCCGTCGCCCCCCGGTGACCGCGGCCCGCGCCGGGCCCGCTCATTCCGGCGGCAGCAGCACGACGTTGGGCGCCCCGGTGAGCGGGTGGACCTCGACGTCGGCGCGCACGTGGTAGACGTCGGCGAGCAGCCCGGGGGTGAGCACCTCGGCGGGCGTCCCGCTCGCGGCGACGCGGCCCTCGGCGAGCACGTAGAGGCGGTCGCAGTACAGCGCGGCGAGGTTGAGGTCGTGCAGCACGGCGAGCACGCTGGTGCCCAGCCGCCGCACGACGGAGAGCACCTCCATCTGGTGGGCGATGTCGAGGTGGTTGGTGGGCTCGTCGAGCACCAGGAGCGCGGGTTCCTGGGTGAGCGCGCGGGCGAGCAGGACGCGCTGCTTCTCGCCGCCGGACAGGCTCGGGTAGCCGCGCGGGCCCAGGTGCGCGGCGCCGACCAGTTCCAGCGAGGTCATGACGAGGCGGCGGTCGTCGTCGTTGTCGGCCGAGAACAGCCGCTTGTGCGGGGAGCGCCCCATCGCGACGACCTCCTCCACGGTGAGGTCGAACTCGGCGACGTTCTCCTGCAGCACCGCGGCCATGCGCCGAGCCAGCGCGCGCGGCGGCAGCGCCCACAGGTCGTCGCCGTCGATGCGGACGGTCCCGGCGGTGGGGCGCAGCACCCGGTGGACGGTGCGTAGCAGCGTCGACTTCCCGGCCCCGTTGGGCCCGATGACCCCGACGAACTCGCCGGGGGCGACGTCGAGGTCGACGTCGGCGATCAGCTTGGCGCCGTCGACCTCGTAGCCCGCCCCGCGCACGGCCAGCGCGGACGGGTGGACGGTGTGGTGGCTCATCGCGTCTCTCCCGCGTCTTCGAGTGCCGTCCTCCCGCGCGGATCCGCCGCGGGAGGGGCCGCGCCGCCTCCCGCAGGGGTCGCGGCGCGCGAGGAGGACGACGCTACCGCCGGTACTCGCCGACCCACAGCCCGGGGGCGCACCGGTGGAGGTGGGCGGCCATCTCGCGGTAGTCGCCGATGCCGCGGATGACGAAGCGCAGCCGCGCGCCGGGCAGGCCGGGCCGGGGCGGCTGCTCGCGCTCGGTGCTCTTCTGCAGCAGCTCCAGCCTGGTCAGGCCGGCCACGGACCGGGGGTCGCGCAGGAAGAACTCGACGGCGAACCTCTCGCGCCCGTCGTCGGTGGTGGCGGCGCGCACGATGGCCCTGCCGATCATCCCGCCGAGGCTGGTGGTCGGCCTCTTCGGCGCCATCACCCAGCTCCCGCCGATCGCCCGGATCTGCGGCCAGGGCACGGGCTCCGCCTTCTTCTTGGTCACGTACCAGATCCCGGACCGGTCCACCGCGAGTCCGTGCGTACGCAGGGCCGCGGGCAGGGCGGCGATCATGAACAACGACAGGGCGCCGAAGAAGACGGCGATCACCGTGGCGATGATGCGCTGGGCTCCCGGGTTGCCGCTCTCGGTGAGGAACCTCTCCGGCGACACCGCGCCGAGGATCGCGCAGACGGTGAAGAAGAACAGCAGGCCGGCGCCGACGAGCACGCATCCGATTCCGCTGCGCCCGTGGTTGACGAACGCGGCGTCGGCGGCGGGCCAGGGGCCGGGGTTCTTGGGGGGTGGGAGTCGGTCCATGAGGGTGTCTTCTCCTGATCGAGGTCTGACTGCTGCGTTCGCGGGACGGGGCGGGCTTTGCGAAGCTCGGATCCACTGCACCGCCGGCGCTGCGCGCACTGCGACGGCCGACCCCCTGCGCGAACCCGGTCGTCGGACATCAGCGGGTCGAGGGCTTTTTCGGACAACGGGGGACTTACGGCCGGGTTGGACGCAGCCGGGGCCGGTGTCCGTTCCACCGATCCACACGTTTTCGGATCGATCCGGCCGCGGCCGCCACCTGCACGGACGGCGCGCGGCGGCCTCGATCGCCCGCGGCGCGCCGCGTGACACTCCCCGGAGGAAGTGGCGGAGCCGCCCCCGGATCCACTACAGTCTCACTCAATCGAACACAGGTTCGAGAGAAGGGAGACGGGGAGTATGACCACGGCAGCGCCCGCACCCGGCCGCACGGCGATACGGCTCGGTGGGGTCGGACAGGCTCCCCGCTCCTGTCTCGACGATCGCCGCGCGCTCCAGCGCGTCGACTGGGGCGCCACCTCGTCTGCGGCTTTCTACCGCTCTCTAGAAGCGGCGCTAGAGACGCGTATAGAGTCCCATCCCATGGACCCCGTCCGGAATCCGTACGCCCCCGGCGCCGGCCAGCGTCCGCCGGAGCTCGCCGGCCGCGAGCGCGAGGTCCGGCAGTTCGAGATCGTGCTCGAACGCGTGGCGCGCGGGCGGCCGGAACGCAGCATGATCCTCACGGGGCTGCGCGGCGTGGGCAAGACCGTCCTGCTCAACACGTTCCGCTCGATGGCCATCCAGCGGCTGTGGGGCAGCGGGAAGATCGAGGCGCGGCCCGACCAGTCCATCCGCCGACCCGTCGCCGCCGCCATGCACATGGCGCTGCGCGAGCTCGCCCCGCGGCACCGGGCGCCGGAGCGCATCGACCGCGTGCTCGGCGTGCTGAAGGCGTTCGCCCAGGCCAAGACCGACGACCCGAAGTCGGCCAAGGGCGCGAAGGCCGGCTCGCGCTGGCAGCCCGGCATCGACGCCGTCGCGGTGCGCGGCCGGGCCGACTCCGGCGACCTCGAAATCGACCTGGTGGAGCTGTTCGTCGACGCCGCGTCGATCGCCACCGACCTCGGCGTGGGCATCGCGCTGTTCATCGACGAGATGCAGGACGTCCCGGCCGAGGACGTCTCGGCCCTGTGCACCGCCTGCCACGAGCTGTCCCAGATCGGCGGCCCGCT